>JAUWAB010000038.1 GCA_030602265.1 Prolixibacteraceae bacterium | reverse complement strand
ATTTGTCCCTTTGCTGGCATACTATTTTCATTAAAATGGTTGATACATCTCAGTTTACGTTGTAACGGCTTTCCCTAAGTCTGCAGATTGCAGTGACCGGGATCGTTTTCTGATATAACAAGTGATGGGTTTAATTGTTGAATGTTTGACATTTGAGTATGCTTAGCTGTTGGCTTTTATATGTGCTCAATACAATACACAATCGCGAGGGACGATTCAAATACCGGTCAACAAGTAAAGGTTTTAAAAGGAGCCCGACTTGTTCTTGTTTAAGCTCTGCATCAACATTTCCCGGGAATTTCGTCTTCTTAATTCCCAATTAAGTGATGAGTTATTGTTATCCGCGCTTTGTTGTTACCTATAAACTAAAGATATCCCTGAGTTCCTTATTACTCAGGTTTCCGATCCAGTTTTCGCTGGTGGCCACTGACATTTTAGTTAGATTTTTCTTCTGTTGAATCATAACATTGATTTTTTCCTCTAGAGTATTTTTGGTGATAAACCGGTGAACCATGACTTTGTTCTTTTTTCCGATCCGGTAAGCACGGTCCGTTGCATGTGATTCCACGGCAGGGTTCCACCAGAGGTTGTAATGAATCACATGGCTGGCCGCTGTCAGGTTAAGCCCGGTCCCTGCTGCTTTGAGCGACAGTACAAATACTTTATCTGCATGGTTGGTCATGAAGCGATCCACCACCTCCTTGCATTGGTTAAGCGTACATCCCCCATGATAATTGAGTGGTTCCTCCCGGTAGCGTTCAGTAATAAAATGGCGCAGCAAATTGCCCATTTCGGCAAATTGGGAGAAAATCAGCACTTTTTCATTGCTTTCGATAATGCTATCCAGTTTGTTAAACAATAAATCGAGCTTGCCGCTGTGCGCTGCATCCAGATGTCCGTTTTTCAAGAACTGGGCAGGGTGATTACAGATTTGTTTCAATGCCAGGATCATTTGCAGCACCAGTCCTTGCCTGACAAAAAGTGATTTCTGATCGGAGTGCTTAATCCCTTCAATCTCTTCCATGGCTTTCTTAAGGGTGGTCTCATAAAGTCCGGCCTGTTCGCGGGTAAGATGGGCAAAGCTGTCTATTTCCATTTTATCCGGAAGGTCAGAAATGATCGTTTTATCCGACTTTAGCCTTCGCATAAGAAACGGGCTTGTTACTTTCTTCAGTTTTTCAGCAGTTTCATGGTCGTTGAGCTGTTCTATCGGAGAAGCATATGTATCGTTAAACTCCTTCAGACTGCCCAACATTCCCCGGTTGCTGTAATCTATGTTTTTCAGGGAGTTAAGCCATTGTTCTCCCCTCCAGGATTTTCTAAAAGTTGATGCCATATTATTACCGTAAAATTCAGTTTTTTTGCAACGATGATCAATTAATTGTTCATAAAAAAACCATTCCCCAAAGAGGAAATGGCCATCAAAATTAAAATCTACGGAAGTATTTTCGTGTTGGTCACTTCCAAAACCTGATCTTTCTTAAGGCTATTGTTGCTATAAATGAGGAGTTTGGCGTCTTCATTAGCGAAATTTAACCACGACAGTTCGAGACGGTCTCCTTTCAGTGCGAAAAAGGGCTCAATTTCTTTACGCTGATTAATTACCTCAACCTGACCATTGCTAACCCGTAGCGAGTTTTCCATTCTTTCATCATTCACTTTTACGTTTAACGTGTAATTACCATAGCCAAGCCTAATGAAAATGGGATGTAGCACCCATCTTCAGTCTTTGAGCATCCAGCCGATAAGCTCTTTCATAAACGGGTAATTATCCTTGCCTTTCCAGACCAGGGCAGATCCGTCGGGCATTTTGGCCTCCACCCCGCCGATAAAAAGGCCAACCATGGTTTCACCGAATGCAACCAGTTTTCCGCCATTACCGGTTTTAATATAAGCGCCATGTAAATGTCCACCTTCAGCATTCATTACACTTATTGGGATACCGCCCTTTAACTCGCGGCTGCCGCTGTAAGGCAACTCATATCGGCCCTGAATAAACTCCCCGGGAAAACTGATGGCGCCCACGTTTCGCTGCATAGGAAGGTCGTCGCCAAAGGCCATCCCGAAAGGACCGACAAGTTGGTTTGCGCCAAAAGCCTCCATATTCACCCGCCTGTTTTCATCGGTAAAAAGGATGAGCCGGCCCCCTTTTTTTACGAAATTGATGATAGAATTAATCTCACTTTCCGACCGGGTCTTTTTAACTGTTGTTCCCGATAAGGTGGATAATATTATCAATAGGTCGGTGTTTTTCAGCAAGCTGCTGTCAACCTGCGTTTCTTCATTGATTATCAGATTAGCCCCAAATTGATCCTCAATAATTTCGCGGTAGTTGTTAAAAATATCGGGACTTACTTTTAAATATTCCTCCTTAGCTTCGCACGAAATGTCGAGGACTACCACTTTTTTTTGGGCATTGACTTCTGTTATATTCAAAGCAAACAGCATAATAATGAATGCAAATACTCTTTTCATTGGTAATATTTTAAAATTAAGTTATATTAATTTATAGTGTTTGTTAAAATCCTTCTCTTGCCCCAGTAACAGGCATACCTGAATAATGTATATGAACAATTTTCCAGGATTTTCCGAATTTCTTCAAAACCATTGTTTCTCTTCCCCTTGTTTGCATGGGAGTTGGATTTTCACCGGCAAATGTGGCATCGAATATCCAATAGAACACCACCACCGCCATATCGCCAAAAACCTGTATAGTTTCGTCATAGCTCTTTAAATCGCGGGTTTCAAACCTGCTTCCAAACATCTCATAAATCCCCGACTTAATTTCTTCCCATCCTTTTTCATGCCCCCTTGGATGAATAAAATGTGACTGTGAAGTGGTTAGCCAGAAGGTGCCAGCAAATGCAGTATCTGCCTGGTTAATAGAAATTTTATAATTCTCCAGCACTAGTTTTACAGCCCGGGTATCGGCTTGAGCCTCTTCAGAATTTTTAGTTTTTTGGGAATTGCAACCCGCAAAAAACAGTGATAATACCAGATAAAAAAGCATTTCTTTTCTCATATAATTCCATTTTAAAAAGCTGATTCTATTTTTCATCATAAATCCCCATTCCTGTCTGTCCAATCACCATTATTTTGCCAAAATCGGGTAAATGGACAATTTCCGGAACAGTTACTGCACCAAAATCGATGTATACAAGTTTTTCCGTCTCCGATCCGTTTCTGATAACGTGCGCTCCTTCAGGTCCAGCTGGGAAAGTGATGGCGTCACCCGTTTTAACGATAATTTCCCCTCCTTGGGTGCGAACGATTCCGGTACCGCTGATGATATAAAAAACCTCTTCGTTTGCTTCGTGGTAATGGTAACCATAAGCATAATTTCCAGGCAGCAGTTCAACAAAATTCACACTGCATTTTCCAACTTCTTCTGCAGGAATTACTGGTTTCACTGTAAATTGGTTTCCACCTTCGCCCATTAGCTGGCCTTCCATTGAATGGTAATTTTTTACGGTAAGCTTTTTCATTTTTTTCCTTTTTTAGTGATTTAACTGTACGAAATTATGGCGTTCAGAATTGTTTTGCAAACCGGTATGTTACGCACCATTAAGGTTAGAATTGCAGATTATCAGCTATTTGCGTTCAAATAAAATTTTAAGAAATATTCACTTTATCATAGAATGTAAAGTTTTGTTTAGATTGTAACTCTCTTTAAGGGATTTTTGTAATTTTGGAAACAATAAAAAATAGAACAATGAGAGAGCCTGATTTGCGATATCCGACCTGCCCGATCCGGAATGTATTAAGTCGTTTCAGCGATAAATGGTCGCTGTTGATTTTACTGAACCTGCATGGAAAAGAAAAGTTGCGATACAAGGAACTGATGTCCTCAATACCCGATATTTCGCAGAAAATGTTGTCGGGAACTTTAAAGCGGCTGGAGGAGGACCATTTGATCATCAGAAAAGCTTATCCGGAAATTCCTCCCCGGGTGGAGTATTCACTTAGCCGGACAGGGAAGAGCCTGATCCCTGCCCTGCAACCTATGATCGAGTGGGCGTCGGTTCATTTTGAGGAAGTTACGTCGTAACTTGCAGGTGGTTTACATCCTGCATTAACAGGTGACTTTTGCCTTGAATGCCGTTTTGGGCAAAAATCACATGGTGGCATTTCCTCAGGCTGCGTTCCCTATTTGTACAATCAAATTAAACTGCCCATAAACCTTTCTTCATGAATGCTATACATCAGTAGGGGAGTCCGGGTTACACAAAAATCACCCTGAAGTTACAAATTCAGCCAATAGCTTAGTTTCAGGTTTATTGACCTGAACTTCGGACCAAAATCCTTTGTGAAATAGTTGTCGTTGTACACTATGTACAAATCGGAAAGCGGTGCATATCTCCATTGCAGTCGTGAATTGATACCCAGGTTGTCGCGTTGGTTGCTGTATTGTACCAATGTTGACCAAAACAGCGACTTGCTGAAAGTAACATCCATTTTGGGGGTAATCAGCCAGAAGTCGGCATTGGAATGTGGAGCAGGCAGCCGGATGGCATCATAACGGGTATTCAGGCTGAGGGATACCCATGGCTGGATCCTGTATGTCAAAATACCGGAGGCCGAAAAGTTATTTCCGTTATAGAATTGGCCACCTGACGACAAAGCTTCAACAGATAGTACTTTTGCCGGGTTCGACTGGTAGGTCAGGTTATACTGGTAAAATGAGTAATCCTGATTTCCCGGAAGGGGAACTCCCCCCGAACGGGTTGGGTCAAACCCTCGGGTAAGAAAAACGTATTGGTTTTGTAAATCCAGCCGCAGGACGGATTGATCGGTGAAGTTTATGGTGTAAAAAAGCATATTGGTATGGTCTGTTTTCTTAAGATCCATATCGGGGCGCCAGTAATACAATAACATGGCACCCGGGCCATGCTGGCTTATTTTCCCGCCTGAAGGATATATTTTGTAGCTGTACATATTGCCGTTCTTCAGAATGCCAGTACGCGGCACAAATCCAAGGTCGGCCCTGAATCCGTCATCCACATGCATAATGTCGGCAGTTGCCGAAAATTTGCGGGTGTTATAGGTTACAGTAGCCTGCGATGAAAGGTTGCCTTTCTTATCGTCGGGTTGTATTGATTTATGCAGGTAAAACTTGCCAGTCCAGCTGTTATCGGCCGATGCCAGGTTATATTCCAGGCCCAATACCCGGTTATATTCACGGGAAGGAGGCAAAAATTCATAATCCTGAAAGGTTTCCCGGTTAATGGCGAAAAAACCGAGGTTAGATCTGGTGAAAACCTTTTTCTGAACCGACAACATGGTGTTGTTGTTTGAAGCGATCTCATTGATCAGGTCTTCGGCAGTCTGGATATTCAGAAAACCCAGGCGCAAGTCCTCGTTCAGTTTTCCGCTGAGGCGGACACCTCCAATGATACGGTTTTCAATAAGATTGCCGTTTTTGGCCCTGGCCAGCCCTATCCGTCTCGAAAAAAATGGTTTTGCCGCGTTGAACATGTCGCCGTAGTTGCCGAACAAATCGTTGTTGTCGATAAAAAACTGTCGCTTTTCGGGGAGAAAAACCTCAAAACGGGTCAGGTTGGTAAATATATCGTCCACTTCAACATTCGAGAAATCGGGATTAACGGTGATATCTAAGTTCATGCTGTTTCCGACGGCTACTTTTGTATCGCCGCCAAAAGTAAATTTATTGCCGGGGTCACCGTTAATAAAATCCTTAGAGGTCAGGGCATTGATGTATGGAATAATCGCAACCGGGGTACGTGATTTTCCCAGAGGTTTTTCAAAAATCATTTCACCGGCAAAAGCCAGGTTCGACAGTAACTGGTTTTGGGGCACGTGTACCCAGGTACTTTGCTCGTTGGTTTGCATATCCCAGCGGTAAACCTTGAGCCGCCACGACTGGTCACCCTCCCTGAACTTGATAGAGCTGAAGGGTATGGAGGCTTCCAGGATATAGTGATTATCGTGCATAACACTTTCTACCTGCCATTTCTGGTCCCACGTGGTATTAAAACCGTTTCTGTTCGATCCGCCTTCGGAAATGAAAGCATCACGCTGAACCCCGTAGGGTGTCATGCCGAACAGAAATGCGGTGGTCCCGTCCTTAAACGTATCGAACATTAAGCTCACATTATCGTTGTTCGTACCGCTGAAATCTCGGCGAAGGGAAGCTACCACATAATTATTGGTTTTTACTTCAGCGCGCACCCCGATATAGATGGCATGGTCATCATATAAAATTCTGACTTCGGTAGGGTTAATTGATTTGACAGAATCGGTAGGGAAAAACTGCCAGAAATCGTTGATTTTATTGGCTGATTTCCAAACTTCCTCATCCAGGACTCCATCCAGGTGAATGGGGTCGCTAATGTATTTTAAAAGAATGGACTTCCCGTTTTCCTGGCCGGTGGCAAGGGTGTAAAAGAAAAACAGCAGGAGTGAAGAAAAAACTAATCTCATATCAGGCGGATTTTGTTAAGCAGTCTTGAAATTGATTGTTTTAATGTTACGGATTGCTTCCTTGGCCAATCGCAATGTGGCCGACAAACATATTTCCTAAAGCAGATTTAATCAAATTCTTGCGACGAATAGCAGATTCTTGGGAATGTATGTAGGTTTTAGCAGGAGAAAGCCTACAATGGAACCTTGAACCAAAGGGTAATTTACAGACAATAAATTCTGGTATAACCAGAAATTATTCTGCCACTTTCACACAAATCATCCGGGCCTGGTCGCGTATCAGTAACTTACCATCGGCAAGGGCAATGGGCGCCCAGTTCATGGTACCAAACCTTGCACTCATTCCTTCTCCGGCTGCCTGTTCGGCAAGTAATTCTGATGAGGCAAGGGGTTTAAAACCAGTTGGGTCAGGCTCAATGAGGTATAGCTTCCTTGCCCCATCAGTTGCCAGAATTAAACCATCGGCCAGGATCATACTTCCCTTGTTGAAATCGGGATCACGTCGGGTTTTCCACATTACCTCACCGTTCATGTTCATACATGCCAATCCTTCGCGCCGGTTGTTGGTGCCGTATTGGGCATAAAAGTAGCCGTTATGAAACAGGGGTGGTTTGGTCTGGTCGCCGTACTCTACCGTTTTGAATAGTTCTTTAGGTTCAAAGGTGCCATCGGCCTTCTTTTCCACTTGTATCATCAATGCTCCGTATTCGTAACCTCCAACCACAAGAATCTTATTGTTGCCGGCATCAATAGCCGGAGGTACCGAAATATGACATTCCCAACCAGAAAAGTTCCAAAGTATTTCGCCGGTAAGTGGTTCTATTCCTGTAATATTCCCCGGAGTTTTTGGCAATTCGGGGCGACCTACCGGATTGGTTTGTGAAGTGACCATTACAATATGGTCCTTGCCATCAATTTTCACCATGTTTGGGCTGACATAGGTTTCATTTCCCAGATTCGGGGTTTTCCACACCACGTCTCCTGAAATTTTATTATAGGCAACAACACCGGCATCGGGAGCCATGGAGGCGATTATCAGCAAATCGCCATAAATCAGCGGACACTGAGAAATGGCCCAAATTGGAAAGTTTCCGCGGCCACCAAATCCACCCCTTCCTCCTGCCGATTCATCAATCGCATCATTGCCGGGATCGCCGCCAAAATCGGTCCACACATTTTTGTTCCAAACCGGTTTTTGTGTGTTTACATCAATACAATAAAGGTCTCCATATGGCCCGCAGGTATAAATGTGTTTCCCGTCGGTAGCAGGCACACTGCGCGATCCGGGGAACATTACCGACCCGGGCGCATCGTAGGCAAAGTTCCAGAGTTCCTTTCCGGTGGTGAGGTCGAAACATCGAAGGTTGTCGCCTTTTTCATCGTCGCGGTCCAGCAGATAGACTTTCCCGTCTTTCACTACCGGGCCACCAAAGCCAATCCCTACGTTTACCGACCATAATACTTCAGGACCCATTTCGGGCCAGGTACGCAAAATGCCGGTTTCCGGCGAGGTGCTGTTTCTTTCAGGTCCTAAAAACTGTGGCCAATCCTGTGCATTAAGGTTGCTTGTAAAAGTTATCAATAAAACTATTGTTGCAAAAATCAATTTGGTTTTCATATTCTTTCAGTTTTAGAGTTGATTTATGGTACATATTTTAAGTTAATAATCAGGCGGTAAAGATATTATGCATTTCACCGTGCTTTAAATACACATCATTTAGTCGATTGATGGTATTCCTCATCCGTAACCGGCCCGATCCAGACTGCCCCACCGTCATCGGTATTCAGGCTTACGGCAATATGGGCAAATTCGCTATCGGGGGCTGCTCCATGCCAATGCACCACATTTCGTGGAATTTCAACATAATCGCCTTTTTTTATTAATTGTGCCGGTTCGCCTTTTGCCTGATAATATCCCTTGCCTTCAGTAATAAAAAGCAATTGACCTCCCGGATGTGAGTGCCAGTTGGTTCTGGCTTTTGGCTCGAAAGTTACATTCCCAAAGCTCACATGAAGCGAGGTGTCGCTTGCACCCATCATGTGCAAATATGCCGTTCCGGCGAAGTTGTCATTGGTAATTTTTTCGCCTTTCGGGAAAGCGGATGTTGCTTTCTGTTCGCTTTCAGCCCCATGCTGATGATTATGGCAACCGGTCAGTATAACGGTTATTGCCAATGCAAATAAGGTTGTTTTTATTAATTTCATATTGTGTTGTATTTATGTCAGTTAGCTCCTGCTATTAAGAACTTCATCGAGAACTTTTTGAGCCGCTTTGGCTTCTTTTTTACCTATGGTCGATTTAATAATAGTTACGAAATGTTGTAACTGTTCCGGTGTATGACCTACATTCAGGCAGATATTCATATGGGAACGCAGCATGGGTTCGGCTTTGCCAATAGTACTGATAACGGAAATAGTTACCAGCTGCCTTTCAGCAAAAGTCAAAACATCCCGTTCAAATATGGCGGCAAACAAGTGTTCTTTCAGGAAGATTTCTATTATGGGCGCAAATGCTGCATAGCCTGTTTGCGGCCCCGTTTGAGGTATTCCGGTAAGTTTTTCAAGATTTTCTTTGCCCCTTTCGTATCTACTTTTGTCACCCTGAACAAGAGTTGCGTCTGCCCCCAATTCATCCATTATTCCTCTTGCCTTTCGTTCGTCCAGCACTTCCATAAAGGTTTGCAGCCCCCTGATGCTTCGCGGAAATCCGCAATATGCGTACAGGTGAACAAGGACTTCCTTTATCTGATTGACGGTCAATCCGGCATCCAACCCTTTATTAATTGCTGGTTTTAACGCTTCCAGTTCGCCTTTGGATGTTAGAGCTGCAATCTGAACAATACTTTGTTGTTTTTCTGTCAATGAGTAATTAATACCCATTTCATTCTGAGCATTAAGCTTTAAGGTTAGGCAACCTAATGCAATTACTATTATTAATATTTTTCTTATACCCATTTTTTAGTTTTTAAATTCCACGTGATTGTATCCTTTCCCTATGCTTAAAAGCCTTTTCAATTACATCAAACCTTGCTTTCCGGGGATCGGATTTTCCAACTGGTTTCCCATCCAACTCAATATCAAGTATCTCATCTTTTTGAGAATTATATGTGGGCCAAACCGGCAAACCTTCGCCATTTGGGTTCCCTGTTTTAGCGAAATTTACCCAGTAGGCATTCATAATCTTCGCCAACTCTTTTTCTTCGGGTGAAGCTTCATCGGCTCCCCTGCGCTCATTGAGGGTATTAAAAACATAGGAAACATCAGATCCATGACCGGCGCCATATCTCGCCCGTTCCCGCATAGCTGGTGAAACATATCCGAATTGAAAAATAAAAACCGGTTGGCCTTTGGTTTCAAAAACCCGTGCTGTCATCCGGGCGGGCTCGCCCCATACCCAATCTGTATTAAATTTTGTGATTACTTCAGCAAATTCTTTGTTGCCATCAGGATCATAAGCCGCTTTTGCCTTGCTTTCCAGATCACCGAAAAGTGAAAACAATTCTTCTTTGGTAGTGCTTGTACTGACAAATGCACCACCAATTTCCGCACTACAACTCCCAATCATAAGCGGAACACTTGCCTGTCTTCCGGCATTGTAAGCGCTTTCAGCCGTTTCAACCACCAGTTTGCCGTCGAGAATCGGGCCCGGATAGGTGCGCGGCCCACCCTGTCCGTCTGTTTCCTGACCACCATCCACAATTTGTTCTACGCTCAAAGCACGCAGTTTGGCCAGTGCAGCCGCATCGGTGCCTTCTATTCCATGTTTGCGGGCAAAATTTATCCCGATGGTTTCTGCTGAAACATTGTAGAGCGGATCAGCATTCTCTTTAATTATAGGCCTTCCTGTTAAAACGCCATCACGGCCACCACCCGAATGACTGATTGCCTTTTGGAAAAGGCCTTTTGCGGCGGGGATGGTTAAAAGTGAATGAACAGAAACCCCACCTGCTGAGAAGCCGAATATGGTCACATTATCCGGATCGCCTCCAAATGAGGCAATATTCAGTTTTACCCATTGAAGCGCCGCAATTTGATCCATAAAGGCATAACTGCCTTTGGGCTCTTCGGGATGTTCATTGCTCAATGCCGGAAATGCAAAATGCCCCAGGCGACCTAAACGGTAATTGATGGAAACCAGCATAACCCCATTTTTGGCAAACTGGTCACCCGAAGTGTTTCCGTTACCGCCCACAAAAGCGCCTCCGTGAATCCAAACCATGACCGGCAGTTTGGCTTCCGGTTTTATTCCTGCTGGCCGCCATATATTTAGAAATAAACAATCTTCGGACGAACCGGCCTGAATAGTACCCGGAGCAGCGCCCCAGCCACCCTGTGCACAACTTGCGCCAAACTGGCTTGCATCCAACTCTCCCTGCCAGGGAACAACAGGCTGAGGCGGACGCCAGCGATATTCCCCAACAGGCGGTGCTGCATAAGGAATCCCTTTAAAACTGTCAACTTCGCCATCGGAAACGCCACGTACAACTCCTGATGCAGTGCGGACTTTCTGAGTGGCTTCAGCAGAGGTATTTTCAACCGTTGGCTGTGCATACAGACTGAGGTTGATTAAAACGGCTAAAACTGCAATTATTGTTTTCATTTCGTTATTGTTAAGATTGTTGCTTAATGTTCAATGCGATGGGTATCCCTCACACTGCTGAATGTAAATACCAGCATTTTCCATTTTTTACCCTCTTTCTGATAAACTTCGGTGACGGTAAATTCATTTATTGCCTCATTATCCCTGACTATGGCTTCAAGCGTAATCCGGTTCCAAACGATGGCTGTCTTTCCGATAAACTCAACTGCAACGTCGTGTACTGTAGCTTTTTTATACCAGATACTTCCGGTTTTGATGATTTCAAGTTCCCTTTCTGTAGTCCAGGTACCGCCCATGTGGACAAATTTTGCCTTTGGATGAAAAAGTGGGGCAAGCTTTTCTACATCCTTATCGGCCATCCATTGCCATTTATCTTTTGAGAGTTGAATGATTTCCTGTTCAGCAGCAGAGTGTTTTTTTGCTCCTGGATTTTGTGCAAAAGAACTTTGAAGGCCTGAAATAATCAGGAAAAGTGCGAGAATAATTGTTTTCATTGTTCAGTCTTTTATAAATATTTTCCAAAGAACTTATTAAGCTTGCTCATCGCCTGTTCCACATATTCAGGAACATAATAGGTTTGAATGTGGGTGGCTCCCGGGATAAGGAACAGTTCCTTATTGTTGGTTCCGGTTGCTTTTTTAAAAGCATCCTCCGTCATGTAGTAGCTATCGGCTTTGCTACCTGCCATCATCAACAGGGGCTGATTTATCAGATCCATGTTGGCGGATGCGTCAAATGCCATCAGGTCGAGCAGGCTGCTCATGGTGTAACGAAAGGTAGAATTGGGATGTGCATGGGTTCTGTGATAATAATAGTGGCCTTCGCGGTAAAGGTCGAAAGGCATTTTGTCTGCTTCTTCATCGGTCGCTATTGTATTTGCAGCATAAAGCACCGCGCCTCCTGCGGCTTCCTGCGCACGTGCATCTGTCGCCTGTTTTAACCGTTCCTGTATGGTGGAAACTCCGGAATTTACATATCCATTGCGCCTAACAACTCCAGAATTAAACATGCTTAAAGTAGCTACGGCTTTAAAACGCTTATCGGTTTGAGCAGCCGTCAATGTGTAGCCACCGCCGCCGCAAACACCCAAAACCCCCATACGGCTGGCATCAACTCCGGCATAATGGGTAATAAAATCGGCCATTCCGCGAATATCTTCAATCCGGTTGAAAGGCTTGTCCATATTGCGCGGAAACCCACCGCTTGCACCCTGGTAAGATGCATCGGCTGCAATAGCAATGTAGCCTGATTCGGCGAGTCGCTGAGCATATAATCCGGCCACCTGTTCTTTCACGCCTCCGTTGGGGTGGGCCACAACTACAGCCGGATATTTCTTTGACGGGTCATAATTGGCCGGTGTGTAAACATTGGCAGCAATTTCAATCCCATTCAGTTGGTAGCTTACAGGATGGATATTCACCCGTCCCGGCAGATTTTCAATAATTGCATCGTTATAAACCAGCCCAAACGGATTTTCAAGCTTAGTTTGAGCTGACGATATAAAGCTTAAAGCTGAAATCATAATCACTATAAAGCAAAGTTTATTACTTCTCATTTGTCTAATCCTTTCTCTTTTAGCCAATCCGACATCAAATCGGCAATTTTCACATTGTTTAAGTCCGAAAACGGAAAGTGGGTATTGCCTTTCACCTCAATTTCGGGCAGGTGAACCACCGTAACATCGCCACCATGTTTATTCACACAATCGCGCCACAGTCTGGCCATTTCGAGCCGAACACGCCAGCCATCCTGACCGGGATTGGCAATGGGTTCTTCAGGGATAAAATCGCCATAATAGATTATGATGGGGATTTTTGTGAGTTGCTGAAAGTCTGCCATTGGAATACCAACCGCTTCGAGTGTTCCTCCTGAACTCGGCAGGGGTGCCGGAACTTCGCCTTCGGGAAATACAAAACCACTACCGGGTTCATAGGAAACAATGGCTTTTACGTTCTGGTTTTTAATGGCAGTACGCCAGCCCATACCCCCTGAATGGGAGTGTGAAACAAGTATTCCATCACCGATTTTATCGAACAGTGCTGAAACCGCATGCACATTTACCGTAATATCGATTGGCCCCGCATTGGGAACCATCTGGCGGAAATATTGGTTAAGCGCCTCCGGGTCTTTGGAGAACTGAACCCCCTCAAAATAATCGGGCCATATTCCGATACGGAAAGTGCCAAACCATCCCTGCTCGTCGGGAACGGGATTAAAGGTGCCTTCGACCGTGCCCCTTGCAGCATTGCCCCTGCGTGGCTGGTCAATTACATACACCGGAAACCGCCGGCGTAAAAAGATATTCTGGAAACCTTCGCGCCCATCGGGGGTGGTTTCCCATGTTTTGGAGAACTGACCTATTCCGTGCCACATTACCAGCGGATACAGTCGGGCATTCACCGGAATCTGATAATAAGCATAGGCATGGTCGCCATGATAGGTTTGTCCTTCCGGAGTTTGATTATATGGGTCGAAAGTGCCGGGATTGGTGATTACGGTGCCGCCAACGGCAAAGCTTCCCTGATCTGCAATCTGAATAATTTTCTCATTATCGGCAGCACAGGAAAAGAGGATATTGGGAATTATAAAGAGAAAGAACAGACGTATAATACCCCTGAAATTTATCAGGCCAGTTTTCAAGGTTATAAACCCTGCAATGTTCCTGTTAAGTCTTTGATTTTCCATTTTATAATTGGATTAATTTTTATTTCTCAAAGGTAAGAACTTGTCATTCAGCAATTCTTATACGGATTACGGAATCTTCTACCATTTTTACGGATTGGCACAAATGAATGATTTTAACAAATAATGAATGACTAAATTTGTTTCAAATAATCTCTTTTATAACGATGGAACAGATTTTCAGGTTTGAAACGGTAGCTGAGTATAATGCCTTAAACAATCACGAAACCCTGCACCCTTTGGTGAGCGTGATTGATTTTTCGAAGGCAAACCCCCGGTCGTGGGGAGGCCAGAAGAAGGTCAGAGTATTTTATGGTTTGTATTGTATTTTCCTGAAGGATGTTAAAGGTTGCGAATTGGTATATGGCCGCAATTATTACGACTACCAGGAGGGCACGCTGGTATTTGTGGCGCCGGGCCAGGTGCTGGAAATTGAAACCGACGGGCAGGTTTATCAGCCCAAAGGCCATGCGCTTGTTTTTCATGCCGACCTGCTTCGGGGAACTTCGCTGGCTAAAAGCATAAACGACTATCATTTTTTCAGCTACAAGGCCAACGAAGCCCTTCATATCTCGGAGCGCGAAAGACAGATTGTACTGGATTGTTTTTCGAAAATCGAATCCGAACTTCATCAAAACATTGACAAACACAGTAAAAAACTTATTGCTTCCAATATTGAACTGTTCCTGAACTATTGTGACCGGTTTTACGACCGGCAATTCATCACCCGTGACAATGTTAACCGGGGCATTCTGGAAAAGTTTGAAGAACTGATGAACAACTATTTTGCATCGGATATGCCCCAACTGAATGGTTTGCCAACCGTTGCTTATTTTGCTGAGGAACTTTGCCTGTCGGCCAACTACTTTGGCGACCTGATAAAGAAGGAAACCGGAAAGTCGGCCAGGGACTATATTCAGGATAAAATCATCGCTGCTGCCAAAATCAGGACATCCGACAACAGTAAAACCGTAAACGAAATTGCTTATGAATTGGGTTTTAAGTATCCGCAGCACTTTACCCGGATGTTTAAGAAAAGCACAGGTTTCTCACCCAATGAATACAGAAATCAGATCAATTAATCCGGGCACAGTATTTCATTTTGCTGAAGGATGCTTTACAGATGTTTTTCTGCTAGATAATTGGTGATTTTCAGCAATAGCCATTAGGTTGTTTTGTATCCTTATGTTCAAAACTTCACTCAGGTAAGTTTATCACTTTCAGGGATTAAACTTTTTGCTGGTTCGATTGTCCATAGTAGTGTATTGGCTGTCAGGATTTCAGCCTGGTGTTTAAGGTCATCTGACAGTGCCGTATTCAGGAATTATAAAAACTTTGATTATGCAAAAATTAAAAGGTATAACCAGGATTGCGGGAATTTTCCTGTTGCTGACGGGATTACTTTCCTCGACATTTGCCCAAACAGTAAAAGAAAATCCGGACCTTGATGCTAAGGTAAAACAGTTTCTGTCAGATCCGGCTAACCGCTGGTGGGACCTGAATGTGCCGCATGTTGACGGGCAACTGCTTTACGACCTCGTTATCAAGGGAAACTATAAACAGGCTCTGGAGATCGGAACCTCCACCGGGCTGTCGGGTATATATATCGCCTGGGCACTCAGTAAAACCGGCGGAAAGCTGATCACCATTGAAATTGATGAGCAGCGGCATAAAACGGCTGTCGAGAATTTCCGTAAGGCCGGACTGTCGGAATATATCGATGCACGGCTGGCCGATGCCCATCAGTTAGTCAAAGAGCTGAAGGGTCCCTTCGACTTTGTTTTCAGCGATGCCGACAAGGACTGGTATAAAAACTATTTCCTGGATGTCGACCCCAAGCTGAAAGTGGGAGGGTGCTATGCTACCCACAACATATCGGAACGCAACCCAGGCAGCAGGGGGACAAGCCGTGGACAAGGCGGGAATTCAGGGGGAATGTCTTACCTTGAATTTATCCGGAGCCTTCCAAATTATGAATCCACGCTCGACACCCGTGGCGGAGGGATGCTAATCAGCTACAAAAGAGCAAATCCCTGAGCCGGGTATTCCCGCAGGTTGAATGGACAAAATCTGTACCTTTGATCTAATTTATAGCTAAACCGTACTTTATGAAACTAATGGTAACTGCATTTGTGTGGGTCATTTTGTCAGGAATGGCGTTGCTGACCTGTGCACAGGATGGAATAAAGATTATGCCGCTGCAGGGCGAAATTGATTTTGACGGAATCCCTTCGGAAAGCGCTTGGCAATCTCTTCCAAAATTAGAGCTGATGCAGCATTTTCCGGTCTTTGGAAACCCGGCGTCAGAAGAGAGCGACGTCAGGATGGGATACGACCGGAACTATCTTTGGGTAGGGGCCATACTGTACTACAGAGACATTTCAAGAATGGTTTCCACCAGTAAAAAGAGGGATGAAACCTCCGATAATTCTGACTCATTTGGCATTATCTTAGATACTTTTAATGATAACGAAAATGCGCTTGCCTTTTTTACCATGCCCTCGGGACTGAAAATTGACTTCGCGGTCTCCAACGATGCAGCCGGGGGTGGGGGAGGACCAGGTAACAGCACTATAAACTATACATGGAATTCATACTGGGACGTAAAGACCTCCCGTGATGAACACGCCTGGTATGTGGAAATGCGAATTCCTTTTTCGAGCCTGCGCTTCCAGAGCATAAACAACATTGCCCAAATGGGACTGATCATCAACCGAAGGATCAGTCACAGCAACGAAATCGATACTTACCCGCTTATCGACAGGTCCTACGGATCGAATGCCCGTTTAAAGCCATCCCTGGCAGCCAAGGTCTTTTTTGAAGGCATCCAGCCACGCAATCCCGTTTATGTGTCTCCCTATCTTCTGGCAGGCTATACGCGGGAATACAGCCTGGACCAGGATGGCACTGCCTTTGGGAGGGAGAACCATCCTGAATTAAATGGTGGTCTCGATGTGAAATACAACATCACCAACAATCTTACGCTTGACCTGACCGCCAATACCGATTTTGCGCAGGTGGAGGCTGACGACCAGCAGGTTAACCTGACGCGGTATTCCCTTTTTTTTCCGGAGAAGAGGCTGTTCTTTCAGGAGCGATCGGGTATTTTCAGCTATAATCTGGGTGGTCCGCAGGAGTTATTCTACAGCCGGAACATCGGGATTGCTCAGGGGCAACCGGTAAGAATCCTTGGTGGTGCCCGGCTGGTTGGCCGCGTGGGAAAATGGGACCTGGGGGTGCTGAATATGAACACAGCACGATATAACGGTAATCCGGCCGAAAACTTCGGTGTGGTCCGAGCCAGGAAACAGGTTATTAATCCAAACTCATACATAGGTGCCATCATTTCGTCACGGGCAGGTTTCGAAGGCGATTACAATGTTTCCTACGGAATAGACGGAATCATTCGCGTCTTCGGGGATGATTATTTGGACATCAAGCTCGCACAGAGCATGGAAAGCGGGATGAATCCAGACATTGCATCACTCAATCCGACTTTTTTTTCGCTTGCCTGGGAACGGCGGTCCGACAAGGGATTGGGTTATCAGGTCAAGTATGCCTGGTTTGGAAGGGATTTCAACCCGGGTACGGGATTTTTGTTTAACCATGAGATTCAGGAAGTCAGGGGTGAAGTTCAGTACGGAATCTTTCCCGAATCTTCTTCTTCCGTTTTTTGGAGAAGGTTCAGCCTCGATTTTGCCCGGGTCAACCGGCTGGAAGACGGAAAACTGGAGAATATGGAAATTGCTCCCCAGTATTTAATGCAGTGGAAGAACGGATTTAATCTGTTTACAAGCCTGAATTTTCTAAGAGAGGGGGTGGCGAGGGATTTTAATTTGTCGAGGGATGTGTTTGTTCCTGCCGGCGACTATTCATTTATCAATTTCTTCGGCAACATTTCCACCCCATCCAACAAGGCTGTTTCATCGATGCTGGGATTTGAGCTTGGTGAATTTTTTGATGGAAATCGCTTCTCGGCTGAGTTGGAAACGGATTTCAATATTTCGAACAGTTTCCAGATTTCAGGTTCCTATAAATATGACCGCGTACACTTTTCCAGGCGTAACCAGTTGTTTGCCAATAATCTGGCACGGCTGAAATTCACCTATATGCTGAATACCCACCTTTCCGTGAGTTCCTATGTACAACTTAATGAAAGGGACCATCTGATCATTTCCAACCTGAGGCTCCGGTACAACCCACGCGACGGGGATGATTTCTACCTGGTATTCAATGACCTGAGAGATTTCCGCGATTCCATCGGGACAGTCAGGATTCCCTCTTACCTTACACGGACCATTATGGTTAAGTATACCCATACTTTCCGGCTCTGATTTGATTTTGCCCCCCTCCCCCGGTTTGAAGCGGGGGTTATTTTAACAGTAATTTTCCCATTCCTAAATGTACTAATATTCTGTATCGATAAAAGCAACACCAATGAAAACAAACTTTACACCTGTCGGCCAGAACGAGCGAATTCTACTGCTGGATGCCCTCCGTGGCCTGGCCTTGTTCGGAATCCTGATGGTAAATATGCCTGTTATGTTTGAACCCATTTCATCATTACTGATGGGGGCTAAACCCGATATGCCTTTGCAGCATGTGATAGCAGAATCGTTTATCAAATTCTTCTTTGAAGGGAATTTTTATGTCATCTTTTCCTTCCTGTTTGGTTACGGTTTCTGGCTTTTCCTGAACAAATCAACGGATAACGGAAGCGGGATTGTCCCCCTTTACCGGCGGCGGCTGATGTTTTTGCTTCTATTCGGACTGGCCCATATTGCTTTGCTGTGGGCAGGTGATATACTGGTATTTTATGCACTGTTCGGATTTATCCTGATCCTGTTCAGGAAATCGTCCAATCGCAAAATTATCGGCTGGGCAATAGGTATAGCGCTGATTCCAACCGTGCTGAACGGATTGATGTCTTTGTTCTTTGGATTTATGTCTGGCATACCCGAAGCCCGTGAGGCCATCGAGGCCGGCGTTCAGCAACGAATGGACACTATGAACCAATTGCTTTCGAATGCAACAGCAGCATATACCTCCGGAGGTTTTGGCGAAATGGTTTCGATGCGGTTTGCCGAATACGGAGCCCTTTTGCCCGGAATAATTTTCTTTTATCCGGTCGTTCTGGCCATGTTCCTGGTGGGGATGTGGGCTGCCCGTACCCGGATAATAGCAGATTATGACCAGCATCTGCCCTTTTTCAGAAAGACGTTCTGGTGGGGCCTTGGCATCGGTGTGGCCGGGAACATTATTTACATTATGGCATACCGGAAGGCGAATATGATGGCACAGGATGTATGGTCGTGGTTGTATGCCATGTTTCATACCATTGGAGGAATTGCCCTGGGAGCGTTTTATGTTTCATCGGTCATACTGCTTTATTCAAAGGGGAAAGCGGCAGGAATGGTTCAACTCCTTGCTCCCGTTGGCCGCATGGCGCTCACCAATTACCTGATGCAGTCGTTGATAACTTCTGTTTTGTTCCTGGGTTGGGGATTCGGCTTATTCGGAAAAATTGAAATCTGGCAGGGAATTTTACTAACCGTTGCCATATTTGGTATACAAATTCCTTTGAGTAAATGGTGGCTAAGCCACTTTAAGTTTGGTCCAATGGAATGGTTATGGCGAACGCTTACCTACGGGAAAAGTCAACCCATGAGAAAGTAATTTCTGACTCGTTTTTTCTGAAGCTGCGGGTACTTTATGATGTTCTTACAACTATCCTGGAAAAAAAAAGTTTCTGTGGACAGAATCCTTGAGACTAATGACAGCCTTGCATTTTGCCCGATCGACCTGCTGGACATTCCTGTCTCAGTTTTCGGTTTCACAAAAAAAATGATGTCGTTGAAATTCAATAAACAGGTTGAGCTAACCGGAAACTCATTGGGATTTTTTATCCGTTTTAAAGCGCATCTTTTTGATAAATCAATTATATTATCTGGCTTTTAAAGTATCCACGATCAGAATAAATAGTTCTGTTTAATTTTGTTCCAACATATTCTAACTAAATATAAATGGAAACAAATTTCAGAAACCATTTTCAACGACTTTGGGAGAAATATTTCGGTAATGCCGAACTGCCTATCGTGTTCTTTTATGCTGATGATGCCGGTGATACTGAAACCGTGGCAAAGGCTGAAAGGAAAGGCTGCTTTATTGGTGAACTGGCAAAAGTTCGAAAGGGCCGCTCTCTGGCCTTTAACCAGGAGGCGGTTTCGTGCGGCGGCGGAAAGAAATACCTGGGGTTCTCTCAAAATCTTCGCCCCGGCTTCGAATATTTCCTTTCGTGCGGAAATTCCGAAATGGAGGGTGAACGCTACCTGCAATCTCCTGAGCTGGTTAAAAAGTTCCTGCAAAATGCACCATGGATACCGGCAAAGGCTTCTAAAATCGTGTTCAAACGCTGGGATATGCTCACCGAAATCGATGAGCCCGAAGTGGTTGTTTTCTTTGCATCCCCGGATGTTTTATCAGGGCTTTTTACCCTGTCGGGGTACGACCGTGAAGATATGTACGGAAACATAACCCCATTCGGGGCAGGTTGCGCATCTATTGTCCAGTACCCCCTGCTTGAAAGTGTGAAGGAAAAGCCCGCCGCTGTCATCGGCATGTTTGATGTCTCCGCAAGGCCATATATTCAGGAAAACCTGCTGACCTTCGCCGTACCGTTTAAAAGGTTTGTTGAGATGGTGTCGTTTATGGAGGAGAGTTTCCTGATCACAGACTCCTGGCAGAGGGTCAGAAAAAGGATCAACGGCAGGGATTAATTTCAAATTGTTTGCGGAACGAAAAGAACGCACTGGCAAGTTTAGTGTCTTGATGAACAGAATTTGCATTTGTTAACTGTCCTGTCATGCTTGACACAACCGCATATTTTTGTTGTATCTTGCCGTGAATTTTTAGTTTGATCAATATGAGAGTCTCTACTATACTCGTCCCCCTTGTTTTTATTGCCTTCAACTTCCTTCTGTCGGTTGAGGTCCAGGCCCGTAGGCCTGATACGTTCAGGCTTGATTCTTCGAAGGCGGGTTTATGCCAGATTGAAGTTTCCCCAAGTCAGGAAGACTCAGCTGCATGTTCCTCCGGACCTGAAAAAACTGATCCCATGACCGGGTCTCAGGAAAGACAAATTAGTCAGCTGTTCAGTAAATACTCCGGAAAAAATACGCCAGGTGCAGCCATAGCCATTGTCAGGAATGGCAAAATGGTGTATAAAAATGGTTTTGGTATGGCTAACCTCGAATACGATATTCCGGTTACCCCATCCACCATCTTTCATATTGCCTCTGTATCAAAGCAGTTTACAACGTTCGCGATCCTGTTGTTGGAGAAGGAGGGGAAATTATCCCTCGACGATGATATCAGGATGTATCTTCCGGAAGTTCCGGACTTTGGGAAGAAAATTACCCTGAGGAATCTGGCAATCCATACCAGCGGACTGAGAGATCAATGGAATTTATTGTCCATGGCCGGATGGCGTATGGATGATGTGATTACGCGGGAGCACATTTTAAAGCTGGTCAGCAGGCAGAAAGAGCTGAATTTTGATCCGGGAGCGGAGTTTTTATATTGTAACACCGGATATACGCTTTTAGCCGAGGTGGTGGCCAGGGTTTCCGGAAAAACATTTCCGGAATATACTGAAGAATATATTTTTAAGCCTTTAAACATGACCAGTACGCTGTTTTATGATGACCATGAGCGGATTGTCAGAAACAGAGCCTACTCTTACAAAAGTGACGCAAATGGTTACCGTAAGAGTGTCCTGAACTATGCAAACGCCGGAGCAACGAGTCTTTTCACCACGGTGGAGGATTTGAGTTTATGGGCGCTGAATTTTGAAGATCCTGTGGTGGGTGATCGGGAACTGATCAGTAAAATGAGTCAGAAAGGTATACTGAACAACGGCGATACCATCGAATATGCACTTGGTCAGGTAGTTGGAAATTACAAAGGACTAACCATGATCAGCCATGGTGGTGCAGATGCCGGGTACCGGACATTCCTGGCGCGATTCCCGGATCAGCAATTTTCTGTTATGGTGTTCAGTAATGATGCCTCCTGCAATCCCGGATCACTCGCACTGAAGGTTGCCGATATCTGTTTGGAAAATGAAATTATTCCTGATCCCGGGATCGAACAGAAAGCGGGGAGTGCCAACACGACGAAGGTCCCTTCAGACAAGTCTCCGGTTAATCCGGATGAATATACCGGCCGGTTCTACAGTGAGGAGTTATCGACGGAGTATGTTTTTGTACTGGAGAATGATGTTCTGGTGGCTACCCATCCCCGGCTGAGCGATATAAAACTGACTCCTGAGAAGGTCGATTCTTTCACCGGGGATAAGTGGTTCTTTGGCCTGGCCGAATTTGTAAGGGATGGGAGTCAATCCATCATAGGATGCAGGGTGTCGGCCGGAAGGGTCAGGAATGTATGGTTTAAGAAAGTGGGTGATCTTTAGTTTCCAGCTTTATGGATTCCGTTATATTCTTCTTCAGTTTATAACTGCCTTTTATGATAAGATTCTGGTTTCTTTGGTATGGATAAGGTTTTTTTTACTCTGGATAATTTGTTCTGGAAGAAATCTATTCTTTAGAGTAAAAGTTAAGAACCATCAGCGGGTTTAGCAAATGTTGTTATTCCAAACAATTCAAATCCGATCCTCTTAATGATTGCCTCTTAAGAATCATTATGCAATAAATGACATATTTTCTATATTTGCCATTGAATGTTTGTGTTGTTAAAATGAATTGATGAAACGATCCGCAGGAATATTATTTATCTTACTGGCTACACTGGTATTCCTGGCCCATGCATTCATCCCGCACCATCATCATGACAGGGTCATTGTGGGTGTAGGTGAAACTGCCTTCCACGGAAATAAGCAGAAAGCCGGACACACTCATGCCCATGGCCACCTTCATTTACACAAGCATTCCCATGACCATCATCCGGAAGACCATCAGTCTGATGATACCGGTAGTGAAAAATGCCTCCTGGATGACGCATATCTTCGCCAAAAGCTTTCCAGGAAACAACAATTAACCTCTTCCGATGACCATAGTCCGGCCGGTAAATCTGCCTATACAGGCACGATAGCTGCGATTTTTCAGCAAAATGTAACCAGGGATTATGGCGAACCGGTGTTGAAACCAGATACAGATATTCCAATCCATTACACAAATTACTTCCAACATTCGCTTAGTTTCAGAGGTCCTCCTGTTTCTTAATGTTTTCATGAAGATTTGGTCTTTATCCACCTGACATATTATGTACGGGGCATACTATTTTCTACCCATTTAAAGACATATTGATATATAAAACGTTAACATCATGAGATCAGGAAAATCAGTTACATTCATTATTCTGATATTCATCAGTATAAGTATTGCTGCTTGCGGTGGGGCAAAAAAGAAGAACAGCGGCACGCATACCCATGAGGATGGCACGGTTCATCAGGACCACCCTGCTGAAACCGCTCCCGCCACGCCGGAGCAGGAAACTTTCAGGGTGGAGGCCGACAGCACCACCTCTACGGCAAACCCCGCGCACGAACATGGCGACGGCAAGCTGCATGACCATGGCGATGGCAAACCACATAAACATTAAAGTATACCGGCATGAAATCAAATAATCTGGTTTGGGTATTGCTGACGGCAATTACCTGGATAGCTTGTGTCCCAACTCCCGAAAGTTCATCCGGGGAACACGAACATGACGAAAGCCTGCGGCTCACGGCATACAACAATGAATTTGAGGTATTTGCCGAGGCAGCTCCTTTTGTAGTCGGACAGCCCAGTGATATTCTGGCCCATTTTACCCGGCTTGAGGACTTCAAGCCTTTAAAAGAGGGAAAAATCACAGTAAGTCTGATCGTGGGTACCGAAGGCATTCGTCAGAGTGTGGAGAATCCTGTCAGGGACGGCATATTTCAGTTTTCACTGAAGCCTTTAACCATGGGGACTGGTAAATTAATCTTCGACATACATTCTTCTGATGGCCATTCCCAACTTGTCGTTCCCCGCGTTAAAATTTTCGAAAATGAACATGATGCCCAGCACGATGCCGCGGTTGCCGTTGTGTCGGTCCCTAATGGCGTCGTATTTACCAAGGAACAAAGCTGGAAGGTAGATTTCGCCACAGAAGAGGTCCGTTTTGCGCCCTTTGGCCAGATAATCAGAACCATTGGGCAAATACAACCAGCCCAGGGGGATGAGAAAGTGGTGGTGGCTAAAGCTGGTGGTTTGATTTCATTTTCAGGGAATGGAGTTGTTGGCGGACAGGCGGTCAACGGCAGGCAGTTACTGCTCACCATTGAAAGCGGTGACCTTGCAGATAATAATCTGGGTGTCCGTTATGAGGAGGCAGCAGCTGAGTTTAACAGGGCGCAGGCAGATTATGACCGGAAAAAGGAACTGGCCAAAGACCGGATTGTTTCAGAAAGGGACCTCCTGGAAGCCGAAACAGCATTCAGGCAGGCTGAAGCCAGCTTTAATCTTCTGCAGAGAAATTTCTCAGCAGGGAAGCAGTCGGTCACTTCTCCAATGGATGGATTTGTGAAACAGGTGCTGGTCCGCAACGGTGAATATGTGGCGGCCGGCCAGCCTCTTCTGGTTGTATCCCGGAACCACGACCTTTTGATCAGGGCCGATATTCAGCCAAAATATGCGGATGCATTGGCGACCATAAGCACTGCAACCATCAGGGTGTTGAACAGGAACACAACCTATACCCTGGAGGATTTGAAGGGCCGGGTGGTTTCGTATGGAAAATCTGTTGATCTGCAGAATCCGCTTATTCCGCTTTTCCTTCAGGTACAGAATAATGCCGGACTGCTGCCCGGGAGTTTTGTTGAAATGTATATCAGTTTGCAAGGCGGCGAGCATGCCATTACGGTTACCCGGGAGTCTGTCGTTGAAGAGATGGGGGCATTTTTTGTTTTTGTTCAGATTACGCCCGAATATTTTGAGAAACGCCCTGTATTTACCGGAAAAACAGATGGATCCCGCATCGAAATCAAGGAGGGACTTGCACCATCGGAGCGTGTGGTGAGCAAGGGTGCCATATTGGTAAAACTGGCACAGGTTGCTGGTCAGCTGGATACACACGGGCATGCCCATTAAACCAAAAAAAAATGCTAAACAGGATAATTGAGTTTTCTCTCGGCAATAAACTCTTTGTGTTGCTGGGAGTTGTACTGTTGGTTGCAGGGGGAATCTATCTGGCGGGGAAGATGGATATTGATGTATTCCCCGACCTGACGGCCCCTACCGTGGTGGTAATGTCAGATGCGCATGGCATGGCTTCGGAGGAAGTGGAAAGGCTGGTGACTTTCCCGGTTGAAACGGCCGTAAATGGTGCTACCGACGTTCGCAGGGTGCGGTCGGCATCCCTTCAGGGCTTTTCTTTCGTGTGGGTAGAGTTTGACTGGGGAACGGACATCTTCAAGGCCCGCCAGATTGTGAGCGAAAAAATGGTTACGCTTGGCGGGTCACTACCCGTCGGGGTGACTCCCGTACTTGCCCCGCAATCCAGTGTAATGGGCGAAATCCTGTTAATCGGGCTTCAATCCGATTCCACCTCCATGATGGAGGTCAGGACCATTGCCGAATGGGTTGTAAAGCCTTCGATCCTGGCCACCGGCGGTGTATCGCAGGTCACCATCATCGGTGGGGATTACAAACAGTACCAGATCCTTGCCGATCCGCAAAGGATGAATGTGTATGGTGTTACCATGAGCCTGCTGGAAGAAACCGGAAGGACATTCAGTGCCAACTCCGCAGGAGGCGTAATCCGCGACTTCGGCAATGAATATGTTCTTCGCGGGATGGCCAGAACTACCGATCTGGGTGAGCTTGGGTCAACGGTATTAAAAGTCGTAAATGGAAATCCGGTAGTGCTTTCCGACGTGGCAGAAGTGATTATCGGAAGTGCGGTCAGAATGGGAGACGCCTCCCAGAATGCTTCACCGGCAGTAATTCTGGCTGTCTCCAAGCAGCCCAATATCAACACACTGAATGTAACCAGGAATATTGAGCTGAATCTGGCAGATTTGCAGAAAACCCTGCCACCCGATGTAAAAATGGATACACGGATATTCCGGCAGGCCGATTTTATTGAGGCTTCGGTAAGGAATGTCGGTTGGGCATTAATCGAAGGAGCCTTGTTCGTGGTGATTATCCTCTTCCTGTTTTTAGGAAGCTTCCGCACTACCGTCATATCGGTGATTGCCATCCCGTTATCCCTGTTGGGTTCCGTTATCATTCTCTATTTCCTGGGGATGAATATTAATACCATGACCCTCGGAGGAATGTGCATAGCCATTGGTTCGCTGGTAGATGATGCCATTATTGATGTGGAGAATGTGTATAAACGATTGCGCCAAAATCACAAGTTGCCGAAAGAGGAACGCCAGTCCGACTTCAAGGTTGTATTTGAGGCATCCAGGGAGATCCGGGCGTCTATCCTCAATGCCACCCTGATTATAATTGTGGCTTTTGTTCCGCTTTTCTTTCTTTCCGGAATGGAAGGACGAATGCTGAAACCTTTAGGCGTTGCCTATATTGTTTCCCTGTTCATGTCATTGCTGGTGGCCATGTCGGTTACACCGCTGCTATGCCGGATGATGCTTTCCAGTGATAAATATCTGGACAGAAAAGATAAAACCAGCTGGCTAACCCGGAATCTTTCAGCATTCTACAGTAAATCATTAAACTGGGTTCTCTCCAACAGAAATAAAGTGTTGTATCCGGCGTTCACCATTTTTCTGATCACTCTTGCCCTGTTTTTTACCATGGGCAAGAGCTTCCTGCCTGAATTCAACGAAGGTTCACTGGTAATTTCAGCGGTAACAAAGCCTGGGGTTTCACTGGAGGAGAATGCCCGGCTGGGGAACCTGATGGAGGAAGAACTGCTGAAAATACCTGAAGTTACCGGAACCGCCAGACGTACCGGCCGGGGTGAGCTGGATGAGCACGCTCAGCCCAGCAACTCCGCGGAGTTAGATGTCAATTTCAGTTTATCTGGCCGGGACAGGGATGAATTTCTGGCCGATGTGCGAAACAAACTGGCAGGAGTCCCCGGAATGGCATTTACAATCGGACAGCCACTGGGGCACCGGATAGATCATATGCTCTCCGGAACCCGGGCGAATATCGCCATCAAATTATTTGGAACCGATCTCGGACAAATGTTTATTCTTGGAAACCAGATCCAACATGCCATTGAGGGAATCGAAGGCCTGGTCGACATTACAGTAGACCAGCAGACCGAAACGCCTCAGCTGCAGGTTCGTGCCAATAGGGGAATGCTCGCCCGGCACGGTATTACGGTCGAAGATTTCAATAAGTTTATCGAACTGGCATTTGCAGGGGAGAAGCTGTCCGATATTTATGAAGGGCAACGCAGGTTTGATTTGGTTTTACGACTGAACAGGAATTACACCGAAAGCATCGAACAGGTTAAGTCTGCCCTGATTGATACCGGAGCAGGCGGGAAAATTCCCCTGGAGGAAATTGCTGAAATTGTATCTGTGGGCGGGCCCAACACTATAAGCCGTGAAAATGTACAGCGGAAAATGGTTGTTTCGGCAAACGTGTCGGGCCGTGATTTAAAAGGGGTGGTGGATGATATTAAGAAAAAAATTAATGATGAAATAAACCTTCCGGAAGGGTACAGGGTGGAATACGGCGGACAGTTTGAAAGTGCGCAAAGAGCCTCACAAACCTTGCTGGTCACTTCTGTAATGGCCATCCTTGTTATTTTTCTGCTGCTCTTCGGCGAGTTCCGCAATCTGACGCTTTCGGCCATTGTCCTGCTGAACCTTCCATTAGCCCTGATTGGAGGGGTACTTGCGGTTTACCTCTCCTCCGGAGTGGTGAGCATCCCTTCGGTTATCGGTTTCATTACCCTGTTCGGAATAGCTACCCGCAATGGAATCCTCCTGATATCCAAATACCAGCAGATGCAGCAGGCAGGCAATACCTTGCGTGAAACGGTACTCCAGGGCTCCATGGACAGGCTTAATCCTATTCTGATGACCGCCCTGACCGCGGCGCTGGCCCTTATCCCTCTGGTTGTTAACGGCGATAAGCCAGGAAATGAGATACAAAGTCCGATGGCGGTTGTGGTGCTGGGCGGGTTGTTGACTTCCACCCTGCTCAATATTTATATTGTTCCGGTTGTGTATGAGTTATTACAAAAAAGAAGACACAAAAATGAAGAGGCTATTCGTTAGTATATTGCTTGTGGCAATCGCATTTCCTGTATGGGCACAATCCGCGATAGAATCAGTACTGAAGGAAATCGAATCCAACAACACTGCCCTGCACGCATTACGTGAGCAGACAGAAGCCCGGAAGCTGAATAACCTGACAGGAATATACCTGCAAGATCCGGAGGTAGAGTTTAATTACCTCTGGGGGAGCCCTTCCCGGATAGGGAATAGAAACGACATCCGTGTTACACAGACTTTTGATTTCCCGACGGTGTATGGTTACAGAAGCAAAATTGCCAAATTGGAAAACTCCAATGCCGGACTGATATACCAGTCAGAGCGCATCAATCTGTTGGTGCTGGCCAAACAGACCTGTATCGAGCTGGTATATTACAATGCACTGTTGAAGGAATATTCCGGCAGGCTGATAAATGCCCGTCGCATTGCCGATGCCTATAAGCAAAGGTTTGAGAAGGGGGATACGGGTATCCTGGAGTTCAACAAGGCTCAGCTTAACCTTTCAGTTTTAAGCAGTGACATCCAACGGATTGAAACGGAACGATCATCCCTTTTATCGGAGTTGAAGGCTTTAAACGGGGGAAAGGAAATAGATTTTACGGAATCAGAGATGTTCGGCGAGCCGTTACCAGCAGATTTCGATGACTGGTATGCGTCGGTGGAGATGAGCAGTCCTCTGCTGCAACATTTAATGGGGCAGATGGAAGTGGGGCAATATCAGGTAAAACTGAACAGCGCATTAGGGCTTCCCAGGTTTTCTGCCGGATATATGAGCGAACGAGTTGGCAGTGAGAAATTCCAGGGGATAACCATGGGGGTGTCGGTCCCTTTGTGGGAAAACAAAAACAGGGTAAAACAGGCAGAAATGCAGGTGAGAGCTACCGGTGCAGTGCTGGAAGATACTAAAATCAGGATTTATGGCAAGCTGCAAAGTATGTATGAGCAATCCAGAAGTCTGCAGCTAAATGTCGATGGTTATCTTGATGCGCTTTCGACATACAGTAACGAAGATTTGTTGCGGAAAGCCCTGCATGGCGGAGAAATTTCCCTTTTGACCTATCTTCTGGAACTGGAATACTATTACAGCACGATGGATAAACTGCTGGAGGCCAAAAGGGATCTTGGGCTGTCTTTGGCTGAGTTGAGGGCTATTGAACTGTGAGGTAAATGTCTGTTGTAATTTACTGATTTGGTGACATAAAGCCACCAAATCAGTAAATTGTATTATTTTGTAACGGCATTATTCAGAGCCACCCACTCATTATATCCCCCGTCGTAAACTTTGACGTTGGTATAACCCATGATGTTCACCAGTGCAACATATCCCTTTCCGGTGCGAACTCCAGAGCCGCAATAGAGAATGATGGTCTTGTCCTTGGTGACACCCTGTGCAGCAAAGATTTTTTCGAGGTCTGCCTTGGGTTTATATAAACCTTTTGCATCGAGAAGGGTTGTATGGTCAACATTGACTGAGCCAGGGATAAAGCCTTTGCTCTGGTTGGCCTGGCCTTTATGTTCTGCAGCTTCGCGCAAATCGACCAGGACAATCTGGCTCTTTCCTGCCGCAGCCTTCACTTCATCGATGGAGGCCAACATTGCTTTGTTGGGCTTACCGTTAAAGGTTGCTTTGGTGATATTGGTCGGGTTTTTGGTAACCGGTTTTCTTCCGGCTTTCCATGCCTCCAGTCCGCCATCCAAAATTTTGGCATTGGCAACACCCATGTATTTCAGGATCCAGTAAACCCTGCCTGCGTATCTGCCGCCGCCCTCATCATAAACCACCACGGTTTTACCTTCTGAAATTCCGGCATCACCCAGGATTTTGGCAATTTCAGCATCAGATACCATCAGCCCTTCAATGTTCCCGGGTTTATAAAAAGCCTTATAGGATACATTTACAGAGTTGGTGATATGTACTTTGGCATATTCAGAGTCGAGTTCAGCTGAAACAACAATGTAATCCGGATTTTTTGCCTGGGCAGCCAGATCGTTTGCCGAAATCAAAACCTGCGCTGTTAAGGTTGAAAATATTGCTGCAAGTATGATTGCAGTAAATGTGGTAAGTAATCTTCTCATTTTCAGTAAGTATTAAAATTTAACCTGAAGTTGCAGGACAAGTTCATCATTTTTGACTTCAGTTGGCTTCTCTGCTCTGTAGATGTAGTTTACCTGCAATCGGGTCCAGTCATTGAAATAGTAGTTGATACCGTAAGTCATGTTGTTCTCTTTATAACCCCTGTCGTTTCCTGAGTCAAAGAAATCGAACCTGAAAACGGGTTCTACATTCCATTTGGTTAAATAGGCCAGGGTGGCAAAACCCCCGCTACGCTTCTCCCCGAGGTCGATGAGGTTTCCGCTGCATCCGCCGCCAAGATCGCGGTTGTAGTCGCCTTTGTCGGTCAGGTATTCGGCCTGTAAGGTAAATCCTTTGTAGTTTGCCTGCAATTCCCCGGCAAGCGACGTTCTTGAATCTTCGTTGTTGTTGTAGGATGGGTATCCGGTTCTGAAACTACCTCCGACTTTAATAAAATCAACAGGTTTAAGCAGAATGCGGCCAACGATATCTTTCATTTTGTTGTTGTCGGCCCTTCCCAAACCACTGCCGTTCATGATGCCAAGCTGATAGGACAAGCGTGTTGTTTCGTCGCCTCCCATGAACACAAGCCCAAGGTCTCTGAACGGAGCAACCATTTGAAGGGTAGAAGTGGAACGATAAACTGTCAGCATGTTGTTACACGCTGTGTTTGTTTCCAGTCCGAAGGGAGTTTTGAACGACCCTGCCGATACGCGTGCCCAGTTAAATCTGCCATAAGTTATGAAAGCATCCAGGAGATATGGATTTGGTGCAATAAACGGACTTAGTTCCATTACCACATAGTAGGAAAAATCGTAAGGGATGGACCCCATTACACCGATCCTTGCCCTTTCGAAGGAGAAACTGCTTTTTGGCTGATTTTCGAAAGAGTATTCGTACTGCGACTGCAAAAATCCGAATACTTTAAGTGCGTCATCAGAAGCTGGTGTCCCGCAACCCTGCGCCATAAGCCGGGCAGAGCCGGTTCCCAAAATCAATAATAAGGCAATAACTATTTTTCTCATTCTTTTTATTATTTTGATACAGGATTTGATTTGGCCATGTCGGCAGCCCATTTGTTTGAAGTCCAGGCAGTGCTGGCATTATGCAACTTGTTCATTCCCCAGAGCATACTAACTGCATCATATCCCAATACACGGAGATAGGCGGTAATCGCTCCCGAAGTCTGACCGGTATAGCAATAGGTTACAATTTTTTTCTTTGGATCCAGGAAGTTGACCTGACCTGCACCTACAAGCATGGGCTGTATACGGTAAGCACCTTTTATGTGACCGAAATTCAGATAATCAGCTTCCGGGAAGTAGTTGTTTATGAAGTAGTTGCCTGGATTGCTCAGTACATCTTCGGGAGTGACAGATTTAAATCCTTCTGCAACTACAGCTGCTACTCTGGCTTTCAGGATATTGGCCGGATTTGTATCTGTGCTTGTAAATTTCGGAGCTAAATTGGTTACATTGGCAGGAGCGGCTTCTTTATTCCAGTTTGCGTGCCCGACTGAAATATTCCCAATATTCGGGGTCCAGGTATCCAGATCTTTATTCCATCCGGCCATACCCCATTTCAGCGCTTTGGCATCATAACCCGACAGACGGAGCAGTGAAACGGCAAAGGTTGCAGTTTGACCGGTTTTGCACACTACCAGAATGGGTTTAGTTGCTTTGGCTGCTTCAGTCAGCAGGTTGGCAAAGTCAATCCTGGTTGATCCTGCAATACGTCCCTGTGCATATTCAGCGGCAGTACGTATGTCGAGAATATAGAAACTGCTTACGTCGCCGGTAAGCCTGGAGTCAACCACAAAGTTTTCCAGAATTTTGTTGAGGTCGAGATTCTGCGCCACAAGGTATTCTGTAAGTGCCTTTTGCCCGTCAAATTCAACTTCGTTGTCTTCTTTACAACCTGTAAGCAAGAAAGTAGGTATTAAGAAGAGAATTAGCAGATAGAGTGATAGTTTTTTCATTTTTTCAAGGTTTTAAATGTTAATGATAATATTCAGGATCAACATCCTCCGGTTGGGGCAGATGCACCGCCGCCGCCGAGTTTGTCGAGATCTTTTTCAAAAATGTCGGGATATTTGACTTCCCACGCTTTCCAGCCGCCATCAAGGGCTAACACATTCGTATATCCCAGCTTTGTAAGGGTTTCAGCAGCCAGAATCCCCCGCTGCCCTTTTTTGCAGTAAACAATGATTTTTTCATTCTTTTCGGGTTTATAAAGCCCTACATGGTCCCAGAATTCATCATCACCTATATTGAATTCAAGACTTCCTCTTGGAATTACCACAGATCCGGGAATATACCCATAGTAGTGTTCAACTTCTTGCCTGACATCCACCAGGGTGTAGATTTCTTCCCCTTTCATAAGCTCTTCCAATTGTTCGGGAGAAATTAGTTTAACGCTCTTAAGAGCAAGGTTTACCATTTCGTCGGCATTTTCAAATTCTTTTCCCGAGTTGCAGGAAACCATTAAAATGCAGGCCAGCAAATAGACTATCAGTTTTCTCATATGATGCAATTTTTTATTGTTTTTTATCTTCAATAATTTCAGATTCCTGGTTTTCTTCAAATCCGGTAATCATGGATCTGATGTTGGTGGTAATTTTTTCGCCGGTTGTTGTCATATAGATATGTACCAGTATAAAAGCTACCATCAGGAAAGCCCCGAGCGTGTGCGCTACGGCAGCGATTCTCAGGCCGGCAACGTCAACAGGATTTTGCGGGTAATGATAATACAGATAAATCAGTCCGGTGAGAATCTGTACCGGGAATACAATAATGAGCAAACCGCCGTAAACTATCCTTTGCAAAGGGTTGAGCTTGTTGTACAGCGTTTTTGTCGTGAGGTGCGTTTCATTTTTAAAGATACCTGATGTATAGTAAAGTATCTGCTCTTTAAGATTATTCCGGGTGGGTATGAAGTTTTTGTACAACCGGGAAATTATCATGTAAAAAATGGAGATCACACCAAGCCCGATGAAAGTCCATGCAGAGGAGTTGTGCATCCTGACTGAGTTTTCGTATCCAAACATTTCGTAGTTTCCGTGAATCTCAAATCCGGTTAAGGTCAGCAGCAAAACAAGCGCCATTTGTGTCCAGTGCCAGAAGCGCTCAAATCGTGTAAATATTCTTGTCTTTCTCATATATAATTTTGCCTTGTTTTAATTGGTGAAATGGAACTTCCAGTTTTGAACTTTTTATACTGTTTAGTGTATCTTCAACTATGGAAACTCTCAGGTTTATTTGTTTCTTATGAAAGCGATGATGCGCATTGCTGCGTGTCCTATAATTCCGACTAATGATAACAGGATGATACCTATCCCGCTATAGTCTGCTGCCCTGGCATAGTCGCGTCCTGGCAGGTAGAAATCGCGCAGTGAGGCAAGCCGGCCTTTCTCACTCCTGGTATGGCAGTCCGTACAGGTCAGGGTCTCTTCTTTCGGACTAACCATATGGTTTAATGGCCAGTAAACTTCGGTGGAAATAAAGTCATATTCCCCGCTCCATTCCCGTTCATTGTATTCCATACCTGCCCTGATTGCCGAATCCCAGTCCAGGTCTTCCCAAAAGGCGTCTTCTCCTTTACCTTTGGCATATAGTTTTACAGAAAGCAGGTGCTTAAGTACCGGATCATATGGTTGTTTGCCCCTGTGGATTTTGACCGGCCAGATTTTGGCATCCGGGTCGGAATAGCTCCCGAACAGGGTGTTGATCTGTACTGGTTCGCTTGAGATGGTGTCTTCGTTGAGAAAATGATCGGCGGTTCCGTTAAACCATTTATAATCAGGCTTAACCATATTGTCGTAAACGAATTTACCTTTGATGGAAAGGTAACTGTAATTGTGATCGGCATCATATTCTGTTATGGGATTTCCGTTATCATCCCTTCTTCCGGCCTTGGACCAGTCCCAGTACATGACGGTGCCGTTGACTTTGGCATATACCGGTATATGACAGGTCTGGCAGGCCAGCTTGTGGTTGTGGCGGTCAAGGACAATATCGTTATGTGGTGCATCGCCGTGACAGTTTTCACAGCTTACCCGGTTGGTATTTTCAGAAGAAACCGAATATGCGCGACCTTTAATATTGTGGCGTTCTGTCTTATGACAGTCGACGCATGCCATATTTGGGCCATCGGTACCCATGTGTACATCAATGTTCCTGGTGGTACTGAACAAGGCTTCCTCGAGATCGCCATGCTTTACATTGTTTCCCCCACCGCCATAAAAATGACATACTCCGCAATTATCGCGGTCGGGAAACCCTACGTTCTGTGCAACAAAATTGTAGTCCGGAACAGGAAACTCCTTGGTTGCGTTTTCTGCCGTTGCAGGCCATCCGGCTCCTCCCTTTATCTTTTTATAGGTATCTGTTTTGTCATGACAAACCAGGCAGTCAATATTGTTAGGGTCATTAAAGTCAAAGGATTTGTCTGCCCAGCCATAACCTATATGGCAACGCATGCACGATCCATTATTCCCTTCTGCGGCTGTACAAAAATTGTTGTGCAGGTTTTTCTTGCCGATAGTCACTTTGCCCCTGCCGGGGATATCAGCTTCCCTTTCCCATGTCCAGTGCGAACTGACCATTAATTCATCATCGCGCTGATTGTGACATGAAAGACATGCCGCTGTAACATCCCTCGGATTAACGAATTCCTGTTGAAGAATGGCAAACTGTGCGTGATCAACCTTGGCAGGAATGGTTGCCCTGGTTGCATATTCCAGAGGTTTGACTTCATCCTTGTGGAGCCCTGTGCGTATGGTGAAGTATAATACCACCAGCGGCATTACCAGGACCAGAAAAAGAGTAACAGGTTTTTCAATAAAATTCTTCATTTCGAATAAGTTTCGGTTTTTACACTCCCGGTAAATTCCGGGATTAAAGATTGAACTATCAGACGGTTCAAAATTATTAAATGGTGGAAGCCTGTCCTGATTTGGTGTGGTTTCGAAATCAAGGACTGATGCCTGGAAAATCAAATAATCATTTGATTTGGAAAGATCAAAAATTTGTTATTTTTATCATGATTTTCCAACCTAGAAAATAAACGATGAAGAAATGATACAAACTCAGAAAGTAGTTAGAAGCAGTTGTGCTCTTGAGTTTAATAAGTCTGATTGTTTCAGTATGCTAACCCCTGATGAGCTTGATTTTCTCTATACCAGAATGGCTGATGTATACTATAGCAAAGGTGAAGTGGTTTTTAAACAGGGATCATTTGCCGGGAATATTATGGTTCTGCAGGAGGGTTTGATAAAAACTTATATTGAAGGAATAGGTGAGAATCTTATTCTTCAGATATTTTCCCCTGTAACCATCATTGGCCTTTCTTCACTGTGCGAAGGCAACCAGATGAGGTTTAGTTCAGCGCAGGCATATATCGATTCCAGACTGAGTATGATTGAAATCAATGCCATAAAACAGCTTATGGCTTCCAACTCCATATTTGCCAGCAAACTGGTAGCATTATTGGCTGAACAAATGATCATCGTTAGCGGAAGGTTTTTCTGTCTGACAAAAAAACAAACATATGGCCGCTTTGCTGACGTACTCCTTTGTCTGTCGAACCGTATTTATAAATCCAACTGCTTTTCCCTGCAATTATCCCGGAAGGATTTGGCAGAACTTACCGGTATGACCATTGAAAGTGTGGCACGCAGTCTGACCAAATTTAAAAATGACGGTTTGATAAATGTTCATAATGATACTATTGAAATCCTTGACTATCCCAGACTGGAAATGATCAGTTTCAAGGGGTGATACCAATATCTCAATATTTTAAAGATGCAGGTTGCACCAAAGGTATTAAAATTTATACCTGCGTCGTTAAAATTCCATAATAGTCGGTTGATGGTCGTTTCCAACCAAAATAGACAGTTTTGTATTAATCACTTATCCTTCTCATTTCATCTTCAATGGCTGAACGGCCTCTTTTACGCGTTTTTTCCTGCTGATTGCCAAAATTGTAGGTAAGGCTGGCCCCAAATCTTTGGTTGTCAAAGGTTACCATACCATCTACCACCATTCCGCCATAGTTGCTTTTGTAGTGGAAATCACTGCCGGTCCTGAATATGTCGCTTCCGGTAAGTTGCACCAACAGCTTTTTATTCATAAAATCTTTGCGGATGCCAAAATTCAATCCATGATGTTTGTCTATTTCAACGGATCCCCTCCAAATCCATGGACTGTTCCAATAATAGGTTAATTCCATCAGGATTCCCTCGGGTAGCTTTATACTGTTCTGAAACCTGAAATTGTAGATATGGGCTTTCAGGTCAATCACGGTGCCTTCCAGGTCGCCTTTAAAGGTAGAATAGTTGTACACAAAGAAGGATGCAAATTCCCACCATTTGGTAACCTGGTATGGATAACTCACCGTTAATCCGTTATTGGTGGCTTTGTCCATGTTCCGGGGAATAAGCCGGTTCCCTTTTTCATTGGCGATCTCAAAGATGGTGGCAAAAAAGTCGCGGGTAATGCTGTACGTATTGGCTATGACCAGTTTCCGTTTAAAAGCGTAGGTGACCTGGTAATTGGTGATGTAATTGGGTTTCAGGAAGGGATTCCCTTTCCATGCCGATAATTCACTGACGCGGGATTCAAATGGGTTCAGCGACTGGTAATTGGGCCGGGTAATACGACGCCCGTAATTCAGACTGATGGCATGGTTTTTATCATCGTTGTAAGCAATGGCTATGTTGGGAAACAGATCTGTGTAATTTCTGGAAACCTCACTGTCTTCGGTGGGTACTGTGCTGTCCAGACTACCCAGGGATGAGGTGTTTTCCATCCTTAATCCGGCGTTCAGGGTGATTTTTGTTGCAGGCTTTACATTCACTATCGCGTAGAGTGCCGCAACTTTCTCCAGATAGGTGAATTCGTTACTCCTGGTAATGTCAAACACAGGTTTTCCTTCCAGAATGTTGTAAAATGCGAGGCGGTTATCGGTGCTGATATACGAATATTTTGTCCCGGTGGAAAGCGTAAAACGGCCTATCTTGTTCTCATAGTCCAGCATTCCCGACCACAGGTCAATATAAGTATCCGAATCGAACTGGCTGTTTACCGTCCTTAAAATGGAATTATCGATGGTGGCGTAATAGGTATTGGGTTGCCAGGTATCTTTTTCACTCGAAAACCTGCCATAACTGATATCTGCCGAAAAACTGGATTTACTGTCGGGGAGGAACCGGTAGTTCAGATTAAGGTTTACGTTTGGCGAGGGTATATCATCCAGGGTTTCCGCCACCAATGTTTCCGACGGCAACTGATTACTCAGATCGGTGATGGTGGTAATGCTCTTCAGTTGGTTGTCGCGGTAGGTAAGAAGTAAGCGCCCGTCGAAGCTGAGGGTACTTTTTTCGGTTAAAGTATAATCGAGTCCTGAATTAAAATTAATCCCCTTCCGGTTGTTTACTGCCGTAATCTCTTTATCAAGCAGATAGCCGCTTTGCTGTGCAAGTTCGTCAAATCTTTCATAGAAATCATCGCCGGTCAGGCTTATTCCTGAATTTGAGCTCAGCCTGCCGGAATTGTAATTAAACGTAGCCCCCAGGCTTCCCCTGGAGTAATTGCCCCTGTTAAAGCTGGAAATCATGTTTCCGTTAAAGCCAGCCCGCATATTCTTTTTCATCACAATATTGATGATGCCGGCTGTGCCTTCCGCATCGTATCTCGAAGAGGGGTTGGTGATAATCTCCACCGATTCTATGTTGTCAGACCTCATTCCCTGGAGGAGATTGGTCAGGTCCTGACCGGATAACCGCGAAGGACGGCCATTTATATAGATGATGACTCCGCTTTTGCCCTGCAGTATGATGTTATTGTCCATATCAAGAAGAACCCCCGGCGTTTTTCCGAGCAGTTCCAGTCCGTTGCTTCCCGAAGCATTGACGCTGCTGGCGACATTAAAAACCATTTTGTCGGGATGGACTTCTATCAGCGCTTTCTGAGCCGTGACAACCACCTCGTCGATCCGGGTATTGGAAGGGACCAGCAGTATGTTTTCAAAGTTTATCTGGTCATCCTGTTTTACCGTGAACCTGCGGGAGGTATAGGTATTGAACTCAATATTCCTGATTTGCAGGAAATAATCCCCCGGTTCCACTTTTTCAAGCTGAAACAATCCGTCCAATTGGCTTAAAGTACCTTTAACCAACACTGAATCTTTGTTGAGCAGTACGACAGTTGAATATAAAGCCGGTTCATTCCCGGGGCCGAAAACGAAACCCCTGACTTGTGAACTTCCGTTTTGGGCATTTGCGGATAAACAGAAGAAGAGTGTAATGAGAAAAAATAAGCTATGTTTTAACATTGTTTTTCCTGTTTGTAAGTTTGGCTATTGGTGCTTTTTAAAAATCATATACCAGTTGATGAAGTGTATCTTTGAATCAGGCGATTTCAACTCCTCTTTATCTTCGGTGGTAAGCATGGGAATCATGACGTCATCATCGGGCTGCCAGTTGGCCGGAATCACAATATTATCGTGTGCGGCATGATACTGCAAAGCTTTGAGGGTTCTCAGAATTTCATCGGTATTTCGGCCCACCTCATTCGGATAAAACTGAAATGCCCGGATAACATTTTCCGGATCGATAAAGAACACCCCTCTGACGCTTTGATTACCAGTCGATCTGGTATCAATCATTCCATACCGGTGGGCAATGACAGCCGAACTGTCAACGACCAGCGGAAACTCAATTTTTACCCGTTCACGGCCACCGAGGCTCACATCTTCCAAATCGGCTTTCCAGGCCAGGTGAGAAGCCATCCGGTCGACCGAAACGACGAGGATATGCGTCCCGAGGTCTTTAAACTCCTTCTGCCGATGGGCAAGTTCGAGGATTTCCGAGGAGCAGACCGGAGTGAAATCGCGAGGATGGGCAAA
>JAUWAB010000095.1 GCA_030602265.1 Prolixibacteraceae bacterium | reverse complement strand
AATCCCGATTAAAGTCAAGCGACATGGGAGAAGAGCCAAGAGCTTATTCAAATACGGCTTGGATTATGTTGCTAACATGCTATTTAGCAATGATATAAATAGATTTAAAGAGTGTTGCAAATTTTTGTCATGTACTTAGTTAATGGTTATAAATACGATTTGGATTGTGTGCCCGATTCGTTTTTACAAAAGCATGTCAGGCGGATGTTAAAAACCAGGAGAAACTCCCTATCCGAAGAACGGGTCGGATCCGATATATTTAATGAATTTATTTTACCCTACCGGGGCGCAAATGAAAAATTTGCCGACTATCATCAGACAATCGAAAACTTGTTTTGTGAGGTGATTGAAAACTTTTCAGAATATTTAACCACACGTGAAAAAGTAATTGCTATAAATTCGGAACTTACCAAAATCCTTAAATTTGATTTACGGTCCCATGCGCTGTTAGAAGAACCCAGTATCCCCGAAGTGCTGGTTGAAGGAAAAGGGAGTTGTAATTCTCTGACCTCTGTTGCGGCACTAACCATGCGGTTTTTTGGCATACCTGCCGCTATTGACGAGTGCCCGGTTTGGGCGCACCGCAATTCAGGTCACCGGTGGAACGCATTTCTTGACGATACAGGACTATGGATACCTTTTTCAGGAGCCGAAACCAACCCTGATGAATTTAACGTGATAAATGATTCGGTAAAAGCTCCCAAAATATTCAGGCATACTTTTTCCATTCAAAAAGGTTTTCAACCTCCCGGAATCAGCCCGGGAGATATGCCACCAGTTTTTCAGTTTTCAAACCGCACTGATGTAACCCAATTGTACGTTTCAACTTCGGATGTAGAAATTTACCCCAATCCCGATATCGTTGGAAATGAAAAGATAATTTACCTTTCAGTATTTAATGACCAGGAATGGCAGATTGTATCATGGGCACCAATTGAAAACGGGAAAGCAATATTCAGAAAAGTGGGCAACAACAATATAATTTATTTGCCTGTTCTTTATAAAAAGGGGGTAACAATACCAGTAGCACATCCATTTATCCTATCGGCTAATTCAATGAAAACTATCGTTCCCTATAAAAACCAGACGATTAACATGGAACTGAAGTATCACAATGTATTCTATGACTTTAAATGGAATATTGGGTTAACAAAGCCAGGCAGGAATATTGAATTGTATTATTGGGAAAATGGTTGGGTACTATGTGGCAAATACAGGGCAGGAGAAGACCATATCCTTCGGTTTACTGATGTTCCCGGTGGTGCATTATACTGGATAAAATCAAATGAGTGGGTCAATACCTGGCAGCGTATTTTTACAATAGAAAATGGCGAACAGGTATGGTATTAATTAAACACCCTGACAATATTCCCAATAACCGAAGTTTGATATTACTGTAATGGAAAGGTTGCTCTTTCAATTGTCTCATGCTGTAATACATGTGCCGTACTGTTTCCATTGCGGTTTTCCACATAAACAATGTATTTCCCAATCATTCCCACACCAGGATAATATTCACGCTCTTTAATATAAGTCATTCGGGCATCAGCTTTTTCTGCTTCGATTATCGTGTTATCATAGTCCAGTATCACATTCTCTTTTTTGAATCCAGGCAGCATGCTCAACATCTTCTGGTTTAATCGTTTTAAGGAGTCAGCCAACGAAAATTGGTGTTCAGCACAATCGCCTCTACAGAAAAATGCAGACCACTAGGACATTATAATATCAAACCAGGTGTATTTGGATTGTTTTGCTAAATCTACCATATTCGAGTTTATTAGGTTATTGATATTTAGGTCAATAGCTTCCTTGATGGCAAAATTTATTCCGCCAAAGGGTGTAATCGGTGAAGAATTTACTATTTTCATGCTGGTATTGTTTTGCAACACCAATTCAGGTGATAATACCTTAGCTGTAAGACTTTAATTATTAAAATTTTTGCAGCTTTTATAAACGATATCCTGCGGATTTAGGTTCAATCGCGCGGCAGCAAGGGAGACCATTAAAAAACAAGACAATATATTCACATGAGAAAGTTATTGATTTTACTGACTATTGTAGTAATCACTCAGTCATGCCATCATCAGGCTGACTCCGTCAATAAAGAAGTATCTCCCGGCTGGGAAAAAACCTTTACCACGGAACTTGACCTGCTGGGTCACCGCAACTGGGTACTTGTGGTGGACAAGGCTTTCCCTGCCCAGACTGCCACTGGGATTACGGTGATTAATTCCGGGGCCGGACTTCCGGAAGTGCTGGATAAGGTACTCACTGAAATTGGCAGGGCAAGCCATGTGAAGCCGGTGATTTACACTGACCACGAGCTGGCTTATATCTCTCCGCAACAGGTCCCCGGCATTGAAAATTACCGCAGTGAACTCAGTATGCGGCTGAAAGACTTTCCCGTGAGCACCATACTGCATGATTCGGTGTTTGTGAAAATAGACCAGGCTTCCCGGCTGTTTAAAGTGCTGGTGGTCAAGACAGAGGAGGTTATTCCGTATTCATCGGTATTTATTGAGCTCGATTGTAAGTACTGGACCCCGGAACAGGAAGCAGAACTCAGGGATAGAATGAAGCAGGATGCTACCGTGTGGTAGTGGCAGGCAATTTACCAGCCACCGCCTCCGCCGCCTCCGCCGCCACCGCCTGAACGGCCTCGGCCTCCGCTTCCGGATGATTTTCCGGGGGGTGTGGATGCCGAGGAAATAGCCGAAGAAAAACTTTTTCCCACGGAGGAAGTAAATTGCTGAGGTGAAAATGCTGCCACAGCACCTGTGCCGGCATACCACGCCGGCCGGTACGCAGTGGATTCCTGCAGCGAACGGCTTAATGCCAGTTCGAATTTTTTGCCCCACTGATTCTCAACACCCAGGGCAATGGCATAGGGCAGCAGACTTTCAAACCTTTCAGGAGTCAGGTCCGGTTCATGCATCAGGTTCAACTGATCTTTCTCGGCCACCGAAAGGTACATCTTAAATCCTTCCATTTCATCCATGGTGGCCCTTCCTTCGGGCGTTGGTGCCTTCATCAGGTAAACAAACAGGATGGCAAGCGCTACCATGACAAAAATGAGGATCACAGGAATAGCAGGTTCGGGTGAGGCCATGAATGTCAGGATCACAAATAGTACCGAGGCCAGAAAACCTTTGGTCATATGTTTGGTGTTGTGTTTGAAAAATTGGGGACTTAAGGCCTTGCTGAGGCTGTGGTCCAGCTTTTGCCGGGCGCTTTGGAAAATACTGTGATTTTTATTGTCGAGCCTGATCTCCTGCCTGCCGGCAAACATGGCCGAAGCCAGGCTTACCTCTTCCGGAGCGGCAAGGGATATATCGTCTGATATCTTTTCGACGGTGTAACTGTTTTTATTATGGATGATTTTCAGGTATCCATGCACGGCCAGATTAACCAGGGCCGCGGTAAATACCCGGTCGTTCATGCCCAGCTTTAGCAGATAGCCGGTTGCTGCGGGTGTAAAACCGGCCGGCGGGTCGAAAAGCGGAATGATGGTTCCTTTGACGGGATCCTTCCCAACGGTTTTCCATTCCCGGTAATAAAGGTAAATTGCAGTTAACAGTCCCAGGATGGCCAACACGACATGCAGGTTGCTTTTTGCAAAATCCTTCATTTTCTGTGCCTGGGTAGGTGCGGCGACGATGCCTTTGGGCCAGGCTACGGCGAAGGTCAATTGTTCTCCGGGCTGAAGGGCCTGGGTGGTGGAAAGGGTAAAGGTGCTGCCCCAGGCCGAAATATTGCACTGGCAGGTTTCTGATCCTGCCGGACCCGACCAGGCTGCATGCTTTGTAATTTCTGCACCTTTCGGGAGCGTCACCGAAACTCCCGCGCTTTCAATCGGGAATGTCCAGTCGCCCCCGATGGCATTGAAATAAAGCTCGTCGAAGTCCTCGAAAAAGCCTATCTGGCGGGTTGTGCGGTAGGTAAGGGTATAGGTGTAGATGCCCGGGGACAGCTCGGTATCCGGACTGCCAATATACACAATGACTCCGTTTGATTTTTCTTCCGTGTGCCAGGGCTCCGGGTTCCCGTCCCGAAGTACCTCCACTACCGTAAAACCTGCCTGAAAACGCGTCCCTAATTTGTCCCTGTATTTAGTGGGGAAACTCCGGTAGATCCCCCGGCGGATGGCATTCCCCTCAGCCTGTACGGAAATATCTTCCCTGACCACTACCGCTCCTGTCTTTTCAATGGAAATGGCAGAGTGGTATGATAAAATGCGTTCCTGGGAAAATGCCAGGCTGCTGCAAAAAAGAAGTCCCAGTAGGATATAGTATGTTTTCATTTTCAAATTATTTCAGTGTTTCCGGAATTCGATTACCCTGGCGGAAAGTCTCTTGTATAACAAATGTTTTTCACTATTTTTTGCCACAAAGGCTCCAGGGCACGAAGCACCACAAAGATTTTTTGTCTGATGTCTGCTGTCTTTTAGTCTTTAGTCTTAATACTTGATACCTGATGCCGGCGCGTATCTGATCAGCGTTTGCCGGTTATTTGATAATTTTGGGAACAGACCTTTCTGTTTCATTTTTCAGATCGAAAAAGGCTCTTTGTTTATGGCCGGCCATTCCGGCAATGAGGTTCGACGGGAACTGTTCGATCAGGATATTGTAGTTCCTGACCGTTCCGTTGTAATATCTTCTGGCCCGCTGCAGGTCGTTTTCTACCGAAGAAATTTCCCTTTGAAGTTCCAGAAAATTCTGGTTGGCTTTCAGCTCCGGATAATTCTCGACGACCACGAAAAGATTGCCAAGTGCTTTGGATAGGGCCACCTCGGCCGTTTCCTGGTCGTGTACGTTCGAAGCGCTTATCCCCTGCGAACGCAAGCGCGTGATGCTTTCGAACAGGTTTCTTTCGTGTGCGGCGTACCCTTCGACCGTCTTAACCAGTCCGGGTATCAGTTCGTAGCGTTTTTTCAGCTGAACGTCTATGCCGCTCCATGCCTCATTGGTCATGTTCTGCAAACGGATCAGCCGGTTGTAGATATAGATGGCAAATCCGCCGGCCGCCACTGCAATAAAAGCTATTATAATGGTCATATTCGTAATATTATCATCGGATATTCCGGCTGTCTCCCGCGCCGGATCTTCCAAAGGTAAAGAGAAAATTGTATTTAATTGACATAATGGGAGAATTCATCCGGAAATCTTCCTGCCAGGTTAAGCCTTTTTAAAATGAATTCGTATTTTCGTGGATCAGGTTGACAGGTATGCATCATTCTGCATGTTATTCAATACTGATTTTCAGGATTTCCTGATTTTTCCGGAAAATACAATTCAAAAAATAAACCTATGAGAAAACCATTGTTCATTCTGATCTTCTCGGCGCTTTTCGCCGTGGCCGGTGCCCAGCATTACCAGGCCAACTGGGAATCCATCAACAGTCGCCCCGTGCCTGAATGGTTCAGCGATGTCAAATTCGGAATTTTTATCCATTGGGGGGTCTATTCGGTCCCGGCCTGGGCCCCGGCTAACGCAGATATCGGGGTGTATGCCAAATACGCCGAATGGTACTGGTGGCGGATGATGAATACCAGCGACAAGGCCGGCCAGCTTTTCCGCGAGTATCATAACCGTATGTACGGAGAGCAGTTCAAGTATCAGGATTTTGCCCCTATGTTCAAGGCTGAACATTTTGAGCCAGCACAATGGGCCGATCTTTTCAGACGTGCAGGGGCAAAATATGTGGTGCTGACTTCGAAGCACCATGAAGGATTCACCCTCTGGCCAAGTGCCCAGAGCTGGAACTGGAACAGTGTGGATATCGGGCCGCACCGCGACCTGTGTGGCGACCTGACCACCGCCGTAAAGGACGCCGGACTGAAAATGGGATTCTACTATTCACTCTACGAATGGTTTAATCCGCTTTACCGGAGCAACCTCGAAAAATATGTGGATGACCATATGATTCCCCAGATGAAGGACCTGGTCACCCGGTACGAACCGGATATTGTCTGGACCGACGGCGAATGGGATCATCCCAGTGAAAAATGGAAAAGCGCCGAGTTCCTGGCCTGGCTCTATAACGAGTCGCCCGTTAAAGCCCAGGTGGCGGTCAACGACCGCTGGGGCAGGGAATCGCGCGGCAAACAGGGTGGTTATTACACCACCGAATATGATATGGTCCACGACGGCCAGGGCATCGGAAATGCAGATCATCCGTGGGAAGAATGCCGGGGCATCGGGACTTCCTTCGGCTATAACCGGATAGAAACCCCTGAAAATTATATGACTGCCGAAGCGCTGATTCACCTGCTCGTGGAAAAAGTGGCTGCCGGCGGAAACCTGCTGCTGGATGTCGGTCCGACGTCCGATGGACGAATCCCGGCCATACAACAACAGCGGTTGCTGGAAATCGGGGAGTGGCTCGATGTTAACGGGGACGCCATCTACGGCACCCGCAAATGGGAAGGGGCCGCTTCCAACCGTCAGTTGGAGAATGTTTTCTTCACGAGAAAGGGTAATGACCTGTATGTGCTTTGTACCCGGTTCCCCGAAAAACCTTTTGCCATTCAGGGAGTGGCCCGCGCCGGAAAAGTTTCGGTGCAGGGATTTAACGGGGTTGTCAGGACACAGGGTGGAAAAGGGCGCCTGACCATCGTGCCGCCGGCCATAACCCCCGCCAATTCTCCCTGTAACCATGCCTGGGTGTTTAAACTTGAAAATGTTCTCTGACCTGTGCCTGATATGAAGAATAGAATATCATTCCATATTTTGAAGGTATGGATGCTGCCGGTATTAATCCTCCTCCTGGTAAATTCAGGTAAGCTGAATGCTCAGGTAACGGTTGAAACCTATAAGAGGGCAGAGTATTTCCTGACCTCAAACCTCCGGAAAGAAATTTATCACCTCGAAGTGAATCCCAACTGGATCAGGGGGAAGGAGGCTTTCTGGCATGTTACCCGGACTGCGGACGGCAAACGGTTTTTTCTGACTGATACAGGACAGAAATTGATCACGGAGGCATTTGACCACTTCCGGTTGGCTGAACTGCTCAGTAAGGAGGCCGATACCACCATTCTGCATTCAGAACTGCCGTTCGAGCGGATTGAAGTTCAGGACAGCGGAAGATTTACCTTCGAATGGAAAAACAGGGTGTGGGCTTATAATGCTTCCGGGGATAGCCTGGCCTCTTCCCCTAAAAGGAGGAGCAACGACCGGACGGGGATATCACCCGACGGAAAATGGCGGGCATTCACACGCGATTATAACCTTTTTGCCGAAAATCTGGAAACGGGTCGTGAAATTCAGCTGAGTTTCAACGGTAAAAGGGATTATGAATACGGTAGTTACTATGGATGGAGCGATCTGATGAAAGGGGAGAATGGCGTCCGGCCAGAGCGCTTTACCGTTACCTGGTCTCCCGACTCCCGGAAGATTCTGACCCAGATCGCCGATCTCAGGCTGGCGGAGAAGATGTTTATGCTTGATTTCAGTCAGGATGAAAGGTTCAGGCCTGAACTGCTTTCATATTACAGGGGATCGCCGGGAGATACCACGGTGGTCATGATCATCCCGGTAATTTTTGATGTGGAGAGCCGAAAGGAAATTGTACTGGAAAAGCTGGCCCGGCCTCATTTTATGCCGGTAAACCTGGGCTGGGACAAACAGAAGGATAGCCAACAGGCCGGATCGGCCCTGTACGGTTTCTCTTACCAGCGTGGCTACAAGCAGCTCGACTATATCCGTGCCGATGCTGAAGACGGCTCCATTAAATCCCTCTTTACGGATGTCTCTGATACATTTGTGGAAAACACCTACCATTTTCTGGACCTGGAGAATGGTCAGTTTGTGGTCTCCTCCGAGCGGTCGGGCTGGAAACATCTTTATCTCGTCGACCGGAATACCGGCAAGCTCGTCCGGCAGCTCACTTCCGGGGAATTTGTGGTAAGCCGGCTTCATTTTGCCGACAGCACAAAGGAGTGGATATATTTTGAGGCTACCGGAAGGGAGAAGGGCAGGAATGTTTACTATCCCCATCTCTACAAAGTCAGGCTCGATGGAACCGGCCTCACCCTGCTTACCGGAGAGGATGCTTATCACGATATCAGGATTCAGCGGGATAAGGAATATTTTGTGGATAACTTTTCCAGGATAGACCAGCCGACCAGATCGGTTCTCCGTGAGCTGAAAACCGGGCAGGTGGTCATGGAAATTTCCACTGCTGATATTTCTAATCTCACGGCTCGCGGTTACCAGTCGCCGAAGCCGTTTTCGGCCATTGCCAAAGACGGTAAAACCGAAATATTCGGGGTGTATTTTTTGCCGGCGAACTTTGATCCCGACAGGAAATATCCGGTGATTGACTACTCTTATACCGGTCCGTTCACTGCCATCACACCCAAATCCTTCAGGGATGGATTGATGGGGTTACAGCAGCCCATGGCTGAACTTGGATTTGTCGTGGTTTGCGTCGACGGGCTCGGCACCGCCGGCCGGTCTAAAGCTTTCCAGGAGGTCAGCTACCGGAACCTGGGCGACGGGACTACCGACCATGTCTTAGCCATCTGGCAATTAGCCGGAAAACTTCCATTTCTCGATATCGACAGGGTAGGAATCTTCGGTCATTCGGCCGGAGGGTACGACGCCGGCAGGGCTATGTTGCTGCATCCCGATTTCTATAAGGTTGGCGTGGCCTCGGCAGGGGATCACGACCACCGGATGGAAAAGGCCTGGTGGCCCGAAATGTATATGGGATATCCGGTGGGTGATTTTTACCATGAGCAGTCGAACATTACAAGTGCCCATAAACTGCAGGGCAGGCTGCTACTAGCCCATGGCGCTGTTGATGAGAATGTTAACCCTTCGGCAACGTATAAGTTCGCCGAGGCGCTGATCAAAGCCGGCAAGGATTTCGACCTCTTTATCTGGCCAAGCCGGAACCACAGCTTCGGCCGGACCGAAGGAGATTACTTCACCAAAAAAAGGTGGGATTACTTTATTCAGCACCTCCTTGGAGAGACACCTTTGCTGCATTACCGTATCGGACAGTGAATATGAACACCTGAAGGACATGAAAACCAGGAAACAGATTTTCGATGGATTGGTGCAGGGAATTCTTCCGGAGAAGACCCTGTTCAGACCCATTCTGATGCATTTTGCCGCCCGCTTTGCCGGGACAAGCTATGCCAAGTTTGCCTCCGATTATAAAACGCTGGTTGATTGTAACATCAGGGCCATGGAGTATTTTGATGCCGATATGGTCGGCCTGATCTCAGACCCATATCGTGAAACCTCTGCTTTCGGCGCTAAAATCACCTTCCCCGACGAGGAAGTTCCCCGCCGGGAGAACATCATCGTACAATCCATCGAAGATGTCGAACGGCTTAGAATTCCAGATGTATACAAAGCAGAGCGTACCCTCGACAGGATTAAGGGTGCCGAACTTTTTCAAAAGGAACTGAAAGGCACCGTACCGGTGATCGGCTGGGTCGAAGGACCGCTGGCAGAAGCCTGCGACCTGGCCGGTGTTTCTGAAATGCTGATCCGGCTAATGATGGATCCGGATTTCTGTAACTTTCTGATGGATAAATGTATGGTCACTGCAAAGGAATTTGCCCTGGCACAGATCCGGGCCGGTTGTGACATCATTGGTATGGGCGATGCCATTTGTTCCCAAATCGATGCCGATACCTACGATACATTCGTCAGAGACAGGCATATTGAAATCATAAACTTTATCCATGAAAATGGTGGCAGGGTGAAGTTGCACATTTGCGGTGATATAACCCATCTGTTGCCATCTGTTGCCCAACTTAAGACTGATATTCTTGATCTCGATCATATGGTCGATATGCACCATGCACGGCAGATAGTCGGACCGGAACCTGTCCTTTGCGGTAACATCAATCCTGTTATGGTACAGGACCTGACAGCCGATGAGGTGGAGCTCCGGGTAAGCGATATGATCAGGTCGATGACAGGACAGCGATATATCCTTTCTGCCGGATGTGAAATCACCGTGAATACTCCGCCCGAAAATCTGCTGGCCATGAGCCGGGCAGCGAAAGCGTATTAAAGATGTGGCAGTTCAATTTTCCGTTTGAAAGTCTTGGGTTTGATCCCGGAGAAGCCGCCAGGCTGATGGGTTTCACGTCTGAAAACAGCTCAGACCTGCCTGAACCATTTTTTTATCTTCTGGGGGAGGCCCTCCGGGAAATATCCGGGTTGTGCAATATTTCAGCAGGGGTCCGGATTTTTCAATCGCCGGAATTTTGTTCAGAAAGTAAAACGATCAGGCTGGATAAGGTGACATTCCATCCGGGGAGCACAGTTTTTCGTGATTTGAAGCAATCATCAGAGATAGCCCTTTTTCTGGTTACCGCCGGGCCGGGTCTAAGTGAAAAGATTACTGAACTGGCTGCTGCAGGTGACCAGGTGGGCAGTTATATTTATGATCTTCTGGGATCGGTGGTGGTCATGAAAGCTGTGGACAAGCTGCTCGAAGAAGTCAGGGAGTTGACAAATACCCCTGAATCATGCATTACACATCCCTACAGTCCGGGAAACTGTGGATGGGAAATGGGTGAACAACGCAAACTGTTTTCACTTTTCCCCGCTGATTATTGCGGTGTAAGCCTGAGCGATTCATGTCTGATGACCCCGGTAAAATCGCTGAGCGGAATGGCCGGGTTGGGTACAGGCGTTGAAAGAAAGGGAACCCTTTGTAATCTGTGTAATGACCGGAATTGTTTTATGCGGAAGAGCTGATAAGTGATTAATAATGGGTTAAAATAATACTGTTTTTTGTACAGGAAGTTCATTTTTAAGAAACAAGCCCTATCTTTATTCCATCAAACTTATGACCATGAAATCACCATGATTAGCAAAACACAAACCGGAATGAATAACTTTCCACATGGTGCCCCGATACTATCGGGGCCATCTGACCATTAAAAAACAAGACAATTTATACACATGAAAGCCTCACCACTAAGGAGTTCTGATTTTAACGGATAAGTGACAAAAGGAGATGAATAAACGCGATTGCGAGTCAACAAATGCGGGATGGATTGACAGACCCAGAGTGGATGTGGGGAAGAAGA
>JAUWAB010000012.1 GCA_030602265.1 Prolixibacteraceae bacterium | reverse complement strand
TAACTAAAAAGTTATTTGAAATGGTGAAAGTTACGAAATCAAGCCCTGTTTCCCAAAGAAATGGGGTAAAAAATGAAAATTGCAACATATTCCTTTGAATAACTGAATGTTACATCACAGTAGACTGACGGCTATGGGGTTGGGCGGGCGTATCTTTGAGGCAATCGACAAAACCAACGGCTATCATTTCTTCTATCGCCAGCATGTGATCAAGCCATCGCTGATCGGGATGGTCGGGTATTGGATTTCCGGCGGAAATGCCTGGGGGTACCCTCACCACCACGGCCCGCACACGGTGGAACCGATGGATTACACGATTGAGGAACATGCGGATGGAAGCGCAACCGTATGGTTGTCGTATGTGGAACAGATGCACCGGCTGCGTATCTTGTTGGGATATACCATATTCCCCGGATCTTCGACTGTAGAGATGACCATCCGGCCATACAACCCGACGCCGAATGTATGCTCGTTCCTTTTCTGGGCAAATCCTTCGGTGCATGTCGATTCCACTTACCAGGTTATCTTTCCCCCGTCGGTGGAGTATGTCACGCAGCACCACAAGAGCGAAATGACCACCTGGCCCATTGCCGACCGGCGGTATAACCGGTACGACTATACCGGCAAAGACATCAGCCTGTGGAAAAACACCGGAGTACCTTCTTCATTCTTCTCCTGGAATCCGCAGGAAGATTTCTTCGGGGGGTACGATCACGGGAAACAGGCCGGCACCGCCTGGATCGGTAATCATCATACCAGTCCGGGCATGAAATACTGGGCCGACGGGAACAATCCGGCAGGCCGTATGATCAACGACGGGCTTACCGATAACGATGGTCAGTACATCGAGCTGATGGCCGGGGCGTATACCGACAACCAGCCGGATTACAGCTGGCTTCAGCCTTATGAAAGCAAGAATGAGACCATGACCTGGTATCCGATCCGGATGTTGTCCGGGCTTAAGGAAGCCAACAAAAATGCTGCCCTGAACCTGACGGCTGAAGCCGGGGGAAAAGTCTCCGCGATGATCAATACCACCCGCTTGTACAACAAAGCCAGGGTGGTCCTGACCTATGACGGAACTGAAATCCACAGTGAAACCATTAAAATCAGTCCGGCGTTGCCTTACGTCAAAGAGCTTTCGCTGTCAGCACCGGTCGATGAAAAGAAGCTGAAACTGGCCTTGTACGATGCATCCGGAGAAGCAGTCATCGCTTACCAGCCGGCCCCTCCGCCCGGAAATCCCATGCCGGAGAGTCATAAATCACCAGCTCCTCCCGAGGAAATGGGCAGCGTTGAAGAACTCTACCTTACCGGGTTAAGGCTCAATCAGTTTCACAACGCTTCCATAGATCCCTATCCTTATTATTTTGAAGCCCTGAAACGTGACCCGGAAGATTACCGGGTGAATACCCAGCTGGGTATCCTTTATCTTCAGCGTAAAATGTTTGAGGAGGCTGAAAAGCACCTGCAAACAGCAGTCGGCCGTATTACTATGCGCTATACACGGCCGGCCAGCAGCGAAGGATTGTATTACCTGGGACTGGTTCAGCGAAAATTAGGTAAACGCAAGGAGGCTTATGACCATCTGTATGCCGCTGCATGGAATGCAGGATGGCACACCCAAAGCTACCATCAGCTGGCAGAGATGGACTGTGAGAACGGCGATCTGGGAAAGGCACTCGACCATATCGACAGGGCGCTGAGCACAAACATAAACCATATGAAAGGGCTGGGACTGAAAGTCACCTTGCTCCGGAAGCTGAATCGCCTGGACGAGGCCGAAGCGCTTGCCCTGAAAGTCTTACAGACAGACCGGCTGGATTATCAGTCGAGGAATGAGCTGGCCTTGATTTACCGGCTTCAGAAGAAGAACCGGAAGGCGGCCGAAATCCTGAATGAGTTGGATGTGATTATGCAGGACCATGTCCAGTCCTACCTGGAGTTTTCGACAAACTATGCCAACTGCGGATTTTTTGAAGAAGCCCGTGAGGTATTGGAACGCCTGGAGGCAAAAGGGAATACCTACCCGATGCTGTATTACTATCTGGGTTACTACTCCGCCCGGCTGGATGACCTCCGCCGGTCGTCCGACTATTTCGACCAGGCCAGGACTATGCCTCATAATTATTGTTTCCCATTCAGGGATGAATCGATTACCGTGCTGAATGCCGCCCTGCAGTACAACGAAGCCGATGCGAAGGCCCTTTATTATCTGGGAAATCTCTATTATGAGCAGCAGCCTGAAAAAGCCATTTCCCTTTGGGAAGAATCCCGGAATACCGACAGCACCTTTTACATCGTACTGCGAAATCTGGCCTGGGCTGCCCGGGAAAATGAGCACAATCCGGAGAAAGCGGCTGCGCTGTACGGACAGGCTTTCACCAGTAATCGTGAAGATTCCAGACTGATGTATGAATATGATATGGTGCTGGCCAACGCCGGGGAACAGTCGAAGGTAAGGTACGAGAGGATTTTCGCGGGCAACCGGCATGTGTCGGCACAGCACAGCAGCACCTACCTGCGCGAAATTGAGCTGCTGATTTTCTTAGGGAAATATGATGAGGTGGCTCAGATCATTGCCACTACCCAATTTGTGGAATCGGAAGGTAGCCGTACCTTCAGGGATGTATATCACAACACCTGGATACTGAAATCGCTTCAGGATTATGCAGCAGGAAATTACGCAGCAGCATTGGATGATATCCGGAAAGCCATTGACTTCCCGATCGGGCGCTGGGGAAGTGAGCGGAGAGCCCAGATGTATTATCTGTCGGGATTGTATCAGGAGAAACTGGGGCGTAGTAATGACGCCAGAGCCGACTTCGAAAAGGCAGTTGCAGAGCTCGTTGATGGTACCGAATACCACTATGAAAAGGGGCTTGCCTGGGAAAAGTTGGGAGAGCCTGCTAAAGCACGGGAGCAATATGCCGCTCTGATGGAGCTGGCCAACCGGCGGGGCGACCGCGATGCTTTCCGGTCGTTCGAAGCCGGGTCGGCCGGATCGGCACAAAGAGCGCAAAACCTCTACCTGAGGGGACTTGCCCAAATGGGAATGGGTCGTAAAGCCGAGGCCGACCAACAGTTTGCTGATGCCCTGAAGCAAAATCCGGCGCATCTGTGGGCAAACTTCCGGCTAAATTATTGATATTGACTGGTTTTTATATAAATTAATTTCTTTTCAAGGGAATGAAGTAGGGAGGCACAGCGATGTGCTTCCCTTTAATTGTATTTGAAATGTCTATTTTTACTGATCAATTGCTTGTTCAATGGAAGATACTGTATACGCCCGAAATGTAAAAGAGGCAGTCAGCCTGCCTCAAGGATCTTATATCCTGATCCTTTTCAATAACTGCTATTCCGGGGAAAGCCATTTTATTCAATTATTTTTAGGAGATTTTTTCTGTTTGGTGTAACCGGAACGGGTGGTTTTTAGTCTTATGAAGAACAGAAAACTAAAAACTAAAAATCATCACATGAAGACACTTTTACTCACCCTCATTTCCTTTCTTATGGTTACCGGATTGGCCGGTCAGACTGCCACAAAGGCTCCGGAACAAAATACGGAGTTGACAAACGAACAGAAAATCAGTCAGCTTCTTGAACCCTACAGCAACCATCAAACGCCGGGCGGGATTTTAATGGTGATGCGCGACGGCAAAGTTATCTGCAACAGGGCATTCGGGATGGCCAACCTGCAGCACGGTATTGCATTCAGTGAGAATACCCTGACCAATATCGGGTCTACGTCGAAACAGTTTACCGCGTTTGCGATCGCCCTTTTGGAAAAGCAGGGGCGCCTGAAAGTTTCAGACGATATCCGGAGTTATTTGCCTGAGCTCCCTGACCTGGGACATACGGTTACCCTTGCCCACCTGATATCACACTCCAGTGGCTACCGGGAATTCTTCAATACCCTGATGATGACCGGAATGGCGGGGTCAGATGAAATCAGAAGATCGGAAGTGGTTCCTATGGTTCAGCGGCAGCCGGAACTTCAGAATATCCCGGGCGAAACCTGGAATTACAACAATACAGGGTATATCCTGCTGGCCATGGTAGTCGAAAAGGTCACCGGAGAAACCTTTGGTAAGTGGATGAATGCCAATGTATTTAAACCGCTGGGGATGGAACATACGCTGGTCAGGATGGATCCAAGGCAGGTAATCGCCGGTAGTGCCCAGGGTTATGGCAAGGATGATCAGGGAAATTACAGGGAGCTCACCGATTTGTATGTATCTACCGGAGCCGGAGGAATTTATACCACCACCGGAGACCTTGCCAAATGGATCGGAAATTATCTCAACCCCGTTCTGGGCGACCAATCCCTGATTGAACAAATGACCACACCTTTCGTGCTCAATTCAGGAGATAAGACCAATTATGGATTTGGACTGACGATCGACAAGTTAAACGGGCTGGACCGCTTTCAGCATGGCGGGGCAGATATGGCCCACCGGTCTCAGTTCTTTGTGTTTCCCTCTGTCCGGGGTGCAGTGGTGTTTTTAAGTAACAACGCGGGTATTGCCCAGAATATTCCGGTTAAGGCAGCTGAGCTCTTTTTCTCCGATGTGATGGAAATCAAGGATAATGAGGAGTTTAATTTTGACCAGGAGTATACAGGATTTGACCCGGAAAAGTTCGATGATTTTGAAGGACGGTTTGCATTGGAACCGGCTCCCGATTTTGTCCTGCAATTTGTACGCGAGGGGAATAAATATTATTCCCAGGCTACAGGTCAGCCCAAAGTAGAAATCTTTCCCGGATCAGACTCCACCTTTTTTCTGAAGATAGTCAGGGCCGGAATTACCTTTCACCGGGATGCATCAGGAAAGGTAAGTTCGATGACCCTGCACCAGAATGGCAGGCACAAAGCAAACCGGATTGCCGCAGATGCCTGGAAACCCTCTGCTGAAGATGTTGCAGCCTATTCGGGAAGATATTTCAGCGAAGAACTGGAAACCTGGTATACGGTTACCGTAAATGAAGAGAACCAGTTGGTACTCAGGCACCGCAGGTCAGGGGATACCCTGATTAATCCAAACAAACCAGATCATTTCAATGGCAGTATGCCTATGGCGGTGGTGAATTTTGTGAGGGACGAGCAGAACCGGGTGACAGGTTTTAAGGCTTCCAACGGCCGGACAACCAATGTGTTGTTTGTCAAACAGGATAATTAAGCCTGCGGATTGTCGGATTTAATTTGATCTTGTTAACTTTGGTAGTTTAATCCGAAGTATGATGAGACAATTCTTCTGGCTTGCTCTTGCAGGATGGCTCCTTTTTTCAGGGTGCGAAACCACCATCGAGGGTGATACACCATATAAGGTGATTGTGATTAATGAACTCATGCCGAAAAATACCCGGCATGGGGCCGATCAGAATGGCGAATACGACGACTGGATTGAGCTGTTTAACTTGTCGGATAAGGACATGGACCTCACCGGGGTGTACCTGACCGACAGCAAGAAAGAACTGACTAAATGGAAATTTCCGGATGGTACGGTAATCCCGAAGAATGGTTTCCTTCTTGTCTGGGCCGACGGAGATACCCATCAGGCCGGGCTACATACCAATTATAAGTTGTCGGCCGACGGCGAAAAGGTATTGTTGGTATCCCCTGACCTGATCATCATCGACCAGGTGGAATACCCTGCCACCACGGAGGAAAAATCGTATGCCCGATTGCCCAATGGTACGGGGAATTTTGTGTGGACTGTACCTACGATAAACGCTCCGAACGAGTAGGAATTTTCTGGTTTAAGGAAAAATACAGAGTTTCTCCAGAATTGGGTGTTATCCTTGACAAATTTTATTCGAATGAAACTGCTGATTGTTGAAGACCATGCCGAGCTTCTGGAGGCTATTTCAGAAACATTATCCGGAGAGATGTTTGTTTGTGAAACAGCCGGAAATCTCGATGCCGCGCAGGAAAAGATCCGGTTGTATGATTACGACATCCTTATTGTTGATATTAACCTGCCGGATGGATCTGGCCTTGACATTATCCGGGAGTTAAAAGTAAAAGATCCCTCTGCAGGCATAATTGTGGTATCTGCACGGAATTCCACTACCCATAAAATTGAAGGGCTGGAAATAGGTGCCGATGATTACATCACCAAGCCATTCGATATGGGCGAACTGGTGGCCCGTGTGAAATCGCTCATGCGGCGCAGGATCTTTTCCGGAAGCCATATGCTGTCTTCCGGGGAGATCGCGGTTGATACCTCCTCCCGTGAAGTACAGGTTGCCGGACAGCCAGTCGACCTGACCAGGAGTGAGTACGACATCCTGCTGTTCTTTATGGCGAACCAGGGACGGGTAATTTCCCGTGAAAGCCTGGCTGAGCATATTTGGGGAGACAATATGGACCTGGCCGATTCCTTCGATTTTATCTATTCACACATTAAGAACCTGCGTAAGAAAATTACTGGAACCGGAGCCTCTGATCCAATTAAAGCAATCTATGGCGTGGGGTATAAATTTGAAGCCGGCTGAAAAGGATGAAACTGATCAAACGTACCTATCTGCAAACCGCCATCTGGCTGCTGCCTGTACTTGTGGCAGGCAGTATCTTTTGCTTTTACACGATCAGGTACATCATTTATGAGGAAGCCGATGAATTCCTTACCTATGAAATGGAAAGGCTGATTTTATACCATAAGACCTATAATACCCTTCCGGATTTCAATAAAATTGCCGGTCTGATTGAAGGAGTTAAGCCCGATAAGCCTTTTTTCAGGGATACGCTTATTCTTGAACCGGCAGATAATGAGATGGTTCCTCATCGCGAACTGCATTTTCCCATTGTTCACAAAGGGGAGGATTTTACCATTGTACTCCGTCATCTGTTGCCTGGTACCGACGATATTATACAGGGCACCCTGATGATAATATCGGGATTAATGCTCCTGATTATTCTGGTGTTTACCCTGATGGTAAACCATATTTCCGGAAAGATATGGAAACCATTTTACAAGACCCTGAAGGCCATGACCCGATATAAAATCAACGATCCTGTCCCTGAATTCCCCGATACACAGATCGATGAATTCACGACACTGAATCGAACTGCCGGCGGACTACTCAGGAAGATAGACAATGATTACCGGAGAACCAAGGAGTTTAACGAAAATGCATCGCATGAACTACAAACACACCTGGCCATTATCAGGGCCAACACCGAGAAACTGATCAACCATCCTTCCGGAGAACCTTTTCCACATGATAAACTACAGGCCATCTTTAATTCCACGGTCAGGCTATCCAGAACACAGAAATCCCTGCTCCTGCTTAGTAAGATAGGAAACCAGGAATTTACCGATCATGTCGACCTGAACCTGAAATCCCGGATCGAACAGTCGGTCAGCCTATTCCGGGAAGCGGCCGGACTTCGTAATATCAGGATAGGCACTTCGATGGAGGACTGTAATGTATTTATGGATGCCGGACTTGCGGATATCCTGATAAACAACCTGGTGAAGAATTCAGTTAAACACAATGTGGAGAATGGCTCCATAAACATTAGCCTGGATAAAACCCGCCTTCTTATCGAAAATACCGGGGAGCCATTTAATGGCAATCCTGAAAGGCTGATGGAAAGGTTTGTGAAAGGGGATAATGGCAACCTGGGTATAGGCCTGGCTATCGCACAGCAAATTTGTGATCTGTATCATTTTAAAATTTCCTACAACATCCTGGAAAAGCATATTCATGTTTTGCAAATTCTTTTCCGTTAAGCCACATTCTACAGAATTCCTCCAGAATCACGCTCTACTTTTGTTACAGAATCTTATCCGCTAGGGATTAAAGACGGAGTAAACCCAAAAATCCGGAAAAGAGTAGGGTGTAAAGAAAAATCATTAAGTCATGAAAAGAATTTTTTTATTTTTATTTGCAACAGCTTTGTTGGCCGGTTGTGAGAAAGAGACCATTTTACCTGAGCACAACCTGCCGGGAGAAATCGTCACATTTGTAAATACCCATTTCCCTGAAAACCCTGTTGTTCAGGCAGTAAAGGAGAAAGATGATTTTGAGTTGAGCTACAAGGTGATACTGAACGGAGGTTTTGTGCTCGAATTCAACCGGAAAAAAGAAATCACCGACATTGACGGGGGGGCCAAACTACCCGACAGTGTAGTTCCGTCTTCCATCCTCTCCTATGTGGCCACTCAATTCCCGGATCAATATATTATCGGATGGGAACGCGACAGCCGTAGTCAGCAGGTGACCCTTGTCAATGGAATTGAATTGGATTTCAGTATGAATGGCGAATTTTTAAGGATAGATAGCTGATAATATCCTGATATTTAATAGATATGGTAATCAAAAAACTGAATAATATGAATAATCTCAAAATCATGATGCTAACAATATTTACTGTATTGATGTTCGGGCATACCCGTGCACAGTATACTGGCCCGTCGTCGACCGACCGGATATATACGGTTAAGGAGATAAAGGAAAATGCTTCACAATTGGACAAGTCGGACGAGTTGGTCCGTGTCAGGGGATTTATTGTCAAACAAATAAACAAGGATACCTTTCAGTTTCAAGACAAGACAGGGACCATTAAAATTGAACTGAAGAAGAAGTATATGCCAGCAGAACCCTTTGATGAAAAAACTGAACTAATCCTTACAGGCGAGGTGGACTATGATTTCCTGGAGGGAACTGAGATTGAGGTGGAAGAGGTGGAATTTGTGAAGAAAACGAATTCGCAATAACGCTCTGATCTGTTAAGCCCGTTGATCACTCAATACTCAGACTTGTAATATCCCTTCCGATACCTCGGAGGGGACATTACAAGTTGCTTTTTATTTGGACTACCCGTTTTCCGAATTTTCTTTGGTTATCTTTGAAAAATTTTCCGGGTCGGAAGTATGTTATTAGAAGAGAAATTTCTGGTCAATGGGCTCAGGGAACAAAACAAGGGAGTATTTGACCTTGTTTTTACCTATTATTATTCAGGGCTTTGCGCATTTGTTAACCGCTATGTTAATGATACTGAAGCTGCTGAAGATATTGTACAGGATCTTTTCGTCAGGGTATGGCATAACAGCTTTGATTTACAGATTGAAAGCTCACTTAAATCATACCTTTTCGCCTGTGCGAGGAACAAGGCCCTTGATTTTCTCAAACACCGCGAAGTGCGGGGCAGGCACAAAAAGAAACTCATGCAGCAGTCGGAGGTGGTAAACCCTGATGAGATGTGGGAGTTTGCCGAAACCGAGCTTCGGGATATCCTGACAGAAGCCATGGCAAAACTGCCGCCCCGGACCCGCGAGATCTTTGAGATGAGCCGGTTCAAAGGGCTGTCAAATGAGCAAATATCAACCGGCCTGGATATTTCCAAACGAACCGTTGAGGTGCAAATCAGCAATGCCCTGAAAATCCTGCGCAAAGAACTGAAAGATTTTCTGCCCCTGATGTTTCTCCTGTAAATACTGGCCGGGATGGCCATAGAAAAACCCTGTCACGTGACCTTTCTGATCATCGTAACAGGGCTTGTTTCCGGTTTTGAACCAGTAACCCTAATCAGGGGAAGACATCAGTTGCTTTTCCTGTTGGCAATAAAAAAGTAGAGTAAAAAGCCGGCTGAAATAAACACAAGCTCAATTCCCAGCGGCATGAATGCATCATGCACATTGATGAATTCCGGTCTGTTTACCCTGATCGTCTCGATAATAATCAATCCAAGACCGCCCATGAACGCAATCAACCCCCATTTAAGGGAAGGATACCTGTTCTCCTTTTCAATATTCTCCACAGCCGGCCCCAGGATGTCGGCCTTTTCAAAATGACCGGAGTTTATAATCTTCCTTTTCAGGAAATGATCAGAAAAGAGTTTGATAATCTGGTAAATACCAAAGAATACAATAGCGGTTACAACAATTTCTTCCATAATCTGAATTATTTAATGTTAATCTTTGCCCATGTGACTAAAACGGCTTATCGAATGTTGCAGCTTTACATCATTTTTTTTGTGCTGATGTAAATATTTTTTCAATCGTAGTTTTAGGTAAATATTATTGCTCTGTATATCAGTGTTGTAGGTCCGATCGTCGAGGTTTGGATATTTTGAAAAATAATTTTGTCCTGAAATTGCAACATTTTTTTTGCAACGGAGTCTCATAAACAGGATATGACAGACAACGAACTCGTGAAACAGGTTTTGAACGGCAACCAGGGTGCTTGCCGTTATCTGGTACTGAAGTACCAGAAGCTTGTTTTTCATATGGTCAGGCGTATTCTGGTGCAGACCGAGGATTGCGAAGATGTTTGCCAGGAGGTGTTTATGAAGGTTTTCAGCCAGATCGGAAATTTCCGTGGAAATTCAAAGCTTTCGACCTGGGTGGCTACCATTGCCTACCATACTTCGCTGACCGCTCTTACAGGAAAGCAGAAAGTACAGGGAAATTATACTGATCCGCTGTTAATCCCTGACCTGCCAGCAACGGAGTATGGGAATGTGGAGTCGGAAGAGGTCAGGAAATATTTACTTAAACTGGTTGAAACATTACCTTTGCATTATCGTACTGTTTTAACGCTCTATTATCTGGAAGAGTTTTCATACCGGGAGATTGAAGAGATCACCGGGATGCCCGGGGGAACGGTAAAAAGCTACCTCTCGCGTGCGAAATTTCTATTAAAGTGTAAACTTGAAAAAATGCAGGAACATGAAAATGCCGCCATATTCAGAGGATACTGACCGGTTGCCGGAAAATGACCGGTTTATTGAACAGACACTTCGAGAGGAAATGCCTTTCACCCTGCCTGCCGGTTTTGCCGAACGGGTTGCCGGAGAGTACGTTAAGCGTATTGAACAGCGGCAAAGGCTGATCCAGTTTATGGTTCATGCCGGGGTGATTTTGGCCGGGCTGCTGGTCGCCGGACTGGTTATTTACTTTTTTAGTCCGGATAACCGTGAAACCTGGCAGGGAATTCTTACCGGGAATGCCTCCTATCTGATCCAGCTGCTGGTTGCTGTGCTGTTTATCCTTTTTGTGGATAATGTATTGCTTCCGATGAAAATGGCCTCCGGAAACAAGCACCCCTGACAGGGTTTGAAACCCTGTCAGGGGTATTTCACCCTATCAGGGGTTTTTTAATCCACCTTTTCTGGCCAGGCGGTCAAACAACAGATTAATACGATCAACCCGTGTGTCATCAGAATTGGCCTGGATAATATAATCGGTGAAGAATTTTTTTTCTGAATAAGGCATCTTTTCAAAGGTTATCTTCCTCTCCGGTTCATTGTCCAACAGCCATTGCAGATATTCCGGGACATTCACCGTTCTCGGTTCGGTGTCTTCCTCCACCACCACGCTGATGGTATCCCCGAAACTTTTTCCGATAGCCTCCCTGACGACACCCGACAGGCTGATCCTGTGTTTTTGCTGGCCGCTCGGGCGCAGGCTTTTTCGTTCGTAGTATCCTTCGAACCAGACTTTTATCCGGATTGACTTTCTGTTGCCGAATTCCTGTGCAACATCGAACGGAAATTCGATATACCCGATCCCGGACGGATCCCTCAGGATGTCGCACTGAAATTTATATTCCTTGTTCGCTGTCATCCCTGCCAATAAAGCGTAAATTTCTCTGAAGCCCGTTAAAGCCGGTCCGTTTTACGGGTGAATTTCTGAATAGTTTGTTGAATGCGGGTTTGTCGAGACGGTACCAGTCGGCGCGTCTCATGCCCATTAATTGCGGTGAGGGAGTGAAGGCTGCTTCGTTGTGGGGCTGTGATTTCAGGTTCCACGGACAAACATCCTGACATATGTCGCATCCGAATACGCGGTTTTCAAATTTCCCTTTTAACGCCGGATCGAGGTCGCCTTTGAGCTCGATGGTCTGGTAGGAGATACATTTCCGGGCATCCACCAAGCGGTCGGCCACGATGGCTTGGGTGGGGCAGGCATCGACGCACCGGGTACAGGTACCGCAGTGGTCCCTGACCAGGCGGGGTTCGTCATAGGGAAGCTCCGCGTCGATGATCAGTTCGCCGATAAAGAAATAACTTCCGTGGGTAACCGAAATGAGGTTGCTGTGGCGGCCTATCCAGCCCAGTCCGGCCCTCCTGGCCCAGGCCCGCTCCAGTACAGGTGCCGAATCTACAAACGGCCGCCCGTTGCAGGAGACTATTTCCTCCCGGATGTATTCCAGCAGCTGACGTAGTTTTTCTTTCATTATAAAATGGTAGTCGGTGCCATATGCGTATTTTGATAGGACCGGTGCTTCGGGATCCTCCTGAACCGTGTGGGTGGCATAACTCTGCAGGACGACAATGATGGTCCGGGCATTTTCGAACAGCAGTCCGGGATTCAGCCGTTTATCGGTATTGCGCTCCATGTAAGCCATCTCCCCGTGCATACCCTCCTTTATCCAGGCGGCATAATGCTCCGCCTCGCCGGTGAGTTCTTCCACCGGGAGGATTCCGCAATCGAGGAAACCCAGGTTACGGGCCTTTTGTTTGATTAAATTATTAATGTCCACGAATCAGACTGATGATTTATTATTTATTATTGATTATTTATTATTTGTGCTAAGATGTAACGTTTTGATATATAATGTAGAAGAACTGCATTTGCCACTGTTCACTGTTCACTGTTTACTGTTCACTGTTTACCGTTTCCAGGAGGCAGGGCAACCGCAAGGGTCGCCCCTACACCGTTTTTCATTGCCAGGTCCGGTCTCCGGTCTCCGGTCTCCGGTCTCCGGTTTCCGGTTTCCGTTTACCGTTTACCGTTTACCGTTTACCATTCTCCACCGTTTCCTCCACGGCATACATCCCGAGGTATGTTCCCACAAAGCCACCGGCTGCGGCGGTACTCAGGTACCGGGCATCCTGGTTTTCGATGAGGCTTTTCCAGCTTCTTCCATTGGTTGAATAGCAGAAGTGGAGATGTGGCATTTCCCCTGTCACTTTCAGGTAAATCTTTTTACCGGGTTTCAATCCGGTTATCTGTGAAGCGATTACTTCCGCCATGGGCTTGCCATCTTTCAGGACACTCTTTTCCAGGAATACCTCCATCCGGTTATTTCGGTTCTTAACGCCCAGAAAGTAGTTATGGTTTTCGTTCTGGAAACAGACCAGTCCGGCTTTTTGTCCGTCGTTTTCGGGTTCAAAGGTCATGCCCAGCGAGGCACTGAAATTCTGGTGCTGCTGCCGGCGGGCAACCATCGAAGGATTTTCCCGTGAGCGGATGTTGGCTGTCCTGCATTTTAACCTGAGTTCCGACCGTGTGATCCAGTACCATACTTCGCGGGGTGTACGGAGAAAGTTCCAGCATGGCGCCAGATAATTAAGGGTAAAATCATCGTACTGCACAAAATTGCCCGATGGAAAATAGTTGCGGTTGTCCAGGTCTTTCAGGTCTTGTGGTCGTTTCAGTTTCAGCGGAACCGGCATGCCCTGCGGCAGGATCACCGGGACGCTGTCGTGCCAGCTAACCGGCAGCAGGAAGGTCTCCCGGCCTGTATTGTAGTAGCCCGCCTCATAAGGCCGGCAACCTAAGAAGACGGCATACCATTCTCCGTTGGGTGCTTCAATGATATCGGCATGCCCCGTGGAGCTTACGGGAAAAGGCCTTCCTTCGGGCAGATCCCGCTGGGTCAGTATAGGATTGATATTCATCGGGGTGTAATGTCCCCACACGTCCGGGCTCGTGAAGATCACTTCGGAGTGCTGATCGCCGGTACCGCCCTCAGCGGCCATCAGGTAATAGGTGCCGTTGATCTTGTAGAGATGAGGCGCTTCAATCCAGATGGGTTTTGTGGTGAAGTCGACACCGCCGTCGACGACCATTTTACAGGAATCGGTAACTTTGTTTGAAGTTACATCGAACTCCCTGATCCACAATGCCCGATGGCCGTCGTACAGGGCCGGGCCTTCCGGTTCGGCGTTATGCACGATATAGGCCTTTCCGTCGTCATCGAAAAACAGGGAGGGATCTATGCCCGGTACCTCAGGAAGAGGAAACGGGTCACTCCACGGGCCGGACGGATCTTTGGTCGTTACCACAAAATTGCCACCTTTCCCGACCAGTGTGGTGATCATATAGAAGGTATCATTGTATGGATTATATTCAATCGCCGGGGCAAATATGCCCTCGGAGACCTGAAGTCCGTCGAGGTTCAACTGTGATGGCCGGTTCAACACATGTCCGGTTTGCACCCAGTCGACCAGGTTCCTGCTGTGAAAAACCGGGACTCCGGGATACCATGAAAATGTGGAGGTGACCATATAAAAGTCATCTCCTTTGCGGCAAATGCTCGGATCGGGGTAGAAACCCGACAGGATAGGATTGTAAAATTCGTTGACAGTCAGTAGGTTTTGCTGATAGAATGGATCGTGCCCTTCATAATTGAACCAGTGAAACCTGGCAATTCCCTTGTCGGTACCCTGGTTTATGCACGAATGGCAGGCCAGGTTCAGGAGCAGGATGAAAACAGGCCCGACGTACCTGAGTTTACCTTTTCGGTTGTAGTTCATGTCAGTATTGTTTATTTCCCGGATATTCAAAAATAGTAATTTGGTGTGAAATGGAGCGTTTCTGCTTCGAAATTGCTTATTTTTAGGGGCATTATCCGATAGGTATCATGAATCTGCCGGTAGAAAGTATTATCCTGAAGTACGCTGTCGGTTCAGCTTTAATTTACTAAATCATTTTGTTTATGAAAAGGCATCTGTTTTATATGCTGCTCCTGACTGTTTTTACCTGGAAAATCCATGCGCAAACCAGTCCGGCGGGCGAGAAACCCCTGACAGAAGTGCTCACGGAAATCGAAACCCGCTATGGCATAAAGCTTTCCTACAGTAATAACCTGGTAAGAGATAAGGTTGTCAGCCACGCCTTCTGGCGTTTCAGGGATGATGCTGATGCAACGCTGAACCTTGTCCTGGGCCCCCTGGATATGGTTTATAATGTGAACAGCAAGGGGGTGTATGAGATTTCTGCCTTTCAGTATCACCGCAGGTCTCCTGAGGAGGGCGCAAAACATCTTGACCGGCTGAAGTCTCAGTATGCTGATCTTCAGCAGTGGGAGAGACATAAATCAAGTCTTCAGGAATGTATCCGGGAAAAGTTGAACCTGAATCCCTGGCCTGACAGGAATCCTCTGAATCCTGTATATACGTCAAGGATCAAACATAACGGCTATACCACGGAAAATGTGGCGATTGAAACGATGCCCGGACTGTTCCTGAACGGAACGCTTTACCGCCCGGCAAAGGGAAGGGGCCCGTTCCCGGCGGTTTTGCTGGCACAGGGCCATTTTGAGCTGCAACGCTACGGGGAGGAGTCGCAGTTGTTGGCGGCAACCCTGGCCAGAATGGGGGCTGTGGTTTTCAGCTACGATATGTTTGCCAAAAATGAGTCGCTCCTTCAGTTTGATTTTGAGGACCACCGTACCCCTGTCGCCCAGGTAGTGCAGACCTGGAATTCCATCCGGGTAATTGATTTTCTGACCGCTCTTCCGGATGTGGATAACGGCAGGATTGCCATGACCGGCGCTTCGGGCGGGGGTACCCAGACTTTCCTGGCTACAGCGCTCGATCCGCGAATATCGGTGAGTGTGCCGGTGGTGATGGTGTCCTCATGGTTTTATGGCGGCTGTACCTGTGAGAGCGGAATGCCTCTCCATGACTGCGGCCCGCTGGGCACCAACAATGTGGAAATAGCTGCCATGGCCGCACCCAGGCCGATGCTCCTGATTTCCAACGGGCAGGACTGGACTTCCACCAATCCGGAGGTGGAGTACCCTTATGTCCGGTCGGTTTATGAATTCTATGGCAGGCAGGACCTGGTTCAAAATGTTCATCTTCCGGATGAGGGTCACGACTATGGACCATCGAAAAGAGCGGCGGTTTACCGGTTTCTTGCTGCTAACCTTGGTCTTTCGTTGGGACCGGTTACCGGTAAATCGGGCGAAATCGACGAGAGTGGCTGTAAAATACAAAGTCCGGATGAAATGAAGGTATTCGGTAATGAGGGAGAGCGTCTGCCTGCACAGGCCATAAAAGGTTTGGAAAACCTGAAAAAAAAGTATCCGTTTTTACCGTAGCGGTTAAAAGTTTATTTCTTTTACGCTGAAATTGAAACAAACGGAATGTCACGGTTATGTTTCGTGACCTTCCGCAAGATATGGCCGGGCCGGTATTGGGCATCCCAGCCATCCGGAGTTCAAATAAAAAAATACTACTTTTAGAGAATCATAAAAATACTTTCACGTGAGAACAACGATTGATCTGAACAACGACTGGAGGATGGTTGCCTCGGCCATTTACACCCGGACGAGCGATTCCAAGATACTGGGCATGTCTGAAGTGGATGTTACCGATCTGGAAGCATATGTGGCAGCCAAGAGGAAGCAAGGGGTAAAGATAACGGTTACCCATGTACTTACCCTGGCCGCCGCGCGGGCTTTGAAATTTGAGGTACCCGAACTGAATGTTTATATGGTCCGCGGAAAAATTAAAAAGAGGCCTCAGATTGATGCCATGGTCAGTGTACTGCTCGACGGATCTGAAATGGGTTCGGTAAAGATTGAAAATGCCGACCGGGTAACCATTGATCAGGCGGCTGAGATAATGGCTAATCAGATAAAGAGTGCACGTGGCGGGAACGAAAACAAGACGATGGACATGAAAGGCCGTCTTGCGGCCATACCCTGGCCTTTCAGGAGATGGATATTTAATGTGCTGAAATTCTTCACCGTGAAACACGGGCTGTCGATAAAGAGCCTGGGGCTTACTCCCAACAGTTTTGGCTCGTTTGTGGTATCCAATGTAGGCACGTTGGGGCTTGACCTGGGATTTCCCTCCCTGATGCCAACCTCCAATATCGCGTTTGTCCTCATGCTGGGTGCAGTTAATAAAAGGCCCTGGGTGGTGAATGATGAAGTTGTTCCACGGAAAGTTATGTGGCTGGGGTCTGCCCTGGATCACCGGGTTTGCGACGGATCGCACGGCGGCCGGCTGTTCAGGTATCTCAAGTATATCATCCAGAATCCTCATCTGCTGGAAACGGAACCCTGAATCGGAGCACAGCCGGTGATCGGTAAACGGTAATCAGTAAACGGTAATCAGTAAACGGTAATCAGTAATCAGTAATCAGTAATCAGTAAACGGTAAACGGTAATCAGTAATCAGTAAACGGTAGACGGTAAACGGTAATCAGTAAACGGTAGACGGTAAACGGTAAACAGTAATCGGTAATGCAACGTAACTGGCTGGAAATGATCCGTAGGATCAATATATCGGTAGCCAGGCAGGATCAGATCCCTCCCCTGAGGACACACGCCCTGTAAGGGCGCCCTTACAATAACCCGGGGTAACACCCCGGAAACCGGGGACCGGGGACCGGAAACCGAACCTCCCTATGAAAAACGGCGTAGGGGCAACCCTCGCGGTTGCCCTCCTGTGTGGTCACCCTGCCTCCGGTGATCGGTGATCGGTAATCAGTAATCGGTGACCAGTAATCAGTAATCAGTAATCAGTAATCAGTAAACGGTAAACGGTAATCGGTGATCAGTAATGATAATAACAGCAGTGTTATTATGTTGTATATCAAAACGTTACATCCCGGCGCAAATAATAAATAATCATTAATCAATAATAAATGAAACCTCTTCCTTATTTCTTTCGCCAGTCGGGTACAGTAACACTTGCCTTCTCTATCTTCCTTGCAGAGAAGTACCCGAGTCCGCCTTCCTTAAGGTTGGAACGAATATTGGCCGGAGGGCCTGAAAAGAGTGGATTTTTGTATCCGGACTCATTGCGCAGTTCCGAGTAGAACTGATAATAATCTTCTGTGATGGCCGACATGACCAGGGTTAAGGTATCCCCGGCAGAAAGTATTTCCCCGTCAAAAAAAGCTACAGCGAAACCGTTGGTGTTGCGGCCGTTGAAAAACCGGTCGGGTGTGGCTGTTACCCGCATGGTGGTGTCATTCCCCGAAACACTGTTCAGGAAGGTTTCGAACTTATAAAAGTCTTTGGTAGGCGGATCCTGTGCATAAACTTTCACCAGCCAGAAATCATAAGGGGCATTATACTCCATCTGGATAGAGTCGAGCCGGAAATTGGTAACCGGCATAGTGGTTTGTGCGCTGTACCTTGCCGATCCGCCGATAGGAGCCTGTAGCCGGATATCCAGGGTATAGGTTTTCCCGGGTTCTGCTGCATAAACCACCGGTAATGCATAAAATCCCCTGACTCCTGAATATTCGGTCAGCAGAACCGGTTTGTTGTCGTAAATCAGATGAACCACTGCCCCTCTTACCCCTTGTGGCTCCTGGTTGCTGAAAAAGCCGGAGGTTGTGGTCAGCCTGATCATATGGTGCCCGGGCTCGTTGCTGATGCCCCCGTCAACCACCAGGCGGGTATTGGTTTCATCCAGTTCAATGGTGATCCGTTCGGTACAGCCCCAGGCTGCCAGCAGAAAAATGGCTCCCCAAATGATGGTATATTTCTTTATTTCTCGCATCCGGTCAGAATTTAAAGTTATAGGAAATCGCCGGAAGAATTCCGAAAAGATAGGTCATTTCGGCATGGGTAAGGTTAGGTATGTCAGGATCGGCTACAAAATTGATCACCCACGGATTTTTCCTGTAATAGGCATTGTATACGGCGAGGTTCCATTCCCCGTTCCATCTGCGGCCAGGTTTTTCTTTTCCCCGGAGCGTAACGGAGAGGTCGAGCCGGTGGTAATCGGGCAAACGGTAGGCATTCCGGTCTGAATACACGGGGGCAATGGTACTGCCAATGGTAAATCTTCCGGTGGGAAATGTCACCGGCGATCCGGTGGCATATACCCAGTTAAGTCCTGCACTCAGCCGCCGGCTAAAATCATAGTTGAAGACCAAAGAGACATCGTGCGGCCGATCATAACTGGCCGGATAACGCTTCCCACCGTTAATCCGTGGAATTTCCCTGAAAGTGCGGGACCAGGTATAACTTACCCATCCGTTCATTTTCCCTTCGTTAAGCCTTATCAGGGCTTCCAGTCCGTATGCCCAGGCCTTTCCGAACCGCAGTTCTTCCTCCAGGTTTTCGTTGAGGAGCAGTTCTGCATGGTCCTTGAAATCGATTGCCCGATGGTTCGTTTTATAGAATCCTTCCAGCGAGGTCTCCAGTCCGGGGCGCGGAAAATTGCGAAATAGTCCGGCCGAATACTGGTCCCCAATCTGCGGTTTTATATTAGGGGAAGAGGGAAACCAAATGTCAAGGGGCGTTCCGGCAGTGGAGTTTCTTGCAAGGTGGATGTACTGTATGTTCCGGTTGTAGGCAGCCTTGAATGAAGTATTGGGCGAAAACCGGTAGGCGAGGCTGATCCTGGGTTCGAGGGCAGCCTGACTGTTGTACAATTCACCCTGGCGGTAGTATATGGAATCGGTTTTTTCAAAATTTTCATTGTAACTGTAGACGGTAGATTCACCGCTGTTGGCGAAAAGGCTGATCCTGAGACCATATTTTAAGACCAATGTCTGCCCGATCCGAAGTTCGTGGGTGGCGTATAATCCCCCCTCAAGTGCTTGGTTGGTGGGTATTTCAATGGTTACCCACGGTGAGTCGGTTCCGGTGCCCTGTACCCTGCCGGGTATGAAATGGTGCCGGGTTCCGGAAAAACCGTATCGAAGGGTATTTCCCTGATCAGCATACCAGGTAAAGTCCCCTTTCAGGGACAGATCTTCCATAGATGCCCTCCATTCAAAGGAATTGGGCTGATTCTTCGGGATGCCCAGGCTGTAATAGAATCCCGACCATATCAGTGAGAAATTTGAAAAATGGGCATTGCTGAAGAGGTGGTTCCACCGGAGGGTAGCCGTCTGGTTTCCCCAACCTACTCCGAAATTTTCATTCCTGAAAATGTCGTTGCCCAGGTATCCCGACAGAAACAGCCGGTTCCGGTCATTGATGACATAGTTGGCCTTTCCGTTCAGATCATAAAAAAAGAGGGAGTTGTTACGCAGTTGTTCATCTTTGGCAAATATAAGGAAGAGGTCGGCGTAGGTTCGCCGGCCTGAAAGCATGAATGAGGACTTGTCCTGTTGGATGGGACCTTCCAACATCAGCCTGGAGGAGATGGTTCCGATTCCGCCCTGGCCGCGAAATTGCCGCATGTTTCCATCATTCATCCTGACGTCGACCACAGAGGATAGCCTGCCGCCATATTCAGCGGGGATATCGCCCTTGCTCAGCTCAACGCTCTTTACGGCGTCGTTGTTGAAGACGGAGAAGAACCCCATCAGGTGGGAGGGATTATACACCGTGGCTTCATCCAGGAGGATGAGGTTTTGGTCGGGACTGCCGCCCCTGACGCTAAACCCTGAGCCGCCCTCGGATGTGGCCTGTACCCCTGGAAGCAACTGGATGGCTTTGATTACATCCACTTCACCCAAGAAGGCAGGAATCTGGCGGATGTTCCGGATATCGAGGCGGGCAACCCCAATCTGCGGTTTCAGCAGGTTGTCGTTGAAATTTTCTCCCCGGACAATTACTTCTGAGATCATGAGGTCCAGGGGTTTAAGGTCTACGCTCACCAGAGTATCGCGTGAAACCTGCAATTCGAGGTCAGCCATGGTATAGCCCAGGTAGGAGAAGGAAAGTCTGATCCGGCCGGGCTGGACCCGGAGAGAGTAATAACCGTATGCATTGGTGAGTGTACCGCCTCCGGTTGAGCGGATGGCCACCGATGCACCGATCAGCATCTCGCCCGTGGCCGCATCGCGCACGTAGCCGCTGACCGATATCAGGGACCGGTCGGGAGCCTCCCCGGCTAACAGATTATATGGCAGGCAGAAAGTCAGGCAGATCCAGATCCACGACCATCTGCTAAATGGATTCCTCATGCACATTATTCAATACGCAAAGGATATCATTTTTTCTGCCAAACGCAATATTCAGGATGAAAAAACCGATAGGTTGCCTTGATTAGGTGGGGCGCTAAGGGATAGGCGGCATGTTGATTATTTATGATTTATTATTGATTATTTATTATTTGTGGTATGATGTAGTGTTTTGATCTGTAATGCAAAAATACTGCTATTATTATTGATTGCAATCACCGATTTCTGTTTGCCGTTTATTGTTGACCTTTTACACCGGCCAGGGCAAGCGCGAGGCTTGCCCCTACGACGTTTCTCTCAACCATGTCCGGTCTCCGGTCTCCGGTCTCCGGTCTCCGTTTTCCAACACCGGTTACCGTATACTGTTTACCGTTTACCATTTTTAATCCCCCGTCACGCTGCGCGTGCCACCCCCTTTTTCTAAGGGGGACGAGCTTTGATCAGCGTTTTACCGTTTACTGTTTACTGTTTACCGTTTACCTTTTACCATTAACAGGGCGGCCGGTCTCAGTAAAGCATCCTTGCCCTGATGGTTTCCGGTATCTTCCGGAGTTCATCCAGAATGTTGATACCCAGGTCGCTTTCCGTATCGATGATCACATAGCCGATGTCGGAATCGGTCTGGAGGTAAGCCGAGGCAATGTTGATTCCCCGGGCGGTGAAAATCCGGTTCACCTCATTGAGCAATCCGGGCATATTTTTGTGGATATGGAGAAACCTCTGCTTGTTTTCGTTAGGCTGCAGCGAAATCTGTGGAAAATTTACCGCTCCGATGGTGGATCCGTTATCGCTGTATTTGATCAGTTTCTCTGCCACCTCGGTACCGATTTTTTCCTGGGCTTCCTGGGTGCTTCCCCCGATATGGGGCGTCAGGATAACATTGTCGAACTCCTGTAAAACCGATTGGAAAGGCTCATGGTTCGAAGCCGGTTCCTCTGGGAAAACATCGGCGGCGGCTCCTGTAAGATGGCCTGTCCGGAGCGCTTCTGCCAGCGCCGGGTAATTCACCACGCTGCCACGGGAGGCATTGATCAGTAATGACCCTTTTTTCATCATGGCCAGTTCCGGGGCGGAAATCATGTTCATGGTCATCGGGGTTTCCGGGACATGCAGGGTCACCACATCCGAAATCTCCAGTAATTCTTGCAGGGAACCGCATGGTGTAGCTTTTCCCAGGCTTAGTTTTTTCTCTATATCAAAATAAAAGACGTTCATGCCCAGGGCTTCGGCCAGGATCGAGACCTGGCTGCCGATGTGACCATACCCCACAATCCCTATGTTTTTGTCGCGGACCTCAAAGGAATGATTAGCTGCTTTCAGCCATTCCCCGCGGTGGGCTGCTGCATTTTTCATCGGCACTTCCCGCATCAGCATGATACATTCGGCAATGACCAGTTCTGCGACCGACCGGGTGTTGGAGAACGGTGCATTGAACACCGGAATGCCCATCATTTTGGCAGCCGGTGTGTCGACCTGATTCGTGCCAATACTGAAGCAGCCAATGGCAAAGAGTTTTTTGGCTTTCCTCAGAATTTCAGGGGTGAGTTGTGTCCTCGACCGTATCCCGACAATGTGCGCGTCTTTTATTTTGCGCTCCAGTTCATCTTCGTCCAGGGCGGTTTTCAGGTATTCGACCTGCGTATATCCTGTTTTTTTAAAGCACTCCACCGCCGACGGGTGAATGCCTTCAAGCAATAAAATCCGGATTTGGTTCTTGTTAAGCGAAAATTTTGGTGCCATGGTGCTGATGTTAGTTTTTGCAAATATAAGCGGCAAAGAAATAGTTTTTCCGTATGTTTCTTTTATTCGTAATTTTGCCTCAAATTTCAATTCAAATTACAAACAAATAATGAGAATCCTGATAACGGGAGCAGTCGGGTTTATTGGCTCTCATCTGGCTGAGCAACTTGCACTCTCGGGACATGAAGTCATTGGACTGGATAATTTTTCAGCATATTATTCACCCTGGTTGAAGGAGCTCAATCTGGCCGATATTCAGTCAGCCGGAGTGAAGGTTTTCCGGGGCGACCTGCGTTCGGAAGACGATCTCCGGAAATTGCCCGGAAAGTTTGATGCAGTCTTTCACCTCGCTGCACAACCTGGAATTTCGCCGGATGTTTCTTTTGCAGATTATCTTGAGAATAATGTGATAGGTACACAGCATTTGCTTAACTACGTAAAGCAAAATTCAGCAAATGCTTTATTGGTGAACATTTCCACCTCCTCGGCCTATGGTGCAGTGGCCACACGGCGTGAAGATGAGGCTCCCGAGCCGGTCTCCTGGTATGGGGTTACCAAGCTGGCAGCGGAACAACTGGTACTGGCAGAGGCCAGACTTAACCGGATCAACGGTTGTTCTCTCCGGTTATATTCGGTGTATGGACCCCGTGAGCGGCCTGATAAACTATTTACCAGGTTGATTTCCTGCGGGCTCCGGCAAGTCGAATTCTCTCTGTATGAGGGCAGTGAAACTCATTTGCGAAGTTTTACCTATGTAGGCGACATCGTTGAGGGAATCTCGAGAACCCTGGTTAATCAGGATAAGGTGGTAAAAAGGGTAATTAACCTGGGGAGTGAGGAGGAGCGGACCACCAGCGAAGGGATTGCCACGGTGGAAGAGCTTCTGGACGTGAAAATTCCGGTCAGGGTGCTTCCGCCGAGAAGCGGCGACCAGCTGAGGACCTGTGCCGATATCAGGCTGGCTAAAGAACTGCTTGGGTATGCTCCTGAAACGGTGCTGCGGGATGGTTTGAAGCATCATATTAAATGGTATAAGGAAAAATTTATTTCATGAAGGCATTAACGATCATTGTTCCTGTTTTCAATGAGGAGAAAAATATCGGACGGGTCACCACCGCCCTGAAGGCATTTATGGAAAAGAGCAAACGGGAAATCAGGGTGTTGTTTGTTAATGACGGATCTACCGATAACAGCCAGGAACTGATCGAGAAAGCCTGCGCTGCCCATTCGGGTTTCGGTTATCTGGAATTTGAAAAGAACCGGGGGCTTACCGCTGCCATCAAGGCTGGTTTCGATCATGTGGAAACTCCCTTGACCGGTTATATCGATGCCGACTTGCAGACTGATCCCGAAGATTTCGATCTTTTGCTCGGATATTCGGATGAGTATGAGTTGGTAACGGGAGTCCGTTCCGGCAGGAAGGATTCGTTTGTAAAGAATTTAAGTTCACAACTGGCCAACAGGATCAGGAGGGCATTTACCCACGACGGAATGGACGATACGGGTTGTCCGCTGAAAGTGATCCATACGGATGTTGCCAAAAAAATTCCGATGTTCAACGGGCTCCACCGTTTTCTGCCTGCCATGGTGCTCCTTCAGGAGGGTAAAATCAAGCAATTGCCGGTAAGGCATTATCCAAGAATTGCCGGGGATTCCAAGTTCGGACTGTTTAACCGGCTTTGGGGCCCGCTTATGGATTGCTTTGCCTATTTATGGATGAAAAAGAAATATATACATTATCGAATAAAGAACCGATTATGATAGTGGAGTGGGTTGGTTTATCCATAGGTTTTTCGTCCCAGTTTCTTTTCTCTGCCCGGACATTTTACCAATGGTTCGCTTCGGAGAAGGAGAAAAAAGTAATTGCCCCGAGGTATTTCTGGCAGCTGAGTCTGGTGGCTTCTTTCCTGATGTTTCTGTATGGGGATATCCGGAATGATTTTCCCATTATGTTAGGCCAGGCCATCACCTATTTTATCTATATCCGCAACCTGCAGATCCTGGACGAATGGAAGTATTTCCCTAAGATCCTCCGTTTTGCAGCACTTGCCTTTCCGTTAGCGATAATAATTTACTATTTTACCAACGATGAAAACGAATTGAATCTGCTTATTATCAATACCAGTATTCCAAGGGCACTCTTTATTCTGGGAATTACCGCACAGGTGCTTTTTACCTTTCGTTTTGTTTATCAGTGGATTCACAGTGAAGTGAACCATAGCTCCGGATTGCCGCTCGGATTCTGGCTGATCAGCCTGACCGGGGCTTCCCTGATTCTGGTTTATGGTATTCTGCGTCAGGATCTTGTACTGATTCTTGGAAATCTTTTTGGCACGGTAGTTTATGTCAGAAACCTGATGCTGCTGCGTAAATCATGGAAGCGCGTATAGAGAAATATCCTGTCATCAGCCTGCTGTTGTTATCTGCAGGTCTGTACTTTTTTAATCTCAACCTGTTGCAGGTGACGATTATGGAGGCCAGAAATTTCCTGGTTGCCCGGGAAATGTTGGGTGATGGCAATTTTCTGCTTACTACCATGAATGGTATGCCCCGCTATGAAAAGCCACCCTTTCCTCCCTGGTTTACCCTGCCGTTTGCCGCTTTATCCGGAGGAAATGAGCTCTTTTGGTTTCGTGTACCTACTTCTGTTTTTGCCTCCCTCGGGATTCTGGCCATGTACTTTTTCCTTTTCCGGGAGACCGGCAACCGCCGTTTCTCGCTGTTTGGTGCCATGATCCTTTCGACAACCCTGTATTACCTGACGATCCGGTTCGAGGGCCCCTCCGATACCTATGCCCATGTTTCCATGTTTGGTGCCCTGGCCTTGCTGTTCATGTTTCTGAGACAACCTGTTCCGAAGCCCTGGCTGGCGGTAGTTGCCGGTTTACTGACAGGCATCTCATTTCTCTCCAAAGGCCCTGTATCCATGTATGCCATGCTCTTGCCTTTTCTGATTGCTTATTTCTTGATATACAGGGTTCTGGCGTTTCGGAGAAAACTTGGGTGGCTGATCGGGTATTTGCTCATATCGGTGATAGCAGGGGGCAGTTGGTATCTGTATGTCAGGCTCATGGATCCGGAGGGCATCCTGGCCATGGCTTCGAAGGAAGCCTCCAACTGGACTTCATATAATGTTAAGCCTTTCTATTTCTACTGGAACTTCTTTATCCAGTCGGGAGTCTGGGCAATCCCGGCGCTGCTGAGTATGGTCATGTACCAGTGGATCCGAAGGGTGAGCCCCTGGTTTCAGCTTTACCGGTTTTCATTGGTGTGGATGTTACTGTCGGTATTGCTGCTGTCGCTTATCCCTGAAAAAAAAGTGCGCTATCTGGTGCCTGTAATGTTTCCACTGGCTGTCACCACAGCAGTCTGGATCTTCACGGTAGTAAGAGAGGGATTTCCTGCCGGTAAGAAAAGCCGGCGCTGGATGAAATACCTGGTTTTCGGGTTACCTGCCATCCCCGCATTACTATTCCCTCTGGTTGCTTTTTTTCTGGAAATTGAAGGAATTAGCGAATGGTCCATTTACCTGACGGGCTGTATTTTATTTGTGGCATCGGGTGTAATGATCCTTCGGTTAATTGCACGAGACAAACTGGTTCCCGCATTTTATATGACCTTGGTACTGGCTGTTCTGGTAACCACCTTTGGGTTCCGGGCGGTTAACTGGTTGCCGGTATACGAGGGATACCGGCCGCCGGAGAATTTCAGCAATGAAAAGAACCTGGCCGTCTTTGCCCTGGAAGAGATTCAGCCGGAGGTGGTCTGGAAATTAGGCATGAAAGTGCCGGTAGTGGGAGAAGAAATCGTCCGGGAGTATAGCCAGCCATTTTTATTGCTGGTTTCCAGAGACCATGAGAATGATTATCTGAAAATGATTACCAGAGGGCGATCCGTTGAAAAAGTGGATTCCTATGATCTCAATTATTTCAGGAAAAAGAATAACCGGTACAGGGCCAGATATATCCTGGATGTTTACAGGTTTGACCAGCAGTTGCCTGATTCGGGATCCTGAATAATTTTCAAAAATATCGTCTTGTGGATTTCTTGTAAAGCGAGTATGGGGTTCCGAACCTTTGTTCCAGAAATCTTTCTTCACCCAGGACAATCTGGTGATAAGTATAAATACTGAAGATTCCGGGGAGGATTATCCACCATTTCAGGGTGAACAGGATGGCTGCCAGCGTTACCAGGTGGACGCCCAGATACATGGGGTTCCTGCTCAGACTGTAAATACCATTGGTGCGGAGCGAGGTTTCTACGGTGGGCAGACCAATCCGGATCGAACGGCCCAGGGTCAGAGAACTGATCAGTATAAGGATAAATCCGGCTGACAGGGTAGCGCAGGCAGCATAATCAACCCAAGGACCGGTACTTTGACGAAGGCCCGAACAGACCGAAAGTGCCAGAACGAGCATAAGCCAGGTGAAATATCCTGCTGCTTTTCCGCCGATGAATAAAAACGGGTGAACGGTCGGCTTTCCTGAAATTTCCATCCCTTATTCCTTATTAATTAATTTCTGCAGCGTCAAAGATAGAGATTTATGGCATTGCCTTTAAAGATCGCTGAAAGCGAATAACCAGGAAAAAAATGATCTCATTGAAATATCAATTTATATTTCGATGTCTATTTTTATCTTAAATCGGGTATAATGACCTTATAGTATATATCTAAATTAAGGGAAAACTCATATTATGTCAACCACCAATGAGTGAACGGTGTGTCTTAAAGGATAAACTGCAGGTTTGGGTATGTTTGCAGGTTGATGCAACAGGGAATTTTACGGTTTGGCCGCACCTTGGTGATAGGGAGTAAGCCCTTTTTTATCAATGACCTGCAGAAACCGCGGATCGTCGCGCAGGATGTCGAAGTCGGGATTAGTGGTAATCAGGTTTGAGTAGTGACCTAAGAGTCGTGGATACTCCAGGGATTGTTCGAGCCAGTAAACAGCTTCATCCTTGTTGCCAAGAATGGCATTCCACCAGGCACTGTAGAACGGGTGTCCATCCATTCCTTCCACCGGAAGAGGCTTGCTGTTGTTTACCACAATCAGCCAGGCGAAAATTCCGGCTATCCCATTTTTAGAATAGGCAGCCTCAATTTCTTCCAGGTAGGTAGTGTCGGTCGTGTATTTTTTAATGATGGATTGAAGTTCGTTCAGCATTTTTTCTCCTTCGCCCAGTTTGGCGTAATTCAAAACAAATAACCACTTGTTATCCATAAAATCAGGATTAAGGTCCCTTGCTATCACACAACCTTCAACCGCTTTTCCGTATTTTTTTTCGAAATAGTAGATCCAGGCACTCAGGGTTTGGACAACCCAAAAGTAAGGTTCCAGTTCAAGTGCCCGGTTGACTTGCTGCCTGGCTTCTTCGATCGGTCCGGTAATCATCAGGCATTGGGCATACCATTGCCGGGCCGTTGCAAAATGTGGATTCAGCTCAACGGCTTTTTTCAGTTCTTTGCTTCCTTCCGGAATATTCCGACCTCCGCCCCAAATATAATGTGCACCCAATACGGCGTGAGCCTCAGCACATTCCGGGTCGAGTTCCAGGGCTTTCATGCTGTAGGTACGCGCTTTCGGAAATCCTTTATATGCCGGAAGGAATCCCCAGGCTGACAGGTTAAACCAGGCGTTTGCCAGACCGGCATATGCTGCTGAAAATGATGAATCGGCTTCAATCGCTTTTTCATAGTATGGGATACAGTTCAGAACCCCGGATTTCTCAAAATCGGCCCGTGACGTACTGTTTGCCTTATGCAGAAGAAATCTGGCCCGGAGATAGTTGTCGTATGCTCTCGGATTTTGGGTTTTATTTTTTTCGATTTCCCTGATTTCGCCTTCGGAAAGCACTGCATTCAGGTTGCGGGCTACCTGAAAGGCAATGTCATCCTGGATGTTGAGGAAATCGGTAAGTTCCCTGTCGTAATTTTCTGACCAAATATGATTGTCGTTTTTCGCATCAATTAACTGCACACTGATTCTTGTTTTGTTTTCCTGACTGCGTACACTTCCTTCAAGAATGTAACGCACCTTCATCAGCCGGGCGATCTCTTTAACAGGCCGGTTGCTCTCCCTGAAATAATCAGATGAAGTCCTGGATACCACCCGAATGGACTTGATGTGGTACAGATTGTTCAGTATATCTTCAGTAATTCCATCTGCAAAATATTGATAATTAGGATTATCTGTGAAATTCTTAAATGGCAGGACGATAATCGACTTCTTTTCTTCAGCCAGTTTTTCCCGATAGCCTGAAAACGCAACATAAATCATATACGCCAGTAGGATGAGCAGCAGCAATCCTGAAAGGACTGCGACGACATAAAACAGAATCCCTTTTTTTCTGATCATACCTTTTCCCTGATGTTCTTTCAGTGATAATGGATATTGCTGCCCGGGCCCGGGAGGTTGATGACCGGTCTTGTCTCCGGCCTGATTCATGGCTCTTTTGCGGACTTCACCGGGCGGGAAGCCATAGTGTTCGTGAAAACAGTGCGTGAAGTAGGCTGGACTCCCGAACCCTACCCTGAAAGCGATTTCTGAGGCTGATTCATCGGTTTCGTTCAGCAGCTGCATAGCTTTCTCAAGGCGTACAATCCGGATATAATGGCTTACCGACTGCTTGGTGATTTTCTTCAGAGTCCGGTGGATATTGGAGCGGCTCATCCCCATTTCGCGTATAAGCTCATCCACCCCGAACTGCTCATTTTGAAAGTTCGATTCCACAATTTTTTTCAGCCGGCTGATAAAATCTTCACCATTGTTCAATTTACCGGTCATATGGTCTAATCGCACAGAGAATATAACGTGCTTGTTAAAATAAGGTTACGCTCTTGTATGTCTTCTTTTTATTTGAAATTTGCCTGGGTTTTAATAATTTTAATCAGGCTGATTTTCTTTCTGGACCCTCCTTGTGCAATGGGTTTTATGTCGTCGTGTTCTACCTGAAGGGTACCTCTCCACTGAGAAAAGTGATTTCCCTGGCATGATATTGTCATAAAAAATCGAATTGAAGAAGGAAGGGATGGGTAAAAAGACGGAAATTCAAATTTAAATGTCATTTTTGCATCTTATAATTTTATGGACATTATCATCAGGCGATTATGGATAATATTTATGTAAAATCATTCTTGGACCTCTTGCACTTATTGGCTACAATTACGTGGTTCGGAACGCTCTTTGTCAATGTGGCCATACTAAGGGGTACCGTGCAGAAAACGCTGGTTCCTGCAACAGCTGCGCCATTTATGAGGCTTTTCATGCAGAAGGCACGGATCGTGGTTTATGTATCGCTCGCCATTCTGTTCATTACAGGGATACCGCTCAAGATTGTGAGCCCCTATTATGTCAGCATCATCAATTTCAGTAACGACTGGCAGATTGCTATGTTCGTCAAGCATGTGCTTGTTGCAGTACTGGCCTTGATGGCTATTGTCAGTTTCGAAATCATTATGCCCAGGTTTCAAAAAATTGCTTCAAAAGGCCCGTCTCCAGAACTGGAAAGAATGAAAAAAGCACAGCAGCTTGCAGGTATGTTCTCTGTCACCCTGGCCTTTGTCATCATCCTGATTTCAGCGGTAATGAACCATATCTGACAGTTTGCCGGTTGGGCAGAAGGAAAACGGACGAGGCATGTACAAAATTTTTGAAAAGGGAAATCGGAGGACAGGATGAATATCTCAAAGCGGAGTTTGTTGCTTGTTGCGGCATTTGTCTGGACATTAGCCAGTGGAATACTCATCATCAGGGGATACAACTGGGTTTATCTGCATTCAGACTGCCAATCGGCCAGATTAATGGTTGCCATTCTGTTTGGTGTGATTTTTTACAGAATACTTTTTACGAGAATATCCTCGAAACACATTGCCCGCATCCGGAATCTGGAAACCGACCATCCCTTTTTCCTGTCGTTCTTTGACGCCCGCGGATACCTGATGATGGCCGGAATGATCACCCTTGGCATTGTTTTGCGTAATCTTGATATGGTGAACAAAGACCTTTTGTACACCTTCTATATCGGAATGGGCGTTCCGCTGATGATTTCAGCCCTCAGGTTCTATAATGCCTGGGCCGTATACACCAGGGTGCAATAAGGGGATCATCCTGAATTTAAGGTGACAAGCATTCCAAATATTAGGATGACGGGTCTTCATTTTCCCAGTTTTCCACTGGAATTAAATCAATCCGAGCCCTAATGCCAGGGAAATAAAGATCAGCATGACCGCCACCAATAACTGAAGGCTTCGGAGGGTGACCTTTTTGAGCAGTTTTTTCCCGATCAGCGCACCGGCAATAGCGGCCAGGGTAGCGGCCAGCAGCAGCACCACATTCTCGTGCAAGCGGGCAGCGGCAAATCTTGAGGCATATACCGAAAGGCGGGTAAAGTCGACCAGACTGGCGATCACCACCCCGGTGGCGATATAGGCTTCTTTGCTTAGTCCGCTTCTGATCAGGAAGGCACTGCGCAGCGCTCCCTGGATCCCCGACAAGCCACCGAAGAATCCGCTCAGGATACCTCCCAGGATCAGCTTGTCCTTGCCAAACTGCCATTTTTGCACAGACGGTAATATCTCAAAAAACGAAAATACAATCAGGATCAGTGAGATAATCAGTTTTACGGGGGTGATTTCAAACGTTTTACCCCACAGGGAATATTCGAAAAGCGATGGCAGTGCGGTGATGCGCATCAGCAACCAGGCACCTGCAAAGGCCGCAATGATCGCCGGAATGCCAAACCGTTTCAGCACGGTTTTATCGGTGTTTTTTCCAACCAGCGCCATTTTAAAGAGGTTGTTGGAAAAATGGACTACCCCGGTGAGCGCGATGGCAATGTCGATGGGAAAGAAAATGGCAAATACCGGTGTCAGGATGGTCCCCAGTCCGAAGCCCGAGAAGAAGGTCAGTATGGCCGTGAAAAAGGCAGCTAATGATATCAGAATGATTTCCATGATGGTCTAAATAATTATAATGCAAAAATAGCCTGCAAAACCTGAATTTTCATGGTACAAAACCGTATTTATCTGGTATTATTGAAAATGTTGTTCCCTGAACTGTGACGGGGTGATGCCTTCATTTCTCCTGAAGAACTTCACCAAATGGGAAGCATCTGCGAATTCGAGAATATCTGCAATTTCGTTGATGGTGTGGCTGGTATGCAGGATATAGCGTTTGGCCTCCAGGAGCAGCTGGCTGTTGATCAGCTGTCCCGCTGTTTTTCCTGATTGTTTTTTGCAGATGGCGTTCAGGTTCTGAGGGGTAACGTGCAGCAATTGAGCATACTCGTGTACCTTGCGCAATTTCGGGATCTCCTTCATCAGTAAACTGCTGAAACGTTCATATACCGCCGGTGACTGTGACGATATTCCGGTGTCGATTCCCTTGAGTTGTAAAAGCCTGCCGGTGAGCGCCTTGAGCAGTCCATGAATAATTTCAGATGAATATTCCGAAGGGTGCCGGAATTCATGGAAGATTTCCTCAAGAAGGTGCTGGGGGTACTGATTGTCCTGAAGCTTGATCCTGGTGGTTTCCGAAAGCTTTTTGACCATTTCAATCAGGCTGATCTCCCTGAGGTTGTTGAATTCATCCTCCCGGAAAATGATCACAAACCCCCTGGGAATGGAGGTAAACTGCCAGAAGTGGAGCTGCCCGGGTTTCAGGAAATAAAAATCGGGGGCCGACACCTGGTATTGCTCTGTTTCGATGGTGTGAAAGCCTTCACCTTCCGCCAGGAAAATCAGCTCAAAGTACTCGTCGTGCTTGTGCGGACTGGTTTTTTTGATCACTTCCTTAAACCGTGAAACCTTCAGGGACAGCCCTTTGTCTAACTTGTTTTTTATTTCGATATGCTTGGTTCCCATACCCCAAAGGTACACGGGAAATCGATAAAAAAGGGTTTTAAAAAAGGAAATTTTGCTGCGACTTATTTACTCAGGGCATTGTTCATCGTGGCCAGGTCCTCATTTTTCGGGATCAGGCTTGAGCTCATGAAGTGAATTCTCCATTGCTTGTTGCTTAAATTATTTAGTTTTGTTTCGTGAATTTCCGAAATAAGGTTTTAACAGATAGATATTTGATATGGACAGACGCAAAGCTTTAAAACTGGGAGCAGGTGCGCTCACGGCCGGCGGGGCCGGATTACTTTCGCTGCCGGTAATCTTCAGGACGGAAAACAGCGTTAAGGCTGAACCCCGGAAACTTGAATATGCCATGGAGGAGGGAGAATGGAAATATGATTACCTGGACCCGGATGTCACCGCACAACTGGCATATGGACATTATAAGGACGGAAGCTGTATGTATGCTACCGTCACCAGTGTGATTTCGCAGCTTGCCGAAAAGTATGGCGAACCCTATTCATCTTTTCCCTGCCATATGTTTAAGTATGGTCATGGCGGCGTTGGCGGATACGGTTCGGTTTGCGGGACCCTCAACGGAGCTGCTGCCCTCATCGGATTGTTAATCCCCGACAAGGGGATTCAGGACGTGATGATTACCGATCTTTTCCAGTGGTATGAAAAGGAGGCCATGCCGGTTTTTATTCCTGAAAAACCTGTGTATGAAGCCTCCATACCTGTAAGTATATCCAATTCGGTCCTTTGTCATGCCTCCAACACCAACTGGTGCAAGGCAACCGGATTTGCGGTGAACAGCGATGAGAGAAAGGAGAGATGCCGCAGGATTACCAGTGATGTCGCCAGGCAGGTTACATTAGCTTTGAATAATCTGGCGATGCATGCCTATATGACCCATGGACACGCCAATGAGGAGGTAAATTCCTGTATTGCCTGCCATGGGGATGTTGGCAGGGTGAAGAACACCTCCGTAAAGATGAGCTGCAATTCCTGTCATTCAGAATCCATCGGGCACCGGATCTTTTCGGATGTTCATTACCGGTATATGAAGGATTGACAGGCTTTTAGGTTAAGTAACCGGCCCGCAAACCGAGAATTGAATCGGTATGCGGGCCGGAAGATTTTAAGTGAAGAAATTATCTTCCCGGATATTTTTCAGATGATCATCAATAGGTGACGGTAACGCTGTTTGAAACTTTGCTTCCGCCATTTTCCTTAACCTGGTAGGTATGGGAGCCGCCGCCCCGTTCGTTGGTGGTATGGGTCCAATTTCCGTTGTTGGCTACTGTGGCGACTTTTGCCCCGTCCCTGAAGATGTCTACATTTGCAGTTGTAGCACCGCTCCAGGTCAGATCGGCCATTTTCCTTCCCTGAACCTTATAGGCTGATACCGACAGGAGGATGTCACCTCCCGGAGGGGGAGCCGGGGCCGTGACCGTTACATTCTGGGAAGTGCTTGCAGTGGCGCCGCCGTTATCGGTAACCGTAAGGGTAACCGTATAGGTGCCTGCAGCAGCATAGGTGCGTGAAGCTGTAGCACCTGTGGCAGAACTGCCATCGCCGAAATTCCAGGCATAACTGACGATATTGCCGTCAGTGTCGCTGGAACCAGAGCCGTTTACATTGACGGTCAGGTCATTTTGGGTAATGGTGAAGCTGGCTGTTGGTGACTGATTGGCAGGCGGAGGCGTAACGCCGGAGCCCAGTGTGTACAACAGGTGATTATTGGTGGTCCTGGAGCTGGATACTTTATTCTTTGTGCTGTTGGCGCTTAGGGCATCATATACCTGCTGCGGAGTTGCACTACGATTGGTTTCCAGGAAGAGTGCGGCAGCCCCGGCTACATGCGGACTGGCCATGCTGGTACCTGAATAGACGCCAAGGGCGGTGCTGCTGGTATGAACGGCAGATGTAATGCTTGATCCGGGGGCAAATATTTTTACGCAATCACCATGGTTCGAGTAAGAAGCTTTCGCATCTGTACTGGTTGTGGCACCAACTGTATAGGCCCTTGGTGCACGGGCTGGTGAGAAGCTGCAAGCGGTTCGGTTATTGTTACCGGCAGCGACAATAACGGATATGCCATTATTGAACAGGTTGGCTACTGCATTATCAACCGCAGTACTGGCGCCTCCTCCCAGTGACATATTGGCTACAGCTGGTTTCACTGCATTGGCTGCAACCCAGTCCATGCCTGCAATAACGCCAGTAAAAGAGCCGGATCCTCCGTCGTCTAATACCCTGATGGCAACCAGATTGACCTGTTTAGCCACACCATACGTCTTTCCGCCCACTGTACCGGCTACGTGTGTTCCATGACCGTTACCGTCTGAGCCATTGCCTCCGAATGCATCAAACCCAAATGAAGCGCGGCCTTCGAATTCAACATGGTCATAACGGATGCCCGTGTCAATAATATAGGCGGTTACACCATTGCCAGTGGTTGTCCAGGTGTAGGACTTGTCAAGAGGTAAATCTCTCTGGTCAATCCGGTCTATTCCCCAGGTGGCATTGGTTTGTGTGCCCGAAATGGTTACTACCTGATCGGGTTCCAGATATTTAACCCGCTTGTCCCGGGCCAGCCTGATCATTTGCTCTTCGGTCAGGGTTGCCGAAAAACCATCTAATGCAAAGGCATAAACATGCTTTACCCTATCGGCAGGGATTCTGTTTTCGTTCATCAGTCCCTCGGCGACTTGCCGGGCACGGGCGATCCCTTGCTCGTATCCGACTGCCCTTCCCTGCGGCTGTGCAGGAAATTCGTTCAGTACCACTATGTACTGTCCTGGTATTATTCTGGAACCTTCCTGTTCTACCTGTGCACTTTTCAGTTCCGGACTCAGCGCTTCCGGATCCAGGTCAGGGGTCTTCTGGCACGAACTTACCACCATCAATGCAGCCAATGCCAATCCTAAAAATTTGTTGTTTATCTTCATCCTAAAAAAATTTGGTAATTAAACAGTAAATGTTAATATGTCAGATGGCAGGTCTTATAAGTTGCAATCTGACAGGATTTGTGGGTTCAATATATGAAAATAAAATTAAACCATCGCTATTTTTAGTTAGAAAATAAGATAATAATATCTGAATTTTATAAGATGGCATATTTGAGCCTGTATTTCTGTGGTGCCGACCGGAAATCCGATCATATTTTTGAGTAAGTTCGAAAGAAATTGCTGGCAGATGATGAAGAATTGTACCTTACGATGCTCGTTTTTTCATTGGAATAATTATTTTTGTATATGTAATACATAATACATTGATATGGGTCGTTTTTTCTTTAGACAGACATCAAGCCTTTGGTTTATTGTGCTGTTAATCAATATTTCAATACAGTTTGTCGGTTGCGGAACTCCGGAGGCTGTCCGTCCGGCATTAATTCCCATGCCACAGGAGATTTCCTGGTCGGAGGGTATATTCAGGATGTCAGGGAATGAACACAAAGTGGTTAAAAGGATGGTTGACAGCCTTCCGGGTGTGGCGATTCATGCAGATGAAGCGTATTCCCTGATGGTAAGCCCTGATTCAGTCGTCCTGCAGGCCATGACACCCACCGGACTGTTCCGGGGAGAACAAACCCTGCGCCAGCTGACTTATCTCCACAAGGGGCGTGAAGTGGTTGCCTGCTGCACCATTACCGACTTCCCGGCGTTTAGGATCCGTGGGTTTATGCAGGATGTGGGCCGTAATTATATGTCGCTGCCGCTGCTGAAAGAGCAGATCGATGTGTTAGCGGCCTACAAGTTCAATGTATTCCATTTTCATGTGACCGATAATCCGGGGTGGAGGCTGGAGAGCAAACTCTATCCCGAACTCAAGGACCCTGCTTCCATGAGCAGGTGGCCCGGCAAATATTATTCGCAGGATGAGTTTAAAGAGCTCGTGGATTATTGTCATGAAAGGCACATCATGCTCATTCCGGAGTTGGATATCCCCGGGCACAGTGCGGCCTTCAGGAAGGCTTTGGGTATTGAGACCATGAGCGATCCACGGGTAAAGGATATTCTGGTGGCGCTTATCGATGAGCTGTGCAGCCTGGCCCCGCCCGAAAAGATGCCGTATATCCATCTGGGTACCGATGAGGTATGGCATGATTTTGAACGCCCTGCGCCGGATCTCCTTTCTGCCCTGGCAGAGACGGTCCGTGCAAACAAAAGGGAACTGATTGTCTGGCGGCCAGGTCAGTACATCGAAAACGACAGTACTTCGATCAAGCAGTTGTGGTCCTCCAATGGCCATCCGAAGCCAGGTCACCGCTATCTCGACTCACGGCTTAACTACCTCAACCACCTCGATCCTTTTGCGGGTATTGGCCAGCTCTGGTTCGAGCGGATCAACGGGGCGGCCATGGGCGATTCCCTCAGGATGGGCGGTATTCTTTGCTGCTGGAATGATAATAATGTAAACGACGAGCGCGACATATTGATTCAGAACCCGGTTTACCCGGGTATCCTCACTTACAGCGAAACTTCCTGGAAAGGCCAGCCGGTTGATTTCGGGGAGGAATACCTGGCGAAGATGCCTTCGACCGGTGATCCGTTGTACGACGAGTTCGCTGAGTTCGAGGAGCGTCTGGTCCGGCACCGCGATCTCTATTTCCGGGGTATGCCGTTTCCTTACGTTAAACAGTCGGGGATTTCCTGGAAGATCATCGGGCCGTTCGACCATCAGGGTGACCCCGGCAGGGTTTTCCCGGTGGAAGAGGCTTTCTTGGACAGCTATGTGGTGGATGGAAAGGAATATTCCTGGAGTGGCCCTTATTATGGCGGAACGGTACATATCCGTCATTTCTTCGGATATCCTTCGTGGTTTGAGGAGCGGCAGGGAACGGTGTATGCCGCAGCCCGCATCTGGTCACCCCGTGCTCAGACCATAGATTTCTGGATAGGCTTCCACGACTGGTCCAGATCGGCCGGCCGGAGGGGCGGACCGTTTCCGCAGCAGGGCGAATGGCACCATACCCGTCCCGTGGCCTGGGTCAACCAGTCGGTCGTGGAACCTCCGGTATGGAATAATCCCGGCATTGAAGCCAACAGCGAGGAGTTCCCTTTTACCGACGAAAACTACTTTTTCAGGGAGCCGGCAAAGATTGAACTCCGAAAAGGCTGGAACCAGGTGTTGCTTAAGGTTCCTGCCCTCCGTAACTCCTGGAAATGGATGTTCACGTTTGTTCCAGTAAGGATGGAAAACGGAAACGTCAGGGAAGTGGAAGGACTGGTCTTCGAAGCCGGGTATAAATAAAATATTAACCTTTATTAACATTTCAGAAGTCCTGGTTTATTAGGATTATCTTCTATATTTGGTTCATATTTGAAAAGATATTTCATATATGGAAAATATCCTGGTAAATGAATGAATCAAATTACAAGGTTCCCAACCTGGAGAAAGGCATTTTAATCCTGGAATTGTTAGCGAACAGCAACAAGGCTATGACGCTGAACGATATCAAGGCCGAAGTAAATGTTTCACAAACAACGGTTTATCGAATTCTGCATACCCTGGTAAGGCACGGGTACCTGCTTTACAATGATGCTTCCAAAAAGTACAAGCTCTCCAGAAAGATGCTTTCCCTGGGTTTTCAGGCCATTCAGGAGCAGAGCCTTCTCGAGGTGGTGCTGCCCAAGATGCGTGAATTACGCGATGAGGTAAAAGAATCGGTCTTTTTAGGGGTTATGGGTGAGGAGAAAGGAATCTTCATTGAACAGGTTTTGGGTACCCATGCCTTCTGCTTCGTCCTCACACCAGGAAAGCTGTTCGATTTGCACTGTTCGGCCCCCGGAAAGGCGTTGATGGCATTTATGCCTGAGGTTTTGCGCAATTCCTATCTTCAGAAAATGAATTACCAAATTTACAATGCCAATACCATTCAGAATGAGGCAGCCTACCTGAAAGAGTTGGAAAAGGTTCGCGAACTTGGGTATGCCGTTGACCGTGAGGAGGAATTACACGGGGTAATTTGTGTAGGCGCTCCTATTTTCAATTACAGCAATGCCCCCTGCGGTGCCATCTGGCTTTCGGGTCCCAAAGACAGGTTGCCTGATAATATTATTGAGCAACATGCAGCCACTATCCAGAAGTTCACACACAGTATTAATTTTGAATTGGGTTATCATAACGGGAACAGCTGATGCGTTCGAATCAAATCTAAAACAATGATTTTATGAGTTACAAGGCAATAATCGGATTCTTTACCATAGCTGTTCTTGTGTTGGTTTTCGGATTTTCTGATCAGCAGACGGATATAAAGACCGCGCCTGAATTTCCAGCAGATATCAAGGTGGCTTCAGGTTATGGATTTTTGATGGCGAACAAGGGAAGCCATTCGGTTGCTCTTTATGCACAGGGTTTCGGTCAGCCCATTAAAGTCTGGATTTTCGATGAGGCTCCGACAGGCCTGGCCACGCTTGGTGATTTCGCATTCATTACTACCTTCGGCTCTTCCGGAAAGGTTCATTTTCTGAACCTGAAGAGCGGTGAGGTGGAAACCGTCCTGGCCGCTGGGTCCGGAGCCACGTCACCGGTGGTATCACCTGACGGCCAGTCCCTTTTCGTGCTGAACCAGTTTCTGAATACGGTCATCCGGATTGACCTTAAAAGCAGGCAAATCGTTGCATCCGCCGAAGTTCTGCGGGAGCCCCGATGTGCCGTTGCTGACGGCAAGTATCTGTTTGTGGCCAATTTTCTTCCTTCTGGGCGCGCTGATCTAGATACCGTTGCCGCTTGTGTTTCGGTAATTGAACTCGATGGCTTTACCAAAGTGAAAGATATTATGCTCTCCAACGGGAGTAATGCCTTGCGGGGCATGTGTTTGAGTCCCGACGGGAAGTATGTTTTTGTTACGCATAACCTGGGCCGTTTCCAGGTGCCTACCAACCAGCTTCAGCAAGGTTGGATGAATACCAGTGCCATGAGCATAATTGACGTTGAAACCCTTGAAAAAGCGGGTACCGTCCTGCTGGATGAACCGGAACGGGGGGCTGCAGGCATCTGGGGCGTGAATTGCACATCCGATAAAATTGTGATCACGCATTCAGGAACACATGAAATCAGTGTGATCGACTATCCGGCATTTCTTGAAAAATTCCAAAACCATCCCGATCCCCATTCCCTGGATTACGATCTGGGCTTTATGTTCGGTATCCGCACACGGGTTCCACTGGTAGGAAATGGTCCCCGGAATTTTGTCATTTCGGGTGAAAACGCCATTATACCCACCTATTTTTCTGATACGCTCAACATCGTAAATCTCGCGGATCACCGGATTGAGACCATAGCAATGGTTGAGAACAGAATCGAATCAAGGGTCCATAAAGGGGAGAAAATCTTCAATGACGCATCTTTCTGCTTTCAGAACTGGCAATCCTGTAATGGCTGCCATCCCGGCGATGCCCGCACCGATGGCATGAACTGGGATTTAATGAACGACGGCATTGGAAATCCGAAGAATTGCAAGAGTTTGTTGTACAGCCATGTAACGCCGCCTTCAATGATATCGGGCATTCGTGAAAAAGCCGAAATAGCCGTTAGACGCGGATTTACCCATATTCAGTTTGCCGAAATTCCTGAAGACCTTGCGCTATGTGTGGATGAATACCTGATGTCTTTGCGGCCGGTTCCGAGTCCGTTTCTGGTCAATGGGAATTTGTCGGAAAAGGCGGAACGCGGAAAGAAGGTTTTTGAAAGGCTGAATTGCGGGTATTGCCATTCGGGACCCTATTTTACCGATATGCAGATGCACCGGATCGGCGACGACATTGAGTTTGAGAATGGCTGGGATACTCCGTCACTGGTCGAAGTGTGGCGTACCGCACCTTACCTTTTCGACGGCAGGGCTGCAACTTTAGAGGATGTTTTTGCCGTTCACCGGCATGGCATCAACAAGGAGGTGTCGGACACAGAAATTAAAGAATTGGTTGAATACGTAAATTCATTATAGATAACTGATGCAGATTAATATTTATTATAAAACTGGCCAGGGGAATACTTTCGGGGAGCAATTGGATAATTTATTATCCCATTACACTCCAAAAGGTAACACCATCAGGCTGGTCCTTTTCGGAAATCCGGAAAACCGACAGGAATTCCATGATCAACGCAGGCTTGCCAGCCAGAAACTGAGCAGCTATTTTGAAGGAAGGCCACCTGTCTTTACTTACGTTGCGCAACCTCCCGTAGAAAGGTTTCAGCTGGCCATGGAAGTTACCGAGCTGGAAACGGAAATAGGAACGCAGATTTTCTACAAACAGAAAGATGACCTTCCATACATTATTGTCCAGACGGGTGGTGTGAAAGTCCTTTTTGTTGGTGGTGCTTCGGGTGACGAAGAGGAGGATTGCATCCAAAAACAGTCTGAAATGATATTCTCTGGGTTGGAAGAAATTTTCAGACTGGAGGGCATGCCCGTATCGTCTATCGTACGCCAATGGAATTACATTGAGAAAATTACCCGGATAGCTGGAAAGCATCAGCATTACCAGGAATTCAACGACGCAAGGTCACGGTTTTACCTGAATACTGAATGGCATGACGGCTTTCCGGCAGCAACTGGGATAGGAACAGAATACGGCGGGGTGATTGTAGACCTGGACGCTGTTTACACCAACGGTTCGGACATCCGGATTGTCGCCCTGAACAATTCCCTGCAGGTTCCTGCGCATGACTATTCAAAAGCAGTACTTATAGCACCGGATGATGAAAAGTGCAGTGGCGTAACGACGCCCAAGTTTGAAAGAGGGAAGATGATTTTGAGGGGAGGCGAAGGAACCATTTATGTGTCGGGTACAGCAGCGATCCGTGGTGAAACCAGCTATATCAACCAGGGAATTGAAGAGCAGACCAGGATTACCCTGGAGAATATTGAACATCTGATCTCTTTGGAAACATTAGCCGGCTCAGGGGCTAAGAAATTTACGAAAGCTGAAATTTCATCTCTCCGGATATATCTGAAAGAGGTGTCGTTTTTTGAGCCATGCAAGAGAATTGTTGAGGAGATCTATCCGGGAGTGCCTGCCGTTTACCTGAAAGCGGATATATGCAGGGAGGAACTGCTGGTTGAAATCGAGGGCATGGCAAGGGTTAAGCTTTGGTCTGACTGAAAAAAAATCAAACATAAAAAATATCAACATTATGAGATTAATCAATTACACATTCATCCTTTTATTGACAGCAACAATCATGGGATGTTCCGTTGAAGTTAAAAATGAGCCGGTTATGAAAGAAAAAGCACCTTACCAGAAGAAGTACACCAATGCCGATTTTTACAAAGATGGTAAACTGGATCCTGAAATCGCCCTTAAAGCCTATCTCGATATGCTTGATCACTACGGGGTGCCGTATTCCGATTTTGTAAAGGAGAATCTCTGGATTACCGATTTTAACCTGGGGGATTTTGAAAATGTGGGTATGGCCGGCCTTTTCTGGGTGAACGATCCTGTCCATAACTACTTCGGGCACGAGATTTATTTGCTGCCCGGACAAATGATTGTGGAGCACAGGCATGTGGCAACTGAGTATCCGGCCAAATTCGAAAGCTGGCAGGTCCGCCACGGGTGGACCTATAATTACTCCATTGGCGAAGCAACGCCCAACGGCCCGAAGCTGCCCGAAAGTCAGAAGGATCATATCACCGTCTCTCACTTTAAGAAGCAAATGGTCGATGAAGTCATCCATCTGGCCGAAATTGAGTCCCCACACTTTTTGTTTGCCGGTCCCGAAGGCGTGATTGTCACTGAATTTGCCTCTTTCCACGATGGCAACGGCCTGCGTTTTACCAATCCGAATGTGGAGTTTATTGATGTGCTTTCCAAATCTGAATAAAGAGTGATTTTAACAAAAAACCATTTAACAATCGACTGATATGAGAAAAGTAAACCATTTTGGTATTCCAACCACAACAGAACAGGAAAATGAATTTTATGCCGAAGGCCTGAAAGTTCACCTGACCGATTATTCGAAAAGTCCCAACAAGATTGAATTTCTTCGCTTTGAAGAGGGATCGTGTATGCCGGAACTTGTGCAAACGGTAGCCCATATTGCCTATGAAGTGCCTGATATGGAGGTGGCCTTGCAGGGTACCAAAGTAATCGTTGAACCCATGCGTGCAGGGGAAAACCTTACCATTGCCTTTATTGAGGAAGAAGGCATCCCGGTAGAACTGATGTGTTTCGATAAGGAGTAGAATAATCAAAAAAAACCAAGGAAATGAATACAAAAATAATGACCAAGTTTATCAACGAACCTGAAAATATCACCCGTGAATTATTGGACGGCTATGTGTTGGCCTACAGTGATAAAGTAGCTTTGGCAGCTGAAAATATTGTGGTAAGGGCCGTGCCGAAAGACCCGTCGAAAGTAGCGATTGTTACATTGGGCGGATCGGGTCACGAGCCTGCGTTAAGCGGTTTTGTCGGCGAGGGTATGTTAGACTGCTCTGTAGTTGGCGATATTTTTGCTGCTCCCGGTGCGCAGCGCCTCTTCCAGGCCTTACAGCTGTTCAGGCGTGATGCGGGCATCTTGCTGGTCGTCCTCAACCATTCGGGCGATGTCATGAGTGCCAATATGGCCATGCAATTGGCTGAGAGGGCAGGTATTAAGGTAAAAAAGATTCTTACGCACGACGATATCAGTGCCGGAATTGATACCCCGGAGGAAGACTGCCGTGGACTGGCTGGGTGCATACCGCTTTATAAAATTATCGGCGCTGCTGCCGAAGAGGGAAAAAGTCTCGACGAGATTTATGAAATCGGTGAGCGTTTCAACCAGCAGGTGGCCACCCTCGCAGTAGCTATGGGATCATGCACCCATCCGCAGAATGGTGCTACCATTTCGGAACTCGCTGTCGGGGAGATGGAGATTGGTATGGGCCAGCACGGCGAAGGCGGCGGTGGAAGACAAATGTTAGAGTCGGCCGATAAAACCGCAGAAATCATGATTGGCCAGCTTTGCGAAAAGATTCAGCCGAAAACTGGCGATAAGGTATTGCTTTATGTCAACGGAGTGGGGTCAACTACATTGATGGAGCTGAGCATCATTTTCCGGAGGGCTCATCAGGTTCTGGCAAAGGATGGAGTAGAGGTGGTTCACGCCAAAATCGGGGAGCTGCTGACCGTTCAGGAAATGGCAGGCTTCCAGATGATACTTGCAAAACTGGATGACGATCATGTTGAATTACTGAAGAACCGGAAAGCAGATGCTCCTTACTGGACAACCGTTTAAGAGCTTATCTGACCATTTATTTAGTCAATATTAAGATGCAGAAACTTTCTGTTCAGGATTTTATATCCATGTGGAAATGTGCTCTTGACCGGGTGACCGAAAGGGCCGATGAATTTTCCCGACTGGATGCGGTTACCGGAGATGGAGACCATGGCACTGCTATAGTGCAGGCATTGACTTCGTCGGTCGATATGGCCGGAAATGCTACTGAGTACAAAGTCTTGCTCAGTGAAATGGGATTCAACGTCATGATGCATACCGGCGGATCAACCAGCACCTTGTTTGGTGCCTTCCTGCTGGGCATGAGCGATCACGCGGATGGCAGTGAGCTGGATGGGCCGCAGGTGGTCAAGATGTTCCGGGGAGGCCTGGAGGGTATTCAAAAACAGACCAAAGCGGGCAAAGGTGATAAAACCATGATGGATGCGCTTATTCCTGCTGTTGAAGCCATGGCCGCCCGGGGATCCAACGACATATGCGAACTTTTTAATGCGGCGGCAGAGGCTGCCCGGGAAGGGGCTTTGGCTACCAAAGAGATGAAAGCCAATTTCGGGCGTGCCCGCAATTATGGTGATCGTTCCATTGGCACGGCTGATGCAGGTGCCATGTCGTGGGCATGCATGTTCTCGGCTTTCCACGAGGCGCTGGCCGGATAATCATATTCCGGGATTCCCGGTGATGCTTAAAAATTTCAAATAATCAATAAAGAAATCATTATGGCTGATTTAGATGATATCAGAGAAGGAAAAAAATTTGGTACCGGTGTGGCGGTGAAAAACCAGTCGTTCCATGTAAAAGGCGCCGATAATCTGACCTGGGGGGCGAAAGACCGCCTGACGCGCATTTTTAATCCGGAAACCTCCAGAACCGTGATGTTAGCCTTCGATCATGGTTTTATTATGGGCCCCACCTCGGGTCTCGAAAGAATTGACCTGAACATTGTTCCCCTGATGGAGTATGCCGATTGCCTTATGTGTGCCCGTGGTATATTGCAAACCTCTGTACCTGCGAATATCAATAAACCCATTTGTCTTCGTTCAGACGCGGGAACTACCATTCTTACCGAATTGAACGACAATGTTTTAATTGACATTGAAGATGCCATTCGCTTTAACGTTTCTGCCATGGCCATTATGCTGGCTATCGGCGATCCGGCAATGGAGGCCAAAACGGTGGCCAACCTGTTCAGACTGGCCGACCTGGGGGCAAAGTATGGCATTCCGGTGATGGGGGTTACCGCCGTGGGTAAGGATATGGCCCGCGATGCCCGCTATTTCGGACTGGCATCGAGGGTTTGTGCCGAAAATGGGGCCAACATTGTAAAAACTTACTATTGTGAGGGTTTTGAAAATGTAGTGGCTGCCTGTCCGGTACCCATTGTTATCGCCGGCGGAAAAAAGCTCCCCGAGAAAGAGGCCCTCGAGCTTTGCTATATGGCTATTAACGATGGCGCTGCCGGAGTCGACATGGGCCGCAACGTTTTCCAGTCAGACGACCCGGTGGCCATGATCCAGGCGGTTAGTGCCGTTGTGCACAAGAATTATTCTGTCGATCAGGCTTTTGAATTATTTCAGGAATTGAAAAATTAATTGAAAACCATCTTGAGTGGTTATAAACAATCAGTCGGAATGAAGAGAGTTGTAGTTTTTCTTATTGTCGTTTTCTGTAGCTTAAGTTTTATTTCAATAAAGAAAACATCGGCGAAACAACCATCCGCCTCCTCCCAATCGTGGATCGAGGCGGTATTGTCAGCTAAGAAAAAAATCGATGCAGGGCTGAAGCAGGGCACAATAACTTCTGAATCAGCTGAGCTGGATCAGGCGATGAAAAAACTGCAACTCGATTTTCCTGCTGAAATGAGTATAGCCATGCCGTATATCGGTTCAGGCTGGAAAAAGTTTCTTTCTTCCGCGGATGGTTCTTTCGAAGAGGCCGTGGTGACCGAAATTTGCAAGGGATTCCCGGCATCCGGCTGGTTCAGTCAAAGAATTAAGGAAGTAAAATCTGAAACCGATAGCGGGAAGAGAATTGCCGGACTGCTGAATTTACTTCTGACGGCTCATCATATCCAACAGCTGGGGGTGCAGCTGGAGTGGTTGAATCTCGCATCCATTATGGCTGCAGTGAATGACATGAAAACCGCTCCGGATTTTGTTCCGGAGAAGATAAATCCTAAGCTTGAAGAACTCAGGGGCCTTGTCAGGCAGGGATTTAAAGGTATTTATGAAAACAATCCGGCGTCCATAGCTGCCGCCGGGAGAGCATTGCAGCTTAAACGCGAGATATTGCTGTCGAACTCCCAACTGGCATTTGACAGGATTCTGGTAGGCCGGTATGATATGGGTGCCACCGCCAGAGTGGATAATCCTTCGGCACTGGGAACCCAGCCCAATAACTGGTCGAATCAGTTGTCGGCGCGGCGTACTGGCTTTAATGCCGAAATCGCCGAAATCTCCAATCTGCAGGGTGATTTACAATACCGTACCATTTTTAAACCTGCCAATGGTTCTTCAGTCCCGGACCTGAAACTGCATTGGGACGCCGAGAGACTTATGTTTTCGAAAGTCGATGACAGCAAAAAATGGCAGGTTTTCGAGGTGGGTTTAAATGGCGAAGGCCTGCGCAAAGTAATTCAAACTGACGAACCGGACCTCGAGTTTGTGGATGCCTGTTATCTGCCCAACAACAAGGTGATTGCCGTATCCAATATCGGTTATCAGGCAGTGCCCTGTGTGAACGGCAGTGATGCGGTCGGGAATATGGTGCTGTATAATCCTGAGGACGGTGATCTCCGCCGGCTGACCTTCGACCAGGACGCCAACTGGCATCCGGTTGTGATGAACAACGGCAGGATTATGTATGTCCGGTGGGAATATACCGACCTGACCCATTACTTTTCGAGGATTGTCATGCATATGAATCCCGATGGGACCGAGCAGCGGTCGCTGTATGGAAGCGGATCGGTTTTTCCGACCAGCATAATGGATGTCCAGCCCATTCCCAACCATCCTACCCGGTTCGTTGGCATCATTTCGGGTCACCACGGAGTCGTGAGGAGTGGACGGCTGATCCTTTTCGATCCTGCCATGGACCGGAAGGAAGAGCGGGGGATGGTTCAGGAAATGCCTTTCAGCAAACGGCCGATCATACCCATAGTGAAGGATCATATGGTGGACGGAGTTTATCCGCAGTTTATCAAACCTTACCCGATAAACGACAAGTACTTCCTGGTAACGGCCAAATTAAGTCCTGAAGGTCTGTGGGGCCTGTATCTGGTCGATGTATTCGACAATCTTACCCTGATCAAAGAACAGGAAGGCGAAGGATTTATTCACGGAATACCTATCCGGAAGAAGCCGGTACCTCCGGTAATTCCTGAGAAAGTGAACCTGACTAAGAAAGATGCCACCGTATTTATTCAGGATATCTATGAAGGCGAAGGATTACCCGGAGTGCCGAAAGGAACAGTAAAGTCTTTACGGGTATTTGCCTATGAATATGCTTATAACCGGTCGGTATCCGACCATCTTGCACAGGGAATTCAGAGCGGTTGGGACATCAAGCGCTTATTAGGCGAAGTTCCGGTAGAAGAAGATGGTTCGGCCATGTTTACCATACCTGCCAATACGCCCATTTCCTTACAGCCCCTCGATTCGGATGGCAGGGCCATTCAATGGATGCGCAGCTGGCTGACCGGAATGCCCGGGGAGGTGGTGTCGTGTGTCGGATGCCACGAAGACCAGAACCAGATTCCCCGGCCTGTTATGGCCATGGCCTCGCGAAAACCTGCCCGGAAACTGGAGATGGCCAAAGGGGGTGTCAGGCCTTTCACCTTTGAACTGGAAATTCAGCCCATTCTCGACAGGGCCTGCATTGCCTGCCACAATGGTCCGCTTACCCGGAATTACCTGGGAGGCCGCATTGACGAGAAAGTCCCGGGCAACCGCAGATACAGCAAGAGTTATCTCGATCTGCACCCATATATACACCGGCAGGGGCCGGAAGCCGGAATGAAAGTACTTTATCCGTATGAATACCATGTTTCAACCAGTCCACTGGTACAAATGCTCCAAAGAGGGCACCATGGCGTAGAGCTGACCAGCGAAGAGTGGAAAACACTGTACACCTGGATCGACCTGAACGCGCCCTACCACGGCAGTTTTGTTGCCGAACCCTATAATGGCTTCGATCAGTATTCCCGGAGAATTGAACTGACGAATAAGTATGCCAACGGAATGGGGGTCGACTGGAGGGCCGAAATACTGGCATATGCCCAATACCTCAACAGCCAGCCAAAGCCTGAACCGGTTAAGCCGAAAGTGGTTACTCCAAAATTCGAAAGGGTTCGTCTGAAAGGTTTTCCATTCACTGAAAAAACCGCAAAATCAATGGTTCCCGGGGGAAATACAAAAAAGGTAGTGGAGATGGCTCCGGGCATTAAGCTGAACTTTGTGCGGATTCCGGCCGGTGAGTTTGTAATGGGCAGCAACACAACGCCCTCCGATTATTCTCCGGAACATGTCGTCAGAATAGACAAGGCTTTCTGGATGTCTGAAACGGAAATCACCAATGAACAGTTCAGGATACTATTCCCTGGACACGACAGCCGGTTTCATGATCAGCAATGGAAAGACCATGTCAATGAAGGGTATCCGGCCAATTTGCCCGGACAGCCTGTTATCAGGGTATCCTGGAATGAAGCCATGGAGTTCTGTAAAAAATTAAGCGAAAAAACCGGACTTCCCGTAAACCTGCCCACGGAAAGGCAATGGGAATGGGCATGCAGGGCCGGTACCAATACCCCTTTCTGGTATGGCGGTTTCGATACCGACTTTTCGGCATACGAAAATATGTCCGACTCCCAGATGAACAAGATGGCGGTGACGGGGGTGGATCCGCAACCGATGGCGACTAATAATCCGTGGTATGCCTATTTTACCTGGCATCCCAAGGATGAACGTTTTGATGATGGCAACATGCTGACCGTGGCCCCGGGTTTCTATAAGCCCAATCGCTGGGGACTTTACGATATGCATGGCAACGTATCGGAGTGGACACGATGTGATTATCTGCCTTACCCTACCAGAGAAACGAACCAGACAGGAGGCGGCAAGAAAGTGGCCAGGGGAGGCTCATGGATTGATCCGCCCAAAACGGCTACCTCCTATTTCAGGAAATCCTATCTGCCCTGGCAGAAGGTTTATAATGTGGGTTTCAGGATAATCATTGATGAATAAAAGCGGCTGTTTTTAATAATTCCAAGCTTAACCAAATATTGAACAGACTATGAAGAAGACTATTGTTTGCCTGGCGTGGTGTGCGGTCTTGTTTTCATTTGAAACCTCTTCAGGGAGTACCAATAAAGACCTGATAAACAGAGTAAGTGCCTTTAATCCTGTTCAGTACAGGATGGCATTAGACGATCTGGAGAAGAGTTTTCCGGATCAGTTTAAGGCCGGGGAACCGGCTTTGGCTGCCCTTCAGCGGATGAAGGAGCTGAAGCCTGATCTGCTTGCTGGTATTAAAAATAATGACCAGACAGCAGTAAAAGAGGCAACAGAGCTTTTAAAACTGCTCGATGCACAGCTTCTGAAGAACCCGCTCATTCAGGGAAAACCGATCATAGCGATCAAACGCAACTTTGGTCAGAACGCCAGGTCTGTAATGGGCGGTAACCTGGGACTGGCACCTTCCAATTTTCAGAACAATTCTGAAATCGGAAATCCGTCCACTCACTGGGATAATGAGTTTATCAAACTCACCCTGAGTAATGACAAACAGACAGTTTCGACCTTGTTCAGGCCCAAAAAAGGGATGATCATTACCGATCCGGAAATGCATTTCAGTGGCACCAGAATGCTGTTTTCGTCCATTGGAACCAACGGAAGGTGGCATATTTTTGAAATGGAAATGGCCACCCGCCTGATCAGGCAGATCACTCCGCCGGCGTATGAGGATTTTGACAGTTTCGATGCCTGTTATACACCCGACGACCGGATCATATTTTGTTCGACCGCTACTTTTATGGGACTGCCCTGCACCGACGGAGGCAACAAAATGTCGGGCATATTCCTGTACAATCCGAAAACAGGTCAGACCCGGCAGCTCACCTTCGACCAGGACAGCAACTGGGGCCCGGTGGTGATGAATAATGGTCAGATTTTGTATCAACGTTGGGAGTACGCAGATCTTCCCCATTCCAACTCAAGGATACTCTTCAGCATGAATCCCGACGGAACGACCCAGCAAGCCTATTACGGTTCAAACTCCTATTTTCCGGCGGCTTTTTTCAATGCCCGGCCTATTCCGGGCCACAATACCGCCATTGTGGGCATTGCCGGAGGTCACCACAGCATTTCCCGCAGCGGTCGCATGCTGGTAATCGACCCGGTGTTAGGGAGGAAAGAGGCAGAGGGTGTGGTAACGGAAATTCCGCATTACGGAAAGAAGGTGGTCCCGCTGGAGCGCGACAGGCTGCCTGACGGCGTATGGCCCCATTTTCTGGAGCCCCTTCCGCTGAGTGAAAAATATTTTATTGTATCTGTGAAAGCCACCCCGACTTCCTTATGGGGGCTCTACCTGGTGGATATTTATGGAAATATGTCGCTGATCACAGAAAGTGAGGGCAGTGCATTTATCGCACCCATCCTGGCCGAAGCTGTTCCCACGCCTCCGGTTATCCCCGACAGGGTAAACCTGGCAAGCGATAAGGCATCCGTATTTATGCAGGATGTTTATGAGGGCGGGGGCCTGAAAGGAATTCCAAGAGGTGAAGTCAAAAAGCTTCGGATAATTTCTTACGGCTTCAGTCCCTGGGGGCAGGGCGGACTGCTTGGGACCATAGGCATGGATGGTCCGTGGGATATAAAGCGTATTCTTGGAACCGTCGATGTCGAGACTGACGGCTCAGCCATGTTTATCGTACCTGCCAATACACCCATCGCCGTCCAGCCTCTGGATTCCGAAGGGAAAGCTCTGCAGGTGATGCGGTCGTGGTTCACGGCCATGCCGGGTGAGAACCTCTCCTGTATTGGCTGCCACGAGGACAAGTACCGGGTCCCGCCGCCCAGGCCGAGTATGGCTGCCCGCAAAAAGCCGCAGGAAATCAAAGAGTGGTTCGGGAAGGCAAGGGGCTTCAGTTTTGCCCATGAAGTTCAGCCCATCCTGGACAGGGCCTGTGTTTCATGCCATAATACGACGCGGCCGGATTTAATTAACCTGGTGGGTACTGCCCGGATTACCGACTGGAAATCCCAGATCAGCGGCCGTGCTGATCCTTCGTATGGCGGCAATTTCTCAGTATCCTATGCCAACCTGCACCGGTATGTGCGCCGGCCCGGGATCGAGAGCGACATGGATATGCTGGTTCCCATGGATGTCCACGCCGACCAGACTGAGCTGATGCAGATGCTGAACAAGGGCCATCACAATGTGCAACTTCATCCGGAGGAAATCGAAAAACTGGCCTGCTGGATTGATATGAATGCGCCCTTCCATGGCCGGAGATCGGATATCAGCACCTATCACAGAACAGAAGAGTCGCGAAGGCTGCGGAAGATCTATGCAGAAATGTTTAACGTAATTGAACCGGATCTCGAGGATTTGCCTGAAATCCCTGAAGGAATTGTTCCGCAGATGCCGGAAAAACGGTCATTAAATAAGGGAGTCGATGCCATACCGGGCTGGCCGGTGGATCGGAATGTCATCGAGAACAGGCAGATCGGCCTTGGACAGTATCAGGTTTCCATCCCGCTTGCTGATGGTGTTTCCATTGATATGGTAAAAATTCCCGGAGGAACTTTCCTTATGGGGAGTACAGATCATCCGGATGAAATGCCACGGACCGAACAACAAGTGGATGCTTTCTGGATGGGCCGGTTTGAGATTACCAACCGGATTTATGCACTGTTCGATCCGGAACACGATTCAAGGGTTGAACACCGGCATGGGTACCAGTTTGGCAGAAAGGGTTATCCGTTGAACCATCCCGATCAGCCGGTAGTACGCATATCGTGGAAGGAGGCCATGGACTTCTGTAAATGGCTGAGTGAGAAGACAGGAAGGAAGTTTACTCTTCCAACTGAGGGGCAATGGGAATGGGCTTGTCGTGCCGGCAGGGACACCCCATACTCTTTCGGAAATTTCGGAGCTGATTATTCAGTTTTTGCCAACCTGGGCGACAAAAGGCTTGCAGAGTATGCAGCCTGTACAGCCCATAAAAACTATGAAAGTACCAGGATTATTGATAATCCGGGGCCTTACGATGACTGGATCCCGCGGGATACACTCTTCAATGATGGCGGTTTTGTTTCGGAAAGTGTTGGTCGCTACAGGGCCAATTATTTTGACCTGAACGATATGCATGGGAATGTCTGGGAGTGGACCCGGACTGCCTACAGGCCTTATCCCTACAATGAAGATGACGGGCGTAACGATGTTACCCAAATCGGGAAACGGGTAGTCAGGGGAGGTTCATGGTACGACAGGCCGTACAGGGCGACGTCCAGTTTCCGGTTGCCTTACCGGGATTATCAGAAGGTATTTAATGTCGGGTTCAGGGTCGTAATTGAAGAGTAGGACAGCCGGACAAAATTAAAAATTTTTGTTATTAAACTTTCTCCAGGTCGTTATTGAAGGGTAGGGGAGTACGTTACTTTTATCCGGTCAATCCCGGAGGGATTACAGATGGGTAGGAAATTGGCTGGGGGTGCATCAGACCCTGTCCTTGGATTGGTCCACAGTTAATACCTTAGATCTGACCACATGGGATCCTTCCGGCGATAATCAGGGTAGAGAATCTGGTTTGTTCTGGCAGCAGGCCTGTACTTTGAAGGTGAATATTCGGGTTTAGGTACATTCCGGCAGAACGACGGCGAAAGGAAATCCGGTGATAGGTAGAAGACTCATGCTGGTTGAAGATTAACTATTTAAACACCTGTTATTCAGTTTATTATAAGCTTTATAAAAAAAGTTGACCCCTGGAGCACCTGAGTATTGCACATAAACAAAATATTTATTATCCTTGTAGAATTATACTGTTGAAAAACTGGTAACCCCCGGTTAACAATGGATGACCCCTGAACTGAAATATGATGAGAAATCTGGTATTTATTGGAAAGAATAAGTTCGTGTAAGAGCCTCCCCGGGGTTCACGCTGCGATTTTGTTCCCGGCCCGGGGAGGCGAAGGCTTCGTATGAAGCCCGGTGCGAAGTTAGAAGGTTTTTGAGATATTTTGCCGTCAGCCGGCGTGTATTTCAATGGCCCGACTGTGGGAACAGCTGATCTCCCCGATAGGCCGGGGGAGGGTTGGCAGGGTGGTGGCTGGATAACCTCAAATCTTAATTAAATGAAAACACTGTCTATTGAGACCATGGAAAATATGTATGGTGGTGGCTGGTGGACAAGCAACCACAGCTGGTCACAGCATGGCGGATGCGCTGCTTATGCAATTGCTGCCGGTATAGCATCCGGATTAAATCCCATTGTGGGCGGTTTAACCATGTTGGGGTGTTATTTGCTGTTGGATTAGTGGATAGCGTGATTCGGGGATGGTTGTCGCAAACAACCATCCCCTCTTACCCATGTAATTCGGAATATTATGAGTAAAATTCTGATATTGACACGGTTGAACATTCTTGCCGTTTACAGAGATCAAAGCTTTTACACGAATACATTGCCCAAATTCCTGGTAGTCGCATTTATATACCTGCAGGCCATGTATTACGTGTTTTTGTTCTTAGACAATAATTCCGGACCACTGGCTTTAGGCGGGTTAGTCCGGGAATTGATCAACAAGTATTGGCTTACCTTATTTGCTCTGGATCTTGGATTGAGAATATTATTCAGGACAATAACTAATCCGGTAATACCGCCATTCAATGTTTTACCACTTCAGAAAGAAACCATCATCCGGTTTGTACATTGGAAATCAGTTGTTAACCATTTTAACCTGATTTGGATACTCATGATTATTCCTCTTCTGGTGGGTGAACAGAGTGGTGGTCTTATGTTGCTGGATTATTTCTCCTGGATATTATTGGTATTGTTATTGGATTATGTTGCCGTAATTGCAAAGCTTATGGTTCACCGTTCTGCTGCAATGGTAATCTCCATAATTTTCATGCTGATATTTTGGGGAATCATATCACTGAGTATTCCAGGCTGGTCATTTATGTCCGGAATGTCTGAAGGGAATTCCGGTATGCTGATTTTGTTAATATCTTCTGTCATCGTATTGGATTTGGTTGTAGTAAGGGCATACCTTTACCGTTATTTCCACCCGGAATCCAATTTTACAATTGAAACCCGTCAAGGCAAAAACAAATCCCTTGAGTTGTATCTTCCTTATACGTTGTTGATTTATAAATCAATCGTAAGAAATTCCAGGCCCCGTTCCATGCTTTTTTCAACTATGCTGGTGATCATTCTTTCATGGGTATTAATAGTTAAAACAAGTGATAATCAATCTTTAATTACTTATTACTTCCTGACATGCCTGAACGGTGCAGCCGCTTTTTCAATAGGTTATCATCTTTTCTCAATAGATATGGGTATTTACCCGTTCTTGCATGCTTCGGAGACAAGTATTACCGGGTATATATCGGCTAAATATTGGTTGCTCACCCTGTTTACCCTGGTCTGCTCCTCTGTTTGCATACCTGTGCTGGCGGAAAACATACCTGATTTGATCCGATTTCTGGGCAATGTTTCCATGGTTTTGGGGGTCTGTAATCCTTTGATATTATTGGTTGGGATTCAATTCTCCCAAAGGATGGATTTGTCCAGAAATTCTTTTGCCAATGCGCAGGGTAGTAATGTTCTTCAAATGGTATGTTTGGTCCTGATAAGTGTTTTGCCGGTAGGAATATTAATCATGGTGAGTCATATGGTCAGTCGGTCTTATGTTGATTATCTGATCATGGCTACCGGATTGGTGTTATTTGGTCTGAACCGCATATACATCAAAGGTTTTCTTAGTTTGGTCTATAATTCAGTTAAATACGAAAAAATGCAAAGTTACTCATGAGTGCAAGTGATCCTTTCATTTCAATAAAAAACCTGAACAAGAGATACGGAAGAATTCCTGCCATAGATCAGATGAATCTGGATATCTTCAGTAATGAGTTAATCGGTATCGTTGGTAACAATGGATCGGGTAAAACTACTTTTCTGAAATTACTTCTTGATTTATTACTTCCAGATAGTGGTAGTGTTTTTTTTAGGGGTAAAAATGTTCACCGATCCGATCACTGGAAACATAAGACCGGAGCCTATATCGATGAAAGTTTCCTGATTGATTATTTGACCCCCGGCGAGTATATTCGTCTGCTGGGTCAGATGAGAGGCTTGTCTTTAGCGGCTATTGAGGAGTGCCTGGACAGAATGAGGCAGTTTGTTACATTTAATATCATACGAGAGAGTAAGCTTATCAGGAGCCTTTCGGATGGGAACAAGCACAAGTTGGGTATTTTGGGTGCAGTTCTTTTTAAGACAGAACTGATCATTCTGGATGAACCATTTAATTTTCTCGATCCTGCATCACAACACGATCTGGTTCGAATCCTTCGTGAATCTGTTGTAAAACAGAAAGCGACCATTATTATTTCTAGTCACAATCTTCAGTTTGTTTCACAGATTTGCAGCAGGGTGATCCTCTTTGAGTCGGGCAGAATCATGGATGATTTTCAGAATAGTCCAGAGTCGCTATCCCGATTGAAAACATACTTCAATATTGAAAGTTAAAGCGATTAAATCTATACATGAAGGATTATTTTGTGGCATACACTTTAAAAAACCCAAATATATGAGGATATTTAAAACAGTAAATAACGGCGTAATCGTCGCTGACCAGAATGATTTGCAGTTCTTCAATTTCACTGACATATTCAGGAGAGAAAGGAGGCTGTTTTCTATTGCCATTCTGTTATTGATAGTAGTAAATTTGCTTTGGGGTGACTCATTAAAAGACCAGATAAGGACTGTTTTATGGATCGTCATGGCGCTGGTCTGGATAGCTTATCTTATTTTGCATCTCTTTTGGAATAAGTATCCTGAAAAAATTCCACTGTCAGATATACGCCAGATTAAGTATATGAAGAAGAAGAATTTTCTCATTTTATGGATCTTTTACGGGGATTCAAAAGTTCGTCTGAAATTAAAAGAGGATAACCTTGAAGGGAATGTACTGGATTATTTTCTGGAAAATGGTGTTAAAATTGAGGAAGACCTGAAATGAATGCAGAATGGGTATTGTTTTATAGTGGTTCGTTTAAGGTGTTGGCGGGTGCTGTAATATCTTGCTTTTATTGAAATTAAATTGTGAGTAAAGAAATGAAGAACTTAATCGCAGTATTTCATGTCGTAGCCGGTGTTTTCATGATGCTTGTTTTTATCCCCAGATTATTAAACGTATCATTGTCATACGCATTGGTGATATCGATTCTGGGAATTTTATTGATCTCTTCGGTTGTCTTATTCTTATTTCGCAAAAACAGGAAATCACGGTCCTGTACCATTAAAAGAAAGGATAATAATTGAATATCAGTGCAATAGAAAACTGTAAAGAAGTTTAATTATGAGAACATTTAACATGATTTTTAATTTCTTATTGCTTGCCATGGCAGCTCTTTCCATTCTTTATTTTCTGGATTTCAAAGTACTATACCATGAGTGGCTTATGGCATTTCTTATTATAGTATGTTCCGTAATGTTTTTCCTAAGGGCAATCCGGATAAGGAGAAACAATATAAATGGCTCATGATACCATGTTATTATTGAATTCGCTTTTTACTATGATCTAGTTTATGAAAAAAGTAATACTGATAATAAGCACCCTTGAACTTATCGCTGCTGTATTTTTCTTCATAAGATTTGTCCAGTTAAAGTATGAGTGGTTTCAATTGATCATAGGAATCAACTTTACCATTCTGGCATTGCTGACCTGGCTACAATTTAAGTTAAAGAAGAATAAGTGACCATTTACACGCTAAGCCATTAAAAATAAATAACGTTATTCTTATGAAAAATCTGATTACATATTATTTATTGGCAATTGTATTGCCCTTATTTCTGATGATCACGCTTCTATATTTGGGCTTAAACCGCTGGTTTTTCATTTCGCTCCTGGTATTTGCTTTTGTGTACCGACCGCTCCTGGATGGCGGAAGGCTTATCAGGAAAGGTGTTATCAAAAGGAATGACCGATGGAAGTTATTTCTTGGATATGGCCAGGTAAAGTGGTTTAAGGAATTGTACCTGAAAAAGTAATAGCAATCTAAAAATCCCCAAATCAATTGAAAACCTATAAACTATTCCTCATTATTGTATTCTTTTATACATTGATTCAGTCCTCCATGCAATATTTATATTTTGGAGACCATATTTTTTATTCTTCCTTCGAGGAGCAGGTATCGCATTCCCAGATTGAAAGGATTATTGAAACATCACAAAAAATGAGGTGGGTTGGCTATGCATCTTTCCCGGTGTTTGTTTTGTTCCGTGTTTCTTTTACAGCGATTTGTTTATACACCGGATTGTTTTTTGCTGATCTGCCTGCCCGGTTTAGCCGGATCTTCAAAATTGCCTTGCTGGCTGATTTTGTATTCGTTCTCTCTGCCCTCGCTAAACTGATCATCCTTATTTTTTTCAGGGAGGTAAGCACCCTTCACGACCTTCAGTTTCAGCCTTTATCGGTTTTGGAGTTCTTCCCCGGGGAATCTTTCGACACCTTGTTGGTCTACCCGCTGAGCCTGCTGAATCTTTTCGAACTGGGCTATTTTCTTGTGCTGGCCTGGTTGATCCGGGATCTTGTAAACCAGGAATCCTCTGAAAGGCCCCTGAGCTTCGGAAAGGCGTTCCGGCTGACCGGTATTTCCTATGGCAGTGGCCTCCTCCTCTGGGTTCTTGTGGTATTGTTTATTAACCTGAGTCTAAACTGAGTGCCATGTACGGAATTAGAAAACTCATTATTGGATTGCTTGTGCTGACTTGTGCCGCATATTTATCCATTAAGGTAATGAAGGGGTATGCCGCGCGGCGGAACGCGGAAATCCGCATTCAGACCATTCCCGATGTCTCCTTCCCTTCCTTGTATGGCGATCCGGTTAATCTCAGGAGTTTTGATCACTCCCGGCCAATGATTGTTAAGTATTTTCATCCTGAATGTGACTATTGCCGGTCCGGGGCAGGCTATATGGCTTCCTATGCTGCTGAGTTTGCCGGGATTCAGGTGGTCATGGTAACCCCCGATGATTCCTTTCAGCGTGTGGAACAGTTTGTTAACGAGTATCATTTGCACGAGATCGATAATATTCAGTTCCTGTTAGACCAACATAAGACCTTCAGGGAAACTTTCGGAAGGGCAATCCTGCCTTCCGTATACATTTATGGAACTGACCAAAAATTAGCCGGACATTTTTTGGGTGAGACTCATCCCGAGAATATCCTGAATCTGCTGATGAGGAAGTCAGCAGAAATACCTTCCGAATCTGAAATAAATAACCCCTCAAACCCTTGATTATGACGCGTATCTTTTTTATTGCCGGACTATGGCTTGCTGGCCTGATATCCGGCCAGCACGGCGGAAGTGACCGGGGTACCATCGTTAAGTCGGATGTTACCCGGATAACTCCGGATAAGGACTCCATCCTGATCCGGGCAGGTCCTTTGAACCGTACTGCCAGTTACCAGTTTCCTTTGAAGGTTCCAGATTTCTCCGGAAAGTAAAACGTTTTCACTCCCCAAATTGGTCATCAGCCTCATTTTGTTAACCCTTAAACCCCCGTTAATTATGTCGAAAACCAGGCTCGAATCAAAAAAAATCAGGAAAACTTTTGTCCGTCAGCACAGCCGCTTCTATTGTGGACTCGCCTGTCTGGCTTCCATTATCCGTTATCATGGCGGATCTGTCAGCCAGCAGAAACTGCAGTCGATGAGCGGCACCACCCTTAATGGTACCAGTATGCTGGGCCTTTGTCAGGCTGCCCGCAGCCTGGGATTCGATGCGGGTGGCTATGAGGGGGGACCCGGCAACCTGAAGGAATTAAACGAGCCCGTGATCCTGCATACCGTAACACCCGAAGGACTGGAGCATTTTGTAGTGTGCTACGGTTTTTCCGGCGGAAAATTCCTCATTGGCGATCCGGCCCGGGGTGTAGTGAAAATTCCTGAAAGTGAGCTGGATGACTTATGGAAAAGTAAAGCCCTTCTGAAGTTGGTCCCGGGTCCTGAATTCAAAACCAGCAAGGCTGAAGCGAAGCGAAAGCGTGAATGGTTTATGGGGCTGATCAGGCCTGACCTCCCGGTACTGGCCATTGCTGCTGTGATTGGGCTTGTCATCTCCGTGCTGGGGCTTGCCACTGCCATCTTCACCCAAAAACTGTTGGATGAGTTTATCCCCGGAAGATACCATGACAAACTTGTGCCCGGACTGGCCATCTTATGCCTGGTCCTGGTGGCCAGGGCGGTTGTGTCGTATATCCGGACTGCCTTCCTCATCCGGACAGCTAAAGATATGAATATCCGGATAACGGACGTTTTCTTCGGTAAACTCCTTACCCTTCCGAAACCTTTCTTCGACAGTACCACTACCGGTGACCTGATCGCCCGTCTCAACGATACACAGCGTATACAAAGGGTAGTGGTAGCCCTGAGCAGCCAGGTGGTCATCGATCTGCTGATTGTCATCACCTCATGGGTATACATTGCTGTCGTTTCCGTCACCACCGGCCTGATCAGCCTAATGGTTATCCCGGTTTTTGGAGTGGTTACCTGGTTTTACAACCAGAAGATCATCCAATCGCAACGGGAGGTCATGCAATCTTATGCATCCTCTGAAAGCAGGTTCATCGATACCTTGCAGGGCATTAAGGCCATTAAATCATTTAATAATGAAAATCTGTTTTCACGGATTGCCAAAGCCGTTTATGGTGCCTATATGCAATGTGTTTACCAGCTTGGACTGGTCACGGCAAGGTTTAGTTTCTGGACTTCTCTTGGCAGTTCAGTATGGATGGTTATGGTTATTGCATGGGTAACCTGGCAGGTTTTTGAGGGAAAGATGATGATCGGCCAGATGATGGCCATCATTACCATTGCCGGATCATTGGGTACATCTGCCATCGGGATCGCCATGGCGGCCATACAGTTCCAGGAGGCCAGAATTGCCTTTGACAGGATGTTTGAGTTTTCATCGGTCGATCCTGAATATGATCCTGCCCAGCCATTCGTTCCCATGGAGCTCAGTCGGGAAGTTGATTTCAGACTGTCGGTAAAAGGTCTTTGTTTCAGATTCCCCGGGAAGCGCCTTCTGCTCCATAACATTAACCTGGAAGCAGCGACAGGCAGGATTCTGGCCATTTCCGGAGCGGTGGGAAGTGGGAAAAGCACCCTGTTTGATATCCTGCTGAGGTTTCATCAGCCTGAAAAAGGTTCGATTACCCTTAACGGTCTTGACTGGAGCATAATTCATACGAAGGAATGGCGGAGTCTGGTCGGCTGGGTGCCACAGCATGTCAGCCTTTTCAATGCTACCATCCTGGAAAATATTGCCATTGGTGAAGAGGCGGATCAGGATAAGGTGATTTTGTTCTGCAAACAATTGGGATTTCATGAATTCATTCAGGAACTGCCGCAGGGTTATGCCACCCTGGTCAGTGAATGCAGCGGCAACCTGTCGGGCGGACAACGCCAGCTCATTGCCCTCGCCAGGGCATTGTACAGGAAGCCGAGGCTTTTACTGCTTGATGAGGCAACTGCGGCTATGGACCAACGTACAGAAACATTTGTCATTGAGTTGCTCCGGAAACTGAAAGGGGAGATGGCCATCATGCTGATTACCCACAGGCCCCACCTGGCTGAAGCTGCAGATGCCCTGTATATTATCGGGGAGCGGCCGGTACCCGAATCCGGAAATATTTATCACTATCAGGAGAGCAATAAAAGCTGACGGTAATAAAGGGGGAAGTGCGTTCGGGTAAAGGATAATCGGCTGCTTTTTCTATCCACGGAAAAATTTTTGCCGGAGAATTCAGTATTGATACAGGATCTGCTTCCCTGAATTGGTCAGGTTAAGCAGTACTTTATTGCTGCTTACCTGCAATTCCCTGATGTCGAAGCTGAGGGTTTTCCCGATATAAGCCTCGCACATTTCAATGTTTTTCAAGGAAAGTCTGAGATTTCGTTGTGGAGGGTTTGAATAGAGTATCGTTCCGGAGTCTATCAGTTTGACTTCCCAGTTTCTGCCATCGCATCCGCTGGAGGCGAAGGTAATTTTCAGGCAGTTGCCGGTAATTTCAGCGCTTTGGATGGTAAGGTGGTCATTGGGGGCATCCGCCCAGGCTTTTTTGTCGACCAGGACCATGTCATCACATTCCGTAAGCATATTGACATCCTTCTCCTGGTCACAGCTTACGAATAAGGCGGAAATGGACAAAGCCCAAAATATACACAAGAGGTATTTCATAGTTGTTTTTCTTACATGACGAACTTCCCGGCTTAAAGGTTGCCTTTTGAGCGGCAATTTTCAGGCAGATGTTTTTTCGTCGTATAAGAACCTCACATCCTGTTTGCCGGTATATGTTACGGCCATTCATGCCACTGTTTCCGGCCGGAATTTTGGACCTGATGGCAGTTTACGGAACTTTTTAATATAACTTTGGCCCGTATCAATCATTAGAACTGAAAATATTTAATCCGGAAGATCATGAAGAGACTTATTATTGTTGCGCTGTTGTTTTCCCTTTTTTCGTGCAAACCACCTCAGGTGGAAAAAATTAAAGTATATGCATGGACCGGCGGACCGGGCAAAATGACCGACCAGGAATTGATGGAGCGGTTTTCCGGTTACCGGGATAAGGGTATCGACGGACTGATGTATAACGGTGGCCATGATCCTGAGGTATACCGGCGTGTTGGAAAAATTGCCAAAGAGGCCGGACTGGAGTTCCATACATGGATTCCCACTATGGTTCAGAGTCCCTCTATAGGGCTCGATTCCAGTGCCTGGGCCTTGAACGGCAACCGGGAATCCGCGCTGGATAAACCGGCTTATGTGGGCTATTACACTTTCCTGTGCCCTAACCAGCCCGAGGTGTCGGAGTTTCTTTCCGGGTTGTACGGAGCGGTAGCCGAAGTTCCTGAGGTGGATGGCATCCATCTCGACTATATTCGTTTTCCCGATGTCATCCTTGCCCGCGGTTTGTGGGATAAATACGGTCTGGTCATGGACCGTGAATATCCGGAATACGATTATTGTTACTGCGACAAGTGCGTGGCCGATTTTAAGGAAAAAAGCGGCATCGATATTTTGTCCGTGGATGATCCTTCACAGGTCGAAGAATGGAAACAATTTCGTTATGACCTGATTACCGGCCTGGTGAACCATCTGGTTGAGGTTGTCCATTCGAAAGATAAGCAGATTACGGCTGCCGTTTTCCCCGGGCCCCATTCGGTTGCGAAAAAGATCGTGCGTCAGGAATGGGACAAGTGGAACCTGGATGCCTTTCTGCCCATGAACTACAACGATTTTTACCTGGAGGGCACGGCCTGGATAGGGGAGATGACCAGGGAGTCGGTAGCTTCCCTGAACTATGGTAAACCGGTATACAGCGGATTGTTCATTTGTCCGGATCCTGCCAAAAAGACCGAGGAAAAGGATCCTGAGGGGCATGGACTGCTCCCCGAAGAAATTGAAGAGGCCATCAGGGAATCAATGGCCAACGGAGCGGCAGGCATCTGCCTGTTTACCCCGGAGCGGATGACCCCAGCGCATTGGGAGGCGTTTGAAAGGGCCATCTACAAAAGCTATAAGGAGTAAAATCTTTTCCTGATTCCGGATTATCCGGCTGATGATCCAAGACCATTACTGGCAGGTGAGAAAACATTTCATAACGTACTTGTTTTAATTGATTTAACTAATAAATTTACGACATTCCCATGTGAAAAAAAAATGGAGATGAATATTGTAGCTTTTGGTGCCTCAAGCAGTAAAGCATCCATCAATAAAAAATTTGCAGCCTACGCTGCATCCCGGTTTGAACATGCCTCGGTTGAGGTATTGGACTTCAATGATTTTATTGCACCTCTTTTTTCCGTGGATGAAGAAAAGGAAGAGGGTATCCCTCAAATGGTGCACGGGTTTTTCGCAAAACTGCAACCTGCTGACCTGATCATTATTTCACTGGCTGAGCACAACGGCAGTTATACCGCCGCCTTCAAAAATACGTTTGACTGGGCTTCACGTCTTAAAGTCAAATTGTTTGAAGGGAAAAAGTTGTTGCTGTTATCCACTTCCACAGGCCAGGGAGGGGGTAAACTGGTCCTGGAAAGTGCTGTAAGAAGATTTCCGAAACATGGTGCCGAAATTGCCGGTCAATTTTCATTACCCGTGTTTTTTGAAAATTTTTCAGAGGAAAGGGGTATTTTGGATGCCCGGTTACATAAGGATTTTGAAAACATCCTGGAGAATGTAAGGAAACAATTGTGTTAAAATTCAGACTGTTCATTTATCAAACTTGTGCCGGGCTGGATAAGTCACTCTGGATTGGGATAAATATTCCCGAACTGTTAATATTTAGATTCAAAAAGTAGAAATATCCTCAGTGGGCGGAGGGTTTGCATATTTTGTTAAATAACTCTCCGGATCAAGCCAGATTTGACTTTTTTTCTTGTGATTTGTTAATGGGGAATGATGGTCCATAAAGAACTTATGAAAAAAATATTCCTGAACACAATAAAAAGATAAATAGGTAGGTATATCTTTAATATATTTGCATAGAGGGATTTAATCCCCGGATTCACACCACTTAATACCTTATAACAGACATATAAACAGTGCAGACTGAATGAAATGTAAATTTTGTAAGACAGATCATTTTACAAGCCTTGCTATACTGTACGGTAGTTTTTCACCGGTCATCCGGTGGCACCTTGCATCCTGTGATTCATTCAATATAAATTAGTAATAACGATTTAATAACCAAAAAGATGAGAAAATTTTATTTACTTTCTGTGTTATTCTTGCTGGCACTTTCAGTGCAGGGACAAAAGCTCCCTTTTCAGGGAAAATTAATAGAGGAAGGGGTTCCTGTCAATGGAACCCGGGCGATAACCGTTTCAATTCCAGCGTTGGAGTGGAGTGAAACGCACAATGAAGTAGCCATAACAGATGGTCTCTATTTTATTGTACTGGGAAGCACCAATCCTATTCCGGGCAATATCTTCGACGGAACCGATGAACGGCAGATGGAGATTTCCGTTGGTAATGTAGCGTTGTCTCCGGTTACATTGTACAAACCCATTCCCTCACCTTCTGTTGGGATAGACTCCAGGGGTGCCGGGAGTTCTCGCCTATATGCAACCTTGTTATCGCAAAACCGTGATTTGCCTTTCGTCGGTTTATTCGGATTAACGCCCGAAGCCAACAGCCAGCGGGTGTCTATGGGGATAAACAATTATGAAGTCTCGGGTTCCACTGTCGAGGATGGCTACATGAGTATTACCTCAAACGGCGGGACCCGTATGGTGCTCAATCCCGGTGGCTTTGGTGTTTCGCATAACAATCAGCCTATGAGCGGCTTTGGATCCGAAGGTCTCTGGTTCAGGAACGGGAGTGTTTTTAATGCACAGATGATGTCTCAGAACTGGGGCAATCTGGGTTACTCGGGCACCATTTTACTCAGGGGGCCCAACAGTACCAATTTTGAAATCGGGAGCCGCCATTGGGAGAATCCCGATATGCCAAGGATAAATATGCTCGGTTCAACAAGTAATCAGATTATTGAACTGACAGGAGCAAAGTATCAGGGGAATGGCGAAGAAAAAGAAAGAGGTGTGATCATACTTCAGGACTCCTATGGCAACAAGTCGAGCATTACACCCCATCATTTTTCGGTTAACGGCCCTGATTGGAAGGAATATGTGTTGGTTAAAGGTACGAATGAGGGTGACAATTCTCACGGAGGAAACATCACGCTGTCTGGAGAGGATAATACCAGAACCCTGGTAGATCAGCGAGGGATTTTTTTAATTACACCCGAAAATCAGCACAGTGCCGAAATGAATGGTAATGGCAATGCAGGTAACCTCTACCTGAATGGTCCGGAATCTGAGAATATCTATTTAGGCAATAAAAGCCAGGAGAATCCCAATCTTCCCTACTTTGTGATGAAGGGAACAGAAAATAATGTGATTGCGGAAATGTCAGCCTCGAACGATATTCATGAGAACGGCTATTTTAACCTGTTTTCCAAAGATGGCGTCAGCTCAAGGATCAACGCAGGTTATATTACGCTGACCAGCCAGGATGAAAATCGTGCCGTAATTGGTCCCGATGGATTAGCACTGTCGAACGCCACCTGGCAGAGGGGATTAACATTACGCAGTACCAATTACAACAGCTCCCTCCTGCAGGGGATGATGGAAATTTTTGGGGCCAATTCTCCTGAACCGTTTAAAAGAACAGGCGTCCTTAGCACACAGGACTGGGGAAATGGTGATTTTGGTATGCTAACGCTCCACGGTTCCCATGCCCAGGCAGGATTTTTCGATAAATCCAATACGGAAAGAATAAACCTGGGGCTGGTTGGTGCCGATGGTGAAACGGGCCGGCTTGTTTTGAGCGGAACTAACCCTCATGTGGCGCTTGATGATGCAAGCGGACAGAGCCGGGTTTACATGCAAACAACAGTAGGAGAAGGGGGTAGTTCAGGGCATTTTGAATTAAGGGGCCCAAGCTCCACCAACTTTTCAATTGGCAGCAAAACCTGGGAAGATGCAGATATTCCGTGGTTTGAAATGCTGGGAAAAGATAACGAAGTTAAAATAAATATGTCTTCCTGGCCCGATGAAGAAAGTGAAAGGGGTACTTTAACCCTGGTCAGCAGCACCGGTGAAACAACTACCCTAACGAGCTTCGGAACGTATGGCAGCGGACCGTTTAAAATGGTTACAGGAGCTGAGGTCAACGGAACTTTGACGGTCAATGGTGATATCGAGGGCTCCGGAACCAACAGCTACAATTCCGATGAGCGTCTCAAAAAAGAAATCCAGCCATTAAGCGGCAATACTTTAAATAAAATCGAATCACTCGGCGGATATTCCTATTTCTGGAAACAAGAGGAATACCCGGAAAAGAATTTCTCTGCCGACCAGCAGATCGGCCTGCTTGCCCAGGAGCTGGAAGCCCAGTTCCCTGCCCTGGTGAAAACCGGCAGCGATGGCTTTAAATCAGTCAATTACAATGGCTTTACAGCGGTCCTGCTTCAGGCAGTTAAAGAGCTGAACCACAAAGTGGAAGCCCTCGAAAAAGAGAACAGGCTCCTGAAAGATGAGCTGGTGGCGTCGTCGGCCAGCCAGAAGGAGATGAACGAACTGAAAAGCCAGATCGAAATGCTTGCCCGTCTGGTACAGTTAAAAATCGATGCTTCCGGGGATGTACAGTCTGCAGATAATGTTTCAACCACCGTCATAAAATAGGATATTATGATCTCAGTTGAAATAATAAAAAGAATCAGGCCGGCGAATGTCTCGCCTCCTCTGAGGCTTTGGGTGCTGCTGTTCTGCAGTATCCTGCTGTACCCCCTCAGGGCGCAGGAGAATGTCCAGAGCGCGGTGTCGGCCGGGGCCGGACTGGTTTCCGGTGGAAATTATACCGGATATGTGTCGGCGGGGCAGCAGGGTACTTATCTGTATGCCAACAATGCTTATATCGCTACAGCCGGGATTATCCTGAACGAGATCAGTGGTTCGGTGGAATTTACCTTTGAACTCGCCGGGAACCTTACGGAAAACGAGAACCAGGAGACGAATGCATTGGTATTGAAAGCTGCTAAGGCATTGCTTCAGGGAAATCCGCTGGCATTCGTCAATGTCTTTCTGATCCTGGTCGAAACCGGTGAAGTGTTCAGTTCAACCCAAACAGATGCAAACGGTTATTTCAGGTTCGAGAATGTGCCCTATAAAAATTTCTATTTCACGGTGAATACCCCTGAGATTCCTGAGAAACCGTTAACCCTGACCTTCGAAAGCAATATATTTGTCAAAAAAGTCGAGATTAACGGCGAAGTGGGGACCGAAGGCATAGAAGCTTCGGTGGTGGTTGTCCCGCAAAATACCTGTTCTCCGGATCATCCTGACTATAGAATCTGGTATCTTGATGCGGACGGCGACGGTTATGGCAACCCGAAGTTTTCGGTGGGGCAGTGTACCCGTCCGACGGGCTATGTGGCCAACGGTGAGGATTGCGACGACGCTGATCCCGGCCGCCATCCGGGGGCTGCAGATGTCCCGGGCAGTGGGGTGGATAACAATTGCGACGGAATCATAGAGAACAATCCTCCGGTTGCCGATGCCGGCACTCCTCAGTTTGTCAACTCCGGAGAAACGGTAATCCTGGATGCCTCGGCTTCCACAGACCCCGACGGATATCCGCTTTCTTTCGAATGGATTTCCCCCGAGGGTATAGTCCTGGATAACTACTTCGCACCAGATCCCCGGTTCACTGCACCAACCGTTACTTCCGAAACCGTACTTACCTTTATGGTAGTGGTTACCGATAACCTTGGATTGAGCGATGCCGATGAGGTTATCATTACAGTGACTTCCGGGGAGAATAGCCGTCCTGTTGCCCATGCAGGTCATGATTTCGAGGTGAACGAAGGGGCAACCGTGCGGCTCGACGGGCGAGGGTCCTATGATCCTGATGGTGACTCGATTACCTATCAGTGGACAGCTCCCGCCGGAATCAACCTTCAGGCTGCCAATTCTGCCGTACCGCAGTTCACAGCTCCATTGGTTAATGTAGATACCCCTCTGGAATTTGTATTGGTTGTAAACGATGGTTCGCTTGATTCGGCTCCGGATATGGTGGTCGTAACCGTCCGAAATGTCAATAATCCGCCGGTGGCGGTTTGTAATGAGCTAAGTGTTATGCTTAATTCTTCCGGACTGTATACCCTTACTTCGGCTGATCTGGCCCTGCTGGCCCAGGGTAGTACAGATGACCATACCCCATTCAGTCAGCTGAATATTTCGGCGCATCCTTCTTCCTTCAGTTGCAGTGATATTGGAAATCCGGTGGAAGTGACCCTGACGGTGACCGATCAGCATGGAGAGACAGCTACATGTACCACGCTGATCGTCGTTGTGGATGGGGTGCCTCCGGTGTTTGGAGCGGGTAAGAAAAGCCACAAGGTGACCATTACCGAGGGAGAGGTCTACCTGCTGCCTGACCTGTCCTCCCTTTTCCCGGCAAATGATGCCTGTGGAGTGGCCTATTATGAACAGGTGCCTGCGCCAGGTACCCCGTATCATCAGGCTACGAGTGAAACCATTTTGTTAACTGCTTATGATGCATCCGGAAATTCGGCGACAACAACCGTTTCGTTCACGCTTTCTGTCCGTAAACTGAAGAAAAAATCTGCCGAGATTGAGGCAGGGATGGAACTTCTGGAGACCGAACTGCTTGCTTTTCCGAATCCGTTTACCGACAGACTGAATATCGAGTTTGGCCTGACGGAAAGTGCCATGGTTAAGGTTGAGATTTACAATTCTATGGGATTGAGGATCAGTCAGTTGTTTGAAGGTTATTTAGATGGCGGCGTGTATAACCGGTTTGAATTCAAACCACATGGATTGGCCAGCCAGATGCTGATTTATCAGGTAACCGTTCAGGATAAGGTTTACCACGGAAAAGTGATTTACACCAGATAAACCTGTGAAATATCTAACTATTGGCCGGGCGTGCAGATTGCTGCATGCCCGGTTTTTTTTAGATATTTTGATGCCGCTATTTATAAAAGATTTAAAAATACTTTTAATGTTAGCCGACTTATGTTGAGGACCTTAGATGCTGTTAACGGCTTTACGGTTTTCTCCCCTGATTTTCAGTATAAGCGGAAATTTATTTATACATTTACAGAATGTCTTTAAAAAATTTTCCACATTAATCTTGAACCTGTATGGCAGAACTAAAAACAAAACAGACCGATGCTGATGTCCGGGCTTTTATCGAATCTTTCGCCGATACGGAGCAGAAGCGCAGAGATGGCTTCGAATTGCTGGAACTTATGGAGGAATGGACGGGCTTTGAACCGAAAATGTGGGGTGCTTCAATCATCGGATTCGGAGTTTATCATTATAAATCGGAACGAAGCAGGCAGGAAGGGGATTGGCCGCTGGTGGGCTTTTCTCCCCGGAAGGCTGCCATCTCCCTGTACGTTTACACCGGTATGCCGGAGCAGGCTCACCTGCTGGAAAACCTGGGTAAATTCAAAATGGGCAAGGGTTGTATTTATGTTAAGAAACTTTCTGATATCAATCTGAATGAGTTGAAGACGCTGGTTCTGGATACCATCCGGTATATGCAGGAAAAATACGGGAAATAAAAGATGATTCTTCACATTGGCCGGAAAGGAAGAAGCCTGATGCCAAAATGGAAATCGTGAGGAAAACCCTATTTGCTGTCGTGTTTCGTTTTCAATCCATGTTTATTTTATTAGAATATATTTTAGTTTAAGTATTCATGTAAAATACACTGTCATCATGCTCCAAATCCCGGAGGGATTACAGATAGGTAGCACATAAGCTGCTGGCGAAAATGCGATCCCGGCTGGGATCGAATTCATTTTTGATACCTCTGTACTACCCATATGTCACCCCTACGGGGCTCCTGCCGTGCATTCAATGTGGGCTTTTTAATCCATCACACTTTTGTTGTACCGCAATCGCTTATATTTATGTCCTTTTGTCACTTTTCCTTTAATATCAGAACTCCTTAGTGGTGAGGCTTTCATCTGTATAAATTGTTTTTGTTTTTTAATGGTCAGATGGCCCCGATATCTGTCGCCCCAATTGCTATCGGAGCCATTTGGAAAGTTATTCATAACGGTTTGTGTTTATGCAATCATGGAAATTTCAGAATTCCATATGATTCAGGTAAATATTCACGGAAGGGATTGGAGCCGTTTCATAAAGTTTCATATTTCTTTATGCTTTGAATCAGATCTGGACTGAAATTATCGAAAATACTGCAATATTTGCATAAGGCCGGGCCGGATAGGTTAGTCAATGTTCCGGATCAAAATTTATAACTGATAAGGCATATATAAAACTACCGGATGGATTCACTAAATCTATTGATAGGATGAAGGAAAAACTGATAATATTGGTTCTCACATTATCAGCACTCATTTCCTATGCTTCACACGTGAAGTTTTACAGTATCAATTCGCTGTATGGAATTTCCGTAAGGGCTACGAACTCAATTCTCAGGGATGACAACGGGTTTATCTGGGCATCTTCCAAAACCGGGATTCTGAGACTTACCGATGACGATTACCGTATCTACCAGCTTCCGTACCAAACGGCCGGAGCCATAACCGTCAAACTGGCCTGTGGAAATTCACAGCTTGTCGCCTATTCCAATAACGGCCAGATTTTTTCATATAATCCTGTTTCCGACCGCTTTGAACTGATGGTTAACCTTAGCCGGCTGATTGACAACCCACACTTCGATGTATACAGGCTGCTGGTTGATGATTCCGGAATATACTGGATTGCAACGAACGCCGGACTATACCGGTACCATTCGGGAGACCTCCGGTTTCTGGGTGAAGTTTCTTCCGGCAGGTATTCGGTTTCGTGGTATGACAATAAGCAGATTCTGCTGTCGGGAGGCGAAGAAATCGGGCTGTTGAATATTGACACAGAGGAAAGACAAACGGTTTATAAAATTCCCGGCCATCTTCCGATCTCTGTCTCATCGGTATTTTATGACCCCAAAGATCAAAAGTTGTGGCTGGGCACCATGTCCTCCGGATTGTTTTCCTATGATTTCAGCAGCGGAAATTTCGCACATGTTCTCGATCCGGTCATCCCAAAGCAGCCAATTCTCGCCCTGGCGGAGAACAGTGATACCACCATCATGGCCGGGATCGACGGTCAGGGGATTTGGGTGCTGGACAAAGAGGGGAGACAGCTGCTGAATGTATATAAGGAGAATGACGAAGATCCCGGTTCTCTCCGGGGGAACGGGATTTACGATATTTTTTATGAACCCGGAAAAAGGATCTGGGTGTCAACCATCAGTGGTGGGGTTTCTTTTTCCGACCTTTCCCTGCCCATCGTTACCCAGATGGTGCATCAGGCCCATAATCCCCATTCGTTGGCCAACAATGAGATTAACAGCATCCTGGAAGACCGGGACGGGAAATGGTGGTTTGCCACCAATAATGGTATAAGTTGCTGGAATGCCAGGACCGGCGGATGGAAACACTTCTATAACAACAAACTTGAACAGGCACAGGTGTTTTTGTCGCTTTGTGAGGATGACAAGGGCAGAATCTGGGCAGGAAGTTATTCTTCAGGGTTTTATGTGCTCGACCGGCAAAGCGGCAGGGAGCTTGCTCACCATTTCAGAAATGAAACAACCTTATCCGGGGTAAGTAATTTCATCTTTGATATTTATAAGGACAGTGACGGCGATTTGTGGATCGGCGGTGTTAATGGCCGGTTTGTCCGGTATCAGATGGATAATGAGTCGTTTGTTACCTATACCGAAGAACCGGTGAGCTCATTCTGCGAGCTCGAAAACGGGAAAATACTGGTAGGACTCAGCTATGGTTTGGCATTAATCGACAAACAGTCGGGGGAACTGACCAATTTATTGTCGGGGATTGTGGTTCAGGATATTCTGGTGATTAACCATACGGTCTGGATCTGTACCAGCGGAGAAGGATTAATTGAGTACAACTATGACAGCGGGGCGATTGTTAAATATGATATTCAGTCCGGATTGCCCTCCGACTTCATCAACAGTATCCTGTATTCGGATAATTACCTGTGGCTTGGTACAGAAAATGGCTTGTGCCGGTTTAATCCCGCCGATAAGTCAGTGATGTCCTATCGGTCCATTTTCGCCCTGTCGGGTATTTCCTATAACAAAAGCGCAGCGGGCCGGTCGGAAAATGGGCAGTTAGCCTGGGGAACCAATCATGGCGCTGTTTTTTTTCATCCTGATGCCCTGACTGAAAGCAATTCCGGCGGCCGGATTTTTTTTCAGGATATCATGATTGCCGGCAGATCGATCAGGGAAATCCCCGACCTTAATTTACAAACCCCGGTCGACGAACTGAGCCTTTTAAATCTTCGCTATTTTCAGAATACCATAAACCTGGAACTGGTACCCATCGGCATTCCTTCGGGGGCCAGGTTTTCGTGGAAACTGGAGGGATTCGACAAGGAATGGAATCCACCCGTTGACAGCAGGATAATAACTTACACCAATTTGCCTGCAGGCAGGTTTGAACTGAAAATCCGGCTGCTCGATAACTCAATGAAGGAGGTGGTCAGCGAGCGTTCCTTAACGATCAGGTTAATTCCGCCATTCTGGAAGAAAACATGGTTCTGGGGGTCGTTGCTGGTCTTCCTGGCAGGCATCGTTTTCCTTTATATGCTTCTTTATATCAAGAATCTGAAACAGAAGCACAATGAGGAAAAAATACGCTTTTTCACCAACACCGCCCATGATATCCGCACTGCCCTGACCTTAATAAAAGCGCCTATTGAGGAATTAAGCAGGGAGACCAGCCTGTCTGCATCCGGAAGCTATTTCCTCGGACTGGCAAAAGACCAGACCCGGCAACTTTCCTCTGTAGTCACCCAGTTAATGGACTTCCAGAAAGCGGATATTGGAAAGGAATATCTCGCGTGGACGGTTGTCGACGTCGTATCGATGGTCAATGGCCGGATTGCATTTTTTAAACCGGTTGCGGCTGACAGGAATATCCAGTTTGTGTTCACCATGAACAGAGAGAGCTACCTCACCTGTGCCGATGAAGCGAAATTGGAAAAAGCAATCGACAACCTGATTTCCAATGCGGTAAAGTATTCCAACCCTGAAGGCCGGGTGGAAGTTGACCTGAAATGCGAAGATACCCATTGGGAGCTTCAGGTTAAAGACCATGGAATCGGCATAAGCAGGAAGGCACAAACTCAATTGTTCAAAGAATTTTACCGGGGAGAGAATGCCATTAATTCCAAAACGGTGGGGTCGGGAATCGGGCTGTTGCTGGTAAAGAAATACATTGCCATGCATGGCGGCGAAGTATTTTGTGAAAGTCAGGAAAACGCAGGATCCACCTTCACCTTAGAGGTGCCGTACAGGTCAATCACTGATTGTGAACAAAATGAGGGCTTACCCGGTCTCCCGGCGGAAATTCCGGTCCAGGAATCCAAACCGGTTTCCGGGAAACAGCAGAAAGAACCCATTCAAAAGGGGGGCATGAGAATTCTGATAGTGGAGGATAATGAGGATCTTCTGAATTTTATGGAAACGGCGCTGAAGGATGAATTTAACCTGATGCTTGCCCGGAATGGAGAGGCTGCCTGGAACCTCACTTTAAAGCATCTGCCCGACCTGGTGGTGTCTGATATCATGATGCCCGGAATGGATGGTTTTGAATTCTGCCGCTTAGTGAAATCAACCTATGAAACCTCACATATTCCGGTAATCCTGCTATCTGCCCTTTCTGAAAAAAGTGAACAGTTGCACGGACTGGGTCTGGGCGCCGACGACTACCTGACCAAACCTTTCGACATGAGCCTGCTCACACAAAGAATCAGGTCGATTATACGAAACCGGGAGATTGTGCAGGAGAAGGCACTTAAGCTGATCAGCAATTCGGGGGAGGAACCCTTACTGACGAATGAACTGAACGACACTTTTGTGAAGAAGATGGTGGAGGTGGCCAAAGCCAATATCCCGAATACCGAATTTGACAAGGAGGAGTTTGCCCTGGCCATGAATGTAAGTTCTTCGCTGTTGTACAAGAAAATGAAGGCCCTCACCAATATGTCGCCAACCGAATTTGTTAAAACCATGCGGATGAAACACGCCATGGAATTACTTCAATCCCGCAGGTATTCTGTTACTGAGGTAAGTGAGCTGTGCGGCTTTACCAGCGTGGGTTATTTCAGTACGGTTTTCAAGAAATATTATCAGAAATCCCCTACAGAAATCTAAAATTCAGGAAATATTTTATCCGGAATTGGAAATCTAATATCTGGAACTGAAAACCATTGTGTGGTTGCCGGAGTATATTTACCTAACTAATAAATCAATAAAATGAAACGAACTGCATTAGTCATTTTTGCCTTTATGGTTTTGGTCATTTACTCCGGGGCACAGCAAGCTTATCAGCCGTCACCGGCGGGATTTGACCAGGTCCGGTCAGGCATCCCCAAAGGGAAAATTGATACCATCTCCTATGACTCTGAGACGGTTGGCGTACATCGGAAGGCTCTGATTTATACGCCTCCCGGATATCCTTCCGGGGAAACATACCCGGTTCTCTACCTGCTGCACGGCATTGGTGGTGACGAGAAAGAATGGCTAAATGGCGGCGATCCGCATGTTATTTTAGACAATCTTCTGGCTGATGGCAAGATGGTCCCCATGATTGTGGTGATGCCCAACGGACGGGCCATGAAAGACGACCGCGCGGGCGGGAATATCTTTGACCGGGAGAAAGTGGAGGCATTTGCCACTTTTGAGAAGGATCTGCTCAATGACCTGATCCCGTACATCGAGAAAAATTTCCCGGTAAGGACCGATCGCGAAAACAGGGCTATCGCCGGTTTATCGATGGGGGGAGGGCAATCGCTTAATTTTGGCCTGGGCAACCTCGATACCTTTGCCTGGGTTGGCGGATTTTCTTCGGCGCCTAATACAAAACCTCCTGCCGAGCTGCTGCCCGATCCGCAAAAAGCCAAAGAAATGCTGAAACTCCTTTGGATTTCCTGCGGCGATAAAGACAATCTCATCAGAATGAGCCAGCGTACCTCGGAATACCTGACCGAAAACGGGGTTCCCCATGTTTACCGGATTATTCCCGACGGACAGCATGATTTTAAAGTCTGGAGAGATGGTCTGTACCAATTTGCCAAAAGCATTTTCAAATAATTAACCAATAAAAGAGAACCAATATTATGAAAAACCTTTTAATGATTATTTTGACTGCAGCCATGGTAACAGCCGGATTTTTCCCCGTGCAGTCACAGGTTGTTGAAGACTTTAAACCTGCTTCATCCAACCAGCCCGGAAAGGCTTACCCTATGGTGAATTCCGAAGGTCGGGTGAGAGCACAGATAATGGCTCCCGATGCGAATTATGTGAAACTTGATATCGGAGGGGTAAAGTACGATCTCGTGAAGGATGAAAGCGGTCTGTGGACGGGCGAATCAGCGCCTCAGGATGTGGGCTTTCACTATTACCAGCTGAATATCGACGGAGCCTCGGTTCCGGATCCGGGCAGTATGGTATATTTCGGCGCGTGTCGCTGGGGCAGCGGAATCGAGGTGCCGTCCGATGACCAGGATATTTTCGCCTTGAAAAATGTTCCGCACGGACATGTGCATGAAATATTCTTCCCTTCGGCGAGTACAAATGTGTCGCGCAGGGCTTTTGTTTACACCCCTCCAGGCTATACCAAGGAACTATCAAACAAGTATCCGGTACTATACCTGCAGCACGGCTATTGCGAAAACGAATTCTCATGGCCAACGCAAGGCTATGCCAACCTCATTATGGACAACCTTATCGCCGGGGGTAAAGCCAAACCATTCATTATTGTGATGACCTATGGCATGACCAACGATGTCGCTATGGGAGGTTTGCGCAATTTCGATATCAAGCCATTTCAAACCGTTCTGACAGAAGAATTGATACCTTACATCGATTCCAACTTCCGGACCCTGGCCAATCAGGAAAACAGAGCAATGGCCGGTCTTTCGATGGGAGCCTTCGAGACCCGCCTGGTTACCCTGAACAAACCGGATGTATTTTCATATTATGGCCTTTTCAGCGGAGGGGTATATAATGCCGATGACCTTAAGGAGCATAAAAACCTGAAACTTGTTTTCATGAGCAGTGGTAGCAAAGAACGTCCCGACGGGGTAAGAAATGCAGCTGCCGCACTGCAAGCAGCTGGTATTAATGCAGTCTCTTATGTGTCGGAGGGCACTGCCCACGAATTCCACACCTGGCGCAGGAGTTTGCACCAGATGGCGCAGATGCTGTTCAGATAATGCCGGAATCTTTCCCGGTTACCGCTGCCTCGTACTGCTGTCCCGCGATTCCATCGCGGGGTTCCAAGGGGTTCTATTCATCGTCCTCTGGCTACAAACATGCAATCCCTCCGGGATTGAAAACATTGTAATAACAATCTGATAATAAACAATTAAGATAAAATATATTCTAATGAGGTTAAAGACCATTGCATTGAATTGTTTGGCGATTGTCCTCCTGCTGGTCCCAACATTAATAAACGGTCAGCAAGCCAACGTAAACCTCGATTATAACCCGCAGAAGGACACCGAAGGGCTTATCCCGTTCAGCGCCCCGTTGAATTCACCCGAAGTGCATGATGACCGTACTGTAACGTTCAGGTTAAGGGCACCCGGGGCAGAACGTGTGGTTCTTCCGTCCGGTGCCCTTCACACGGCAAACGATCTGGGGAGAGAACCCATTCCCTTTGTAAAAGGAGAGGATGGCATCTGGACATTGACCATTGGCCCGCTGATCCCCGACATGTATGCTTACCATTTCAATGTTGACGGAGTGCAAATTTGCGACCCGAGCAATACCTATGCTGCTTTTACCGCCATGCCGCCATACAGCCAGCTGGTGGTGCACGGCGATGGCCCGGCATATTACGATGCCAAAGATGTTCCGCATGGCAATGTAACCCGGCACGTATATCATTCGGCAGTAACCAGTGGCCAGCGCGAGTTGTATGTTTATACTCCGCCGGGATATGATCCTGCTAAGAAATATCCGGTGCTTTATTTACTGGGTGGCAGTGGTGAGCTTCCATCAAACTGGGTATTCGACGGACGGGTAAATTTCATTATGGACAACCTGTTGGCCGAAGGAAAGGCAGTACCCATGATTATTGCCATCCCCAACAACCAGGTTATTCACCGGAACCATCCGAAGCATACCGAACTGACTTTCGATATTTTTGAAAATGAACTTCGTAACCATGTTATCCCTTTGGTTGACAAATGCTATAGTACCATAGCTTCGCCAAGAGGCAGGGCTATTTCGGGATTGTCGATGGGAGGCCGTCACAGCTTGTTTGTCGGGTTCCGTTCTCTCGATTTGTTTGCCAGTTTTGGTATCCTCAGCGCCGGCGACACAAGCCCCGAAACTAACCTGAAAGATTTTCTGAACGATCCGAAGGTGAATGATAAAGTAGATTATTTGTTTGTCGGCCAGGGAACCAAAGAGGCAACCGGTTTCTTTAACCAAAGGGTAAAAGCGTTGTGCGATGCCCTCGACAAACACCATATTAAACACGAATATTACGTAGGCGGGCATGGCGGACACGATTGGGGAACCTGGCGGCATCTGCTGTATTACCGGTTCCTTCCGAACCTTTTTTACTCATTATCAGTACCTGATTGAAGAAATAAAATATTTGTGCGGGCTTCATATTATATGATGTTTTATTTGGTTACGGTATTCCTGTTGCCGAATAATTTGGTCAACTCTGTTTCAGTTGGAAGCAAAGGGTTTTATGCTTCCGGTAGCCGGTTTGAATTTTTTGTGTTACAGGCTGGCTGGCATACAGGGATAGTTCTTCGCACAACAGATGTTTCGCCCGCCGACTGGTCCCAAGTGGTAAATTACCAAAATCACACCTATATAGATATCGGATGGGGCGACGAGCGGTTCTACCAGGCAGAAGGCAACCCGCCACTGTTGGCACTCAGAGCGGCCATTATTCCCACTTCAAGCGTTATCCATGTTGTGCCGTTCAGTGTTCATCCACATTATCTTTATACAGGTGAAGCATTTCTGAAAAGGATTGAGGCCACACCGGAGCAGTTCTCGGCGTTGTGCCGGATTATCTCAGATAGTTTTCAAAGAGATTCCAGAGGAAATCCTATCGAAAGCCGGATAAACGAAAATTCCCGGAATTTTTTCAAATCCAAAGGGAATTACCACATTTTCAATACCTGTAACACATGGGTGGTACAATGCCTGAAGGATGCCGGCTTCGATGTGAACCCTTCCGGGGTAATCACCCAACGGCACCTCATTTCTGCCCTCAGAAAATTGCCGGGCGGGGATTGGGTAGAGAAAAACGGGGATTAACGAATGAGTTTGGCGAGACTTTATGCGGTTAATCATATTACCAGGAAAAATATAATCAATGAACATATACAAGAATGAATAAGATCAGATTTTTAGTGGCAATGGCACTGTGTGTAATTGTTTCCGGGGTAAACGCGCAAAACCCGATCATCCAGACCTATTTTACCGCCGATCCCGCACCCCTGGTGCACGACGGTACGGTATATTTGTATACCACCCACGATGAAGACGTCACGGTGAAGAACTTTTTTACCATGCACAACTGGCGGTGCTATTCGTCCACCGACATGGTGAACTGGACCGACCATGGCGTAGTTGCTTCGCTCAAAGATTTTGCCTGGAGCGATAAAACCAACGGGGCATGGGCGCCGCAATGCATTGAGCGGAATGGCAAATTTTACCTTTACTGCCCTATTCATGGCGATGGTATCGGAGTTTTGGTTGCCGATTCCCCTGCCGGTCCGTTTCGCGATCCCCTTGGGCACAGGTTAATAGTGGACAGTGAAAATATCTGGAACGATATTGACCCGACTGTATTTGTCGACGATGACGGACAGGGCTGGCTGTATTGGGGAAATCCGAATCTCTTTTATGTAAAACTTAACGAGGATATGGTATCGTACGACCGGAGCGTTGGTAAGAACGGGGTTGTTGCGATAGAAATGACTCCTGAAGCTTTCGGACCCAGGGCAAAACCCGATGACAAGCACAAAACCAATTATGAAGAGGCTCCCTGGCTATACAAGCGGGGCGACCTCTACTATATGATATTTGCCGCAGCAGGTATTCCTGAATATATTGCTTACTCAACGGCGCCAACAGCAGGCGGACCATGGACATACCAGGGCTATATAATGGAACGTGCGCCCCATCTGGCATTTACCAACCATCCGGGAATTATCGATTTCAAAGGAAATTCTTACTTCTTTTACCATACCCAGGAATTGTCTGGGGGACAGGGTTTCAAACGTTCGGTTAGCCTGGAGCAATTCAGTTATAATGCGGATGGTTCGATCCCCATGATCATTCCCACCAAGGACGGGATAAAAAAAGGGGTGTCGAATCTCAACCCATTTCAAAAGGTCGAAGCCGAAACCATTGCCAATTCTTCGGGGTTAAAAACCTTACACGACAGCAATACAGGAATCTATGTGAGCAATATTGACGATGGCGATTTTCTGAAAGTCCGCGATGTTGACTTCGGCAATGGAACCAAAAAATTTGAAGCTAATGTAGCCACCGCATCATCAGGTGGCATAATAGAGATACGTATTGGCGGAATCGATGGTACATTGCTGGGCGTTTGTGAGGTGAAAAACACTGGCGGCGATCTATCCTGGAAAATACAATCGGCTAAGCTCAAAAAAGTTAAAGGTGTTCACGATGTATACTTTGTATTCAGGGGCAAAAATGGGAACCTTTTCAACTTCGACTGGTGGACATTAAAAAAATAAGCATATACTATGAAACGAATCAAATTTATCCTGAACTCCGGCTTTCTTATTTTAATCCTGATACAAACCCTGAGCACTCAAGCCTGGGAAGGTATGCCAACACCTCCTTTACACGTTGAAGGAAATCAACTGAAAGATCCTACAGGCAAAAGTGTTTTACTCCACGGATGGATGCAACCCACCGAAACATGGTTTAACGGAGGAGGTAGCCGCTACCGTAATCCTACCGACTGGACTAAACCGGATAATGTGGCAGGCATGCTGAATTTCCTGAAAGATGCAGCAACCGAAATGAGCGATACCACACCTAAATACGGGCAAAACCATGGATGGTACGCCAGCTTTGTACGAATTAACGCCGACCATATTGGCGGTTGGACACACGAATCAGGCTTAGTCGACACGGTACAATTTAATGCATGGATCAACAACTTTCTTGTACCATACGCAGATCATCTCAAGTCGCGGGGACTGTATCTTGTCCTTTGCGCGGTGGGGCCGATCAATACGCCGGATAATGGTAGTCGCAATGCAGGAAAAGAAGAACAGCGTCGCTTGATTACTTTTTGGCAAGCCATAGCCAGTGCCCCCGGTATAAAAAATGCAGATAATGTAATGTTTGAACTCATGAACGAACCGGTGGAAATCGAAACCAGTTTTGGTGCAAACGACTGGGGGCATGGTCAGCCCAGGTACTGGAGGGCTTTCAGGGATTGGATGCAGCCGGTGATAGATGTCATCCGCAACGTGGGGGCAAACAATGTTATTTGGGTGCCTACACTTGGCTGGCAAGGGGAACCTCAAGGCTGGGCTCAGTATCCGTTCTCGGGATCAAATATTGGTGTTGCAGCCCATTTTTATCCTGCTTATGGTGGTGTACATGACAATACCTGGGCGGTGCAAAATCTTTGGAACAACAGTTACAAACCGGCAGCCGACCGGTGGCCCATGATTATCACAGAAATGATGTGGTTTCCGGGAGGCACAGGGTACGATAACCTTTTTAACGCGACCACGGCCGGTTTCGGA
>JAUWAB010000096.1 GCA_030602265.1 Prolixibacteraceae bacterium | reverse complement strand
AAACGTTCACCGTAAATATTTCGGGGTGTAGCGCAGTCCGGTAGCGCACCTGGTTTGGGACCAGGGGGTCCCAGGTTCGAATCCTGGTACCCCGACTTTTAAAAGGATTAAGTTGTTGAAAGACAATTTGATCCTTTTTTTAATTTTAACCTTTTCTTCCAACTGTTCTTCCAGCTCTTTTCTCAGGCTTGAGATCCGAAGAAGAATCTTTCAGCAAGGAGATTGCCATAGAATTTATGCTGTTTTGTTATTGGTTTTAAGAATGTTATTCAAAACAGAGGCAAGATAACGGTGTTTATCCATAATGGTTTGTGCTTTGTGAGAGCTATTCTCTGCCTTTGGAAGATTGGTTGGCAATATTTTCTATTTGGCATCGATCTTATCTTAAATTTCAACAATTCGCATTAATTTTGGTTATTTTAAAATAGGGAATAACCATGATTGCTGAAACACCAACCAACATGAACAACAAAGCGTTGCCTTATAAGAAAATCTCTGACGACCGAAGGTTTATCATCGGTTGTTATACTGAAATGTTAACCCGCATTAGCGAAAACAAAGTGGTTGATCTGATTAACAACACTTTGCAAGGTGTCAATATGGAGGAGAATGAGTTGTCGATCGAAAAAACCATTCAATCATTGAGTATCTATTTTCAGCTGATTACCCTGGTTGAAGAAAATGCCGCAACTCAATACAGAAGAAGATTGGAAGACAAAGGTAAAAGTACATCCATCAGGGGATCCTGGGCAGAAACATTCAGCATATGGAAAAATGCTGGATTGACTGAAGATGAAATGCTTGAAGCCATTGCTGAAACGCATATTGTTCCTGTCCTCACTGCTCATCCTACTGAAGCAAAAAGGGTTACTGTAATCGAAATTCATCGTGAGCTATATTTGCTTTTGGTGAAAAGGGAAAACATTTCGTTAAGTAAAGTTGAACAAAAGGCCATCAGGGAAAAAATTGTCAATCTTTTGGAAAGATGGTGGAGAACGGGCGAGATTTACCTTGAAAAGCCTGATATCCGCGACGAAAGAGCCAATGTGTTGCATTATCTTAGTAAGGTTTTTCCGGCTGTCCTGAAAAATGCTGACCAGCAACTGATCAATTCATGGGTAGATTTGGGCTTGAAGCCTAATAAGATAAAAACCCCGGATGTGTTTCCCACAATTTCTTTCGGCAGCTGGGTGGGAGGCGACAGAGACGGACATCCTTTTGTGAGCCCGGCTGTTACTAAGGAGACTCTCTTGCTGCACCGACAGGCTGCTCTCTCTTTAATTAGGGAAGAGTTGGTCAATTTGGTTAAAAAACTATCTGTTTCGGCCATAACGAATCCTGTTCCATTTGTTCTTTCAGAAGCAATAGCCCAAAAATCAACGGCTTTGGGCGAAGCTGGTCAAAAAGCTGTTCAGCGCAATCATTATGAGCCCTGGAGGCAATTTGTCAATTTAATGATATGCCAGTTGGATAACACTATATCTGAAAACTTCACAGATTCCAGGACTTACTATAAATCGGGCAGAGCTCTGCTGCAAGATTTAAAGCTTTTGAGAGATGTAATGGTGCAGAATGGTTTGAGAAGCCTGGCAGAGGATTTATTATTTCCCGTTGAAAGGTCCGTTCAATGCTTTGGTTTTCATTTGGCAAAACTGGATATCAGACAAAATAGTGCTTTCCACGACAAGGCCATATCTCAGATATTAAAAGCGACAGGCGAAAAAGAGGTTGATTTTGAAAATTGGGATGAAGATAAACGGGTAAAGTATCTGAACCATTTATTGGAAAGCAACGCACCTGTCACGGATATTACCATCTCTTACGGGGAAGAGGCAGATAATGTTTTAGATTGCTACCGGGTTGTTCGTCAGCATGTTAATCAGTATGGGGTTGACGGTATCGGATCATTCATTGTTAGTATGACCAGAAATTTAAGCGATTTACTGGTGGTTTACTTTTTGATGCAGGAAACCCAGTTGTTAAATACCAACATCAGGGTGGTTCCGCTGCTGGAAACCATTCAGGATTTGCAAAATGGTCCTGAAATCCTGGATCAGTTTTTAAAGCACCCGATTACGCAGTCCCGCTCCGGACGAATAGCAAATAAGCAGGAGGTGATGTTAGGCTACAGCGATAGCAATAAAGATGGAGGCACCATAGCCAGTAAGTGGAATGTATATAAGGCGGAAATTGCATTGGCTGAAACAGGCAGAAAGAATAATACGGATATCTACTTTTTCCATGGAACGGGAGGTACCATAAGCCGGGGAGGAGGCAAGTACCATCGGTTCCTGGAAAGTATGCCTGAAAACACGGTTTGTGGTACCCTTAAAATTACCGTTCAGGGCGAATCGGTGGCGCAACTCTTTGGTAACCCAATGACAGCTCAGTATAATTTAAGTGCCCTGTCGTCAGGTGTAGCGAGGCATGTCATTAACAATAAAAACAAGGGTGATGTCCCTCAATATCCTGTTGAATCCATGGAGTTCCTTTCAGCCAAGTCATATGAACATTATCGAAACCTGATAGAAACACCGGGATTTATAAACTTTTACAGCCAGGTTACCTGTATCGATGTTTTAGAGAAAAGCAAGATTGGTTCAAGACCTGCCAGAAGGACCGGGACCAGAACGCTCAACGACCTGAGGGCTATCCCATGGGTGTTTAGCTGGAATTTATCGCGCATCACATTAACTGGCTGGTTCGGCTTGGGAGAAGCCTTGAAACAATTAAAGGCTGAAAAACCGGAAGACTATAATCACCTGAAGCAAGCAGTAAAAAATTGGAGCTTTTTTAAATTTCTGATGATTCAAACGGAAACCAATCTCATTCTTTCTAATTTGGAAATGATGCAGGAATATGCCGGTTTAGAAGAGGATGTTCATGAACGGGAATTGTTTATGAATAAGATTCTTACCGATCATCAAAATGGCTTTCAGCTGATTGAAGAGTTGTTCGATAAACCTGCCATGGTAAGACGATTTGGTCAATATGATAATTTAACCTGGCGTAACGATAAGCTATCTGCGTTGCATCAAATGCACATTAAATATTTGAGACAATGGCGTAACATGGATGCAAATAGTATAGAAAAGGATAAACTCTTAAGTAAATTGCTGAACCTGATTAATGCCATCTCCAGTGGCTTAAAAAATACAGGATAATGTTTGCTTACCCATTGATTTTTCAACTCTGTGTAGTCCTTGCCATTACTTACCCGGGCAGCTGATTATTAGGCTACGGCCTAATATTCTGTATTTATGTTTTTAGTCATAATCTTAATTCTAAATGTACCATCAAATATTAGGCTATAACCTTATATTGTTCTATTATAAGGTTGTAGCTTTATTTTTTTGTTCTGCTATGTTCGCAAAGTTTCTTATATCTGTTGGTAATACTGGACTCCGTCCTAAGCATTTATATCGCACTGGAAGTCCACTACCTGTTTAAATATGATTTTGTTAAGATTTGACTTTTGTTTCAGGATTAGTGCTGATGAATATTCCGGTTAAAGTGTACAACGATTCCGGATTAAAGTGTACAATCTTTTTTTGATTGATTTGCACGAGTAAAAGTATAATTATTTTTTCGTTCTCAAGGAATCGCCATCCAAATTGAATCGGTGTGCATTACCTGTCAATCTGTCCATAATTGCATCCGATATGGTAGATTCACCAATGTATTGATACCAATCCACAATGGGTAACTGCGAAACGATAATGGATGATTTCAACCCATATCGATCCTCCAGGATTTGGAGTAATGCCCTGCGGGTAGTTCCATCCAGTGGATGCAGACCAAAATCATCGATTATAATGAGATCCGTCTTTTCAATCTGATTTAGCAGTTTGATGTAGGTTCCATCGAGTTTGGCCAGCAATATTTTCTCCAGGAACCGGTTGATTCCAAAATAAAGGGTACGATATCCCAGCGTACAGGCTTGTCTGCCCAGTGCACATGCCAGGTAACTTTTACCATTTCCGGTAGCTCCGGTAATCAGGATATTTTCCGCTCTGTCAATAAAACCACAGTCTGCTACAGCCATGAGTTTGTCGCTTGTGAGGTTTCGTTCCGCATTACAATGCACATGTTCCAAAACTGCATCATACCGCAGCTTGCTCTGTTTTAAGAACATAGCGGTTCGTTTTGTTGCTCTTTCCTGCAATTCGGCTTCGGCCAATCGGGCCATAAACTGGTTAAGCGTGGGTTGATTTTGCACAGGCAGACCCAGTACTGCCTGATAGACTCTGGCCATACCGTCCAGTTTTAATTGCGACAGTTGGTCTAATGTAATTTGCATGTTCATCTTTGGTAAGTATTAAAAATTAAAGGATTATTCATATGCTTTTTTCCCCCGGATATTTGCATGATCAGGGATCTCAGGCAGGTAGCGCTGATTGTCATCAAGCTGGTCCAGGTTCTTTTCCAGTATGTTTTTAATCATACCGTAGGTTACTCTGCTGCCTTTTATTCCCCGTGAACAGGCTTTTTCAAAACGCCCGGGGCCGTATATTTCAGCCAGCCTTTTCAATCCCTTACAAGCCAGATAGGTCTGCTCTACAAACTCTCTCGATGAAAGCACCCTCAGGAAGACTTTCACGGAGGAATCCCCGATTTCTTTGGCAATACCCAGAAAATAGTCTGCGTCCCAACCCCGGGTTTCTTTGTATTTAAGGTGCCCCGGTGGCATGTGTTCATTTAAGGTTGTATAATCACCACGACGGTAATTTCTTTTGTGAATGGCAATCCGTTCATAGGCAATGAAGACCTCGACATTATGTTCATCATAGATTATTTTGGTGGATTGGCCGACATGCTGGTGGGGCACACTGTAACGATGGTTGTCCTCACCCAGCAAAACGTGATAGTTCAGCTGGACTTTCCCAAAGGTAATATGCTTTATGACAAAAGGTTCCATGGGCAAGGGCCTTAAATGTGGCTTCTCTTCGTTGATGAACCGCTCAAGCCGGGACCCATCCATTTTTTGAAAAGGTAACCGGATGTGCTGTTGCACTAATTCCATTATTCTGCGATTCATGTCAAACAGGTTGGTAAAAACCTCGTTTCGAAGCCTGGCAAAAACCCTTAAATAACCTATGTATACATTATTCTCTACAGATGGCTTATCCTTTGGCTTACCTGGCCTGGTTGCTTCCAGGTTGGTGTGGTAGTATAAGGACCATTGATTTGCCAGATCGGAAAACTTGTATTCATACTTTTCATTCTTTTGGATGTATTGTTTCATGTTATCGCTCAAAATATTGCGGGGAACACCACCCAGATATTCCAGGCACCTTGACATACCGCCAAACAGATGTTCCTGCCTGGCCGATGGTAATGCTTCGATGTAGGGGTAATTGGTGGATGGCAGTACGCATACCAATACCGGACAGGGAGTAAGCTCTCCGGTTTGCAGGTTAGTTAAATACATTGGCTTTCCGGCAAAGTCCACCTGAAGGTACTCGCCAGGTTGGTGAGTGAAGTGCATGGTGACCTTTTTTCGCTTGTTGTACCGGGCAAAGTGCTCACAAAACTGGGTGTAACTATAAGCATCCGGGTGCGAGTTCTTATACTCTTCCCAAAGAAGCTGGCGGGTAACACCCGGACTGGAAAGCTGCTGCGAAAAATAACTAAACTGCTTCGCAAGAACCTCAGCACGCGAATCCGGCACCCTGGTGTTTGCCTGTTTAAATACCAGCGAGGCAAGTTCGCTTTCATCATACTGCAGAAGTTCCTTGAATCCTTTTCCTGTGGCTTCCAGCTTGAAAAGATAATCATTGAGTGTTTTGCGATGAATCCCAAGTTTCTGGGATATCGAAAGTTTATTTAAACCTTCGGTTCTTAACTGGATAATACGCTTTAATTGGATCATACTGATTGTTTTATTTGCCATAGTGCTTTTGATTTTCAAAAGCACTAAATATGCAAATCAATCGGTATTCTTTCCCTTTATCTGTACACTATATCCCGGAAGGGATTGTACACTATATGACGGAATGTCGCCAAGTAACGCGCCGCCGCCGGCATAAAAAAAAAGAAAAAACCTTCAAAAAGTTGTACACTATATCCCGGAATCCCTGTACAGTATATCCCGGAATCCGTTGTACAGTATATCCCGGAATTAATGTACACTATGTTCCGGAATACTCACTGATGCATAATTCACTGAAAATGAATAAAAATTGTTGTAAATTTGATATAGATTGTGAGGTTTTTCGAATTGTAAAACTTAAAACTTTATCAAAATGAAACGATTTATTTATTTTATGATCGTTGTTTTTATGTTCCTCTGTGGATGTAAAAAAGACTCTGTTAGCTATGAAAATGGCGATCTGAAGAAGGCGGAAATACTCATAAAAATGAATTTCTGTCTGACTCCTAACTTTGAGCTACCATGGTTATCTTGTTTGCCCGAGGGAAGTGGTCAAGCTACCGGCGGTGGTGGGTGGTGGAGTGGCCAGGCAACTTACTTTGGAAAAATTAACAACGAGAAGAGCTATTGTGAGACAACCTTCTGTTTCATAAATGAGTTTGGGCAGTGGATCCAGGAAAGCATGGGTATCATAACTGTATCTAATGGAGATTATTGCAACTTTATTGCTCATACAATAACGACCTTCCCTGAAGTTACATTTACTGGTGAAATAATAATTAATGATGGCTCCGGAAGATTCAAAGGAGCTAAGGGAACAATCCTGATTGATGGTTCCACGGATACTTCAACTGGTATCAGCTGCTGGACGGGAGTTGGGAAGATTTTATTTGAGTAAAATTAAGAACTTGTGAGAATTGTTGTATAACCAGCTAACTATTTAAAAAATAAAAGACAAATCTGGTTTTTCGATTCACTGCAAAATGTTTGTTATTGATTAAGATGTAATTATCAATTCATTAAAAACGATGATTATGAAAACGTTAGGTGTTTTGAGTATCGTGATGCTTTCATTGTATATCAACAATGATGCTTTTGCACAGACTTCTGTCACTAAGACTTACAATTACAATTGGGAAACATGGAGTTATTGTGGCGGTATTGAGAATCATATTTATGGCGAAGTAACATTTATAATGATATATCATTATGATAAATATGGTAGTATGATTGCTGCAAAAGGTAATATTCAAGGTTTAAATTTAGAATCTGAAACTGGCGAGTTCTATAAAGCTACCTATTTATCCAATGAGAGGATTAATAAAAATGGCACTATTACAGGTACTTTTATTTATAATCTAGTGGGAGATTTAGGCACTGTACTTCAGATTGTCAGAGTTTATGATATTGATCCTTCAACTGGCATTTGGACTCTGATATCTGATAAAACAAAATGTCTATAGCCAGAAAGTTTCTTTTGAAACGGGTTTATTCTATCCTCTGCCGGCAAGATATTCGAATCTCTCCTCCTGTTCCCGTAGGAGAGACTGAGCCGTTTCAAGGGATATTTCCCTGAACCTTAGGGTGTCGCCGGGTTTTACCTGGGCCACCAGGGGGAGGTCTACGGATGCCACATGGGCTATCCTGGGATACCCGCCGGTGGTCTGCCGGTCGGCCATCAGCACGATGGGCTGGCCATCCCCGCTTACCTGAATGGTTCCCGGAGAAATGCCGGCCGAAATAATATCGGCAGTGCCGTTCACCACCGGAATTGCTGGTCCTGACAAGCGCAGCCCCATCCGGTTGCTGTGCTGGCTGACGGTGTATGCCGATGTGAGCAGGTTGCGGATTCCCTCAAAGCCAAACCGGCGCACTTCCGGTCCCGGAATAATCCGCAGTGTGGGGTTTGTCAGAACCTGCAAACGATCCTCTTCAAACAGAAATCGCAGATGATCTGAGAATGCTTTGCCTTTTCCCAGTGGCAGCTCATCCCCCTGTTTCAGCACCCTGCCCTCCATGCCGCCTGTCCTGGCCGGCAGGCAGGTCGAACGGCTGCCCATTACTTCAGGAACATCAATGCCGCCCGAAATGGCGATATAGGTCCGGCATCCCGATTTCAGTCCGGCAAAACTTAACCGGTCGCCCCCGGAAATGTCGATGGATTCCCATAACCCGACAGGTTGCCCGTTCTTCCGGGGATCCATATCCGCACCGGTAATGGCTATGGTGCAGGGGAAGTTAAAGAGTATCTCCGGACCGGTCAGGGTGGCCTCCAGACAGGCTGCTCCGGGGTGGTTGCCCACCAGCAGATTCGCCAGCCGGTAAGAATGGGCATCCATGACGCCCGAAACCGACATCCCATAACGCTGGTATCCCGGTCTACCGGAATCCTGGACGGTAGTCATCCTGCCAGGTGATTGTATACATATCGAAACCATTGTCAGGATATTTTGTATTTATTTCTGTCAAATTTTCCTTGTGCGACTTCAATACTGATTGTATGGAATTTCTCCTCATTAACGGGAATAAATCGTAACCGGTCGCCCGGCCTGAAAAGGAATACGGGTTCACGGTCCGGATCGAACAACCGGACAGGCGTTTTTCCGATAAGTTGCCAGCCACCCGGACTGTCGATCGGGTAGATGCCGGTCTGGGAGCCGGCGATTCCTACCGATCCGGCCGGGATGTTAACCCTGGGTGTTGCCTTTCTCGGGGTGGCAATGGCATCGTCCATGCCTCCAAGGTAACAAAATCCGGGCATAAATCCGAGCATATATACCAGGTATTCAGGGCTGCTGTGAATATCAATTACCTCCTGAAGGCTCAGGTGATGGATTTGTGCCACTTCCGCCAGATCCGGGCCCGCATCCCCGCCATAGAGTACAGGAACGTGAATAACCGAAGATTCAGGAAGCTCCAGATTATCCAAGCCGGTTTCAAGTGACCGGAGCCTGGCCGACAGCTCACTGAATCCGGTTACAAGGGGATTGTAACAGACCATCAGTTCATTATAGGAGGGGATATAATCGATAATACCAGGAATCTGCTCATTTTCAATCCGTATGAGCAGCTTTCTGACCAGTTGGCTGGTTCCGGGGGATATATCGTCGCCGGCTTTGATAATAAATGCGGAATCTCCTGAAGGTATATATCTGAATTTCTGGTCCATCAGCCTGTTGCTTTCTGTTTTTTTCTTTTCTCCTGAAGTGTATACCGGTTAAACGGATATTACTTTTCAGTTGGTTTCGCTGAATACTGCTTCAGCTTAATTCCCTGCCCGGTGAAAGCCCTGGACAGCTCTTTTGCCAACATCGGAGCCATCGGATGGTCACCATGTATACAAAGCGTATCCGCTCTTAACGGGATTACTTTCCCGGAAATGGTCTCCACTTCCTGGTGGATTACCATTCGGATGGCCCTGGCGATGACCTGTCCGGTGTCGTGCAGAACGGCTCCGGGAATATGCCTGGGTGCCAGTGTGCCGTCATCGAGGTAAGCCCGGTCGGCAAAAACTTCCGAGGCAAAAGACAGGCCGATGCTTTCAGCGGCCTGCGCGAGTGCTGATCCGGATAAGCCGTACAAAATCAGAGCGGGGTCGATTCGCCTGACTGTTCCGGCGATGATATCTGCCGTTTCGCGGTCAATGGCCGCTGCATTTGTTATAGGCCGATTTATCGCTCATGTCTCTGTAAAAAGTTGATATTCAATGCATCTAAACCTATTGTCAATGGGGGTTAATGTCCCCCTTTTCAGCCAGTTTTTTTTATTGAATTTATCAGGGGATAGCCTTACCGGCATCGGCAGGAGTAATCCATCCGAAGATTTAACCTGGGTTCCTGAATGGTTTCAGGTGTTTATCGCAATTGCATTGGCCGTAACAATATGGTATCTTTACCGTCGATGGTATGTGGGTGCCGGGAATAAAAACATGACTTCCGCGAACAGGGGGGAAGCAGGTGCCAATGTGTCTGCCCCTACAGGTAAGTCTGATCGCGAATATATCGATTCCGAAAAATTGGAGATAAAAATTGCCTTTGTGGAATCCCAGATTGATATGCTGATGCAACAGTTATCTGCCCATAAACTGGATATAGCAGAACCTGTCAGCACAACGATGCTTAATCAGCTTCACTCAAAGGCGGCCGGTTTAGCCGGTCTGATTGACCAGTTTTTAAAGGATGAGCCAGCAGTGTCTCCGGGTGAGATTATCCCGGAAGTGAAGTATGTTAAAACCGGGAATGAAAATGTTCCCGAAATATTAAGGTTGATATCGGTTGAGACGGGTAAAAATCTTGATGCTCAATCACTTGGTGGCAAAGATCACCATTTTGTCAGCCAGTGTGTAAACCTGATACTTGAGAATATTTCCGTGGAAAATCTCAATGCCGGTTTTTTTGCCAAAGGCTTAAAAATCAGCAGATCATTGGTATATATCAAAATTGAAGCAATTACAGGTCTGACGGTTAACGAATTTGTAAGGAATGTCAGGCTTTTACGGGCTAAACATTTGCTGGAAGAGGACAGGCTGAGGATCACTGAAATTGCCTATGCGGTAGGTTTTAAAAGTCAGTCCTATTTTACCCAGTCATTCAAGAAAAAATATGGCCAATCCCCGAAAGAGTATGTAAATCTGTCCAGGCATTAAAAATACTGTTTTCTTTAGTCCTGACTTTGTTAGCTGCCCTATCAATCCTGATCCCATTGTGGTTTTGCATTTCATTCTACCGGATGATCACAAATACCCTGCTTCCTAAATTGGATTTCATTGATTCCATTTAGGAAGGAATCATAAGTGTTTTCGAACTTTATATAATATTTTTCGAAAACCGAATCCTGAACAGATTTATATGAGAGTAGTATTAATGTATTGAAATACAAAGGTATACATCTCGAATAAAGTTTCTTTATAAGCAATAGGCAAAATTGATGTCGAAATTATCCACGGAATAAATGGATAATTGTTTAATGTTTTATATATTTGCTTAAACAAATTTAAAATTTATTACCATGACACAAGTTCAGTTTAACCACGCG
>JAUWAB010000041.1 GCA_030602265.1 Prolixibacteraceae bacterium | reverse complement strand
GCTTCACAAAGCTCGTTTCCTAACAGTGTGTCAGGCGGTCTTCAACCTGAACGGCTAATTGGGTTGTAAGGTTCTTTCATCCTTATAGGTATTTGATTAATATTTAACGCACGCCTCGTGGCGCACCAGATTACACAGATTATTGCTTAAAACAGAAGCTGAGGTGGGTTAAGAAAGATTCTAATATTCAAGATAGGGCGACCACACCGGGTCGCCCCTACATCGTTTTTCATTGCCAGGTTTGTCTGTTCGGTTACTGATTAATGGTCATCAGATCAGGGCAAGCGCGAGGCTTGCCCCTACGCCGTTTTTCATTGCCAGGTCCGGTTTCCGATTACTGTTTACCGATTACTGTTTACCGATTACTGATTACTGATTACTGAACAACCACCCCCACCCCCGGCCTGTCAGGAAGAACGACTCTTCCCTCTTCTACCATCAGTCCGTCGAACTGATCGTTGCTGATCAGCAGGTTCCCGTCAAGATCGGCCCACCGGACCAAGGGTGAGAGCTGGGCGGCAGCAGTGACGGCACAGGAGGTTTCCGTCATGCAGCCGATCATCACTTCCATGCCCAAAGCCTTCGCGAGGACCATCATTTTATGGGCGGCCCGTATTCCGCCACATTTCATCAGTTTAATGTTGATTCCGGAATAGACGCCCTTCAGAGGGACCACATCCTCCAGCGTTTGAACCGCCTCGTCGCCGATGATGGGCAGCGGACTACGCTCAGTGAGCCAGGCCAGGTCATCTTTAGCGTTTTTATCCATCGGTTGCTCCACAAATTCCACCCCCTTTTCCGCCAGCCAGTTAACCATGTCCAATGCCATTAGACGGTCAGTCCAGCCCTGGTTGACATCCACACACAAGGGGACATCGGTTTCCGACCGCACGGTTTCGATCATTTCACGGTCGTTGTCCCGTCCCAGTTTCACTTTCAGAATACGGTATCCGGCAGCTTCCCTTACCTTTTGCCTCACCACCTCCGGAGTATCGATCCCGATGGTAAAACTGGTTACCGGGGTTTTCGCAGGGTTCAGGCCCAGCATGCGGTAAACCGGAAGTCCGGTAAGCTTTCCGGCGAGATCATGCAGTGCGATATCCACAGAAGCTTTTGCAGCATAATTTCCCGGTGCAATGCCGAAAACATAGTCCAGAATATCTTCAGTCAGAAAAGGATCGTTAAACTGCGACAGATCAAGCTGCGACAAAAATGCAGCGACACTCTCCTGGTTTTCGGCAAGATACGGGGGCAAGCTGGCTTCGCCATAGCCGATTACCCCGTCACATTCCAGCTCGGTAAGAACCACCGGGGTGGTTGTCCTGGAACTTCCGGCTAACGTAAATACATGTTTCAGCTGCAGTTCAAAAGGCCTGAACCGCAGATTCAGTGGAGTACCGCCGGATTTTCCCTTCATTCCGGACTGATCAGGGGAACATCCCGCGTTGGAAGTTGTCAGTAACAATGACCCTGCAGCCATACCTGTACATTTTAAAAATTCTCTTCGATTGTTCATATGATGACATTTACCTTGTCAATACCAGGGATGATCCTTTACGCGGACAATTCCCGCCCCCCCGGGGTAAGCAATAATCCTGCGCACTTCGCCCAGGAAGGTATCATGCAGGTAATTGCTGAAATTTCTGCTCTCCGGATCCATACTCTCGGTTTTCACCCTTCCTGACGCGTGAATTACTTCGGTATTGCCCAGCCAGATACCTACATGGACCACGCGAAACGGCTCCTTCGATCCGTAAAAGAGCAGGTCGCCCTTTTGCAGTCCGGCGAAATGGTCGTCAGGCGATACTTTTTCTCCATGCCTGATCTGCTGTGAGGCATCCCGTTCAAGTATCAGGCCGTTCAGAAAAAAGACATTGCGTGTAAATCCACTGCAATCCAGCGCTTTGGCAGAAGTTCCTCCCCACATGTACGGCAATCCGGTAAACATTTCAGCCGTATGGCATATGCCCTCCGGTGTCGCATTAACCGTGTCTTTCCACTCCTGAAATTCTGCAAATCCTTTCTTGTCTGAAAAACCTGTACGGCCGTCGGGAAGCAACAATTCACCGTAGATGCCGGATGTGGATTTCTGGATGACCACCGATCCGGCCACCAGGTCGCTGACCGCCTGTCCATTCCCCGGCCCGCTGGTCATTTGTCCGGAGAGCTCAGTAAACAATACCCTCGGTGCCCTTTTCCACTCTTCGAACCGGATATCATCGAGGACTTCAACAGAGGAGTTGTTCGTCCATCCAAGATACTGATCCGGAGTCTGAATTTCCAGCCAGCCTTTTCTTTCCCGTATAATACGAACCGGAGTTCCCATGACCGCCTGGGTTGTAAGCTCCGAAGAGTGAGAAGGTTTCTGTCTGATGTTCGCCACACTGACCGTAACCAGTCCCCAGGGTCCCGGACCATCTGGCTCGGGAAGGATTCTCATGCTGTCGATTACCTGGTAACCGGTTGCCTTTACCAGTTCCAGAATTTCAGTCCTGACTTCAGGAAAAAGGGTCTCTCCCTCAACCAGTACCTTGCCCCTGCCGGCAGGGGTCAACACTACCTCAGCAATTCCTGTCCGCCGGTCGGGCGCATACTTCGCCGCAATTTCACCGGCCTGTCGCTGCAGTTCCCCGGTTCCCGGATGATGGCAGGCTGCGAGTCCCCACAGGCAGCACATTATCCAAACCAACCATTTCATAAACCCAGATCTTTAAAATAGTCAATAATCTCCATTATTTTATAAAGGCAGTTGACAGTTGTAAAATCCTGCTCTTTATCCGAAAAACGGAACTTTTCACTGAATGGTCACCTCCATGCGGTACCTCCACCGGTTAAAATAGAGGTTACCACCGCTCCATTCCAATTCACCCCTCTGAAAATCATATGGTTCACTCCTGAAATGAGTTTTCTCCGGAAACAGAGGGGCCATGATGTCATCATTAACAATGAAACGATAGGAATCCATTCCGGAGATATAAAATTCCCTCACCTGGATATCATCCGACGGCATCAGGCCAAAGGAGATATCAAGGGGAACCCAGCCCGCCCCTTCATAATAGACTTCGCACCAGTCGTGCAGGTTAACCTCCCCGGGATGCAACATCCAGCCACTCTGCCAACGTACCGGGATTCCGTTATACCTTGCAAGGGTCATGAACAGCAGGGTTTTCATCCCACAGTCGCCTCTCATATTGTCCAGGACATATTCAGTGATATCAGGCATCACCGAGTACTCCAGGGCGCCTGTCCACGGGATGTTGGCGTTTATCCAGTAAAAGATACGCCTGACCACCTCAAACGGTTCCTCAGCCCCTCCCACCACCTCATCCGAGAGGTCATGGATCCTCTCCGTGAACCTTATGTGAGGCGGTTGCTGAGCCGTATAACGTCGGTACAATTCCGATTTTTTGTCATAAGGCAGGATTGCCAGGTTTCTGAGATCAAAATAGCGGGCGTAAGTCCGTATACCCATAGTACAGGAAAAATCAAGTGGCTCATCCCGACCGGCTTTTTTTTCAGTATAGATGGTCCGGTGCAAGGCAGCAGCCGGGGAAATTACAGGCTCACTGAGTCCGGAAGGATTGAAAGCCACAATTTCCTGAAAGGCATGGTTCTCCCTGGGGTATGGCAGCCAGCACCTCACCGTTTCGCCTTCGGGCACTGTCCCGGCAGGCAGCGCAATCCGGTAATCCATAACAATCTCCCGAGGGCATACCAGTCCGCCGCTGCCATCTGATGCTGCAATAATCTCCTGTATATGATCCATCCTGAACAAGTCAAATGCATCGGGTCCGGTGACCGTATCAGGACTGTTCTGCCTTGAGATATGCCCAAGCAACAGTTTCAGGTTGGAAGCAGCCCGCTTAAAATAATACTTTTCGCCGTCTATTACCCTACTTTCCAGCATATTGTACTTTTCCCACCGAACCAGGTCTTCGATAGTCCAGCTGATGCCCCGGGCATTTAACTGCGCGAAAATTTCCTTTTCGGGCACAGAAAATTCGATGCTGATCCTGGAGGCAATTTCCGCAATAGAATCACTTTTACGGATCAGAACCAGATTATCTGAATGAATGCTGATCGAATCGGCAATCTGGGCAACCCGGCTGAAATTTCCGTCGGCAAAGGCCTGAGTCAGTGATACAGGAATGTTTCCCTGTGGTGGCCCCTGCTTACAACCCATCAGGATGGTCAGTAACAGAATCTGTACAGATATCCGGCAGAAATGCGGATAATCCGGCGGTTTTTCCATAAATTTATAGCGTTTAGCAAGCTATAAAGTTAAGGGATTTTTTTCGCAATTTAATCATGAATGGCAGGGTATACACCCAAAACTGAAAAATTACAGCATATGAATCCGGAAAAACTTAAAGTTATGATGGTCATGTTGCTCATCACGGCAGGCAGCATGGCTTTCGGACAGCGCGTAAGAACCGGGATGGAAAATCTTGCTGCCCGGAACTTTGATCTCCTCCGGGGGAAAAGAGTAGGACTGATTACCAATCCAACCGGTATAGACAGTCGTTTCAGGTCGGTGGTTGACCTTATGCACCAGGCCGGCGGATTTGAACTGGTGGCCTTGTTTGGCCCGGAACATGGCGTTCGCGGCGACCATGCCGCCGGAGATTATGTGGAAAATTTCACCGATCCTGCGACAGGCATTCCGGTATTCAGCATCTACGGCAAAACCAGGAAACCCACCCCGGAGATGCTTCAGGGCATTGACGTGCTGGTCTATGACATCCAGGATATCGGATCGCGTTCCTATACCTACATCAGCACCCTTGGTTTAGCCATGGAAGCAGCAGCAGAGAGCAACACGGCTTTTGTGGTCTTAGACAGGCCCAATCCTTTAGGCGGTCTTAAAATCGAAGGACTTATTACCGAACCGGAATTTGTCTCCTTCGTCAGCCAGTTTCCCATCCCATACCTGCACGGGCTGACGGTGGGTGAACTTGCTAGGTTTATCAATGAGGAAGGCCTGTTGGGCAATGGTGTGCAATGCGACCTGACCGTTATTCCCATGAAAGGCTGGAAGAGGAAAATGACCTTTAATGAAACCGGATTGCCGTGGGTCATGACGTCTCCGCATATACCCCATGAATATTCCCCCTGGTTTTATCCGGTATCAGGAATATTGGGCGAATTATACGTTATGAGTATCGGCGTAGGATATACCCTGCCATTTCAGCTTTTTGCAGCAGAATGGGTCGATGCGGAATTATTGGCCGGGAACCTGAATGGATTAGGGCTTCCCGGGCTGGTTTTCAGGCCGGTACATTACACGCCATACTATAGTGTTTCAAGGGGGACTATGATCCACGGTGTACAGGTGCATATCACCAACTACCGTCAGGCCAACCTCTCCCTTGTACAGTTCTATGTGCTGCAGGAGTGCCATAAGCTCTGGCCTGACAAGAACGTATTTGAGTTATGTGAGCCCTCCAGGCTGGACATGTTCGACAAGGTGTGCGGATCAGACAAGGTAAGAAAAGCATTTTCAAGACGTTTCCTGGTCTCCGACATCAGTCAACTCTGGATGAAAGACAGCGAGGATTTCAGGAAGAAAACGGCAAAGTACAGAATGTACAGATAACGGGGACCTACACACTGCACCCAGCGGGACTTATCTGTGAATTGATGGCTGCAGTTGGAGGTATTGACTTTTTGTTCGTATTTTTACAAGCGGATGATATTCAACAAAAATACTGATTTCTATAGCGGTAAGCGAGGTTCGATTACCCGGCCATATGTAAAAACCCTTAAAAGGTATCCGGCCATATTCTGCCTGTATCTTAGCCTTACCTGTCTGTTTTTCAGTCAGGCACTTTACGGGCAGGGCAACACATCGGTTTTTGAACATTTTTCACAGGAAGATGGCCTTTCCAACAACCAGGTGCAATGTATATTCCAGGACTTCCGGGGATTTTTATGGTTTGGGACCAGTCAGGGCTTAAGCCGCTTCGACGGTTACCGCTTCAGGGTATTTGAAAATGACCCCGATGATCCGGCGTCAATCAGGGGAAACCTCGTCAGGTGTATTTTTGAAGGTGAAAATGGTGAGCTGTATGCAGGAACAGAAAACGGGGGCCTTAATCTTTTTGACCGTGAAACCGAAAAGTTTATCCATATTTTTGACCGGCACCCCGAAATCAATACAGAAAATGCTTCCGTAAACCACATAACCGGGGACCCACAAGGGCGGTTGTGGTTAGGTACCGATGACGGGCTCCTGCTGTATCATCCTTCCGGCAGGCTGTCGCGTCCGCTACTAAAAAATACCGATGTATCCAGGCCTTTCGACGGAAATTTTGTCAGGGTAATGGAATTCAGCCAAGATGGCTTGCTCTGGTTGGGCACAAACAACGGCCTGTTCATGTTAGACACGGCAAGGAATGAGGTAACACCATACAGGCTACCCCTGCCTCCGTCGATGAATGAGGAAATATGGGAATTGACCACCGGGCCAGACAATAAGCTTTGGGTGGGCACGTACGACAACGGTGCCTTCCGGATTGGCAGTTCAGGCCAGGTCGAGCTGCACCTGATTCCTGATCCCGCCAATGAAAGAAGCCGCACGGTGAGATCAATTGCTCCCGACAGAAACGGTAACTTCTGGCTGGGAACCAGGGGCGGAGTGTTTATTTATCGTCCGGGACAAGGCATCATCAGTAGTTTTATCCATGATGAACGGGAAGAAAAAAGTCTCTCCGGAAATTCTGTGCTGTCGCTCTATCATGACAAGAAGGGAGATACATGGATCGGGAGCAGAAGCGGAATCAGTTTTCTGGTACACAGCAAGCAGGTATTCCGGAGTTTCAGGGCCATGCCTGGTGACCGGCGTTATCTGAACAGCAAGGAGCTGTATGCATTCTGGCTGTCACCCGAAGGGCACCTCTGGATTGGTACTGAGGACGGCGGAGTCAACATATACGACTTCAGCAAACAGGAATTTTCTTATCTGACCCATAATCCCAACGATCCCGGCACCCTGACCTCCGACTGCATCAAAACCTTTCTGGACGACGGGAAAGGAAATGTCTGGGTGGGAACATTCAGGGGAGGCATTAACGTAGTTGACCGGAAGACACGCAGGGTAAGCACGCGCTACAGGCACAATCCGCAGGATCCCTGGTCCCTGGGTGATGACAAAGTCTGGGATCTGCTCAGGGACAGGGAAGGCAATATTTGGGCAGCCACATCTGCGGGCATCGAAAAATTTGATCCTGCAACCGGAAGATTCTCAAGGCTGAATCTTTTTCCGCCCAATACACAGGTCAACTGGATCAGACAGGACCCGGACGGCGATCTGTGGATTGGCGCCAGGGATGAAATCGTAGTCTATTCAGCACTTTCCGGGGTACTTAACCGGTTTCCCGAGTACAGCCGCGATCTTCTCACCGACAGCAGCGGAAGATTTTGGGTGGCCACACTCAACAAGGGACTTGTCCTTTATTCCAAAAATAAGGGTCCGGAAAGATATTATACCGAAAAAGAGGGATTAGCCAACAACCAGGTACTCTGTCTGCTGGAAGACAACAACCGGTTCATGTGGATAAGCACTACCCACGGTTTGTCCAGGTTTAATCCTGAAACCGGTTTTTTTGAAACCTTTACCGCAAAAGACGGTCTGCGCAATGACCAGTTCAACTACGGTGCCGCATTGAAATTACCCAACGGAGATCTGGTATTCGGAGGCATTGAAGGGTTTAATATTTTTAATCCACTGAATGTCAGAACCAACGACTATGCCGCCCCCATCATCCTAACGGAACTCAGGATTTTCAACCGGCCGGTGGCCATTAGCAACCATAAAAAATCCATCCTGACAAAGAGCATAACCGAAACATCCGAAATCACCGTTCCTTTCCATCAAAATGTGATTTCCGTGGAATTTGCGGCCCTGAATTTTGTCAACAGTCCGGGAAACCTATACTCCTATTACCTGGAAGGTTTTGACAGGACATGGAATGATCCGTCAACCAACCGGATGGCTACTTATACCAACCTCGATCCCGGCCAATACACCCTGCACATTAAGAGTTTTATTCCGGGCATTCCGGATGCGGGAAAGGGAACTATCCTGACGATCAACATAAAACCGCCTTACTGGAGGACCTGGTGGTTCAAACTGCTGGTCATACTTTTCATAACTATACTGTTTGTTGCGCTGGTCCAGTTCATTATGAACCGCGAAAAACTGAAAAACCAGCTGGTTTTGGAGAGAATAAAAGCCAGGAAGCTACACGAGCTGGATATGATGAAACTCAGGTTCTTCACTAACATATCACATGAGATCCGCACTCCGCTGACACTGATCCTGGGGCCCTTGGAAAAAATGCGCAGCTCGGCTGTTCAACCGGGGGAAATGCCCCAGCTGACCGACATCATGTACCGGAATGCCAGGCAGCTTGACCAGCTGATTAACCAGATTCTGGATTTCAGGAAACTGGAAACCGGGAACCTGAAATTACACCTGTCAGATGGTGAACTGGTGGGATTTCTCAGAAACCTGACCGCTTCTTTCCATCACCTGGCCGAAGAGAAAGGGATCAGTCTGCGGTTTACGGCGTCGGCCGAAGAAATGATGGCCCGGTTCGATCCCGACAAACTCGGGAAAATTGTCAATAACCTGCTTTCCAATGCATTCAAATACACAGAACGCAACGGAAAGATCAGGGTAAACCTCACACTTGCCCCGGAAGCGGAAGGAAAAACGGTAAATAACAGGGAAGCAGTCCGCAGGTTTGTACATATTTCTGTATCCGACACCGGAAAAGGAATACCGGAAAAGCACCTGGACAAGATTTTTATACGGTTTTTCCAGTCACAGGACCAGACCGACCTGCCCGGAACCGGAATCGGGCTTGCGCTGGTAAAGGAGCTGGTAAGCCTTCATAAAGGGGAAGTATTTGTAAGGAGCAAGCCTGGCGAAGGTTCCAGGTTTACAGTCAAACTGCCCTACACCGAGCCGTCCTTGAACGCAAAATCAGATGAAAACACTGACATCCTTCAGGATAGCACAAGAAACGGGGATACTGCCGATTCAGACCTGAATGAGCTTGCCGGCGGACAGGTCATGCTCATTGCCGAAGACAATGCGGATGTCAGGGCCCTGATCAGGCTTCATTTTGAGCAGTCGTACCAGGTCATAGAAACAGAAAACGGGGAACAGGCGTGGGAAGCTGCTCTCCGCACCGTTCCCGATATAGTGCTCAGCGATGTCATGATGCCGGTTGCCGACGGATATGAATTACTGAAGCGGCTTAAAAACGACGAAAGGACATCGCATATACCGGTTATCCTGCTTACCGCCCTTGGTTCGAAGGAACACGAGCTGGAGGGTTTAACACGGGGTGCAGACGATTTTATCACCAAACCCTTTGACCTGGCACTACTTCAGACCAAGATTGAGAATATCCTGGCCATCAGGAAAACCCTCAAACAAAAATATTCAGGTGAACTGTTGCTTCAGCCGAAAAATATCCGGGTCAGCGACCCTGATGAAAGGTTCCTCAAGCGGGCCATCGAGGTGGTGGAAGAGAATATTGGTGACGCAGACCTGGACATTGAGCGGTTTTCTACTGAGGTTGGTGTTAGCCGGATGCAACTGTACAGAAAACTGCATGCACTTACCGATATGACCGTCAAGGAGTTTATCCGTGATATCAGGTTGAAGAGGGCTGCCCAGTTGCTTCTTCAGGGCAAACAGAATATTTCTGAAATAGCCTATTCAGTCGGATTCAAAGACCTCTCCCACTTCCGAAAATGCTTCAGGCAGGAATTCGGGATGAGTGCCTCGGAATATGCCGGAAAAATGGGCAGGGAATAATGATCGTCACTGCGCAATCGATTGCATAATCCCTGAGATTTGGCAAGACAGGCCAATAACAATATAACAAACTGTCATTCTGCATGTTGCAAACCCGAATTCGTATTCCCCCCACATCATCGGGAAACCAGCCACCGTTCATTGGGAAAATAATCCCGCCCGGGGGAAGTACAGCCCCGTCCATTGGGAAATCCCTGCCCTCCGGAGTGCGGGCCTTTCCGTAATTTTACAAAACCTGCAATTTGTATACAGATGGAAAACATTGAAAAGCAAATGAAAAAGCTGTCGGCGATCATCATCTTTCTCTCCCTGATATTGATAATTGCCGTTCTGTTTCTGATTATCCTGGTGATATAATTATTTAAATACCAATATTTAGTATGATATCAATCGTAATAAGTAAAAAGAAACTAATGCTTCTGGCGCTGATCCTGGCATTTTTTTCAGGATCAGCACAAAAAAAGGTCAGAACATCGGGAATGGAGATGGCTGTAAGGATGGCCGAGTCGGAGATGGTTCATTTTCCGGAATCGTGGACGGTCGATTTCAGGCCCAAGGGGTCATGGAACTACACTCCGGGGCTTATCGCCCACGCCATGATGGATGTTTATGCCCATACCGGTGACAAGAGGTTTTTTGAATATGCCAAAAGTTACGCCGACAAATACATCAGGGAAGACGGGACAATTGACGGTTTCCGGGTGGAAGAGTATAATATCGACCGGATCAACAGCGGTAAGTTTCTGTTTCCCCTGTTGGAGATCACCGGTGAAGCCCGTTATGAGAAGGCAATCCATCTGCTGAGAAGTCAGTTAGAAACCCATCCCCGCACCTCAGAAGGCGGCTTTTGGCACAAACTGGTATATCCGCACCAGAAATGGCTGGATGGACTATACATGGGTGCGCCCTTTTACGCCCGGTATGCGGTAAAATACAACCAGCCGGAGGCTTTGGACGATGTAGTCGACCAGTTCGTCATTATGCACAGACACACCTTTGATCCGCGGTCCGGACTCAATTACCACGGATGGGACGAAAGCCGGGAGCAGAAATGGGCAGATCCGGCTACCGGGACGTCTCCCCACTTTTGGGGCAGGGCCATGGGCTGGTATGCCATGGCGCTGGTCGATGTGTTGGAGATCATGCCCGAAAATCATCCGCGGCGTGGAGAATTACTGAATATCCTTCAACAGGTGGCTGGCGGAATCAGGAAACATCAGGACAAAAAGAGCGGAGTCTGGTATCAGGTTCTTGACCAGGGTAAACGCGAAGGTAACTACCTCGAGTCGTCCGTATCATCCATGTTTGTGTATTCCCTGCTGAAAGGCATCCGACTGGGTTACCTGCCGAAAAACTACCGTAAAACAGCTGTTAAAGGGTACGGGGGCATACTCGCCCGGTTTATCAGGGAAAACCCAAACGGCACCATCAGTCTGACCGATGTGTGTTCAGTGGCCGGATTGGGGGGAAATCCCTATCGTGACGGTTCTTTTGAATACTACATCAGTGAACCGAAAAGGGACAATGACCCAAAGGGCGTCGGACCTTTCATATTCGCGAGCCTGGAAATGAGTTACATCAATAAATAATATAAACCTAATCATTAATCGTATGACAGATTTACTTCGATTTGTAATGAAAAAAAACCTTCACTGCCAAAGGCACCTGAAAGGTATTTTTGCGCTGGTAGTGCTTTTGCTTATTACGGCAACGGTATTTGCCCAGACTGTCACGGTAAGGGGAAAAGTTACCGAGTCAGGATCTGATGAGCCGCTACCAGGAGTAAACGTTGTAGTAAAGGGATCTATGACGGGAACTATAACCGATTTCGACGGGAACTATTCCATAAATGTACCTCCGTCATCAACCCTGATATTCTCCTTTATTGGTTTCGCCCCACTGGAAACTGAAGTTGGCGGCCGTACCCAGATCAATGTAAGCCTAAAGGCAGAGACGATAGGACTTGACGAAGTGGTAGCGATCGGTTACGGTACCGTCAGAAAAAGGGACATCACGGGCTCAGTAGCGTCCGTTCAGGGCGATGACCTTCGGGCGATCCCGGTAGCCAGTGCAGCCGAAGCCATTACCGGCAAGCTTGCCGGCGTGCAGATTACGGCAACGGAGGGATCACCCGATGCAGAAATCAAAATCCGCGTCCGCGGGGGCGGTTCTATCACCCAGGACAACTCTCCCCTTTATATCGTCGACGGATTCCCGGTGAACAGCATCAACGACATTTCACCTTCCGACATTCAATCGATCGATGTACTTAAGGATGCCTCCTCCACAGCTATTTACGGTTCACGCGGGGCCAACGGGGTTATCATCATCACTACCAAAAAAGGGGAAGAAGGCAGGCTTTCGGTAAGCTACAACTCCTATTACAGCCTGAAAAGAATAGCCAGCACACTGGATGTGCTTGATCCTGAAGATTATGTCAGGTGGCAATATGAATATGCCGTCCTGCGGTATGGGGTTAACAACCTGAATTCATACACCCGGTTTTTCGGGGCGTATCAGGACCAGGACCTTTTTGCCGGGCAGCCTATGAATAACTGGCAGGAGCAGGTTTACGGACGCCAGGGACATGTTTTCAACCATGACCTGAGTATCCGCGGAGGAACTGCCCGGACCAGCTACTCCTTCAACTATGCCCATATTGCCGATAAGGCCATCATGATCGGTTCCGATTTCCGAAGGGACAACCTCTCCTTTAAAATGAACCACAAACCCAACGACAAGGTTCAGCTCGATTTCACCATGAGATATTCAGATACGGAAATAAACGGTGGTGGTGCCAACGAGCAAAACGAGGTATCATCAGCCGATTCAAGGCTGAAGCACAGTGTCACCTTTGCACCGATGCCCCTTTCTGGCCTGACTACCGACGACACCGACGAGGAAATCGCCAACTATATGGTCAACCCGATCATTGCTACTTATGATAACGACCGGAACCAACTCCGGAAGAATTATAACATGGCCGGAAGTGTATCCTGGGAAGCGCTGAAAAACCTGCAGCTTCGTTCAGAGGTAGGAATCGATAACTTTAATTACAACGACAACCGGTTTTACGGGTTAACCACATACTATGTTAAAAACAACCCTGCTGCGGAAAATCAGGGCAAACCTGCTGTCATCCTGCGCGACCGCAAGGAGCAACGGTTCAGGAATACCAATACCCTGAACTATGACTTCAGGCAAATCCTTGGAGAGGACCATACCCTGCGGGTGCTGCTGGGGCAGGAAATCCTCCTGGCACAAACCCAGGAACTGACTTCCGTAGTGCACGGTTTCCCGAAACTCTTTACATCGGCCGAGGCATTTAAACTTACCAATCAGGGAGTTGCCCACTCTACAGAAAACTATTACTCCCCCGACGACAAACTGTTATCGTTCTTTTCGAGGCTTAACTACGACTACAAAGGAAAGTACATCCTTGCCGCCACGTTCAGGGCCGACGGTTCGAGCAAATTTTCAGAAGGCAACCGTTGGGGTTATTTCCCATCCGCAGCATTTGCCTGGAGAGTTTCTTCAGAAAATTTCATGAAGGGCACAGAAAAATGGCTGGATGACCTTAAAATCAGACTGAGTTACGGAACGGCAGGGAACAACCGCATCCCGTCGGGGCAGATGGCGCAGACCTTTGTTTCCAACTCCACATCCTGGATGAGCGGATTTGACAGCTTCTGGTCACCATCGAAAACCATGGCCAATCCCGATTTAAGATGGGAAACCACCTATACCCGCAACGCAGGTCTCGATTTTTCCATATACAGGTCGCGCCTGACCGGTAGTCTCGAGGCCTACCTGAATACTACCAATGACCTGCTCATTGCCTTTCCGGTATCAGGGACCGGTTACGACACCCAGTACCGGAATATGGGGGAAACCGAAAACCGTGGCTTTGAAGTATCCCTTAATGCCATGGCCATCAACAAGAAAAATTACGGTCTGAATTTCACCTTTAACATTGGTTTCAACAAAAATGAGATCAAATCCCTGGGAATCATGGAGGACTTTGGTGCAGAGACCGGCTGGGCCTCCACCGATATCGGCAACGATTTCTGGATTGCCAAAGGCGGTTCTGTAGGCCAGATGTACGGTTTTGTTTCAGACGGCCGTTATGAAATAGCTGACTTTGAAAGATACGATACTTCAACCAACCGCTGGATTCTGAAACCAGGCGTTGCCGATGCCACAGCCATTGTAGGTACCCTCAGGCCGGGAACTATGAAACTGAAAAACATCAGCGGAGATGACAATCTGGTCACCATTGCCGACCGGACCATCATTGGCGATGCCAATCCGTTACACACCGGTGGTTTTACCATCAACGGGTATGCATACGGTTTTGACCTGACAGCCATATTGAGCTGGAGCTATGGAAACGACATCTACAATGCCAATAAAATTGAGTACACCGCATCAACACAGCGCTTTCAGTACCGGAATATGATCACGATGATGGGCAATGGCGAAAGATGGACCAGTATTGATCCCGAAACCGGTTTACTGGTTACTGATGCTGCAAAACTGGCCTCGCTGAATGCCAATACCACGATGTGGTCGCCCTACATGACCCGCTTCGTATTCAGCGACTGGGCCGTGGAAGACGGATCGTTCCTGCGTTTGAATACCCTGTCGCTGGGTTATACCATTCCTTCGGAACTGACCAAAAAGCTGAATATCCAGAACCTCAGGTTTTATGTAACCGGATATAATGTAGCCATCTGGACCAACTACAGCGGTTTCGATCCGGAAGTGTCGACACGCCGCAAAACGGCCCTTACCCCGGGTGTTGATTATTCGGCATATCCGCGCAGCAGACAACTCGTATTTGGCTTAAACCTTAATTTCTGACCATAAAATAGATTAGATATGAAGCGAATATTATTGATATTAACGATACTGATGACCGGTGTAATGATGTCGTGCGAAGATTTTCTGGAAGCACCCACCAAATCATCGCTGGATGAAATGGTCATCTTTTCCACACCCGACCTGGCCAAAGGAGCAGTCGACGGGATCAAGGTACCTTTTGCAGAGACCAACTCATACCGCGGCAGGTTCCTTCCCTGGTATGGCATGAATACTGATGCAGAATGGTACAACAACTCACAGAGTTACCCTGACGGCAGCGCAGACCTTGCGGTTTACGGAGCCCAGCCCAACAACCCGCAGATGAATACCACCAACAACGCCTGGGCACAGATGTATTCTGGCATAGAACGGGCCAATATCTGTATCCGCGGATTAAGGGCATACGGCAATCCGCAACCCGGGACAGAACTGGGCTATCTTCTGGGAGAAGCCTTGACCCTCAGGGCAGTATACTATGCAGACCTGCTCAGGGCCTGGGGTGATGTACCAGCACGTTTTGAACCGATTTCCACGGAATCCCTCTATCTTCCCAAATCAGACCGAGACGTCATCTACAAGCAGCTGATCGCAGATCTGGAGGAGGCTGCCACCCTTGTACCCTGGCCCAACGAAACCTCTGCCACCAGTTCTGTGGAAAGAGTCAACAAGGCCTTTGTAAAGGGACTGCGAGCCAGGTTGATCCTGAATGCGACCGGATATTCACAACGCCCCGACGGGATCAGGAAAAGCAATGATCCGGACCTTACCGTAGAAAAACTCTATCCGGTTGCACTGAAAGACCTTACGGATGTCATCAACAGCGGCACCGCCCGGTTAGAGCCGATGTTTGAGACGGTCTTCAAAAAGAATGTACAGGACAATATTGCTGCAGGAGGTGAGACACTTTGGGAAATACCGTTTTCTGACGGACGCGGGCGCATGCTCTTTGTGTTTGCTGTCCGCCACAACACTAACAACCAGCACCACGCCAACGGAAACAACCGCGGGGGCGCCGCCGGTCCGCCGCCAAACCTCTTTTACGACTTCGATGTTAAAGATACCCGCCGGGATGTATCCTGTGTACCATACCGTTACGGAAATGCCATCAACGGATTTGCCCGTCAGGAACTCGTGGGACTCAACACCTGGTATTTCGGAAAATACCGGTATGAATGGATGAGCCGCTTTGTCACCTCAACCAATGACGACGGAGTCAATAAACTCTATATGCGTTATGCCGAAATCCTGATGATGGCCGCTGAAATAACCAACGAATTACAGGGCCCTTCTGCTGCGGCACCCTATCTGAGGTTGATCCGCCAAAGGGCATTCCCTTCATCGGAATGGCCTGTAAAGGTTGATGCCTACATGAGTACCCTTACCACCAAAGAATCCATGTTTAATGCCATCGTCGAAGAGCACAAATTTGAATTTTCCGGTGAAATGCTGAGAAAAGAAGCGCTGATCCGCTGGAACCTGCTCAAAAACAAGCTGGATGAGACCAAAACCAGGATGTACGCACTGAGAGACCGCACCGGCGCATATTCCGACGTTCCCGAAGTGGTCTATTACCGCTACGCCGCCGACAATGAAACTTTACAATTTTACGGTCTGAACCGCGGAGAAACAGAAAATAAATCGCAGGAATACGAAACCAGTGTCGTCTATGTTGCACCAAACAGACTGACCGACGTCAAAATTGAATCCATTTATGCCAGAAATCCCGACAGCTACCAGTACTGGCCGATATGGCAGGTATTTCTGGATGCCAGCAACGGACAACTCGTAAATGACTATGGATACTAAAAAAGGTAAGGATATGAACAAGATTATAAAATACACCATACTTTTCGCCGGAATGTTCAGCATGTTTCTGACAGCATGTATAGAAGTCGATCCGGTAGTGGACAAACTGGAATTTGAAAGGGTTTTTACACCCCGGCAGTTTGAAGTCAGGATAAGAAACCGGGTGACAGCAGAGTTTACCTGGACGTTAAGGGACGATGCAAAAAAGTACATTCTGGAAATCAGTGAAGACAGCCTGCAGTTCGGCAAAATCGTCAAAACGGCAGAACTCGACCGCACCCAGATTCCTTACAGTGTGGCCCTCGAAGGAGAAACCCTTTACTCTGCAAGGCTTAAGGGGATCAGTGATGATACCGGTGACTCCAAGTGGATTGCAATTACTTTCCGGACTGAATCGGAAAACATCTTCTTTCCGGTGGCAGACGGTGATATTACAGCCAATGAGGCGGTTGTGAAATGGCCGGCCGGAAGTGAGGTCACCCATCTGATTATCAATCCGGGCAATATCCAGCGTCCCGTTACGGCTGACGAAAAGGCTGCGGGCGTGGCTACCATTACCGGACTCACAGGAGATACCCAATATACGGTAGTATTAGTCAGAGAGAACAAACAGCGAGGGACGGTCAGCTTTACCACACTGGTTGACCTGGGTGGTGCCATACCGGTATATCCTTCTGATAACCTGGCCGATATCATTGCCTCTGCCAATTCCGGCGACGTACTGATTTTATTCCCCGGTCACCACAACGCTGTCCAGGGAGACCTGCAGATTGAGAAGAGCCTGACCATCAAGGGATATTTGCCGTATGATAAACCTGTTCTGAATGTCAGGTTTGTCATGAACCAGGGAGTAAACAATTTCCATATCAAGGACCTTGAACTGGTGGGGACCTATGGTGAACCGCAAACCGTTCTTGCCCAGACAATATTCTTTAATCCGGGCACCTATAATGTAAGTTCGGTGTTTATTGAAGGATGTATTATCCGGAATTACAATCAGGCACTGATTTATGGCGGTTCTGCCATACTGAAACTTGAAAGCCTGGCCATCGACGATTGCATCATGTCTGATATCGTAAATGACGGAGGTGATTTCATTGACTTCAGGAGCGGGCACGTTACTGAACTGAAGATAACCAACAGTACCTTTAACCGGGTAGCCGCCGCACCAAGGGATTTTATCCGGTTAGACAATTCTTCGTCCAACTTCCCCGGGTCATTGTCCACGGTCCTGATCGACCGCTGTACCTTCTGGAATGTAAGTCATTCCCGCAGGATACTTTACGTCAGGTTCATCGATAATGAATCCCTCGTCACCAATTCAATATTTGCAGGACCAGAAGGGTACACCGGTTATTATTCCAATCAGTCGGCAACCACCAATCCGGTATGTTCCAGGAACAATTACTGGAATGCTCCTGCGTTCTATACTACCAGTTCGAAGCTTGACCTTTCTTCGGACTATACAACACTCGATCCGGGGTTTGCCAATATTGCGGCAGGGAACTTCAAGGTAAGTAACCAGGCCTTGATCGACAACCAGATAGGCGATCCGAGATGGCTGAAATAGAAATCGCGTTTAAGACCATGTAATACGTTTTTTTCAGAGGCACAAGCTCCGGGTAAAGGCAGGTCCATATCCCGGAGCCTTGTTACCTCAAAGATTTTGAACCACTTTAATCTGATTACGAAAATTATGCTTTGCATTCAGTACAGACCATACGACAGCAGATTAATCCTGATCCTGATATTGTTCATACTTTCCGGATATTCCGGTTCAGCACAGCCATTAGCCTTTCCCGGAGCCGAGGGAGGAGGCAGGTTTACTACCGGTGGCCGTGGAGGCAAGGTCCTTTTTGTCGACAATCTGAATGACAAGGGCAATGGCAGCCTGAGAAAAGCCATCGAGGCAGAAGGGCCACGCACCATCATATTCCGGGTGTCGGGCAATATTGAACTGTCGAAACCCATTTACATCAAAAACGGCGACCTGACCATTGCCGGACAGAGTGCGCCGGGTGACGGGATCTGCCTCGTCAATTACGGGATAGATATTGATGCAGACAATGTCATTATCAGATTTATCCGGGTGAGGCCGGGAGATAAAACCGGGGAGGAACTGGATGCCATTTCAGGAATCGGAAACCAAAACATTATCATTGACCATTGCAGTTTCAGCTGGGGAACCGACGAAGCGGCTTCTTTCTACGAAAATACCCATTTTACGCTGCAGTGGTGCATCGCAAGCGAAAGTCTGAACCAGTCGGTTCACAGCAAGGGAGACCACGGTTACGGAGGTATATGGGGAGGCAACAAGGCCACTTTCCATCATAACCTGATTTCCGACCATACCAGCCGTAACCCTCGCTTCCACGGCTCCAGGTACAATAATAACCCAGACCTTGAACAGGTGGATTTCAGGAATAACGTCATTTACAACTGGGGAAACAATAGTGTTTATGGTGGTGAAGAAGGCCATTACAACATGGTGAACAACTATTATAAAGCCGGTCCGGCTACCTCAAAAAATGTTGTAAACCGGATCCTTGACCTTACCCAGTCGTTTTTTGATCCCAAAAGAAATCCGGATACCCTAAGGGCCGGCAAGTTCTTTATTGAAGGAAATATGCTGCACGGAAATCCGGAAATCAGCAAAAATAACTGGGAAAAAGGTGTTCAGGGGAAGGGGGTTGGCCCCAAAGAAAAAGCATTTTCGAGGCTTGAAGAACCCATCCCTTTTTCTCCCGTAAAAACAGAAACCGCCGAAGAGGCTTTTCAATCTGTTCTGAAAAACGCCGGAGCCTCTTTATCGAGAGATTGCGTTGATAAGCGTATCATTGCAGAGGCAAGATCAGGAAAAGAGACCCTTGGGGCTTCTTATTCCGGAGGGAAAAAGGGAATTATTGATTCCCAGGAAGATGCCGGCGGATGGCCGGTTCTGAAACAGGCTCCACCACTGCCCGATTCCGACCAGGACGGTATTCCTGATGAATGGGAAAAAGCCAGGGGACTTGATCCTGAAAACAGCCTGGACGGCCAGGCATACACTCTCCATACGGATTACACCAATCTGGAGGTATACCTGAATGATCTGGTCAGCCATATCATTCCTTAGTTAATTTAAAATATTTCTATGCAATTTTTCACCTTATACAGACAGATCATCTTAACTATCCTCCTTGCGGCTTTGTCAGGAAACGCCCGTGCACAAGGCCTGCCCGCCTTTCCAGGAGCGGAAGGACACGGGAAGTACACTACCGGAGGACGGGGCGGCAGGGTAATATATGTCGACAACCTTAATGACGACAATAACCCCGGGTCCCTTCGCCACGCCATCAATCAAACGGGACCACGGACCATCCTGTTCCGGGTTTCGGGTACGATCCGACTGAAGAGCAATCTGAACATCAACAACGGGAACGTTACCATTGCCGGCCAGACTGCTCCCGGCGACGGGATTACCATCAGGGACTTTACCGTCTTTGTGAATGCCGACAATGTGATTATCCGGTTTATGCGTTTCAGGATGGGCGATGTAACCAATCAGGAGAACGATGCCATCTGGGGACGAAACCGGAGAAACATCATTATTGACCATTGCTCCCTGAGCTGGTCAACCGATGAGGTAGGCTCGTTTTACGACAATGAGAACTTCACCCTTCAGTGGTCCATTTTATCGGAAGGACTGCGGAATTCGGTCCATGATAAGGGAACCCACGGTTACGGAGGGATCTGGGGAGGCCGGAAAGCTTCATTCCACCATAACCTGATCGCGCACAACGACAGCCGTAATCCGCGTTTCTGCGGCAGCCGCTACTCCAACCGGCCTGGTGACGAGCTGGTCGATTTCCGCAACAACACCTTATACAACTGGGGGGCGAATACCGCCTATGCCGGTGAAGGAGGCCGGTATAACCTGGTGAACAACTACTATAAAGCAGGACCAGCCTCTTCCAACCGGAACAGGATTCTCCAGCCTTATGCCGACGACGGCTCAAACAGTCAGCCGCGCGGGACCTTCGGCATCTTTTATATAACCGGTAATACTGTAACAGCCAGTACAATCAATACAAACAACAACTGGCTGGGCGTGCACCTGCACACATCGTTCAGTACCCATGCACCGGGTATTACCATCAGCGACATCCGATCCGACCAGGAGTTTGATGCAGGAGAGGTAACCACCCATACCGCACTGACCGGTCATCAGAAAGTACTGGCATATGCAGGCGCCAGTCTGAAAAGGGACGCCGTTGACCTCCGGATAATCCATGATGCAACCAATGGCGTGGCCACCTATACCGATGGAGGTAATGGAAGCCGTAACGGGCTGATCGATACCCAGGAAGCGGTGGGAGGATGGCCTGAACTGTTCACTTCCGATGCGCCTGCCGATTCCGACAACGACGGTATTCCTGATTTCTGGGAAGATGCCAACGGACTGAACAAATACGATCCCGGGGATGCGCTGCAGAGCACCGTCGACGGGCAATATCCTAATCTGGAGGTATATCTGTACAGCCTTGTGGCCGACATTACCGATAACCAGCTGAAAGACAACATTACCTCCATCAATACACGCCTGCAGCAGGCAGCAGTGGAACCTGAAATCAGCTGGAACCCTGCATCCGGCAAGGTAACCATTCATCATGTACACCGCATACAAACCGTTCAGGTGTTCCTGGTCAACGGCTCACTGGTACAGTCTTACCAGGTACGAGACCATTATGCCGAACTATTTATCCGTGAAAGGGGAATCCTGCTGCTGAGAATCATCGATGAAAACGGCATGGGCTTTAGCAGGAAAATCGGATCAAGATAATGAACAGCTTAAAACAAAAAATATGAGGAAGATCAGTACAATTTTTACGCTGGCGGTAGTCTGGCTGCTGCTTTCGGGCAGTTGTATCCGGCCCGGAAACAGTAAAGCAAAGGCCGAATTTGACGTATACGCAGGGATTGAGTTTGAAATGCCGAGGGTACAGGAACCGGTTATACCTGCCAATGAGGTCAATATTAAAGACTTCGGGGCTGTAAGCGGTGGCCAGGTACTCAACAGTGAAGCCTTTGCGGCGGCTATTGACGCCGTAACCCAAAAAGGTGGTGGGAAGGTGGTAATCCCGGCCGGAATCTGGCTGACCGGCCCGATTATCCTGAAGAGCAACCTGGAATTGTATACCGACCCCGGGGCCCTGGTTATATTCAGTACCGACAAAGACCTGTATCCCATTATCGAGACCAGTTTTGAAGGATTGGACACCTGGCGCTGTATTTCGCCCATATATGGCAAAAATCTCGAAAATATCGCCTTTACAGGGCACGGGGTATGGGATGGCTCGGGTGAAGCCTGGCGCTTCGTAAAGCGGCCCAAACTAACCGATAACCAGTGGAAGAAACTGGTAGCTTCGGGTGGTGTGGTCAATGAAAGGGGAAATGAATGGTACCCGTCGGAACAGTTCAGGATTGCCCATGAAACAGCCAATATGAATGTGCCCACCGGACTGACCACCAAAGAGGAATATGAAGCAATACGCGATTTTCTGCGCCCGGTGATGGTCAGTATCCAAAACAGCAAAAAAGTACTGTTCGACGGTCCTACTTTCCAGAATTCACCGGCGTGGTGCATCCATCCGCTTATGGTGGAAGACCTGACCGTAAGAAACATAACCGTTCGCAACCCCTGGTTTTCCCAGAATGGAGACGGCATCGACATCGAATCCTGCAAAAACGTGGTGCTATACAATTCCCGGTTTGATGTCGGCGATGATGCCATCTGCATCAAATCCGGAAAAGATGAGGACGGACGGCGCAGGGGCGTACCTGCCGAAAATATCATCATCCGGAACAACATCGTGTATCACGGACACGGCGGGGTTACCGTCGGAAGTGAAATGTCGGGCGGCGTACGTAACATGCACGTTTCCAACTGCACGTTTATGGGCACCGATGTGGGACTGCGCTTTAAAAGTACCCGCGGTCGGGGTGGCGTGGTCGAGAATATATTTATCTCCGATGTCCGCATGACCAATATCCCAACCCAGGCGATATCCTTTGACCTCTATTACGGGGGAAAATCTGTTTCTGAAATGTTAGCCGACGGTGGACAGGATATTGCGAAAGAAGAGCCGGTAACCGTCGAAACGCCCCAGTTTAAAAATATACTGATCCGGGATATTACCTTAAAAGGTGCGCAACAGGCGGTATTCCTGCAAGGATTACCGGAAATGAACCTGGAGAACGTCGAAATCAGAGACATGCTCCTGGAAGCAGATAACGGCATCACCGTGATCGATGCAGACGGAGTGAGAATCAGCAACGTAAAGCTGATAACCAAAAACGCAACAGCACTGGAATTCTACAACGCGAAAAATGTACAGGTCTCCGGTTTTATGAGCCATTCCAAAGCACCGGAAACCATAACGGTCAATGGAACTAAAAGTGAAAATATAATACTTGTATCTACTGACCCACAGGTACTTGAAAAATGCACCACTATCGGGAGCGAAGTGCATTCAGGAGCAGTAAAATTCTGAAACAAGTCATATCTCTTGTAACACGTAATCTGTATTTTTACCGGGTTACAGAAAGGACTTAATCCAGGCAATAAAAACATATACTAATGAAATACAGTTGTTTATCATATTTAATGAAATCATTAGTTTATATACTGGCAACATGCCTGCCCATCATTTATTCCTGCCATCAACCCGTAAAATCCTATACCATACATACCATAGGGGATTCAACGATGGCTGACAAGAAGCCTGAAGTATATCCGGAAACAGGTTGGTGCCAGGTGTTTCCGGAGTTACTTCCGGCGCATATCCGGCTGGTAAATCACGCGGTTAACGGAAGGAGCACTAAAAGTTTCATTGATGAGGGCAGGTGGAAGGTGGTATTGGACCAGTTAAAACCAGGCGACTACGTATTCATCCAGTTCGGCCACAATGACCAGAAAATCCAGGACAGTACCCGTTATGCAGACGCCAGAGGAGCCTACCGGGCCAATATGGAAAGATTTATCGCGGAAACCAGGGAAAATGGTGCAACTCCCATCCTTTTCACTTCCATCGTACGCCGCAAATTTGATGAAAACGGGAAACTGATACCCACTCATGGAGAATATCCGGAAGTGGTACGTGCAGTGGCCCTTGAATCGGAAGTCATGATGGTTGACCTGGAATTTCTGACTGCCAGGCTGGTAGAGGAAACCGGTAGGGAGGAATCGAAATCGGTTTACCTCTGGACTGAACCGGATGACCGGTTTCCGGAGGGGAGGCAGGACGACACCCACCTGAGTGTGGAAGGCGCCAGATTGGTTGCCCGACTGGCACATAATGAGTTAAAGCAAATTTTCAGATAATCATTTTTATTAGCTGTCTATCAAAAAATTATCTCTGTCCAGCAATACAGGAAATTTTTCCCTGAATTTAACCAGATCCTGATAGGAGAGCGTGAAGGAGCTGACAATTTGGGAATCGCCCAGCCATTGAGCATTTCCGCGGGGATCGATAACAGCAGAATCCCCCAGATAATCCAGGTTCATACCGTCACTTCCGGTCCGGTTTACTGCAACACACCAGCACTGGTTTTCTATCGCCCTGGAGACCAGCAGGTTTTTCCAGACATGGTGGCGTGCCGACGGCCAGTTGGCCAGATAAATAAGCAGGTCATAATCGTCGTGGTTTCTGCTCCAAACCGGAAACCGGAGATCGTAGCAAATCAATGGCCTGATCTTCCATCCCTGCCATTCCAGGGTTACCCGCTCCTTTCCTGGTGAAAAGTGCAGATGCTCCTCCCCCATGGTAAACAGATGCCGTTTATCATACCATTGGATATTTCCGTCGGGCGTGACCCACAACAACCGGTTGAAGAATTTCATACCCTCCCGGATAATCAGACTTCCGGAGATGACCGAATTCATTCTGACCGCCGCCGATTTCATCCATTCAACGGTAATGCCATCCATCCGCTCAGCAAGTACCTCCACATTCATGGAAAAACCTGTGGAAAACATCTCCGGTAATAAGATTACCGAGGAATTTTGCGCCTGTCCGATCAACCTATCGCAACGTTCCAGATTGGCATCCCGGTTCTCCCACTCCGGGGAAAACTGAATAATTGATATATTTAAATTACTGTTTTTCACTATATTTAAACATATTACCTAAACAAAATGTCCACTATACTAATCCACTGGGATTCTCTTTTCTGAAATCCGGGAACAGGGTTTAGAACTGGTTAATGACTGTAATGCCATGGTTTCGGAAGGAATCCATCTGAACCAGTTCAAGGGCTCCTTCTTCAAGTGAAACGGTTTTGCGGATCAGTTTTTCGGGATGTAATCTTCCTTTGCAGATCATATCCAACATTTCGGCATAGCGAAAGGCCTGCATACCGTGGCTGCCGATGATTTCGAGTTCCCGGGCGATTACGCGGGCCATTGGGATAGCCGGCAGGCTTTCCGAGGCCAGCATCAGTCCAACCTGTATATGTTTCCCCCTTTTCCGGAGAGAATTTACTGAATTGACGCAGGTTTCGATGCTGCCGAGGGCATCGATCGAAATATGCGCCCCGCCGCCGGTAGCCTCCAATATCTGGCTTTCCAGGTCAGGCCTGAGCCTGGCATCAATAGTAACCAGTGCTCCCAATTCACGGGCAATATCAAGCTTTTCCGGATCAATATCGACAGCCACCACCTGCGCGCCCGCTGCGGCAGCGATCATTATTGCCGAAAGGCCGACACCACCGCATCCGTGTACGGCAACCCACTGACCAGGTTGCACTTTGCCCTGGTCAACTACAGCCCTGAATGAGGTAATAAACCGGCATCCCAGTGAAGCGGCAGTCTCAAACGTGATTTCATCCGGAAGGCGTACCAGGTTAATATCAGCACGCTGAATAGCCACCAGGGAGGCGAAAGAACCCCAGGCCGTGAATCCGGGCTGAAACTGGTCATCGCACACCTGATGGTTGCCACTGGCACATTGCGGACAGCTTCCGCAGCCGCAGACAAACGGCAGGGTAACCCGGTCGCCGGGTTTGAATCTGGTTACCCCCTGACCTGTTTCCACCACTTCACCGGCTAATTCATGTCCGGGTACATGAGGAAGAACAATATCCGGATCGTGCCCCATCCAGCCGTGCCAGTCGGAACGACACAGGCCTGTTGCCCCGGTCCTGATTACCACGCCGCCGGCAGGACAAATTGGATCGGGTACCTCCCGTATCGTTACCGGGCCCTGAAATTGATCATAAACAGCAGCTTTCATCAATGAAAAGGTTTTAAGGTTGAACTAACTCTCCCATCCTATCTCGGCACAAACCTGCGGGCTCAAAAGCCATAAGCACAATGCTCCCCGAGTTTGACCCGGCGATCTATTCCTCCGTCGTAAAAAGCTCCGGATGCTTCCCTGCTATACCTAACTGCCGGTAATAGGCTTTCATCCTGCGGATATCCGCCTGGGCATCATCGGTAATATCAAAGGTCTCGTACCACCCGATCTCTTTTCTGCCCCAGTCGAAGAAACCGAGGTAGATGGTGGCGCCAGTGGCTTTGGCAATGGCGTGAAACCCTGCTTTCCACCGTTTGGTCAGCTTACGGGTCCCTTCCGGGGTAATGGCCAGATGAAGCTCATCCCTGCGGTTAAATTCATCGATTACCTGTTTCACCAGGGAAACCCCTTTGGAGCGGTCGACCGGAATACCCCCCATTGCGCGGAGCAGTGGCCCCATCGGCCAGAAGAAAAACTCCTTTTTGATCACCGTGCTGGCTCTGCCACCTACCGAAGTATAATATAACCAGGCGATTACAAAATCCCATATGGTGGTATGCGGAACACCGATGATTATGCCCTTTTTTACAGGCATAGGTCCGGCCACAACCTTCCAGCCCAGCCATTTCAACAAAAGTTTACAAATTGTTTGCATATAATTATTCTATAATCTTAATTTCCAAATGGGTAGCCTGCGCAAACCGGACAAGCAGTCCGACAGCCTCTTCCCCTGCCTGTTCCAGCAGGTGATTTGCACCAAAACCGATAAGTACCATCAAAAACCTGGAGGTATTTTCAGTTACCGAAGTACGTTCGGAATCACTGGTCGGACTCCCGAAGGCACCTGTATGGTCCCTGAAAACCGGCAATCCCTCTATATTGAGCGTTCCGCGCCCTATTCCCTCATAAGGCTCGTCCTTCCTGCCTATGCCGAATTCAATCTCTCCGGAAATCCGTCCTGCATCATATCCACCAATCGAAAAACCACTGCTTACGGATACCAGGTTGAGCAGGTCCACCACGTTGCTTATCCGGTAGAGTTCCTTATCCTTCACGGCCCTCCTCAGCAGGGCTTCTGCCGACAAACGGTACCGTGCCGGGTCCTTCCCTGCAGCCTTGTAAGCCCGACGGGAAGCCTGAATGGCAGGTAAGGTACTGATCTCCTCCATTTTTAGTCCGGCATTCAGCTCCCTGCATTTGGCTAATACCAGGTTCCAGAGCTCATCCGATGACTGTTCAACCACCACGTCCGATTCAATGCAATACAGCCTCAGGCCGCTGACCTTTTCTTTTAATTCTGCTGAAATCCGAATGTTGTTCATCGTAAAATCCCTGTAGAGGTATTAAAAACCGTAAAATCCGGGCATCCCGGCTTAAAGCAATCAAAAATACGAAGCAAAACCAATTCCCGAAAATAAATTGCCAAAAGATTTCCCCTAAATCCGACCTCCATAAAACAAAAACAGGCCCTAAAGCCTGTTTCTATACTATCATTAAAATTTATTACGCTAATATTCGTCTTCATTGAAGAAAAAATCATCCTTGCTCGGATAATCCGGCCAGATGTCTTCAATACTCTCATAAATTTCCCCTTCATCTTCAATTTCCTGAAGGTTCTCAATAACTTCAAGGGGTGCACCCGAACGAATGGCATAATCGATCAACTCATCTTTAGTTGCCGGCCAGGGGGCGTCTTCCAATTTCGATGCTAACTCTAAAGTCCAATACATAGTTACTGATTATTAAGAGGTTAGAAATTTTAACCTTAAAATTTTGGCGAATATACTAAAAATAATAAGGTAGAACACGGTTTTGTGAATATTTAATCATGTGTCCATGGAATTTCTTCAACACCCTGATCCTTAGCTACTTTACGCGATAAAACGAAGAGATAATCCGATAATCGGTTAAGATATTGTATGATCATCTCCTCCACCGGAGAATTTTCTGCCAATTGCACCACCCTTCTTTCGGCCCTCCGGCAAACCGTACGGGCGATGTGGCAATAGCTCACCTCCGCCGAGCCTGCAGGCAGTATAAAATGACTGAGCGGCTTAAGTTCGCTGTCATATTCATCGATTGCCCTCTCGAGCCTCTCGATTCCGGAACCACCACATTCCAGTGAGTTGGTAATTTCTTTACCTTTTTCATCAGATGCGAGCTTCGAACCGATCACAAAGAGTTTGTTCTGCACTTCAAGCAGTAGCTCAATAACTGAATTATCCGTCATCATCGACTGCAGGTAGCCGATATGTGCATTCAGTTCGTCGACCGTTCCGTATGCATCCAGACGAAGGTTGCTTTTCCTGACACGGTTTCCCCCAACGAGCCCGGTTGTACCGTCGTCGCCGGTCTTTGTATAAATTTTGAATCCCATAGCCGTGGAATAACAATGAAGGATAAAAAATGTTCCTAATAAATCGGATTTGGATTAAGAATATCCGATTCGACCACGCCGTCTTTCAGCCGGATAATGCGATGGGCGTGCCGTGCGATATCCTCTTCATGGGTGACCATCAGGATGGTATTCCCTTTCCGGTGTATTTCGGCAAAAAGCTTCATGATTTCCTCGGAAATTTTGGAGTCGAGGTTTCCGGTAGGTTCATCGGCCAAAATCAGTGAAGGACTGTTAACCAGGGCACGGGCGATGGCCACACGCTGGCGCTGACCACCCGAAAGCTCGTTGGGTTTATGTTCCACGCGGTCGCCCAATCCTACATCCTCCAACATCTTCATGGCCTTTTCAGTCCGGCCATGCTTCTTTTCCCCAGCATAAATCAGCGGGAGCATCACATTCTCCAGGGCGCTGTTCCGTGGCAGAAGGTTAAAAACCTGAAATACAAAACCTATTTCCTTATTCCGGATACCGGCCAGTTCATTGTCGCTCATACTGCTGACCTCCTTGCCATTAAGGATGTACGTCCCGCTTGTCGGGGTATCCAGGCAACCGATGATATTCATAAGGGTTGATTTCCCTGACCCTGAAGCGCCCATCACGGCTACATATTCCCCCCTGTGGATGTCGATCGATACCGACCGTAAGGCCCTTACAACCGATGGTCCCACTTTATAATTCTTAACGATCGACTCGAGGTGTATTAATTTTTCCATGCTTGTTATATCTATACAGATCAGTAAGAGTTTTTGCCTTTAATTACAAAATTCTCCTTCTGAAATTTCGGGTTAAAAATAGCGATTCCACAGCTATTTAACTCATAAGTTTGTGAAACATTGCCATCATTGACAAGTTTCTTAAAATATTCCCGTCCCGGTGCATGCCTGATATCGGCCAGAAACAAAATCTTATCGGACTGCCCGCTGTGGAATTCAGGTCCGGTAATTTCACCCTCCGGAAGATAGATAAAATCTCCTGGAAGTGTCGAGACAACCTCCCCGGACCTTACATAAACCAGTGTGGGATTTCCGGGGAGATCCGCCGGGAAAAGACTGCTTACAACAACTTCAGAATTAAAGACAAGAACCCTTTCAGGCCTGAAAAACGTGAGTAACCTGAGCAGGAGTTCCCTGATTTCCAGGTTGCGGTCACGCCGGATCCCCAGCCACCCCGCAAACCATCGGGAACGGCGCTGCCCCGCGAAGATTACCCGTGTCACCAGGTTGAAGGCAAATGGAGAGTGGATACCAAAACCTTTCGGATTACTTTTGACAGGCCTAATCATATTGGATCCGGATATCTGTATTTAAATACTGTTTTCTATCTTTGCTCATCATGACTGATTTTCTCGCCCAAGATATTAAGTTTTTGCCGGGAGTAGGCCCGAAACGGGCCGAATTGTTGAAAAAAGAGCTGAACATCGAAACTTTCGGTGATCTGCTGTACTATTTTCCGTTCAAATATATCGACCGGACCAAATTCTACAAGATCAGCGAGATTCATGCCCAGATGCCTCATATTCAGGTAAAAGGAAAAATTACATCCATGGAACTGGTGGGCAGTGGCCCCCGGCAAAGGCTTGTCGCCCAGTTCCGCGACGATACCGGCAGTATGGAACTAATCTGGTTCCAGGGAATCAAATGGCAGAAGGAGAACCTGAAGCTGAATGCTACCTGCACCATTTTCGGAAAACCCTCGGACTTTGGTGGTAAAATCAATGTAGTACACCCTGAAATCGAATCAGAAGGAGATATTTCCCTGTCCCCCTCGGGCATATTTCAGGCTTTTTACAACACCACGGAAAACCTGAAAAAAGGGTTCATTCAAAGCAGGATGATCCATAAGATGATCCTGAACCTTGTGGAACGGATGAAGGGGAAAATTCCGGAAACACTTCCCCAAAGTCTGATCAGCCAGATAAAGCTGATGTCGCGCGAGGAAGCGCTCATGAATATCCACAAGCCGGTGTCGACCCATGACCTTAAAAATGCCCGCTTCAGGCTGAAATTTGAGGAACTTTTCCTGATCCAGCTGAAGATCCTTGGGCTGAAGCACCACCGTGAGGACAAGTTCAAAGGCTATCCGTTCACCCGGGTAGGCTATAATTTCAATACTTTCTACCACAAGCATCTGCCGTTTCCCCTGACAGAAGCGCAGAAGCGGGTAATCCGGGAAATCAGGAAAGACATGGGGCGTGATATCCAGATGAACCGTCTGCTGCAGGGGGATGTCGGGAGCGGGAAGACGCTTGTGGCCCTGATGACGGCCCTGATCGCCTTTGACAATGGATTTCAGGCGTGCCTGATGGCCCCTACCGAAATCCTGGCACAACAACACTTTGCCACCATCAGCAGGATGGTGGGAGGCATGAGCGTAAGCACAGGCCTGCTGACGGGCTCGACCAAAGCAGCAGAACGTGCCGTCATCCATGAAAAGCTGCTCAGCGGGGAGATGCTGTTTTTGATCGGCACACACGCACTGATCGAGGACACCGTGAATTTCAACCGCCTGGGACTGGTCATCATTGATGAGCAGCACCGTTTCGGCGTTGCGCAAAGGGCCCGTCTGTGGCAGAAAAATGATACCATTCCGCCGCATGTATTGGTCATGACGGCCACCCCGATTCCCCGGACCCTGGCCATGACGGTATACGGCGACCTGGATGTTTCGGTGATCGACGAACTTCCTCCTGGCAGAAAACCGATCCAGACGATGCACTTTTTCGACAACAAGCGCCGTGAAGTGTACCGGTTTATGAAGTCGCAACTGCAGCAGGGCAGGCAGATCTATATGGTCTACCCCCTGATCACGGAATCGGAAAAGAGCGACCTAAAAAACCTGGAGGAAGGATTCAGGCATATTTCTGAGGAGTTTACTGAATTTCAGGTGGGTATGGTCCACGGGCGCATGAAACCGGGGGAAAAAGATGCCGGCATGCAGCAGTTCAAGGAGGGCAAAACCCGGATTATGGTCGCCACCACGGTAATTGAGGTGGGTGTTGACGTTCCTAATGCCACCGTCATGGTGATTGAAAGTGCCGAACGTTTCGGGCTGTCACAGCTGCACCAGCTGCGTGGCAGGGTTGGCAGGGGTGCAGATCAGTCATACTGTATCCTGATGTCGTCGTACAAGATCACCAACGAAAGCCGAAAGCGGCTGGGCACCATGGTGCGCACTAACGACGGGTTCGAGATTGCCGAGGTGGATATGAAACTCCGAGGCCCCGGCGACATAGAAGGCACCCAGCAGAGTGGCATCGGGTTTGACCTGAAAATTGCCAACCTGTCGAAAGATGCTCCGATTCTTGAAATGGCCAGAAATGTGGCCAAAGATATCCTTGATAAAGACCCGCAGCTGGCTACCGCGGAATATCAGATCCTGCGGAAGTCCCTGAATACAGGTAAGGCAACCGAGTTCGACTGGGCCGTTATCAGTTGAAAAGTAAACGGTAAGCAGTAAACGGTAAACGGAGACTGTAGACCGAGACCGGATCTGCCTGCGGCCTTAAGCCCTGTAAGGGTGACCTTACAATAACCTGGGGTAACAACCCGGAGACTGGAGACTGTAGACCGGAGACCGGACCTGCCTGCCAAGGCAACCACCCTGCAGCCCTAAGCCCTGTAAGGGTGACCTTACCATACCCCTGGGTGTAACCCCGGATACAGGAGTATCACCCCGTGCACAACCAGGACGCCCTCCCTGTCATCTCCTGCTCCCATCAGGACACACCTGGGCCCTGTACGGGCAACTGTTATAAATATGCCATCCCTATATGAGATTGGGCCTAATGAGAGAGATCTGATCCTGCCAGGCTACCGATATATTGATCCTACGGATCATTTCCGACCAGTTACGTTTGTCATACTGTCACCGTTTACTGTTCACGGTTTACTGTTCACCATTTACTGTTTACTGTTCATGGTTTACTGTTCACCGTTTACCGTTTACCGGCATAGAAAACAGGGTAAGCCATGGCTTGCCCCTACACCGTTTTTCATGGCCAGGTCCGGTTACCGGTTACCGGTTACTCATTACTGATTACCGTTTACTGTTCACCGTTTACTATTCACCGGTCACCGGTCTCACCGCTCTCCACCTCCCGCAACCTGCGCTCAATAGCCCTGGTGCGTTTCCCCATCACATCATCAAGCTGACTGAGACCGGTCTGGATATTTCCCTGGGCCTTGGACAACAGCCCGCCAAATGACTCGAATTCCTTTTTCACCTCTCCTAAGACTTTCCATACTTCACTGCTGCGGCGCTGTATGGCTAACGTGCGGAATCCCATCTGGAGGCTGTTAAGTATGGCTGCCAGGGTGGCCGGACCGGTGACCACCACTTTCGTGGTACGCTGCAGCTCTTCCAGGAGGCTCGCCTTTCTGACCACTTCGGCATAAATGCCCTCAAATGGCAGGAACATAATGGCAAAATCCGTCGTATTAGGGGGATCGATATATTTGTCCCGGATATCACGAGCCATTTTACGGATGGTATTTTCAAGATATTTCTGAGCAGGTTCTATGCGGCCGGGATCGCCGGAATCATAGGCATCCTGCAGTTGTTCGTAAACATCCCGCGGGAATTTGGCATCTACAGGTAACCAGACCGTGCTTCCCTGATCATCTCTGCCAGGCAGTCTGATGGCAAATTCTACCGTATCAGCACTGTCCGATTTTGTCCTCACATTGGCTTCATACTGATCAGGGGCCAGGATCTGCTCAAGGAGCATGGCTAACTGCACCTCTCCTATTCCGCCACGCATCTTTACATTGCTCAGAACACGTTTCAATCCACCAACATCCTGTGCCAGCGACTGCATCTCACCCAAACCCTGCTGCACACTCTCCAGCTGCCTGCCTACCAATTCGAACGATTGGCCTAAACGCTCACTCAAGGTCTGCTGGAGCTTTTCACCAACCGTAACACGTACCTCTTCCAGTTTCTTCTCTGTAGCCTCTGTCAGCTTATCCTGCTGCTTTTCGATCAATCCAAAACGATCGCGAAGCAGGTCGTTCTGAGAGCGGACACTCCGGTCAAATGTGTCACCGAATTCCCTCAGGGTGCCGGCTAATTCCTCCCGGTTTTCACGCGAAATCCGGTTCATTTCCTCCCGGTTTGTCCTGAATTCTTCCTTCAGGTTTCTCTCAAGCGAAGTGATCATACCGGTAATCTCCCGTATCTCAGTGCGGATCAAATCATTTGCTTTCCATTCCGGGCGGAGGGAAATGATCAGAATGATGACTGCAAAAACCAATATCAGCAGAATAATCAGCAAAATTGATGTGAGGTCCATCGGCAACAGAATAAAAATGTTTGAACAGTAAAATTAAAACATTTATTCTGGTATAAATGGTTTTGTTTGCCGATCATGGTGATTTAACCTGAAGGAGATTTTGGAGACCAGGCGCCGGTGAAAAGAATGGTGGTCAGGATATCAATGGGGGCATAAACCCAAAAAGATATCCCGGCAAAGGGATACCCGTAAAGAATTATGGAAATAATTCAGTAGTTACCTAAAAAAACAGATTAATTTGGTGAATATTCAATCAGGAGCGATTCCAGTTTTTTGCGGGTAAAGAAAATGCGGCTCTTGACGGTCCCTAAAGGAAGGTTCAACGTTTCTGCAATTTCCTTGTACTTGTATCCCTCAACAAACATGGTGAACGGAATCCTGTAGTCGTCCTCGAGAGATTGTATCGACTGATTGATATCATTTGTACTGATTCTGGATTCAGGAGAAGGAAATCCCTTTCCGTTGGGCATGTTCAGATGATACTCATTGACCGAACTGTCGAAAGCCGTTTTCATTTTGTTACTGCGGCGGTAATCATTAATGAAGGTATTTTTCATGATGGTATACACCCAGGCCTTAAAATTGGTATTTGATTCAAATTTATCCCTGTAAGTCAGTGCCTTTAGGAAGGTCTCCTGAAGCAGGTCATTGGCCTTCTCGCTGTCGGATGTAAGGCTTAACGCATAGTAATAAAGCTTGTCACTTAAACTCATCAGCGCGTGGTTAAACTGAACTTGTGTCATGGTAATAAATTTTAAATTTGTTTAAGCAAATATATAAAACATTAAACAATTATCCATTTATTCCGTGGATAATTTCGACATCAATTTTGCCTATTGCTTATAAAGAAACTTTAT
>JAUWAB010000156.1 GCA_030602265.1 Prolixibacteraceae bacterium | reverse complement strand
GCGACCAGGAAGCACATGCCGGTTTGTGTAAAATCAGTTAATTAAAGTTCATGTATGGCCAAAGTTTTGAAAAATATATAATTTTGGCTCTATTATAAACTGAGACAGACTGATGATTAACAACAAAAAAATAGTGGTGGTGCTTCCGGCCTACAATGCGTCTAAAACTTTAGAGAAAACATTCAGGGAAATAGATACTTCCATTGTCGACGAGGTCATCCTGGTGGACGACCAGAGCAAGGACGACACGGTTAAGGTAGCCCGGGAACTGGGCATCGGCCATATCCTGATACATGAAAAGAACAAAGGGTACGGAGGGAACCAGAAAACATGCTACAAAAAAGCGCTGGAACTGGATGCAGACATTGTCATCATGCTACATCCCGACTACCAGTACACCCCAAGGCTGATTCCAGCCATGGCGCACCTGCTCTCCAGCGGCCTGTACCATGTTGTGCTGGGCTCGCGTATTCTGGGGAAAGGCGCTCTGAAGGGAGGCATGCCCATGATAAAATATGTTGCCAACAGGGGTCTTACCATGGTTCAGAACCTGCTGATGAACGCCAAATTATCCGAATACCATACCGGCTACCGGGCATTTACCCGCGAAGTGCTTGAAAACATCAACTTCGAAGCCAATTCAGACAACTTTGTATTCGACAACCAGATGCTTGCACAGATCTGGTATGCAGGGTACGAAATTGCTGAAATCACCTGCCCGACCAAATATTTTGAGGATGCATCGAGCATAAACCTGAAAAACAGTTCCATTTACGGGTTGGGAGTGCTCAGGACGTCCATGCAGTTCCGTCTGCAAAAATGGAACCTGGCCAAATATGACATCTTTCAAAAGTAATCCGGAATATCTTCAGATAATCAACAACCAATCGGGCAGCAACAATGACGAAAAAACCGAAACCGCTGAAATACGGCATCATTATTTTACCGCTGGTTTTTTTATGGGCCGGTTTAAGTTTTGAGAGGAACAACTACCCGAATGATCCGGAATATATATACCTGATGAATGCGCTGTGCATTCTCGACGGACAAAGCGTAGGGCATATCGACAATCCGGGGACAACCCTGATCCAGCTGAGCGCTGCCACCGCAGGTGTGATCCATGTGTTTCACAATCCTGAAAATGAAAAAATCATTGAACGGGTGCTCAGAAACCCGGACTACTTTATCGAAAGTACCCGAAAAGTGCTGGTTTTTCTTAATACGCTTTTCCTTCTGTTTCTGGGATGGGCAGTATTCAGGAAAACGAAGTCGGCATGGATTGCCCTTTTCTTTCAGGTATCCATGCTAACCTCCACCTATATTCTGGATGTTACCTGGGCCAAACTTTCCCCGGAGCCCATGCTGTTTTTTATCACCGGACTGTATGCCCTGGCCGTACTGTACTATTATCACGACGAGCATCCGCGACCATGGAGGTATGTATTTTTGTTTGCACTGATTACGGGAGCCGGACTGGGAACCAAGGCCACCTTCCTGCCGCTGGTCATCTTTCCGGTTATGGTGTTGCCCGGCCTGAGGAAAAAGGCAGCCTTCCTGGCCGCACTGGTGGTTTCCTTTGTACTGTTCACCATTCCCGCCATTCCCGAGTACGACAGTATGTACCACTGGTTCAGGAACATGATCACCCATTCGGGCATTTACGGGCATGGTGAGAAAAAAATCATCGATCTGCAAACCTATATTCCGAATATTAAGAAGATCCTGACAGCCAACCTGTCGATTACCCTTGTCCTGATAACTGGTATTGCAACCCTGATGGCAGGTATCTTCTCCCGGAAGCGAAACGCGGTTACCCGTGAAATGAACCTTCTGGCTGCCCTCCTGAGCGTTTACATTTTCGGGATATTACTGGTCGCCAAGCATTACGGAGGAAACCATTATCTGATTCCGGTCATGCTCCTGGCCGGGATTTCCCTGTATCTGATCATAACCATTGTATTGCGTTTAGCCGGAAAGCCAGAGATGGGCCCATACCTGTTTCCTGTTGCCACCCTGCTGCTGGCCGTTTTTATTGCCTGGAACCATCCCCGCTGGATGATCATTTCCAACCGTCAGTACCTTGCGGCGAGCGAAGAGATTGACCAGTCCTCGAAATGGCTGGATGAAAACTATGGCGGTTACACCCGGATAAACTATTATATCTATTCCATCAACCCGTTTACCGGCCTGAAATTCGGGAATGATTTTGCAAAAGGCAAACTGATGAGGCACCTCAAGGCAACCTTTCCCAAAACCTATTTCTATGAATTATCCAGCGATACCTACACCAACTGGAACATAAAAACAAGCCTGCATGAAATCGTTGAAATGAACGGTAACCGGATCGTCGTGCTGAATTGCCCGGCTGATACAGCCCAGATCATCGAAATGGCCGCAAGGGGATTACCCCTGACCAGGGTGTACAAAGGCGAGGCCCAGAATATATATATACTTGACACACTGAGATATCAGCCTGAAAAGAAGAATGACCAATGGGTTCCGGCGGATTCTCTGTTTTTTAATGCTGACCAATTCAGCCCGGACGGAAAATATTTTGTGGGATCCGGAGAAATCCCCTTCGGGCCGGTAAATGCCGTTTCACAAGAGAGGGTACGGTCTGGGCCAAATTCCATAAAACTGGAGAAATCGAACCCATTTGCCATCGACTATACCATAGAAGGCACAAAAGCCGGGGAAATGTATATCATCGAGGTATGGCGTCATTCGGATCGTTCGGAAGGGAACCTGGTGGTAGCCGCCCAAAATCCCGACGATTTTTATGTTGCGAGGAATGAAGCGGTTATTCTGGATGAGAATGGCTGGGAGTTATTACGTATCCGGCTGGAAATAACCGAAAAAATTGTAGGCCAGCCCCTCAAGTTGTACCTGTGGAACCCCGGGAAAAGAGCGGCTTATTTTGACGATCTGTCTGTGAGGAAATTTTTACCCCGGGAAATAAATCAACCTGATGAACCCATTGACCAGAATTAAACGTTCAATTATTGAATAACAACCTATAATAATGAAATACAAACTGAACAGGAAGCATATTCCGGTCATCCTTCTTACCTTTTTTGGGCTCTTGATCCTTTTCATCGGTCTGGCCAACCACTATTTATTTAAAACCTTCACCTACGATTA
>JAUWAB010000105.1 GCA_030602265.1 Prolixibacteraceae bacterium | reverse complement strand
TTTTTTGAATTTTCAGATTCCATGTGAATTGTTGTTTTAATTTTTAATGGTCAGATGGCCCCGATAGTATCGGGGCACCCTGAGAAACGTTCATCATTATGGTTCGAGTTTCTGCAGTTTTGGCAATTTCATACCTATTGGTTTACAATTTACTGATCAGTGGATGATAGGAGTAAGTACCAGGTTTCTGAATGAAATGGCGGTATGGTCTCCCTGCAGGTAGATAGGTCCGGGTGCAAACGGATCCGACTGGATGGCTCCGCCGGTGGCTCCCTCGAGAGGCTGGTTGTCGATAACGGTTACACCGTTCACTTTAACTGTCACATGGCGGTTGCATAGTGTGATGTCCAGTTCCTGCCATTCGCCTGCAGGTTTTTCGGCTTTTACCGTCGGAGTGATCCGGGTAAATATGGCTCCCATGCTGCCTCCCCAGTTGAGCGGGCGTTCATAGGAGTCGGCTACCTGTACTTCATACATGCCACGCAGATAAACGCCGCTGTTGCTTTTGGGAGGAGCATTCACTTCGAGTTTCAGGTTGAAGTCCTCGAATACCTGTTCGGTACGAAGGTTTCCATATCTGATGGTGGGTTCGCCTTCTACCTGAACCGGGTCGTTGGTCAGTATCCCATCCTTCACAGACCAGCCGTTTTTCAAATTCTCTTCGATCAAACTCCATCCTGTAAGATCATTATCATTCGGAATCAGCTTAATGGGTTCTCCGAATTTCAGGCTTGAAATATCCGGAGAAGGTGGCAATTCGGGCAGTCTGGTTCCTCTGATGTGTACGGAATCCAATCCGATGCCATTGGCTTTCGGACTAAAATAGTAGCCTGTAATTTTATCCCCTTCGGCTTTGAGTTCAATCCATGTGGGAATGTTCCTGGTCAGACCGGGATTGCCTTCCTCGTCCTTGGTCAGGACCGCTCTGCGTGGGTTTCTTCCCAGATATAGCTTGTCACCTGATACGTAAACATAGGGCAAGCCGTAAAAAACACCTCCGCCTCCCCACATGAGGTCGGCATCCAGGTAGCCATCTTCCTGACGTACCTTGAGCCAGCCCACCGAGCTCCTTCCAAAATCGAAGGTCCATTGGCCCAGATACGTGGATACATCATCCTGGGGTACGGCCCCAGCCGTGTCCTGTTTTTTTTCACTGCACGACAATGAAAAAGCCCCAAGAACAATTGCCAGAATAAAACTTAAAACAGCTGATGATTTCATAATGATAAGATTTGAGTCGTTTATTTTTGTTTCTTTCTACGTAGAGAAATTCATGGTTGTTATAGGATTAGTTGATAGTTGACCTGGTAAATGTGTAGGGATCGATCGTGACCAGCGGATATGCGGGAGCCTGAAATACATAAAAGAGTTACAACTCCCCCAATATTTGAATAGTACAATTGATGATTCGCTTCTTGCGCAAATTGGATTAAAGGCAGTCTAACGTAAGTAAGACTTACCCGATTCAAGGGAGTAAATATTCCCTGAAATTATTTCCCTTAATATTTTTTATTACTCGAATGGCCCTGACCGCCATTACATTCACCCCATCCCGTTCAGGACCATGTATATCAACACAGCAACCCCTGCCCCGGTTGCCGGACCAATGATGGGTACCCATGAGTAGGACCAGTCACTGCTATCCTTCGCCGGCATTCTCAGCAAGGAATGGACTATCCTTGGACCTAAATCGCGGGCGGGATTGATGGCATAGCCGGTTGTACCGCCCAGACTGAGACCAATGGCAAAAACCAGCAACGCTACCGGCAAGGCCTCCAGGGAGCCCAGTCCGACTTTCGCCGACGAAACACCCTCAATCTCCAATGAGGGCAGATGGATGAGCAATACCGCTAACACCAGCACGAAGGTTCCGACAAACTCTGAAAAAAAGTTGCTTTTGTAATTCCTGATCGCTGGAGTGGTGCAGAAACAATGCCTTTTCACAAAAGGGGTATCCGTGATTTTAAAATGTTCCCTGAAATAGAGATAAACCGTTGCTGCCCCCAACATCGCCCCCAACATCTGCGACAGGATAAAGGGCAACACTTTGCCCCAGGTGAATAATCCGCTCATGGCCAGCCCAAGCGTTACCGCCGGATTGATATGCGCTCCGCTGAAATCCTTGACGGCAAAGACGGCCACAAATACCGCCATACCCCACCCGGCAGTGATGACGATCCAACCGCTTCCGTGACTGTGTGTTTTATTCAGGTTGACATTGGCTACCACTCCATTACCCAAAAGGATCAAGATAAAGGTTCCCAGAAATTCTGCAAAATATTCAGTCATATGGTTTCTATTTAGGATTGATTACATAGTTTTTGGCTAAATCATTGAAAACAGCGACCTGTGCATTCACCCACTCTTCGCTTTTTTTCATCTCCCCGGCCATCAGACGTGCGCACTCGGGAGCTATCTGCATACTCTCCCTGGCATCCAGGAATAAGGCTCTGGTCCGTCGGGCGAGTACATCTTCCACCGTCTGGGCCATTTCTTCCCTCACCGCCCAAATGACCTGTGATTTCCTGATCTGCAGTTTCTCGCTCAGGAATCCCTGTAATTCAGGATGATCTTCCTCCAGAGCCAGCACATTTTCCTTGTCCAGCCCATATGGCGCCATCGGGTCTTTATACGGGTCGATGTCCATCCGGTATCCATGAATGGGCATATGCCGGGTGATGCACTCCCTCTCCGGAAGGCCGCCCAACATAATGGCCTTCTCGACCACATCCTCGGCCATTTTCCGGTAGGTTGTCCATTTTCCGCCGGTAATGGTGATCAGTCCCGACAACGAGATAATGATTTTGTGTCCGCGGCTGATCTCCTTGGTGGCTTTTTTCTCGTCATCCGGTTTGGCTAATGGCCTGAGTCCGGCAAAAACACTGAGTACATCTTCCCGGGTAGGTTGCTTGGTCAGGTATTGACCGGCGGTTTCCAGCAGGAAGTCGATCTCCGTATCCAAAGCGACAGGTTCCAGCGAGGGATGATCGATCAGGGTGTCGGTGGTCCCGACCACCACATGATTGTGCCAGGGTACGGCAAACATCACCCTTCCGTCGGGGGTGTGCGGAACCATTACCGCCGATTCGTTGGGCAGGAATTCCCGGCTCAGTACCAAGTGTATACCTTGACTGGGAACGATGGTCTGCCGGGCATCCGGAACATCCATCCTGAAAATGTCGTCTACAAAAACCCCGGTCGCATTGACCACTACCTTGGATTTTATCTTGTATTCCTCCCCGGAAAGCTGATCTACAGCAACCACTCCCGTAACCAGGTCCTCCTCTTTGATAAGGTCTGTCACCATGCAGTAATTCAGTACCGATCCGCCATAATCCATGCAGGTTTGTGCCAGGCTGATGGCCATCCGGGAATCGTCGAACTGTCCGTCGTGATATACGGTGCCTCCCTTCAGTCCGTTCTGCTCCACAGTTGGCAGGGCCTCTATGGCTTCCTCGCGGTTGAGCATTTTGGAAGGACCCAGCCCTAACTTGCCGGCCATGATGTCGTATACCTTCAGCCCGACTGTGTAAAACGGCCCGCCCCACCAGTCGTACGACGGAATGATAAACGACTGGTTGGTTACCAGGTGAGGAGCATTTTTGAACATCAGTCCGCGCTCCTTCAGCGCTTCAAAAACCAGCGCGATGTCGCCCTGCTGCAAATACCTGACACCCCCGTGCACCAGCTTGGTACTGCGGCTGGATGTTCCCTTGGCAAAGTCGATTTGTTCCAGGAGCAGCGTCTTATAACCCCTTGATGCCGCATCCACGGCGACACCCAGTCCGGTGGCCCCTCCTCCGATGACTACAATGTCCCAGAGTTTTACTTTTTTCCGGACTCTCTTCAATACGGTTTCTCGTTTCATCGTTTGGTGTTAATGGGATGTGTACCAGTTTTTGCTTCGTTCAACGGCTCTTTTCCAGTTGGATATCCGGGTATTCATTACTTCTGCTGGTGTCTTAGGTTCAAACTGTTTTTCCACCTGCCACTGTTTCTGAAGTTCTTCCAGACTGCTCCAGAACCCTGTGGCCAGTCCGGCCAGGTAAGCTGCCCCGAGCGCAGTGGTTTCGGTTACTTTCGGCCTGACTACCCTTTTGAAAATGGTGTCGGACTGAATCTGCATCAGCAGGTTGTTCACCGAAGCGCCGCCATCCACTCTCAGTTCGCTCATGGTGATGCCGGCATCTTCTTCCATAGTGTGGATAACTTCCATGGTCCGGAAGGCGATCCCTTCCAGAACCGCTCTGGCGATATGCGATTTATTGGTGCCGCGGCTCAGGCCGATGATCGCACCGGTGGCATACTGGTCCCAGTGTGGAGCCCCTAATCCTACGAACCCCTGTACAAAATAGATTCCGCCGTTGTTCTCCACCCGTCCGGCTAATTCTTCAATATCAGATGATTTGGTAATCAGTCCCAGTTCGTCGCGTAACCATTGCACTACAGCTCCACCCATAAAGATACTGCCCTCGATGGCATAGGTTACCTGGTCACCGATTTGCCAGGCGATGGTGCTGAGGAGCTTATTCCCTGAAGCAATGGGTTTGCTGCCGGTATTCATCACCACAAAACAGCCTGTCCCATAGGTATTCTTGACCATTCCCTCGTTCAGGCACATCTGGCCAAACAGTGCAGCCTGCTGGTCTCCGGCTATCCCGCTGATCGGAATTTCCAGACCGAAGATTTCCGGGTCGGTTGTGCCGTAAAGCTGACTCGATGGTTTTACTTCAGGAAGAATGGATTCGGGTATTCCCAGCATGGCCAGCAGTTCGGGGTCCCATTGCAGGGTGTGGATATTGAACAACATGGTCCGGCTGGCATTGGTGACATCAGTGATGTGCAGCCTGCCGCGGGTAAGGTTCCAGATCAGCCAGGTATCGATGGTGCCGAAGGCCAGTTTCCCCTCATCGGCCAGCTCCCGGGCACCCGCGACATTATCCAGTATCCATCTGATTTTAGTTCCTGAAAAATAGGCATCGGCTACCAGTCCGGTTTTTCCGGTAATGACCGGTTCAAATCCCTCCTGCTGAAGCTTCTGGCATATATCAGAGGTACGCCGGTCCTGCCAGACGATCGCATTCGACACCGGCTGTCCGGTTTCCCTGTTCCATATCACAGTGGTCTCACGCTGGTTGGTAATCCCGATCCCGGAGATCTGCCCGGCATCGATCCCTGCCTTCTGAATAACCTTTACTGCAACATCCAGCTGGGTCTCCCAGATCCTTAAGGCATCGTGTTCGACCCATCCCGGCTGGGGATAGATCTGTTCAAACTCCTGGTTGGCCATGGCAACGATTTCACCGGAATGGTTGAAAAGGATGGCCCGGTTACTGGTGGTTCCTGAGTCAAGTGAAAGAATATATTGTTCCATAAGCACTGGTTTTATTGATGGTCTTCAGTCCTGAAGGCCTGATTTTCCGGGTTTCCAATGTACGAACAATTTTTTTAAAAGTCAAAAAAATGAAGCACTGCCAGGCTTGAAAAAAAAGAGGCTGCCTCCATTGCAGGAAACAGCCTCTCTGATTATTATGTTAATATTATCGGGCAAAATGTTCGCCGATACTCCAGTCATTATTAAAGAATCCGGTGACCTGAATTCCCTCAAAACCGCCTTTCAGCCACTGATGGTTGAAAAGTACCAGGTCGGGATATCCGTTTACGCCGGAAAAATAGTCATTCGGGAAAGTGGCTTTCATGCCCTTGATTCCGGTTCCTGCAACCACCCCCACACTGGCCGTTTCTGAATCCCGGCGCGGATACACAAAATAGATGCCCAGGTCGTCACCTTTAAAAACCTGGTCCCCGAAAACGATCTCATTACTGCGCACGGTAACCGGACATCCGGTTAACAGAAGGTTCCACGCCCGGTTGTTGACGGCATTTCCATAGAGTACCACGTTGCGGTCGGCAAAGTTTTCCGGTTTGAATTCCCTGTCGGAAATCACTTCTATGGAGCCGTTGGCCTTATACTGGAATGCCTCGGCATCGAAACGGGCCTTGTTCCTGTACCATTCGTTCTCTTCCTTCGACCCGTTGGTGGCATATACAAAAACTACCCGGTTGTCGAAGGCGTTTTTGAAACCGCCGTTCCTAACCGGATTTTTTTCCGCCGGATTGGCGGTGGCCAATGACCATTTCCCGGACTCCTTTTTCAGCATGACATCAAGGGTGGTGTTTGCCTGAAGGGTTTGTCCGTCGATAATCAGCAAGGGATTCTTGTCCGTTTTCAATGCGGATAATTCAAGTTTCAGTGCAGTAACGTTATCCGTGGTACCCGAAATGGTGTCGCCCGTGCGGTCAAACACGACAGAAGAGAATTTGAACGGATGTTCCTGCTGGTAAATGGTGATCCAATAGTTGGAAGCGGAAATTCCGGGAGAAGCGGTATGGAATTCAATGTGCTTCACCTCATTTTTCTCCGGAATCGACTGCCATTTAAAGTAGGTGAAAATGGGGTGCCAGTCGACACTGTGATCACCGTACCAATGCGATCCGCCTGGATATTCGTAATAGACAAAGTTGTTGTGGAATGCCCCTAAGGTTTCGCGCATGTTACGCGCCTGGGTTACCGGAACCACCGTGTCGTCGTCGCCATGAAGGATATAAACTCCCGATTGCAGGAAGTTCCTTTTCAGGTCAAAGGTGCGCCCTCCATTGGCACTTCGCATGAACATGCCAAAATGCGGGTCATCCTGATATCTTGGATCTGCCGGTCCACGGCCGTAGCCTAAAATGTCGGGATAGCTGGCACAGGGAGCGATTGCCGCAAAATGGTCGGGATAGGTCACCCCGAGGTGCCATGTCCCGTGCCCGCCCATGGAGTGGCCGGTGAGGTAAGTAAGTTCCGGACTGGTCTTGAAAACCTTTTTGGCCTCAGCCAATACTTCCATACCATCTTTCCGGCCCCATTCTTCCCAGTTGAAACCGTATGGGCGACGGTTGGTAGCTGCAACCACATGCGCCCAGTCTTTCTGCTTATAGGCTCTTGCCTGGTTTCTGGCTTCCACCCCGGCCCCGTGGACCGAGAGCACAAGGGCCTGTCCCCCTGTGGCACCGGTTGATGGAGCAACGCTGTAATACTGTACGCTTCCGTCGATCTGGCTGATGAATGTCCGCTCATGATGAACATCCGGCCCATGCTGGTTCAGTACAATCTCTGAGCGGTCGATTTCTTTGCCGTTCTGGTCTTTGAGAATGATGGTGGCTTTTACCTTTCCTTCTGACTGCTTAACGGATGTTGAAGGTATCCTGAAAGGCAACTTTCTGACGCTGAGTGCCATGACGTTGCCGGTTGCGTAAGTGGCCTCTTCACCCGACTGCAGTACACATTGAATAAGCAGGTTGCTGATGTCTTTCTCGCTGGCATTAATTACCCGGATGGCGGCCCACTTTTCACCGGTTTCTCCATTTATCAGGGAGGGAAGGGTCATATCCCTCTGGGTCAGCATAACCGGTTTTTCCGGTGCAACGAGGCGGGCACTCACCCGGCCAAATCTTCCGGGGGTGAAAATAAATTCATTGAGACCCTTTTTCAATTTAAAGGGAATCAGGGTATAACCGAAATCATAATGGTCCCCTTCGTAGGGTAAGCCATTGACATATAGCCGGGTGTGTCCTTTGGCGTCTAACAGGACCACTTCCTGCCGGGGTGATTGCAGACTGGTGTACAGATAGGCGCGCCGCATGGTCCTGCTCTGAAATAATCCTTCCTCATTGGCGTCCAGCTTTTCCCAGACATATACCGAGTCTTCGGGATTGGTAACCGGATGAAGGAATGCACCTGCTGCAGGGGTTTTGAAAGTGCCATTGGCATAATGCCAGGCGATAATATCACGTGCCGGCACCACACCGCCGCTTCCGGGGCCCAAAGGCATGGTAAGGCCTTCAGTAAAAGTATGGAATACGGTTCCTTCCTCGATCTGTTCGACTCGCTCCCTCCCGAAATATTCAACTATATTGCCCCGTTGCTGGGAATTTCCGGAGATGAAAGTTGAAAGAACGACTAAAATGGTGAAGGTTAACCGGGTGAAAATTTTCCTCATAATAATAATGTTTAAAAGATTCAAGGCTGTTTCTAAAAAATTTCATATTCGCAGCCAAAAATAGGAAATCCGGATGGTTTGCAAAAGGTTACCCAAAAAAAATCCCCCTGCCCGGAGGCAGGAGGATAAAACAAACAACCAAAAACTTACACTTACCTGACAATCAGCTTTTCAGTGCTAATACGGTTATTTTGTTTCAGAACAACTATATACAATCCATTTTTCAGGTCACGTACATCGTAGTTAATTACCGGGTCAATAGCAGGCATCTGCCTGATCATTCTTCCATCCATAGAATAGATAGAAAGAGTTGCAGGAGCGAACGTGTCCAGATTCCTGAGGTCAAAGGTAACCGTGGATGAGGCCGGGTTGGGATACATGCTGAACATTGTCTCACCTCCGGAGATATCCGTAACATTGGTTGTAGTCTCCGGAATCAGCACTACGTCGATGACGTGTACCACGCCGTTACCAGCTACAATGTCGGCTACAATCACCTGAGCGTCGTTGATGAATACCTTTCCATCGGTGATGGTCACGGTGATTTCCTGTCCCTGGACGGTGGTGGCTTTCATGCCGTTGGAGAGGTCGGTAGACATGACCTTACCGGCCACAGCATGGTAAAGCAGTATCTGGGTAAGGAGCCCTGAGGGATCCTGGAGCAGGGTTTCTACGGTACCTTCGGGCAGCGCTTCGAAAGCGGCATCCGTTGGGGCGAAGATGGTGAAAGGACCTGTTCCGGAGAGGGTTTCTGCCAATCCGGCAGCGATAACGGCTGCTTCGAGGATGTTATGTGCCTCGCTGTTGACTACGATGTCAACCACGGTGGCGGGCATGGCTGCTTCCATGTTCTGACGGGCAACAGGCCAGATTCCGGGAGACGGAACACTAACACCCTTCGTATTGCCACGGACATTGCCGTCGGCACCGAAATAATAGAGCGGCCATCCTTTGTAAGTCATCTGCTTACGGCCATGAACATCAATCGATGAGAAGAGTGAAGCATCAAGGGTAGAAGGAACTACGATATTATCTTCTTCATAAACAGGCCAGTTCCCATTGTTTGAAAAATCCTGACGTGTAAACTTGTTGGTATTGAAAAAGTCACGGGTCCATGTGTACAAGGTTCTTCCACGATCATCCGTAAAATACTGGATGATCTGATACCCTGCGGTATAATCTCCTTTGTAGTTTTTACCATCATTACCTACCAGCTGGTTATTGACCAGCATGATGGTGTAATCAGGCTTGGCAGCAAACCAGGTATTTGAACGGCCATCGCCTATGGCCTGACCTGGATTTATGTCATGAATGTAATAGTATAATGGCCAACCTTTATAGGTGGTTTGTTTCATCCCGTCCTCACGAACGATTGTTCCGAAATCATCAGCGTTGAGTCCTTCTCCAACCATTAATCCGGGATTGTAAAAGACTGGCCAGTTTTCAAGACATGTTCCGGTGCAGTTTGAAAAATCTTTCGCATCACGCGACAGGAAATAAAGAGTCATGCCATTTGTGTCGGTTATTATTTTACCGAGATTCTGGTGTTCGGAAATTTTTACACCCGGTGCAGGAATCAGCACTACGTCGATGACGTGTACCACGCCGTTACCAGCTACAATGTCGGCTACAATCACCTGAGCGTCGTTGATGAATACCTTTCCATCGGTGATGGTCACGGTGATTTCCTG
>JAUWAB010000026.1 GCA_030602265.1 Prolixibacteraceae bacterium | reverse complement strand
CTAATGCAGTACCAGACTGATGTATGATGTCTTGCATCATAGACAAAACGGTATCCGTGCACGGAGCAACGCTTAAAAATAATGCATTCAATTGTTATTTTAGAACGGACTCTATTATTTATACTGAGGGACTGATGTCTGATGTCTTATGTATATTTTCTGCAAATATCAGCCCTAATGGTTTTGCACGTAAAAACAGAATACTATTTTTATCCTGAATTTTGAAAGAATCAGCATAATGCATCAACTTAACGACTTTCTTGGCCAAATTGACGGATATATCGGCGGTTCACAATGGTTTGTTTTTCTGCTTCTCGGAACGGGTCTTTTTTTTACCCTTTACCTGAAATTTCCGCAATTCAGATATCTGAAACATTCCTTAAGGATTGTCCGGGGTAAATTTGATAAGGAAGGTGATAAAGGTGATACATCCCATTTTCAGGCACTTACTACGGCGTTGTCGGGTACTGTGGGAACCGGAAATATTGCCGGCGTAGCCCTTGCCGTACATTTGGGCGGACCAGCGGCCCTGTTCTGGATGCTGATGACCGCCGCTTTGGGTATGACCACCAAGTTTGTCGAGGTAACCCTTTCTCATAAATACCGTGAGTTTGCCGAGGATGGCTCGGTTGCCGGCGGACCAATGTATTACATGAAAAACCGGTTGAATATGAAATGGTTAGCGGCTATTTTTGCCGTGGCCACCATTATCAGTTCTTTCGGTACCGGAAGCCTGCCACAGATCAACAGTATTTCCAACTCAATGTTTGCCACGTTCGGGATTAACCATATCCTGACGGGCGCTGTACTGGCTGTTCTTTTAGGCGCTGTGATCATTGGCGGGATCAAGCGTATTGCTGCGGTAACCTCCAGGCTGGTGCCCATGATGGCGCTGATCTATTTCGTTGGTGCGTTTGCGGTGATTCTGACCAATTACGAAAATATCATACCCTCCTTTATTACGGTTTTCCGGGATGTGTTTACCGGTTCGGCCGCCGTAGGCGGATTCCTTGGTGCATCCATTGCCTTTGCCTTTAACCGGGGGGTGAACCGTGGATTGTTTTCCAATGAAGCCGGACAGGGTTCTGCTCCGATCGCCCATGCGGCCGCACGTGCCCACGAGCCGGTCTCCGAGGGACTGGTGGCCCTGCTTGAACCTTTTATCGACACCATCATCATCTGTATGCTTACAGGTATGGTGTTGCTGTCTTCCGGGGTATGGAACGAAAAACATGAGAATCAGTTTCAGACAGCCGACCTGGTTGTGCTTAACGAAACCTATGACGATAAGAATGAAGCCGATGTGAAGAAATTGTACTCCTTTCTGAAGGGTGAGTCCAGCCTTCCCCTCTTCACCGGGGAACTTCAGGTCACCGGCGGTATCCTTCAGCAAGCCCCGACCATGTTGCATGCCCGTTCGGTAGCCGAGGAGGTCAGAGTATCTCAGCGCGGTGTGCCCTATAACGGGTCGCTGAGGTTCAATAATGGCAAACTGGTCTCCCAGGAAGGTATTGCTCTTACCGGCAAGTCCCTGATGCACAGTGCGCCGCTTACCACCCTGGCCTTTACCAAAAGCTGGTTCGGGCATTATGGTGCATACATCGTGGCCATCGGGCTGCTGCTCTTTGCCTTTTCTACCGCTATCAGCTGGTCGTATTACGGCGACAGGGCTGTTACCTACCTGTTTGGGGTGAAGGGGATACTTTATTACCGGCTGGCATACGTCATCGGGTTCTTCCTGGCCTCCTTCACCGATACCACCATCGTCTGGACTTTCTCAGGCATCGCCATTGCTCTGATGACCATTCCCAACCTCTTTGGTATCCTCATGCTGCACAAAGAGATGAAATCGGAAGTAAAAAGCTTCTGGGTTGAATACGCCGAACGGTATCCTGACGAGAAGGTACCCAAAGGATAAGAAAAAAGTCACCAGATTTGAACCCTGTCTCCAGAAAAAATGACAGGCAAAATAATCCCTGCTTATGGAAAAATTATCCAGTCAGGGATAAGTAATTGAAATATAATTATGTTAATCTCATAAATAATATTTTGGGAATAATCGGACAAAATGTCAAAAAAATTGCGTAAATTGTTTCGTATTTTCGAAATTATTCTTCATTCTTTGAAATTCAAATAGCTTTTCGTCTCCAAACCATCTTGTTCTATTGAGAACATCCTCTGTCTATATCTGACATTTGTTTAATAGGTTTCATTTATTGTTTAGTGAAAGGGAATTGGTTATGAAAAGGCAGATATTATTGACTATTCATGTCAGAAGATACTTGTTCGTTCTGATGATTATTACTGCTGCAATGTCGGTTTCGGCGCAGCAATATACCTGGGATAAGCTTAACTCCGGCACAGGCTATACCCTGTTTTCCAGTAGTTTTGCGGATGCACAGACTGGATGGGCGGTAGGGGGTAATAATGGTCTTTTGTTTGAAAAGCAGGTTAGTGGATTATCGGGGTCTCCCTGGTTTGAAACGGTAGAGGCAGTCACCTCTGAAATAGCCTGGATATTGGGAGACACAGAAATCATAAAAACCACTGATGGTGGGTTGACCTGGGTGAAATACCCGGGTTATTACAATGATATTTCTTTTGCGGATGCCTTGAAGGGATGGAGCATCTCATCATTTTCCATCAGCAAAACTTTAAATGGTGGCGAATCCTGGACAGAGCAATATTCAGGCAATAAATTCCTTAATGCCATCTATGCCCTGAATGACCAATACTGCTGGGTTGCAGGAGATGAGGGGACTGTATGCAGCACTGCCGATGGGGGTAATTCCTGGACAGTCCAGCCAACCGGGATAACGGAGCGTTTAAATGACATATTCTTTATCAGTGAAAAAACAGGATGGGCTGTTGGTGCCGGAGGAGTGATTCTAAGGACCAGCAACGGAGGTGTTTCCTGGAGTAAGCAGGAGAGTGGAATAACAACTGACTTCAATTCCGTTCATTTTGCCGATTCCATCCATGGTGGAATTGCGGCCGACAGAGCTACCATATTGGTTACATCAGACGGAGGTTCTGACTGGTCAGTTAAGCCGGAGCTTAAGTGGCCTCCTTATGATCTGGCCGTTATCCGTTTTACTGATGCCTTAAATGCCTATGCCGTAGGCGTATTCGGGACTATTCTCAAGACCATTGACGGCGGAACCACCTGGAAAAGCATTTCATCAGGGACCACAGCCTGGTTGAATGGGATGGATATATCCGGAGAGAGTATATGGATTGCAGGAAACAGCAATACAATCCTAAAATTATCGAACGCGTTTATTGCAAAAACCAGCGATAGCGGGGTCACGTGGATCAGACAGTCAGGTCATACCAATAGTACACTCTTTGGAATATGTGCAACGGGAACACTGACAGCTTACGCCGTTGGTGGTGAAGGTACCATACTTAAGACCATGGATGGCGGTGGATCATGGGTGCCTCAGAACAGTGGCGTTTCCACTGCTTTAAATGGTTTATATATGGCAGACAATCAGACCGGATGGATTGCCGGGAACAATGGCACGATACTGAAAAGCAGCAATGGTGGAAGCGACTGGATAAAGCTTACCACTGGAACTACCGATACCCTGCACGCGGTATTTTTCAAGGATATGCAGCATGGATATGCCGTTGGAAGTTTTGGTACACTCCTGATAACTCAGGATGGCGGAACGACATGGAATATTCGTTCTGTATCGGTGAATCATCTTCGTTCGGTTTTTTTTATTAACGAACAGACTGGTTTTATCTGCGGATTGAATGGTACCTTACTAAAGACCGGAGACGGAGGGGAAAGCTGGCAGCTGATGGATACCAACTATCCAAATCATCTTTTTGATGTCCGGTTTATACAGGGTACCGGCTGGGCTGCCGGTTCCGGAGGTATCATCCTCAAAACAGATTCCGGAGGTGAGATCTGGACCAGACAATCCGAAGTTTCTGCAGAGGATATTTTCTCCGTTTCCGCAATAAACCGGAATTTGGCTTTTGCTACAGGCCGTAAAGGAACTCTTTTGCGTACCTCGAGCCTTGAAGATAAGGCTCCACCGGTGGTTTCACTAACCAAACCAGTGTCGGGGCAGGTGATTCTCCGTGAAAATGAACCTGTTCAGGTGAGTGGGTCTGTCGACGAACAAAGGGCGGTAGCCTGTATGGTCAATGGAGAGTATGTCCGGGTTGTCAATGGAGCGCTGGATACCCATGTTGCCGTCTCACCCCTCAGAAACTCCGTGGTGGTTAAAGCAGCTGACCAGGCTGGCAATATAACCGTAAGGGATATCCCTCTTTCAGTAAAAGTAAACCTGCCTGCAGAAATGAGGAAGTATTATCTGGGCGGGAACCATGATCTGGTCAACTCCCATATAAATTCATCAAACAGATATGAAGTGTATATCTATGAAAAGCCCTGGATCTTTGAATTTTCCCGAGAAATGACTGAGGATTTGCTGGTCAGCAAATACGGGTACGCCATCAGTATTTCATCCGGAACCAAAGCATACACACTAACGTGGCTAGCCCGGCGTAACGGTCGTATGACAGTCCTTGCGCGGACTACAAGGAGATTGGAACCGGCAGGATTACAGAGTGGCAGTGTAAAGGGCGATGAGCATATCTTGCTTCAGGGAGATACGCTTGTTTTTCGGATGGAGGGAGCTTATCTTGGTGGTTTTTCATGGGGTGCTACATCTTCATCCGGATTTGTTACGGTTGGATCTGAAGCAGGCACATCCCTCTCTCCACCTGAACTTGTGGCTCCTCTGAATAATTCGGTGGATCTGCCTTTGTCATTTCAGCTAAAGTGGAAAAAGTCAAAGGGTGCCACCGGATATTTAGTTGAGGTTGACGATCAGACAGATTTTGCCACTCCCATAATAAGTTTTCCCCTTCAGTCTGATACAGTTGTTCAACTCACGGATATGCAGTACGCATCGAAGTATTACTGGAGGGTGGCTGCCGTAAATGCTTCTGATACCAGTGAATGGTCTGCCGTCTGGAATTTTACCACCCTTCAAAGAACGGTGGCTCCTACCGTTCAGGCTTCTCTTATTATCGTATCGGAGATTACCTCCAACTCAGCCAGAATTAGCTGGACTCCCGGTAACGGATCTCAGTCTGTGGTTTTCATAAAAGAAGGAAACGGTACTGTTCCTGCCCTGATGGATAATTTTACCTATACCGCAGGCCCGGTGTTTGGTACCGGTTCCAATGTAGCGGGAAGTGAATGGTTTTGTGTTTACTTTGGAACCGGATCCAACTTTACGGTTACCGGTCTTCAGCCATTAAAGAGTTATTCCGTAAGGGTCTTCAGTCTGAACGGAACACCCGAGAATGAAAAATACCTCAATACCGAAGCACCCGGAAATCCGACCGGATTCATTACTGAGTGCGACAGGGATTTCTACGGTAACAATCCCGCAGTTCATCTTTATTATAAAAGTGACAATGTTTATGATGTTGAGATTACGCTCTCTCATTCGTGCGGTACTACCACCTTTAAGTTTATGGATATTCCTGTGGTGAACAATTCTTTTACCATCCAGGTAAATGCCTGGCCCAACAGTGGTACCATGCAGGGTATTATGACTGCCGACCGGAAAAGTGCCTCCGGTAGCTTTAATATAAACATAGCCTATTTACATCCATTGTACGGTTACCCCGTACAATGTGGCAACCGCACAGGAACATGGTCAGCAAGTTCGGATCCCTGCATACCCTCAGCAGCTGGCGAAATAATTTCTGAGCGTTTTGGGTTTTATCCAAATCCTGCTTGCTGCAGGATTCATTTTGAAGGGCTTGAACCTGGCTGGCATTTATTTTCTGTGTTCGACAGCCGGGGTCGCCTGGTCAAACGGGTAGAAGGATATCAAATAGAGGGTCTGGATGTGCAGGATCTGCCTGATGGTATCTATATCCTAAGGCTTGACGGTGAAATGAAATCTGAAGGCAGAAAGTTTGTTAAGAATTAGTTTTGTCCATAATCTGAAACTTACCTTAAGGAGATCAATAATAAATAATAAATCATCAATCATAAATTACCAATATTCCCCCATAATCCTCTACTTTTGCCTTCCGTTATGAAGGCAATATATCCTGATAATTTTGAAGTAAAGATTGGCTTTGACCGGATCCGTGAGTTGTTGAAAAACAAGTGTCTCAGCAGCATGGGAGAAGAACTTGCCGATGAAATGGGTTTTATGTCCCATTTCGGCGAAGTGCATACCCGCCTGTCCGAGACGGACGAATTTGTGCGTATCCTGCGTGAATTTCCGAACTTCCCGGTAAGTTTTTATTTTGATGTCCGCGAAGCCCTGGAAAGAATCCGTCTTGAGGGTCGTTTCCTGGAAGTTGAGGAGCTGTTCGACCTGAAGCGTGCACTGGAGACCCTCCGTGCCGTGGTCTCTTTTTTCAGCGGTCCCCGGTCTGAGACCTTGCCATTGCTTTCTGCGAAAGCCTCTCAGATCCGTGTCTATCCATATATAGCCGAAAGGATCGATACCGTACTGAACAAGTCAGGGAAAATCCGCGACAATGCTTCCCCTGAACTGGCCAAGATCAGGAGTGAAATCCTTTCGTTGCAATCGGGGATTTCCAAACGTCTCCATGCCATCCTGAAGCAGGCACAGCGCGAAGGATGGGTCGACGAGGATGCTTCGGTCGCTATCCGCGACGGGCGTGCCGTAATTCCCGTACTGTCGGCTAACAAACGAAAGCTGAAGGGGATTGTGTATGACGAATCGGCAACCGGTAAAACGGCCTATGTGGAGCCCACGGAAATTGTGGAAATGAACAATGAGATCCGCGAGCTGGAGTATGCCGAAAGACGGGAGATTATCCGGATCCTGATATCGGTGTCCTCCGATATCCGACCGTATATTGACGACCTGATTTATGCCAATGCCTTCCTGGGGGAAATCGATTTTATACGGGCTAAAGCCGCATTAGCCATTGATTTTGGTGCCCTCAGGCCTGATCTTTACGATGAAAGCCTTCTCGACTGGCGCCAGGCTGTCCACCCGCTGCTGATGCTCTCCCTCCGGAGGGAGAACCGAACCATTGTGCCCCTGGATATCCGCTTAGACCGCCAGGACCATATCCTGCTGATTTCAGGCCCGAATGCCGGTGGAAAGTCGGTGTGCCTCAAGACGGTCGGACTGCTCCAGTACATGCTCCAGTGCGGATTGCTGATCCCCGTTCAGGAGGGAAGTAAAACCGGACTGTTCCGGCATATTTTCATTGACATCGGTGATGAGCAATCGATCGACAATGATCTGAGTACCTACAGTTCGCACCTGCTCAATATGAAACATTTCGTACGGTACAGCAACGAACGGACCCTCGTGTTGATCGACGAATTCGGAACAGGCACTGAGCCCATGTTAGGTGGTGCCATTGCCGAAGCCATTCTGGGAAAGCTAAACGATCAGCAGGTTTTTGGGGTGATCACCACCCATTATACCAACCTGAAGCATTTCGCGTCCTCAGTGCCTGGTATTGTCAATGGTGCCATGCTCTACGATTCACAGAAGATGGATCCGCTCTTCAGGCTGGAAATCGGAAAACCCGGCAGTTCGTTCGCTTTTGAAATTGCCCGGAAAATCGGGCTTCCGGAGGAGATCCTTCAGGATGCCACCGGGAAAATCGGTAAAAAACATATCGATTTTGATAAAAGCCTCCGCTCCATTTCGAGGGATAAACACTATTGGGAAACCAAACGTCAGAAAATCAGAAAGGTAGAAAAGGCGGTTGATGAAATGGCCGATACTTATCAGAAGGAACTGGAGGAGGTTAGACAGCAGCGTAAAGAAATCCTGAAGAAGGCTAAGGAGGAGGCTCAGCAGCTGTTGGCGGGTGTAAACCGGCAGATCGAAAATATCATCCGGGAGATAAGGGAGTCACAGGCCGATAAGGAAAGGACAAAACTGCTTCGTCAGGAACTTGAGCAGCTCCGGGAGCAGGTAAAGCCCGATCAGCCGGCCGATGATGAAGTGATTATCCGGAAGATGGAAAAACTGCAAAAGCGGGAGAAAAGGAGAAAACAGCATCTGCCTGAAAAACCTGCGTTGCAGGAGCCTGCCGGACAGGAGGATGCCGGGCTGCAGACGGGCGACAAGGTAAGGCTGACCGGACAGGAAGCGATTGGCGAACTGGTCAGTTTTAATGAAAAGAATGCGGTGGTTGCCCTGGGTAACCTGATGGTGACTGTCCCATTGTCCAATATTTCCAGAGTTTCTGCCAATGAAGCTCGGAAGGAACAACGTAAGCGCGGCAGGAGCGGATTAGCACTAACCCTGGATTACAGTGAACGGCGGATGAACTTCAAATCCGAAATAGACATCCGTGGTATGCGGGCTGAAGAAGCTATTCCCCTGGTGCAGAACTTTATTGACGAGGCCGTTATGTTTGAAGTCAGCAAACTTCGGATCCTGCACGGGAAAGGTTTTGGAATACTCAAGGAAATGATCAGGAATTTCCTCAGGTCCGAACCGATGGTCGCCTCTTTCAGGGACGAGCATGTGCAGTTCGGGGGAGCGGGAATTACCATCGTGGAACTGAAAAATTAGATAATATTAAATTTTCCGGATAAGGTTTAAAACCGCTGTGCAATTTCAAAAAAACCGTACATTTGTTTTATAACCATAAATAAAAAATCATGTTACCAAAATTCTTATTGGCCGACAATTCACTGGAAGCTCCTGAAACGATTTATGTGGTGCACAACCTGAATCCACGCTTTATCATCGAAAGCGACATCGATGATTTCTGGAGTAACCAGAAAATTCACTGGATTGACGAGGAGCCGGACAACGAGGAACTTGTAACCCAACTTATCGAAGAGGCTGAAGAATTCCTGGAAATGGAATTCGAGCAGGAATTCGATGAGGATGAAGACGAGGAAGAGTAGCCGACTACCTGTCTGCCTGCTTTAACGACAGCTGAATCCTCTTCCGGGGGATATCCACCTCAAGTACTTTGACCATCACATGCTGATGTAGTTTCACGATTTCGTTGGGATCGGAGACAAACCGGTCGGCCATTTCAGATAAATGGACGAGGCCTGATTGCTTGACCCCTATGTCGACAAATGCGCCGAATTTAGTTATGTTGTTGACAATACCGGGCAGGATCATCCCCGGTTGCACGTCCTCAATCCTGAAAATCCCTTCGGCAAATTCGAATACCCTGATGGCCTTTCTGGGATCACGGCCGGGTTTTGCCAGCTCCTGAACGATATCCTTCAGGGTGGGCATACCCGTATCTCCTGAAACATATTTTTGCAGGTCAATGGTGCTGATCAGCGATTCGTTCCTGATCAGCTTACTCACCGGACATCCGAGATCTCCGGCCATCCTCCCGACCACGGAATAGGATTCGGGATGTACGGCTGAATTGTCCAAAGGATTTTCAGAATCCGGGATCCTCAGGAATCCTGCTGACTGCTCATATGCCCTGGCACCCATCCTGGGAACTTTTGTCAGTGATTTCCGGTCCGGGAATGGTCCGTTTTCCTTACGGTATTCCACTACATTTCTGGCTAACTGGGGGCCCAGGCCCGAAACATAGGCCAAAAGCTGTGCACTGGCTGTATTTACGTTTACCCCTACACTGTTAACTGCCGATTCCACCACTCTGTCGAGGCTGTTTTTCAGTTCTTTCTGATCCACATCATGCTGGTACTGTCCGACCCCAATACTCTTGGGATCAATCTTCACCAGCTCGGCCAGTGGATCCATCAGTCTGCGGCCAATGGATACGGCTCCCCGGACGGTAACATCATACTGCGGAAACTCTTCCCTGGCTACCGGGGATGCTGAATAGACCGATGCGCCGTCTTCACTCACCACGAAGACCTTCAGCTCCCTGTCGTACCTGAGGTTCTTTACGAAGTGTTCTGTTTCCCGGCTGGCTGTTCCATTCCCGATAGCCATTGCTTCTATCTGATAGGCCTCCACCATGGAAGTCAGTTTTTTTGCCGCCAGCCTTTTTTCATCCCTGGGCGGATGTGGATAAATGGTTTCATTGTGGAGCAGGTTTCCCTGGCTGTCCAGACAGACCACCTTGCAACCTGTGCGGTAGCCCGGATCGATAGCCAGAACACGCTGCTGGCCTAATGGCGGGGCAAGGAGCAGTTGTTTCAGGTTTTCGGCGAATACGGAGATGGCATCCTTGTCGGCCTGCTCTTTGGCCTGTGCGGCAAATTCGGTTTCGATCGAAGGAATTATCAGTCGTTTCATGCTGTCTTCCACGGCCATTTTCACCTGGTCGGAACTGGCACCATAACCTTTTACAAAGAAATTTTCCAGTTGCTCGGACGCCTGTACCGGGTCACATTCGACAGACACCCTCAGGAAGCCCTCCTTTTCCCCTCTCCGCATGGCCAGCAGCCGGTGCGACGGGCATTTCCGGAGTGGTTCCTGCCAATCGAAATAATCCCTGTACTTGGCTCCGTCCTCCGTTTTGTCCTTGACCACTTTAGACCGTATTACCGCGGTTTTGCTGAAACAGTGGCGTATGATGTTCCTCGCTTTTTCATTTTCGCTGACCCACTCGGCAATGATGTCACGAGCACCGGAAAGAGCAGCCTCTGTACTTTCCACCTTATCGCTGAGGTAGGCGGTTGCCCTCCGTTCAGGATCCTTTTCATTCTGGGCCATCATTATCCTGGCCAATGGCTCCAGTCCGTTTTCCCTGGCAATAGTAGCGCGGGTACGCCTTTTGGGTTTGTAGGGCAGGTAAATGTCTTCCAGTTCTGAAGCATTATAGCATTCTGAAATACGGGTTCTCAGTGCTTCTGTAAGGTTCCCCTGTTCTTCAAGGGTATTCAGTATGGTTTCTTTCCGTTTTTCCAGTTCCAGCAGTTTGGTATGCAGTTCCCTGATTTCCGAGATTTGTACCTCATCCAGACTTCCGGTTTTTTCCTTGCGGTACCTTGCAATGAAAGGAACGGTACAACCTTCTTCAAGAAGCCTTACGGTACCGGCTGCCTGTGATTCGCGGACAGACAGCCGCTCAGCTATAATTCTAATCAGTATGTTGTCCATGGTAAATGTTATCCGGAACAAAGATAATGATTGTCCGGCACCTTTGTACCATCAGGACCACCGGCAGCGGGTCATATACATTTCGCGGTATTCTTCAAATTCGGGCGAGCTGTTTTCCTTCAGGACAGGTTCAGAAGGACTCACCATACTTTTGTCCGGTTCGTTCTTCAATCTGCCGGTATAGATTTTTCCAAAATTTAAAATAAAGAAAAAATTCTTTAAAATGTTGATGGTTTGGGATTTGATACTTTTAATTGTCTTCATGTTTTAATTTTTTATTATGGATATACCAGAGTTCAGCTTTGCTTTGATGCTTGCAGTTTTTTGAGCATGATGGCCACGTTGGAGTACATGGAAGTATTTTGCACAATTACATCGTCGGGGACTTTAAGGTTTATTGGGGCGAAATTCCAGATGGCCCGGATCCCGCTTTCTACCATCAGGTTGGTTGCCTGTTGCGCTGCTTCGGCCGTTGTAGTCAGTATGCCAATCTCAACCTTAAGCCTTTTGGCCAGTTCGGGCATTTGGCTCACCGGTAAAACGTTGACCCGTTTGATCAGCTTTCCTGTTTTCTCCGGATCAATATCGAAGGCGGCAACAATTTTTATTCCGAAGGACTCCAGCTGCGGATAGGAGATGAGGGCAGATCCGAGGCTTCCTGCTCCGACCAGGAATGCGCGGTTCGATTTGTCAAAATTGAGATAATCTTCAATGGCCTGTATCAGCTCAAAAGTATTGTAACCGGCCCTCGGTTTCCCTTTGATGCCGGTCAGCGAGAGATCCTTTACGATCTGGGTCGGGTCAAAGTTGAGTTCTTTCGCAATATTTGGTGCCGACACATAAAAATCACTGTTGTCTCTTGCGGAATAAAGATATCTGAGATAAACCGATAACCTCCTGATGGAATGTTCAGGTACTTTTACCTTAGTTTTTGCTATGTTGTTTTTATCTGCCATTTTATATCTGATCGCTGAACAAAAATAGTCCCTGAAATTGAATTAAAGAAATATATCTTTATAATTTTTGATTATCTTAAGATAACTTAACATTGCCGGATAATGGTTTCCTATGGTCTGAATTTCCGGTTTCCGGCAAATTTACCAAAATATGTTTATATGTATATGATTTTATAAAAATCAACCGATGAATTTTATGATGTCGATGGGCTGCTTGTTCATCTGTCACCTTTGTCTGCTGTCTTGCTCAACATTTTTTATATTTTTGCACGGTAAAAAATAATAGCAGCATTATATGTTTGAAAATCTGAGTGAAAAGCTTGAGAGGTCGTTCAAGTTGCTGAAGGGTCAGGGCAGAATTACCGAGATAAATATTGCCGAAACGCTGAAAGATATCCGTAAGGCATTGCTTGATGCCGACGTCAACTATAAAATTGCCAAAACCTTTACCGACACGGTAAAGGATAAAGCGTTGGGCATGAACGTTCTGACGGCAGTTAAGCCCGGGCAGCTAATGGTTAAGCTGGTTCATGACGAGCTGGCTTCCCTGATGGGTGGCAAATTTTCAGATATCAACATCAAGGGAAGTCCGGCCATTATCCTGATGTCGGGTCTGCAGGGCTCCGGTAAGACCACCTTTTCGGGTAAGCTGGCCAATATGCTGAAACATAAGAAGGGCCGTCACCCCCTGCTGGTTGCCGGCGACGTCTACCGGCCTGCCGCGATCGAGCAGCTCCGGGTGGTCGGTGGCCAGGTCGGGGTTCCCGTCTATACAGAGGAGGGGAATATGAATCCGATGATGATTGCCCGAAATGCCATCAAGCATGCCAAAGCGCAGGGTAATGACATCGTAATCATCGATACCGCCGGTCGTCTGGCCATTGACGAACAGATGATGAAGGAGATCGCTGCCATCAAGGCGGAGGTTCAGCCGCACGAGATCCTGTTCGTTGTGGATGCCATGACGGGTCAGGATGCCGTGAATACAGCCAGGGAGTTCAATGAAAGGCTCGATTTCGACGGAGTGGTCCTGACCAAGTTAGACGGTGACACCCGCGGGGGTGCTGCCCTGTCGATACGATCAGTGGTCGACAAACCGATCAAATTTGTCGGGACAGGCGAAAAAATGGAAGCTATTGAAGTTTTCCACCCTGACCGTATGGCCGACCGTATCCTTGGCATGGGTGACATTGTTTCCCTTGTTGAGAAAGCCCAGGAACAGTTCGATGAGGAAGAAGCCAGGAGGCTCCAGCAAAAACTGGCCAAAGACCAGTTCAATTTCAACGATTTTCTGAAACAGATCCAGCAGATCAAAAAGATGGGCAACCTGAAGGATGTTGCCTCCTTGATCCCCGGTATGGGGAAAGCCCTTAAGAATATTGATTTTGAAGATGATGCATTCAAACATATCGAGGCCATCATTCATTCCATGACCCCTCAGGAACGGGAGAACCCGTCACTGCTTAACGGAAGCCGCAGGAAAAGGATAGCCGAAGGTTCCGGGACCAACATCCAGGAGGTAAACCGGCTGCTGAAACAGTTCACCGAGACCAGCAAAATGATGAAGATGGTTGCCCAGGGCAAGAATGTACAGCGAATGATGGCGGGAATGCAGGCTCAGCGGGGAAGAAGATGACCACTCGCCGTTTGCCGTGGTGCATGACCTGGACGGGGGATCCTGTCTGGTTACCCTTTATACCTGACATACCCTACCGAATTAGGTTCAGAATTACATATTAATACCAGATTATGAATATCATTGACGGGAAAAAGATTTCAGCAGAAATTAAGGCTGAGATAGCAGAAGAGGTAAAGAAGCTTGTCGACTCCGGCAACAGGGCACCGCATTTGGCCGCAATACTGGTTGGCCATGACGGTGGCAGCGAAACATATGTTGCCTACAAGATAAAGGATTGTGCCGAGGTAGGTTACCGTTCATCGCTGATCCGGTTTGAAGACGATGTTACAGAAATGGAATTGCTCTCCAAAATCAGCGAATTGAATGCCGATCCTGAAGTGGACGGATTTATCGTACAGCTTCCGTTGCCCCGTCATATCAATGAACAAAAAATTATTGAAGCCATAGATCCCTCGAAAGATGTCGACGGGTTTCATCCGGTGAACGTTGGCCGGATGGTTATCGGTATGCCGGCCTTTGTTTCTGCGACGCCATTCGGGATCGTTGAACTGATCAGAAGATATGGCATTGAGACCAGTGGCAGGAATTGCGTAATCATTGGCCGGAGCAACATTGTAGGCCGGCCGCTCAGTATCCTGATGTCGCACAAAAGTGTAAACGCTACGGTGACGGTTGCACACAGCCGAACTGCCAACCTGAAGGAGGTCTGTGCAAACGCCGACATCCTGGTCGCCGCAATGGGTGTCCCCGGGTTCGTAAAAGCCGACATGGTTAAAGAAGGTGCTGTGGTAATCGATGTGGGTACTACCAGGGTGGAAGATCCCGCCACTAAATCGGGTTTCCGGCTTAAAGGGGATGTGCAGTTTGATGAGGTTGCCCCGAAAACCTCATGGATTACACCTGTCCCGGGAGGTGTGGGTCCCATGACCAGGGTGTCCCTGCTTCAGAATACCCTCCTGGCCGCTACCCGGGCAATTTATTCCTGATTTCTGCTTAAGAGCCCGATTTCCTGATTTTTCCAGGCGCTTTCTTTAAGGCCCAAATCAGCTGCCGGTCTGATTTATAGTTTACATTAATTCATGGTTCTTTTTTGTTCAACATGTAAGTGATTGAAAATTATTTTTTTACTTTTGAAATTCAACCGTATTAAACTGATTAAAGACCATGACAACGTCAAAGAGCGAAGAAACCAGCGGAGCCACTGACAGCAGATTTAACCAGGATGTTTATTCTCAGGTGGTCAGGGCAGGTAAGAGAACCTATTTTTTCGATGTCAAATGTACCCGGAATGATGAATATTACCTGACCATCACCGAAAGCAAACGCAGGTTTGAAGACAGCGGACAACCTGTATTTGAAAAACACAAGATATTCCTTTACAGGGAGGATTTTTCAAGGTTTATTGACAGCCTGCAGGAAGTTTTTTCCTTCATTGAGGAAAAACAGCCGGATATCCCGGGGAGGGATGAAGACCAGGAGATTTCAATGGACAGCGCAATCGCTGATATTCAATTTGAAGATCTTTCGAGTTAAACAATGTTCCGTTCCTTTTTGATCGCCTGGTAGGCTTCATTCACCTTGCGGAATTTTTCCTGGCCAGCCTGCTGGAATTCTTCACCCATTGTGGCAAGCTTGTCGGGATGGTATTTCATCGCCATCCTGCGGTAGGCCTTTTTAACCTCCTCATCAGAAGCATCTTGTCCGATTTCAAGTATCTTGTAAGCATATCCGGTATCCTGGATAAACATGGCCCTGATCGAGATGATATCGCTTTCAGATATTCCCATTTCCCGGGAAATGTGTTCAATAAGCTTCAGTTCATCCTGGGAGACCTGCTTGTCGGCCTGTGCGATACCAAAGAGAAAGTGCACCATTTGCAACCTTGCCGAATAGTGCATGTTCATCCTGATTTGCCGGCATACATCGGTAACCGGAATAGTCTGGTCCAGCAGGTCCCGGAGCATTTTTACCGCTTCAGCAGCCGAATCTTCCCCGAAATTTTGTCGCAGGAATTCTTTTACATAATCGAGCTCTGAGCGCATCACTTTCCCGTCGGCTTTCATAACGGCCGCGATAAGTACCAGTAGGCTCATGAAATAACCACCTGCTGTGGTCTGCCGTCGCGCCCGCGCACCATCGTAAGGCTTTACTTTGTCTCCGGTGCCGTCAACAACCGATCCGATTACGAAACCCAGGATGGCTCCGATCGGACCGCCTACGGCCCAACCAAGCCCTCCGCCTAACCATTTAGCAAATTTTGCCATGTTTCAGTATTTTTTGATGAATATCCATTACCTGTTCAATAAGAAACTGATGCCCGTCATTGTGGATCACAAAATCAGCCAGGGGTAATTTTCTTGCATCCGGCCACTGGTTGTCCATTCGTTCCCTGACCTGCTGAATGCTAAACCCGTCGCGCTTCACGATCCTTGCGGCTTTGACCTCGTCAGGGGCCGTTATCAGAATATTCAGGTCCATCAGTCCGGAAGCACCGCTTTCAAATAGAATTGCTGCCTCCTGAATGACATAGGGCGTTTCCTGCGACAGCCACCATTCCTTGAACCTTTGTCGTACGGCCGGGTGGACAATTGCATTTACTTCGTTTAGTATTTCCTGGTTGTTAAAGATTGCGTGCGCCATTTTTTTTCTGTCGGTTACACCAGGTTCCGGAAAGACTTCTCTTCCAAGTAATTGTGAAAGAGCTTTCCTGATTTCAGGATCATGGTCAATGATCCTCCTGGCTTCAGTATCTGCTTCAAAAACCGGGATACCCAGAATGGAGAATATCCTGCAAACCACAGATTTTCCGCTGCCAATGCCTCCCGTAACACCAACTTTCAGGGGCAGGTGCCTATTTCTCGATGAGATATTCGACATGCAGGGGCACAATTTTTAATGATTTTAACCCTTCAGGGAGAGTGTCGGTCCTGACCGGCAGGAACTGTAGTCCTGATTCAATATCTTTCCAGTCGACATAAACCGGAAATGCTTCCCCTGAAATTGAGGCGAATTCTTTAAGGCCTATGCGAAGACTTATCTCAGCCTCCCTGGGAAAGAGCCTGATGGTAACGCCTTCGGGTAATGACCGCACATTTATCGGGACGGTCAGGCTCTTCTCTGTGTATTCGTCGACGGGAACCCTTACGTTTACCTTTTCAACGGATGTTGTAATATTTTCAGGTATATCCAGAGGAATATCCCTGATGAGATCGTTCTTGATATTCCGGAACGTCCTGTTTAGGGTAAAAATGGTATCGGTTTTTTCGACAATGACCCGCGGGCCGGTTATTTCAATGTAAGGGGGTATGGTAACAATATTCCCCGCTATATCGAACCTGGAAACAAAATGCAGGTCGAGGTGCGGTTTAACGGGGACAATCCGGCTTTCAAGGCTGTCGAAGACCAGGTGCAGGGAGGCAGGCCTGACATCAAGGATATGCAGGTCATTGCTGATTTGTGCCGTAATTTTTTCCATTACCTCTCCCGGTCTTATGGTAACGTACCCTCCTGACGGGATTCTCGTCTCTTCCATGATTTCGGAGATGTTCAGCAGAACAGGATAAAATGTCAGGTGAAGTTTGTACCTCAGCAGGGTAAAACCGTGTGCATTAACCCTCAGCAGGAGGTCGGAAGGAGGTTCATTAATAATGAACTTGTTTTTTGGCAGGTTGACATATTTAACCGGATAGGCTATCTGGGTAGTATAATTTTTACTCAGTGCATTCAGAAACCAAAGGATGGTGGCAAGGACCAGGCATATGGCAAATATCATCAGCCTTTGGTTGTTCCGGAGGGCTGACGGGTCCAATAATTCATATATCCTTTCTGACCAGCTCTTCTTGGTTTCCATGTATTTTCAGAATAACACCACGGCCTGCAGTATCACCATCGGCCATAAACTGAGCCGAAATTAGCAAAAACCGTTTAAACTGTACCTGTTTAAAAAAAATTATGGTGCAAGGGGTATTTGTGAAATCAGAAAGGCTGTCAGACCGTAAGATCTGACAGCCTCCATTCCGGGCGGTGGCCCTGATCAGCGCTGCTGGGGAGCGTCGCTCATGTCCTTGATAATAGCAGCCTTGTCGACCCTGATATTGACATTATCGTCGATCTGCATCACAACGACGTTGTCTTTCACCTCGACAATCTTTCCGTATATTCCTCCGGTTGTGACCACTTTATCGCCTTTTCCGAGGCTGTCGCGAAACACGCGGAGCTCCTTCTGCCGCTTAACCTGCGGCCTGATCATGAAAAAATAGAAAATGACAATGATGATCAGAAGGGGCATAAAGGTCATCAGCGGATTGGCTCCTTCCTGGGGAGCAGCCATAAGTAAGTAATTCATGTTCATTTTTTTTTTACGTTATATTCTTGTTAAATTATTCTTCTTCGCCTATAAGTCCCCGGCCTGTTTTCAGAACCTTCTGGCTCTGCTTCAGGTCTTTCAGCGACTTGTCTAAAATTCCGTTGATAAAGGTACGGCTTTTTTCGGTGCTGTAATATTTCGCCATCTCAATATATTCATTGAGCGTCACTTTGGTGGGGATCGACGGGAAATAGAGGATTTCGGCAAGGGCCAGCTGCATGATCAGGACATCCATGAAGGCGATCCGTTCCAGGTCCCAGTTGCTGGCATGCTGGTCGACAATGTTTCTCAGTTCATCGTTGTTCAGTATGGATTTCCTGAACAGGTCGACGGCAAACTGACGGTCGTCCTCATCCTTGAACTTGGGCAGCAGGGGTTGGTTTTCGTCCGACTGCTCATTAAAGAACCTGATGGTTTTTGTAGCCATGGCGACCACCAGGTCGAGGTCGTCGTTCCAGTAAATACTGTCTTCTTCAAGAACCTGGTGGAGATCTTCCGAAATCAGTATGATGTTGTTCATTATTTTTTCGACGAGTTTCTTGTCGTCGAAATAGGAACACTGCTTCCGGGTCATGTACTCGTTATAGAACTCCGATTCGACAGTAAAATGGTATAAATCCTTAACCAGTTCAGGATGGTTGGCCCATGAAATGCCGGTTTGGTTGACATAGGCCTTCAGGCGGCGGTTTATTCGCAACTGCTGGATTATCCGGTTTTCAACAAACCGGGTGTTGGGGTTGAGGTCTTCCTGAGTTGGCCGTAGTTTGTTCAGGTTGGTGTCAATACGCAGCTGGGCATAATCGGCAATGTCAATTATCAGCTGAAAAACCATGTGATACAGATCGTAGGTTTTACCCAGGGAGAAAAACAACTCTTTTTCTGAGTTATTGATCGATTTATCGGGCGTGGAATAATATGTATAGAGCGTTTGTAGTACCTTAATCCGGATCGTTCGCCTGCTAATCATCTCTTTAGAACTTATTTAAAAATTATGGCTGCAAATTTACTACTTTTTTTTTACCGGTTACCGGTCGGGTGTGTATTCTTCGGTATTGTTCCTCTTAAGGCGGCACCATCGTGTGTTAACGTCTATTGGTTATTGTCTGCCAGGCGTAGTGTTCTCCTTTGTCCCACCTGGTTTTTCGGGCAGGCTGACCAGTCGGGTAACCGAGGAGCTGAACCGCGGGAGTTCAGGCGATCCTGAAATGGTCACCTGTCCACTGTCCCTTTCGCCGGCAGGGTTGGTCACACTTTCAGGATGGCTGCCTGTATGGTCTTCCGGATTCGGATCATGTTGTCCGTCAGTCCCGGATTCCGGGCCGGCCGGATCATCATCTTCATCCGGCTCAGCCTCCCAGTCAAAAGGCTTTCTCCGGATAACGTACCGGCGATACCGGATGGCCAGGAGAACACCGGAAACGGCACCCCAAAGGTGTGATTCCCAGCTGATGTCGGGATTGATGGGAAACATGCCCCACACCATACCACCATACAGGAAAACCACGGTTACGGAGATGGTCAGCAGGCGAACGTCGTTCCGGATTATCCCGCTGACCAGATGGAAAGCTGCCAGTCCGTAAACCACACCGCTGGCCCCTATGTGCCATGCCTCGCGGCCAAAGAGCCAGACGCAGATTCCGGACAGAATGTAGATCTGCCAGAATATCCGGTAGGAGATGGAACGGTAAAAATAAACCAGGGCGAAAAGCAGGATAAAAAAAGGCACCGAGTTGGAAACCAGATGGGCAAACCCCGAGTGGATAAAAGGTGAGGTGAGTATTCCGTGCAACCCCTTCAGGTGGAGGGGATAAACCCCGCCTTTGACAAAGGAAATGCCTAATGTAATTTCTGTCAGCCTTACCAGCCAGAACAGTACTGTGAAAAGGGTCGGAACCATCAGGCTGTGCCTGAAAATTTTCTTTTCCAGTTCGCGGTCTTCGGCCGCGCTGTTGTGCGGATAATAGCTGTACAGGGGCATCAGGCCAGAAGTGCCATTAGGGTTTCTGCAAACTGTCCGATCTCGTCCTCCGTCGTATCGAAGGAGGTCATCCAGCGTACCTCGCCGGTTTGTTCATTCCATACGTAGAAGAAAAACTTTTCCTGAAGCGGGGCAATGACGGGCTTGGGAACAATGGCAAATACCCCATTGGCCTCTACCTTTTGGGTGATGGTAATTCCGGGGATCTCACGAACCCTCGATTCCAGCAGTCCTGCCATCCGATTGGCATGACGGGCGCTTCGCTCCCATAATCCATCGGTGAAATAGGCTAAGAACTGGGCACTCACAAACCGCATTTTGGAAAAAAGCTGCATGGACTGCTTTCTCAGATATTTGGTCTCTGTGGCTAATGCCGGATTAAAAAAGAGTACGGCTTCACCCATCATCATGCCGTTTTTGGTGCCTCCGAACGAGAGGACATCCACACCGCAATCCCTGGTAAATGCTTTGAAGGGGAGAGAGAGCGCGACCGCTGCGTTGGCGATCCGGGCGCCGTCCATATGGAGGTACATACCATGGCTATGGGCCAGGTCTGCCAGGGCCCTGATTTCCTCAGGCCGGTAAACGGTACCCATTTCGGTAACCTGGGAGATGGAAATTACCTTTGGCTGTGAGTGATGCTCAAAATCAAAGCCCTTCAGGTGGGGCCGGATGGCTTCAGGGGTAATCTTTCCATTGCGGGTTTCCACCGGAAGCAGTTTGCAGCCGGTAAATTTTTCGGGCGCCCCGCATTCATCCTCCTGGATATGGGCAGTCTCAGCACATATCACCGAATGATAACTGCGTGTAAGCGATGACAGGCCTAATACATTCGCCCCTGTTCCGTTAAATACAAAGTAAACCCCGGTATCAGGTCCGAATTCTTTTCTGAAAAGTTCAACAGCCTTTTCAGTATAAATGTCGTGGCCATATCCTGTAACATGCCCGGTGTTGGCATCAGCCATGGCCGCTAATATTTCCGGGTGCACCCCGGCATTGTTGTCACTTGCAAATCCTTTCTTCATAATGTGGTCGAAATAAAAGTTCAAAAATAGGTTTATTCCGGGCGGAATTCAATTTATCCCGTGGATTTTTATCTGTCTCTGCAGAAAATTGTATTCTGAATTGTTATCTTTCGGTATACATGATTTTTAAAGGAATGAATGAGAAAATCGCACTCTTCTGGTTCAGGCGCGACCTGAGGATTCACGATAACCCTGCACTTTTCGCTGCCCTGAACTCAGGGCTTCAGGTGCTTCCCGTTTTTATCTTTGACAAAGGGATACTGGATAAACTCCACAACCGGAAAGATGCCCGGGTATTGTTTATACATCAGGAGCTTAAAAAACTGAAAGGTTTGCTTGAAGAGAGGGGTTCGTCGCTGTGGGTTTACCACGGTGACCCGGAGGAGGCATTCAGGTGGTTCTTGCAGCAGTTTCCGGGAGTGCAGACGGTTTTTGCCAACCGCGACTATGAACCTTATGCCCTGGAAAGGGACAAGAGGGTTGAACAATTTTTAAACGCCTCAGGGATAAAGTTTCAAACCTTCAGGGACCATGTGATTTTTGAGAAGGATGAAGTGCTGAAGAATGACGGCACTCCTTATACGGTCTATACACCATACAGCCGGAAGTGGAAGGAACGGCTCAGCGGGGAGCAGCTGATGCCTTTTGCCTCTGAACAATTTCCCGGCAAACTGTACCAAACGTCACCTTATCCTTTTCCTGAAATCAGTCAGCTGGGATTTGAATCTTCTTTTTGCTCATTTCCCGGACGGCATATCGATTTGCCGCTGATAGAGCAGTATGCCGAAACACGTGATCTCCCTGCGCTTAAAGGAACTTCCCGGCTTGGGGTACACCTCCGGTTCGGGACCATCAGCATCCGGGAACTTACGTCAGCCGCCCTGAAGCATGGAGAGGTGTTCCTGAACGAACTGATCTGGAGAAATTTCTTCATCCAGATCATGGCCCATTTTCCGCATGTGGTGAATTCCCCCTTTAAGAAACCATACGGCCGCATTGAATGGAGGAATGATGAGCATGAATTTGAACGCTGGTGCCGGGGGGAGACCGGTTATCCGATGGTGGATGCCGGTATGAGGGAACTGAACGCCACCGGTTTTATGCATAACCGGGTACGGATGGTGACAGCCAGTTTTCTGTGTAAGCACCTTCTGATTGACTGGCGCTGGGGGGAGGCTTATTTTGCAGAGAAGCTGCTCGATTTCGAACTGGCAAGCAATAACGGCAACTGGCAGTGGGCAGCAGGTACCGGATGCGATGCTGCTCCTTACTTCAGGGTTTTTAATCCGGAAACCCAACAGCAAAAGTTCGATCCGGATGGGATGTATGTACGGAAGTGGGTACCTGAGGCAGGCACTCCCGGTTATGCAAAACCTATGGTGGATCATAAACTAGCTCGCGAGCGGGCACTTGAGACCTATAAAAAGGGTCTCGCTGTTTAGAGCTAATTTCATTTATTTGTACAGATTGAGCATATGCCGTATTTTTCTCATGGAAATTGCGGCCTTTACGGTAAACGGTGAAATTTTCCCATCCCGTTTTCGTTCCATTCTGCTGCCCGTTTCGGGTGCCTATCCGGATTATGGTGAAATATACCCCGGAACAAATTCCCATTTCAGACACCCTCTGCACAAAAGAAAAATACCTATTTCTTGGGATTTCAGGTGAAAATCAGGGAGCTTATTTTTGCCCTTATTTAATCTAAATATTAATAAGGATTTTTATGAAAACAACATCACTCTTGTTATCGATTCTTTTCTTATCATATGTATCTCTTGCCCAGTCTGTTGGAGAACAGCCGGCCAAGTATGAAAATATGGCAGATAAGCTGCTGGCCACCGATGGTAAACTGTCGATAGGCGGCTATGCCCAGATCGATTACAACCAGCCGTTCTCTTCTGACCGCCGATATAATGGCGTATTAGATGTCCATCGCCTGGTAATGCTCTTTGGATACAATTTCGATGCCCGCACACAATTTATTACTGAAATTGAGTACGAGCATGTCAACGAGCTCTATATCGAGCAGGCTTTCCTGCAATACCGGATCCTTCCATGGCTCAATTTCAGGGGCGGACTGATGCTCATCCCGATGGGTATCATGAATGAGTACCATGAGCCACCTACTTATAACGGTGTAGAGCGCCCGATGATCGACAACGTAATTGCCCCGACCACCTGGAGAGAGCTGGGTTTTGGTTTTACCGGAAGCTTTTACCAGGCTGACCTCCGTTATCAGCTTTATGTGGTAAACGGCTTCAATGGGTATGATACCAGAGGGATTGTTACCGGACGAGGCTTGAGGAGCGGCCGGCAAAAGGGAATTGAATCCTACATCAGTGCTCCCAACCTATCCGGAAAACTGGAATATTATGGTATCCGGGGATTAAATGTGGGTATTTCGGGTTATTTTGGCGATACACAGAGCAAGTTATATAATAACCTGGATAAATCAGATCCGGTTGCCTTAGCCAGAGCCGATTCATCCGTGGTAGGAATTTCTATGATAGGTGCAGATGCAAGATATACCCGGAAAGGATTTCAGCTACGGGGGCAGTATTATTACACCGGACTGAAGAATACCGCGGCCTACAACCAATTCACCGCGGTTGCCGGTAAACCCAACGATACCGGCTCCGCTATGACCGGATACTACCTTGAAGCTGCCTATAACCTTTTTCAGCCTTTCGCATCATTAAAAACGGAACTGATCCCTTTTGTACGTTACGAGGAATTCAATACGCACCACAAGGTGGATGCCTCAATGACAGCGAAGGATACTTACCATACGAAGGTCTGGATTGGTGGTTTAGGTTGGAAAATGGTTCCAGGCGCCGTATTAAAGGCTGATCTTCAGTTTCATAAGAATATGGCCAGCGATAAGTTTACCAAAACCTTTAACGCCGGTATCGGAATTATGTTCTAAAATCCGGAGATCATGAAAATTCTGTTTACAATATTGATGGTCAGTTGGTTCATGCCGAATGAGATAGACATGAACAACCGCACCTTCCACCGTGAAGTCCAGTCAGTCTTTAATGTCACACCAGATAAACTCGTCAGACTGGAAACCCAAAAAGGGGAAAGCGACGGTCAAAGCGGTCAGTTTTTCAGTGTACAATGTTCTGATAAGGGTGGATTTGCCTGGGTAGGACGGGTAAACAGCTGCAGGGCTGGTGGTTGTTCGGATTCACAGATGCCGGCAGGCCCCGCTGATCTTAAGGGTGAATTTTTCGACTATTTTATTCTGTTTGATGAAGATGCCAGTGTCCGGTCTGTGAGGGTATTCAATTATCAGGCTACTCATGGACATGGAATTATGTCGCGGGGATGGTTGCGGCAATTTAATGGGTATTCCGGTGAGCGAAAACTGGAACCCGGTAAAAATGTGGATGCCATATCGGGTGCAACCATATCTGTGCAGGCCATAACCGCAGATATTGAACGGCGGACCTTGTCCCTGAAGGCATTAATTCAGGATAACTGACAGGCTTTTGCCGGCTGGCAGAATATTTCGGGATGTGGTCCCCGGGTAACCGAAACCTGGTTCAAAGTCTGACCCGGAGGCCACATCCTCTTTCTTTTATGCATGGTAACTCATTTTCCGGCCAGCCAGTCAGTTACCTTCTTGTCGTCGGGTTTGGTAGCCGGCGAAAGCGAATCTACCAGGTTCCCGTTTTCGTCGATCAGAAATTTCTGAAAGTTCCAGCTGACGTTGTAATCCGATTTTCCGTTTTCAGTCTTGGTGGTCAGCCATTTATATAAAGGATGGATATCCTTGCCCTTTACAGAAACTTTCGCCATCATGGGAAAAGTAACCCCAAAGTTGGCACTGCAAAACTCCACAATCTCAGCATTGGTCCCGGGCTCCTGGTTCATAAAATTGTTTGCAGGAAAGCCGATGATCACAAAATTTTCGCCCCCGTAATTTTCATACAGTTCCTGAAGGGTCTTGTACTGCGGGGTAAATCCACATTTCGACGCGGTATTGACGATCATCACCTTTTTCCCTTTCAGGGAGGCCATGTCAAATTCCGAACCGTCGATGGCGGTTACTTTGAACTGGTGCAGGTTTTTAACCTGGGCTGTACCAGAAACTGCCGTGATGGCCATAATGGCTGCAAGTATTATATGCTTCATCTGATAAAATATATTATTGAATTAAACTTCTCCGGTTTCTTTCGTAAATCTTTTAAACTTCTGAAATCACCATGATAGCAGAAACACAAACCGTGATGCCCGCCTGAACATTCGGGCAGGAATAACTTTCTGTATGGTGCCCCGATACTATCGCCCCGATTGCAATCGGGGCCATCTGACCATTAAAAAACAAAACAATTATACAGATGAAATTGACTTAATCCTGACGAAACAGAAACGGGTAACAGTAAGTCACAGCATAATAACGCATTCACCCCTGAATGGTTTTCACAGGGACCGATTTGTTAATAATTTTTCCTGTGATTCTTGAGCGGTTTGTCTATATTTGGCCTCACGAAGCAGAAGTTGCAGTCTTATATGGAAAATTTCATTGTATCGGCTCGAAAGTACAGGCCGGAATCGTTCCGGACGGTAATTGCACAGGATTCCATTACTTCTACCCTGAAGAATGCGATCAGGACAAAGCAGTTGGCACATGCCTACCTGTTCTGTGGTCCGCGTGGGGTCGGAAAGACCACCTGTGCGAGGATTTTTGCCAAAACCATCAACTGCAGTAACCTGACAGAAGAGAATGAAGCCTGCAACGAATGCGAATCCTGTGTTGCGTTCAATAAAAGCCGCAGTTACAATATCCATGAACTCGATGCTGCTTCAAACAATTCAGTCGACGATATCCGTAACCTGATCGACCAGGTGAGGATTCCCCCACAGATCGGCAGCTACAGTGTATATATCATCGATGAGGTGCATATGTTGTCCTCACAGGCTTTTAATGCTTTCCTGAAAACCCTGGAAGAACCTCCGAGACATGCCTTGTTTATTCTGGCCACCACTGAAAAGCACAAGATCCTGCCTACTATCCTCTCACGCTGCCAGATCTTTGATTTTAACCGGATAAAGGTGGGCGACATAGTGAAATACCTTGAATATGTTGCCGGAAGCGAAGGTGTGAATGCAGAACCAAGTGCCCTTAACGTTATCGCCAATAAGGCAGATGGCGCCATGCGTGATGCCCTTTCCATTTTTGACCAGATTGTAAGTTTTTCAGGTAAGGATATCACTTATCAGGAAGTGATCACCAACCTGAACGTTCTGGATTATGAGTATTATTTCAGGCTGACCGATCTGTTCCTGAAGAATGAGATTGCTGAAACACTGTTGATCTTTAATGAAGTTCTTGATAAAGGATTTGAGGGACAACATTTTATAAATGGCCTGGCCAGTCATTTCCGCGACCTGTTGGTAAGCCGTGATCCGGTTACTGTTCAGCTGCTGGAAGTTGGCGGTGATATCCGGGAGCGCTATAAAGCACAGGCGTCGGTTTGTCCGGCCGATTTCCTCATTGAGGCTATCCGGCTGAGCAGTGAATGTGATTTTCAGTACAAGAGCAGCCAGAATAAACGGCTGTCGGTTGAGCTTGCCCTGATCAGGATCGGACAGCTGACCTTAAAAAAAAAATAGTTGACAGCAAGGATAATGACCCGCTGGAACCCATTTTTTCGGAGCTGCCGGCGAGTGTGAACGGTTCTGCAGAACCGGCAAAACCCGCAAAAACATTACCTGACCCCCAACCGGCCTCGGATACTCCCAGGCCTCCAGTCAAAAAACTTTCCCGTCATGTCGGCGGCCCCTCTATCAAGTCGGCCTTAAACGGCGGACAGGTAAACGAAGAGGCCATATCCACAAAGGAACAGCATGAGCTGTATAATCGTCCGGATCTCACCGAAGCGTTTACCAATGAGCAGCTTCAGTCCAAATGGAAACAATATCTGTCTTCACTGGAGGACCGTCCAAACCTGAAATCTACCCTGTCGAGGGAGCCTGAACTGAGGGCGGATAATACGATCCTGTTAAGAATCGACAACCACGTTCAGGACGACCTGATCAAAAACATAAAACCGCAGCTGGTCTCCTGGCTTCGCCGGGAACTGAAAAACTCTTCCATCGATCTGGTTACGGAGGTCAATGAAACCGAAGGTCCCAAAATCGTGTATACCGACGGTGAAAAATTTGAAGAAATGTTGCGCAAGAATCCCGATCTGGCCTACCTTAAACAACGTTTTAACCTCGATTTTGAAGGATAAAGGGATTCAGGGCGCAAGCCGTTTTTTATTCCAGCAATTTTCCAATTTCTCAAACAGGATCCTGTCGTGAAGCCTGCTTTCACGGCCCTGCCAGAATTCAATCCTGACAGGCCCCAGCAGGTAACCTCCCCAGTTGGCTGGTGCAGGTATGCTTGTCCCGGCAAACTTCAATTCTGTTTCTGAAAACCTGGCCTCCAGGTATGCCCTGGAAGGGATCTCACGGCTCTGCTCCGATGCCCATGCACCGGCCTGGCTTCCCCTCGGACGGGTGGCAAAATAGCTCTCCGTTGTTTCCCTTGATACCCGGGTGACGTTTCCGGTTATTCGGACCTGCCTCTGCAATTCCGGCCAGAAAAACAGGAGGGCTGCCATGGGATGATGTTTTAACGTTATGCCTTTGTCGCTCTCATAATTGGTGAAAAATGTGAATCCCTCATGATCAAAGGATTTGAGCAAGACCACGCGTGACTGCGGATAGCCATCACTTCCGAGAGTACTCAGGGTCATGGCTGTAGGTTCCGCCACGCCAGCCGTTACCGCCTCGTGCATCCAGCGCGAAAATAGCGGAAATGGATCATCTCCTGAATTCTTTACATCCAGCGATCCGAGTGTATATTCCTTGCGAATGGTTTTCAGGTCCATAAAAAAATACTATTATATCTTTAAATATTGCCGAAACTATAAACAAAATTTTTACTGCTGTTGTTTATGAAATATGAATCAATAACAATGAAGATAATTAAAAATGAATGACATGAAAAGAGTTTTGGTATTATTTCAGGTAATGATGTTGTCGGCTGTGCTTGCTTTTGGCTCCGGCCAGTTGGCATTAGGCGAAAAGGCGGTTCTCACCGATGTGAAAATGAATGATGTATCCGGTAAACAGTACAGCATCAGCGACGTTAAGGGCGAAAATGGTGTTCTGGTGATGTTTTCTTCCAACACCTGTCCGTTTGTGATCAAATGGGAGGAGCGTTACAAGGAGATCAAGAAGTGGGCAGATGACCATAAAGTGGGCATGATTGTTTTGAATTCCAATTGCGGAAACCGCAGTGGTGTCGATTCCATGGATGAAATGAAGAAGCGTGCCTCTGAGCAGAAATACAATTTCCCATATGTGGTTGATGCCGGCAGCAAAGTGGCCAATGCCTTTGTAGGGCAGACCACCCCACATGCTTTCCTGTTCGACAAAGACATGAAGCTGGTTTACAAGGGCGCCATCGACGATAACTACGATAACGCCTCAGCTGTTAAGAAAGCCTATGTGAAGGATGCCATAGCATCGGTAGCCAAAGGTCAGGCTGTCGCCGTGGCGGAGACCAAGCCGGTAGGTTGCAGTATTAAGAGAGCACAGTAACCGGTAACCGGTAACCGGACCTGGTCATGATTAACGGTGTAGGGGCAACCCTGTGTGGTTGCCCTGGTTGCCGGCCCCCGGTGAACGGTGAACGGTAAAAGGTAAACGGTAAAAAGTAAACAGTAATCGGTAGCGCTAATTGGCTATGATAAACGATATAAGGGCGACCCTGGGTGGTCGCCCTTCTTTTTGTCAATCAGTAACTTATATATCCGGAATGGCACGTGAGTCAATCCGCACCCTTCATTGTCCGTTCAATCTTATATCTGCGAACCTTCTTCCGGAAGCAGGAAAATTTTTCTGACTTTACTTACCGTATTAGCATATTCCGGCTTGTCGCGCATGGCAATCCACTCCGGGTGCGGTCCGAATTTACTCCAAGCCTCCGTGCGATGAGCCATGTCTTTGAACCACAGCATATAAGTTAATGCAGGCATAAAGCCACCGGCTACATTTTTGCCGAAGAAAACAGCATTGAGCCCCAGTTTGTCGAAAAGCGGGAGTTCCTCCTTGTTGAACATCAGGATTTTTCTTCTGCCGGCATCTTCGTTGTAGCTTTCATAAATGCGTAACTCAAGCAATCCCCGTTCCTGTCCGGGCTGTCTTAATTTCGGAATCGCATCAAATGCTTCTAACAACAGCGTTTCATAACGCTCGAACAACGGTTTGTCAGCAGGCAGTTCGTTGTACGTGCGGGCCTTTTCCTGAAATCCGGGATTGGTCTCCATCTCCTGCAGGAGCGAAAAATATCCGGCCATATCAGGAAAACTGCAGAGTACATAAAGTTTTGGCGGGTCCTCCAGACTGTATTCCGAGAAAATACCGACTTTACCACCCTTACTGTTCAGGAATGGCATCACTGCCCCGGTAAGGTAGTTTTTCAGCTGGTTTTTGGCTCCTCCGCCGGTAAGCTGGTAAATCCGGAGTTCATAAACCTCTTTACCTGAAACGGCTGGCTGGCCTGCTGCGGCCAGGGGTGCTGCAGCTGCAGCCACGCCGGCAGCCACGGCTGAGTTTCTTATAAAAGTGCGTCTTTTCATTGATTATTGATTATTTATTATTGATTATTGGTTTTTCTTTGTATTAGCGGTTCCGGTTTATTAAGGTAACAGGCCTTTATAAACCGGATAATTTTAAAATGGATTGACGGTATTGTCATGCTTCTGGTTAATGCCTTTCGTCATCCGGGATCAAATATAGGATTTTACTTTTATTCAGGAAGTCCCATGTTTCAATAATCTTTTTGCTCTCACTGGCTGACCTGACCGGGGAGAGTGCGAGTTTTTCCATACGTATACGGTTTATGAGTGGTGTTAACTGATCCGGAGGAATATCGGCGACATTTATTTTCCCTGTAATCAAGGCAATGGCAGTTTTTACATGATTGGCTTTCAGCCTTTTTACAAAATGCTGGTTTCTTCCGGGGTGTATGTGGACAAAACAGACTGGATCCGCGCTTTCGCGGATTACCCAACGGCTGCCATCCGAAAGCAGAACATTCCGGTACATGGCCTTGCCGAGCCATTGCCTGAGCTCTTGTCTTGTACAGATCATTAATTTTTTCTGAGTCTGGGTTATTTCATTGACGATTGCGGCAGGGGTCAGTTCTCCTGTGTACATGTCGAACTGGTTTGATCCCAGGCCGAAGATTTCAGAGTCCATATCTTCCCATGAGTAATCCAGCCAGTGCTGTATGGACTGGTGAAGGTACCCCAGGTGGTGTTTGCCTGCATTGAATTTTATGCATCCGGGATGTATTCCGGTCTCTTTCTGGTTCATCTGGCGCATATTACCATTTTTATAATGTAGGTTTACTGGATTGCTGCGGCATAATTTTTATCCCGAAAAATTTTAAAAATGGCTCGTTTCTTTTGCATAAATTTACCATTTCTTTTAAATATTCGGGATATGCTACTGCACAAGTTTTTCATTCAGGACGGTAAACTGCTGCCGGTCATGCAGTTTGAAGAAAATACCGGTATTGAGATCTACGAGGTGGTAAGGGTGATCAGGGGGATACCGCTTTTTATGGAGGATCACCTGAGTCGTTTCAGGCATTCGGCATGGATGCTTCACCTGGAAATTCCCCTGACGGATGGCGAAATCCGTGAATGGCTGGATAGGCTGGTCAGTGCGAATGAAATGACAGAAGGGAACATCCGTTTTTCTTATTGCTTCAGACCCTGCGGAAGGTTTCAGGCCTATTTTATCCCTCATTTTTATCCGGATGAGGAAATGTACCAAAAGGGCGTGACATGCGGATTACTTTATGCCCTCAGGACCGATCCGAATGTAAAGGCTGTGCAATCCGGTCTGCGTGCCCGGGCAAATGCAATGATTTCAGATGAGGGTTATTATGAAGTTCTTCTGGTAAACCATGAAGGGCGTATTACGGAGGGCAGCCGGAGCAATCTTTTTGTCGTAAAGGCCGGTAAACTGTATACAGCTCCCGATTCCGAGGTCCTGCCCGGCATTACCCGGATGAAGGTGATCGGACTGGCTGAAGCCATGGGGGTGGAGATTATATATGAATCCCCTTCTCTTAAGGATCTGGAGCATGCCGATACCGTTTTTCTTACCGGGACATCTCCGAAGGTTCTGCCGGTCAGTAGGATAGGGGAAAAATGTATAAATCCGGACCATCCCCTGGTGAAGGAGCTGATCCGGATGTATGAAACACTTTTGAATCTTGAGGATTAGAATCTTAAGAGTCAGAATCTTGAGGATTAGAATCTTGAAGATTAGAATAAGCTTTGATCATCGCAGAAGCTATAATGGTATGCAGGCTTTATGAATCTGCTGGATTCCTGCTGTCCTGCAATCCTGAAATCCAGCTATACTGCAATTCTGCTATCCAGAGATCCTGCTGTCCTGTATGCCTGTAATCCCCTTCATCCTGCAATCTGGGATCCTGATTCGCTTATAGCTGCCTTTCAAGGATGCGACGGGTTTCGGCTGCGTCTATATCGCGGTGTTCGCCCATGAGGGTGCCCCGGTTAGTGAAGCGGGCTTCTATCCGGTCAATGGTTTCGGCCGGTACATCATAATCGGGGAGCCTTGTCGGAATGCCCACTGACTCAAAGAATTCAACCGTTTTCTGAATGGCTTTGTCAATGCGCTCACCGACAGATCCTTCAGTGATGTTCCAGATGCGCTCGCCATACTGCAGTATCTTGGCTTCCTTCTGTTTTCGCCGGATATCCATCATTCCGGGCAGAACGATGGCTAACGTACGGGCATGGTCAATCCCGTGATAGGCTGTTAGCTCGTGCCCGATCCCGTGGGTGGCCCAGTCCTGCGGCACACCAACTCCCAGCAGTCCGTTCAGGGCAATGGTGGCACTCCACATAAAATTGGCAGCGGCATCGTAATCCTGACGGTTAGCCAGCACTTTGGGCCCTTCCTCAATCAGGGTCAGCAGCACTCCCTCCGCCTGCCGGTCCTGCAAGGGCGCATTCACCGGATAGGTAAGGTATTGTTCGATCACATGAACAAAGGCATCCACGATACCGTTGGCCACTTGTCTGTCGGGTAGGGAGAAGACGGTTTCGGGATCAAGGACCGAGAACTGTGGCATTACATGGATTGAACTGAATGCCATTTTTTCCTGGGTACTGGTCCTGGAGATCACAGAGTTGCCGTTCATTTCCGATCCGGTAGCCGGCAGGGTGAGGACAGAACCCAGCGGCAGGGCTCGTTCGACATTGATTTTATTCCGCTGGCTCAGGAAATCCCATGGATCACCGTTTTCATACAAGGCAGCTGCGGCTATGAATTTCACAGCGTCTAATACCGACCCGCCGCCCACGGCTAAAAGAAAACCGATCTTTTCGCGTTTTACCACTTTCACGGCTTCCATGCAGGTTTCGTAGGTCGGATTGGCTTCAATCCCGCCAAACTCCATCCAGTCAAAGCCCTCCAGCGCTTTTGCCGTCTGGTCGTAAACCCCGTTTTTGAAAATACTGCCGCCACCGTAAAGGACCAGAATCTTGGTATCTGCGGGCAATTCTTTGCCGATATGGGCAATCTGACCCTTGCCAAATAAGATTTTAACCGGATTTTTGTATTCGAAATTGTTCATCGTATCTTTTTTTGAATTTCCTTTCTTAACAGGCAAAGTTAGAAATTGTTTGTATTTTCGGCATCCGGAAGGAAGATAGTAAACGAATAATTTACGTTAATGGTTGATCAAAACGACAGTGAATTCTGGGACCGGCTGAAGGTCAGGATGAAGGAATACAGCGATGAGGAAATTCTGGATATTCTCAGGAAAATCAGGCTTTATGAACCACCGGCACAGAGAATGGCCATTGATGAAGCCATCCGCCGCAAGCTGATCCATTCTGAACAGGACCTGTACTCCGAATCTTTCAGGGCTCCCAGGCTGAAGTTCACCCTTTTTCCCTCACCCGACCGGAAGCAAACCGTATTGCGTATTATCCGCAGTATGTCGAGGGCGCTGCTGATTGCAGGCGTCATTCCGGTGATTTTCGGAATCCTGAAGTTTCAGGTGGCCAAATTTGGAGAGGGCAGTGCCCTGGTACTCACCGGACTGATCTGGATCACCTCGGCCTGGATGGTCTACACCCGGCAGGACCAGAGATACTGGCCGCCGTTGTTGATCATCGCCCTCCTGAGTGCAGCTTATGTGGCACGTATTCTTATTCTGCTGAAGGGATTAAGAACCATGGATTATGTAATCCCGGGAATACTGTTCCTGGTGGTCTTCTATTGTTTGTTCTATTTGCGGTTCTTGTTAAGGAAGTTCAGGTCTCAATAGTATTAAAATTTTTTACCACAAAGGTCACAAAGGCGACACCGAGAACACAAAGAATTTTTTCGTGGTGAAAATAAAATCCACATTTCCCCAAAAGCATACTGTGCTGTTTGAATACCTGCCCGAATATGCCATTTGTCGCCAAAAACAGGCCATTCGTCGGTAATTGCAGGGTTTACGGTTTCACAATGGTTAATTTTGCCTGTATCATTATTCATCAGATCAACCATGAAAACACTTAGTCTCACTCTTCTTTTGCTGATTTCTGCTCTGGCAGCCTGCTCGGTGAACGGACAGGATGAATCCGGTACCCGGGAAATTCCTGTTAAAGAGTTCAACCGGATTTATGTAGAAGGCGGATACAGGGTATTCCTTTACCAGACCAATGAACCGTTTCTCCGGATTAAGGCTCCGACTCAATCGCACATCGATGCCCTGGATATCCATTCCGGCGAAAACAACCTCAGGCTTTCCGTAGCCCGCAGACAGATCAACCTCAGCCGGATGGAGCTGCATATAGGTTTCCGCGACCTGGAAGAGCTGCACATCAGCGGTGGGGTCAAGCTTTCAACCGACGGGTATGTGTCTTTAGACCACCTCATTGTTTTTACCGAAGGTGCTGTTAACGGGAACGTCAAGCTTAAATCCTCTTCCATTGAAGTGACCAGTAACGGAGGTTCCGTTTTCGACCTCGAAGGAATTACCGATAAACTGACTGTAAAAGTGGCCGGGGCGGGCCATGTGAATGCCCGGGAACTTACCGCCAAAGAGGTGGTTTTCAGGGTCGAAGGCCTTGGTTTTGGCAGTGTGCATGCCACAGAGGAACTGGATGTACGCATCGAAGGCATGGGAAAAGTAACCTACGTGGGCAATCCCAATATAACAAGGGTTGTTGAAGGATTAGGGTCGGTTAAACCCTGGTAATTAATAATTTCTCCGGAATGCGCCGGATGTCTGTCGGATAAGGGTGCTGCTTCCGCTAAAGCCCCCTTCTGTATAGCTAAATTCCCTGGTATCAATTGATTCCCCATCCCAGGGAGATCGAAAACCACAGGTTCTGGCCTTTGGAAATCTCCTTTCCGGAAAGAAAATAGTCATAGCCGACGGTTGGCCGCACAAAAAGGTTTGAGCCAGGTGTATACTGGGTTTTCGGTTTCCAGGAAAAGAGCCTGATGTCGCACGAACTTCCGATGCCGGTAAAAAAGGTTCCTGAAAGATTTTTTTTCGGGTTTGAAGAATCCGAAGGAACCTCTTTCGACTGGGAATTCATTTCGTAACCCCCGATCGAGAGAAAAGGATAGAGCTTAAGCGACTTATTCCGGTAGACGATCCTTCCGTATTTCAGTCCATATTTAAGCGAACTGACCGGCTGGTCGCTGGTATGGATAGCATCTCTTTTCTTCACCGGAAGGTCCTGCTTCGCATAGAGCCGGTCAACATTTCCACCCATAAACAGAGAAAGATAGGTTTGGTCGATAAAAAATTCCATTTCAAAGTTCATGAACTGCAGCCGGTTGTCAAAATAATCGGTAATATTTCCGGAAAGAAATTCATTGCCATAGCCGAACGTAAAACTGAGCTGCCCCGTAGTGGTGATGTTTTTCAGTCCGGTAAGAAATGCCTTGTATTCGGTTTCAGGATAGGTTTTCAGATATGACCTGATGGCTTTGTTAATCTCCAGAGGGTCTTCGTCCTGATAATAAAGAAGATAAAGATGGATCAGTTCCCGGTCGGGTTGCCTCAGGCTGACCTTGTTGAAGTCGTCCAGTACCAGGGGCATTTCGGTGGCCAGGTACTTGTGGATCTCGTCGGAGAAACCGTCGTAGCCCGTATGGATACTCTTTCCTTCGAGAAGGGTATTGAAATTGGCCGCCACATAGGTAAAAAGCTGAAAGCTTCGCGTAGCGAGGGAAAAAAGCAACTCTTCCGCCGGATAAAGGATCACATGTCGCTTATCGACATGGTGCCTCAGGTAATCCAGGGTTTTTACCGCACCGTCATGGTCTTCAGCCCTGATTTTGTCAATGATCAGGCGTCGCCCGTTTTTCACCATCATAGCCGTGGTATCTGAAAAAGAGAGGATCTCTTTCCGGAGATCCTCCTGAGCTCCGGATGCAAGGAATAACAGGGCAATCCCCAAAGTCAGGAACAGTTTCTTCATGGTTGATTTTTTATACAAAATAAAGTAAATTTTCTGACCAACCGGAAGAAGATTCGGGAAAGTTGTACAGGCTGATGGATAATACTCTTCCGGTTGGCCAGAGCGGGTTCAGGCCAGTGTGGCTACCATGACTGCCTTGATGGTGTGCATGCGGTTTTCGGCCTGGTCCCATACAATGGAAGCTTCACTCTCGAACACTTCTTCGGTGACCTCCATCGATTCAAGTCCGAATTTTCTGAAAATTTCTTCGCCCACTTTGGTTTCGCGGTTGTGGAAAGCGGGGAGGCAGTGCAGGAATTTGCATGCGGCGTTTCCGGTGAGTTCCATGGCTTTTTTGTTTACCTGATAAGGTTCCAGCAGCCTGATCCTTTCCTCCCAGACATGATCGGGCTCACCCATGGAAACCCATACATCGGTATAAAGGAAATCGCAGTCTTTCACCGCTTCGGCCACATCCCCGGTAATGGTGATCTTCCCTCCGGTATGTGCCGCAATCTCCCGGCAGGTTTGCTGAAGTCCGGCCGCCGGCTGACAGCTGACAGGGGCGGCTGCCCGGAAGTCCATGCCCAGTTTGGCTGCTCCTACCATCAGGGAGTTGCCCATGTTGTTTCGGGCATCGCCGAGGTAGCAGAATTTAACCTGCGACAGTGGTTTGTCGATGTGCTCCTGCATGGTGAGGAAATCGGCCAGGATCTGGGTGGGGTGGAACTCGTCGGTCAGTCCGTTCCATACCGGCACCCCTGCATAAGCAGCGAGTTCCTCCACGATGGCCTGTCCGTATCCCCGGTATTCAATGCCGTCGTACATCCGGCCCAGCACCCGGGCGGTATCTTTCATCGACTCCTTGTGCCCGATCTGCGATCCGGAAGGGCCGAGATAAGTCACGTGGGCACCCTGGTCGAAGGCCGCTACCTCAAAGGCGCAGCGTGTCCTGGTGGAGCTCTTTTCAAAGATCAGGGCGATGTTTTTGCCCTTCAGCAGTTGCTGTTCTGTGCCGCTGTATTTTGCCTTTTTCAGGTCTGCCGAAAGCTGAAGTAAAAACCTGATTTCCTGTGGCGTGAAATCCAGCAGTTTCAGGAAGTGTCTGTTTTTGAGATTAAAAGCCATATTCTCTTTTTTTTAGTCTTCGTAATTCATGGTAATTTTTGAGCCGTAGCGCTTGTCTTCCAGTTTTTTAGCCTCGGTGATCACACTTTTACGACCCCCGTTTTCAATGAAACGGAGGCATGCTCTGATCTTCGGAGCCATCGATCCTTCGCCAAAGGTACCCATTTCCAGATATCTGGCTGCATCCGCATGGTTCAGGAATTCCAGTTTTTCCTGCGTGGGTTTCCCGAAATCTTTATATATAAATGGTACATCGGTCAGGATATACAGTTCGTCGGCTCCGATCCGTGTGGCCAGCAGTGATGAAGCCATATCCTTGTCGATCACGGCGTCGAGGGTACGCACATCGTTGTTTTCATCCATATAGACCGGTATGCCGCCCCCGCCTGCAGCAATAACGATGTTGCCCGACCGGGCAAGGCTTTCGATGATCTCCCTGTTAACCACATCTTTGGGTTGGGGAGAGGCTACCACGCGCCGGTAACCGCCGGTACTCTTGCCTGATGGCTTGAAAACCCATCGCTTGGCCGCTGCCAGCTTGTCGGCCTCTTCCCTGCTGTAGATCTTGCCGATTCCCTTAACCGGATTTTCAAAAGCCGGGTCGTTCGGGTCGACTACCACCATATTCACCAGGGTGACCACATTTTTGTTGATGTTGTGCCTGCGAAGAACATTCCTGAGCATCCTTTCGATCATGTAGCCGATACCCCCCTGCGAATCGGCCACGCAGATATCCAGCGGCATAGGGGCTATGCCGTAGACCGACTCGCCTGCGTCGTTCCGCATCAGGATGTTGCCCACCTGGGGGCCGTTCCCGTGTGTAATCACCAGGTCGTATCCGTCTTTGATCAGAAATATCAGGTTCTCAACGGTTTCTGTTGCGTTTTTCTCCTGTTCTTCGATAGTCCCTTTCTCGTCTTCCCGCAATAATGCATTGCCGCCAAGGGCCGTAACAGCCAGTTTACCCATAGGATTCCATTTTTAATTTTACCGGTAGGGGCAAACTTAGATATTTCAGGATGATAAAAAACTGACCCTTGTTAGGTTCCGTGAGGAAAAAAAATATTGTGCAAAAAGGTTTTGAACAATTTTGTGATCAAAAATTTGTTTGACAGTTAATAAATCAGGGCTTGTAAAATGGCAGTTGACATGGGTATCCCGCCGGCAGCTTGGATAAAAATCATTACATTTGCCCGTTGGTTCAACGACTTATACACGATTAAACGAATGGTATCGAATACTCGCAAAACAGCTAAAAAGAACATAAAACGCAATGGCGAACGAAAACCCTTCTGGTCATTTCTTACCGACCAGAGGTTCAGTTTTTTCCTGGCTGTTGTGCTGCTTGTCTTTACATTTTATCTGGCCATCGCCTTCATATCCTTTATTTTTACCGGCGATGCAGACCAAAGCAAACTGGGCCTGCCCTGGAGCGAACTGGTATTTAAATCGGATATCCGGGTTGAGAACAAGGCCGGTAAAACCGGTGCATGGCTTGCCGACGTGATCATCAACCGGGGGTTTGGAATCGGTTCTTTCGTTATTTTATACTTGCTTTCCATGATAGGCTTCAGGATGATTGGGCGGAAGGGGGATCATTTCTACCGTAATTTTACCCTGGGGATGATAGGGATGGTCTGGCTCTCCCTGACATTAGGCTTCCTGTTTATGAAGAGCGATTCAGGTTCCTTTATATACCCCGGAGGGCGTTACGGCTTTGTTGTGGCCAACTGGCTGAATTCCATGGCTGGAAAGATCGGAACATTTCTGATCCTGCTTGTGGTGGCATTTACTGTTGTCGGGACCACCTTTAAATCCTCTATCCCCTGGTTGATGGAGAAACTGAAGCCCAGGGAGCGAAAGCCGAAGGCGAAACCGCTGATTACTCCCGAAGATGAGGATGAATCTGAAGAACGGGTAACAGGCATTGAGTTTGAGGATAATATTTCCAAGGTAATTGATGATGAGGATGTGGTAAAAGCCATATTCGATCCCGACATGGCGGAGGATGACCATCTGGGAATGGAGGTCGAAGTCCCGGCTGAGGAGGTTCATACCACTGATGAACATGGTATGGATGAGCTGATGGCAGAACTGGAAATCGAGAACGGTGTTGAAGAAGAGGAGTTTGTACCCGATACGAATATGCCCGACTACGATCCGACCCTTGAGCTTTCCGGTTACCGGCTGCCACCGCTGGACCTCCTGATGGACCATCAGTTCGGAAATGCAGAGGTGAGCAATGAGGAGCTGATCACCAACAAGAACAAGATTGTTGAGACCCTGAGGCATTATAAGATTGAGATCACCAAGATCAGGGCTACCATCGGGCCAACCATTACGTTGTATGAGATCGTTCCGGCACCGGGGATCCGGATTGCCAAGATCAAGAACCTGGAAGATGACATTGCCCTTAGCCTGGCAGCATTGGGAATACGTATCATTGCGCCTATCCCGGGCAGGGGGACCATCGGGATAGAAGTCCCCAACCAGAACCCAGAAGTGGTAACCATGAAGAGCATCCTGGGATCCAGAAAGTTCCAGGAAACCAATGCAGAGTTGCCCGTAGCATTGGGAAAGACCATCTCGAACGAGACCTACATGTTCGACCTGGTGAAAATGCCGCACATTCTGGTTGCCGGGGCTACCGGTCAGGGAAAATCTGTGGGGCTGAACGTGATTATTGCCTCACTGCTTTTCCGGAAACATCCTTCGGAACTGAAGTTTGTCTTTGTAGACCCTAAGAAGGTGGAACTTAACCTCTATTCGGTTATTGAAAAGCATTTTTTAGCCAAGCTGCCGGATGCAGAGGAACCGATCATCACCGATACCCAGCAGGTGAAGAATACCCTCTCTTCGATCATGGTGGAGATGGACCGGCGCTACGACCTGCTGAAAAAGGCACATGCCAGGAACGTCAAGGAGTATAATGAGAAGTTTGTCAAGCGCCGGCTGAACCCCGAGAAAGGGCACCGCTACCTGCCTTACATCGTGGTGGTGATCGACGAGTTTGCCGACCTGATCATGACGGCCGGCAAGGAGATCGAGATGCCGATAGCCAGGATTGCACAGCTGGCCCGGGCAGTGGGGATTCACATGATCATCGCCACACAGCGGCCTTCCATCAACATCATCACCGGGGTGATCAAGGCCAACTTCCCGACCCGTATTGCCTTCAAGGTAGCTTCGATGATTGATTCCAGGACCATCCTGGATACACCGGGTGCCAATCAGCTGATCGGGAAGGGGGATATGCTGATCTCCAGCGGCAGTACCATCACCAGGGTGCAGTGTGCATTCCTCGATACCCCCGAGGTGGAAACGATTTGTAAATATATTGCCGACCAGCGCGGATTTCCTACCGCTTTTCTGCTGCCTGAAGTGGAAGGGGATGGAGAAGGCCTGGCCGAAACCGACCTTACCGAAAAAGACGAAATGTTTGATGATGCTGCCCGTCTGGTGGTACGCAACCAGTTAGGCTCAACCTCCATGATCCAGCGTAAACTGGCTATCGGATATAACCGCGCCGGAAGAATCATGGACCAGCTCGAATTAGCCGGAGTAGTCGGGCCTTCGGAAGGCAGCAAAGCCCGGCAGGTACTTATTCAGGATGAATATACTTTGGAACAATTATTGAATACGCTCCGGTAATGCATTTGAGTAAAGGTAAAGTCATCTGGGGAGAAGCAGTTTAATCTACTCGAAAATTAATGTCAGAAAAGAATATGAACCGTATTATCACATTGTTTGTCAGTTTGTTTGTGGTCCTGGCTGTGAGCGCACAGAGCGACCAGAACGCCAAGTCGCTGCTGGAGCAGACCAGTAAAAAGATGCAGTCGTATGCCAGCATGTCTGCCAATTTCGTATTTACCATGGAAAATTCCCGCATGAATATAAAGGAAGAAAACAGTGGTTCCCTTCTTCTTAAGGGAAAAAAATATCAGGTAAACCTGCCCGATCTGGGGATGAAGGTTTATTCCGATGGTAAAACGGTCTGGAATTTAATGGAAGCCGCCGGCCAGGTTATGATCACCAATGTGGGTGACGACAGCCAGGGCGGTATCGATCCGTCGGCCATCTTCAATATCTATCAGGAAGGGTATACCTTTAAGTTTGTGGAAGATAAGCAGGAAGGTGGCAAGACCATTTCCTATGTAGACCTCTTTCCGGATGACAAGAATGCGGAATTTTCGAAAATACGGGTCGGGGTGGATAAATCAGGCCTGATGGTCCAGTCGCTGATAACCCACGGCAAAGACGGCAATCAGTATGGAATTTATGTCAGGGACTACAAAACCGGCCTGGCTATTGCTGATTCTGAGTTTGTCTACGACAAAACCAAACACCGGAATATAGAGGAGATTGATTTCCGCTGATCCGGAGTGGAAATCAGAGAAACCTGAATATGGATTTACGGGTGCATAGCTTATTTAGGGTACCCTCACCAAACGGGTCCGGAAACCCAGGCGAAGTACCTGAATGATGGAATTGTGCTTAGCTTATATATGGCAACGTCATCAACCGGGCTCGACCCTGAACTTGTCGACGGTGGAGATTTCCATAAAAGAAGCGCCTGCATCTTCTCCAAACCGGCCACCGACATAGATGATCAGGTCTTCACGGGCTATGGAGTTACTGTTGAGCAATGACGATATGGCTGCCTTTTCAATTTTGAACTTATTCTTTTTAATTTCCAGGTAGGATGGAAACACGCCATAGGATAGGGCCATCTGCCTGACTACTTCCATGGAGTGGCATTTGGCATATACGGGTACCCTTCCCCTGAAAGCGGCCAGATACCGGGATGTGCGCCCCGTTGTGGTGGTGGCAATAATTGCTTTGGCCGGAAGCTCATTGGATGCCTTGATAGCCGCTTCCGACAGGTATGCCTGGATCTCATTATCCAGCGGGGGAAGGGTGATATCGTTCCGGTTGTCGTAAGAATGTTCGGTCTCTTCTGCAATCCTGGCCATGGTGCGCACGGCCTCTTCGGGATATTTGCCATACGCTGTTTCTCCGCTGAGCATCAGTGCGTCTGTTCTGGAGAAAACGGCATTCGCGATATCATTAACCTCAGCACGGGTGGGGCGGGGGTGGTCAATCATGGTGTGCAGCATCTGGGTGGCCACAATGACCGGTTTCTTCCGTTCAATCGCTTTTTTGATCAGGTTACGTTGTATCCCCGGAAGTTTTTCTGCGGCAATCTCGATGCCCAGGTCGCCTCGGGCGATCATGATCCCGTAGGCATAATCCAGGATTTCATCAATATTGTTAACCCCGTCGAGGTTCTCGATTTTTGCTATAATCTTGATGTTGCTGTTGTGCCGGTCTAAGATCTCCTGGACTTCAAGGACATCCTGTTTATTTCTGACAAAGGAATGGGCGATGAAATCGAGTCCGTTGGCTACGGCAAATTCAATAAAAAGCCGGTCTTTGGCAGTAATTGAGGGCAGTTCGATGGACACCCCCGGAATGTTGACGCTCTTGTTGTTCTTGATTACCCCGTCATTTTCCACACGGCAAACCAGGCAGCTTTCCTTGCCGGTAACGATAAGTTCGATGTCGCCGTCGTCGATCAGGATCCGGTTCCCAACCACGAGCATATCCTGCAGTCTGTCGTAGCTGACCAGCAGCCTGTTCTGCTCCGAACAGGAGAAATCTCCGGAGACAAGGAGGGTATCCCCTTTTTTTACGGCCATGGGTGTTTCCAGTCTGGTGGTCCGGATTTCAGGACCTTTGGTGTCGATCAGTATCCCTATTTTGTTGGAAACTTTCCGGATGTTATTGATGACGGTCAGGGCCGTATCGGTGGTTATATGGGCAGTGTTGATGCGCGCCACGTTCATTCCGGCTGTGTAGAGCGACCTGATAAAGTCAGCTTCACAGCGGAGATCAGAAATGCTGGCAACAATTTTCGTCAGTCTCATCTTTTTTCAGTTTTTACGGTACAAAAATACAAATAAAGGTTGGTATTCCCGAACCCGAAATAAATGGCTGCCTTTTCATGCCTGTACCCTGACTGGGAACTACTCCTGCAGGTAGCTTCTGACGGCGAGTTCATACGATTGCAGTCCAAAGCCCATAATGCAACCCCTGCATACCGGCCCTATGACCGATTTGTGCCTGAAATCCTCCCGGGTCAGGGTGTTGGAAATATGAACCTCGGTAACCGGTGTCTTTATCCCGGCAATAGCATCGCGAATAGCAACCGATGTATGGGTATAGGCCCCTGCGTTAATGATAATGCCATCGTGGCTGAAACCGCATTCGTGCAGTTTGTTAATCAGCTCACCTTCAACGTTCGACTGGTAGTAACTGAATTCAATATCAGGGAATTTGCCGGTCAGCTCCTGAAAATAGAGTTCAAAGTTTTTATTTCCGTAAATGGAAGTCTCCCTGACTCCGAGCAGGTTGAGATTTGGTCCGTTAATGATCAATATTCTCATTTTGTTGTATACTAATTTGTTTAATATAACATTTTTCATTATATTTCGTAATTGAAACATTAAGTTGTCTGCAGCTTAATGAACAAAATTATAATTTTTTTCTAATTATTATTCCGGGAAATAAGGTATAGAGAGTAACATAAAATGAGATTAATATGAAATGGTCTGAAAGTAAAAAGGGATATGAGGATTTCCTGAGGCTTGAAAAGTCTTTATCCCAGAATTCTGTGGCAGCATACATAAACGACATTAATAAACTGATCGTTTTTCTTGAACAGGAATTCAAGAAATTGCCTCCCGATAAAGTAAGGCTGCAACACCTTAAGAAGTTTGTTGCCTGGCTGAACGACAAGGGGGTTAGTCCGCGCACCCAGGCCCGCACCATTTCGGGGGTGAAGTCATTTTTCAAGTATCTTCTGATGGAAGAAAAAATTTCTAACGATCCTACCACCCTCCTTGAGTCACCGAAGGTTGGCAGAAAGCTGCCTGATGTGCTGACCATTGATGAGATCGACATGCTTATCGATTCGGTAGATGTTTCCAAACCTGAAGGTCAGCGTAACAGGGCGATGCTGGAAACACTGTACAGTTGTGGGTTGCGGGTTTCTGAGCTGGTTAACCTTAAAATGACTAACCTCCATTTTGAACAGGGGTATGTCAGGGTAGAAGGAAAAGCCGACAAGGAACGTCTCGTCCCGATAAGCAAAAATGCCATGGATGAGATCAATACCTATGTTAGCGGATATCGTAAGAGTCTGAATGTGAGCAAGGATAGTGAAAATGTGCTTTTCCTGAACCGGAGAGGGAAGAAGCTCAGCAGGGTAATGATCTTCACCATAATCAAGGGATTGGCAGAGAAAGTAGGTTTAGGCAAAAAGATCAGTCCGCATACCTTCCGTCACTCGTTCGCCACCCACCTGATCAACGGGGGTGCCGACCTAAGAGCGGTACAGGAAATGTTAGGGCATGAATCCATCCTTACTACCGAGATTTATACCCATTTGGACAAAGATTACCTTAAGAGTACGATCAACCAGTTTCACCCGAGGTCATAATCCGGTGATGACCTGAAACGCAGGTCTCAGGCAGGGTATTTTGAATTAATCAAAATTTAATATACCCTGCTACTTTTTTTCTTTAATCGGAAAAGCTTCTTACAACCTCCTATTTGCCAACACCTTTAACTTCCGGATATGGGCTTTTGTGCTGATTTTCAGTAATAAAGAGATAAAAGAGGATGTTTTCTTTATATGAATACAAGTATATTTATTGTAATTTTATACTTTATGTTTATAAAATGTAAAAGATTGTTATTTAGTGATATAAGCAGTTTTTTATTTAAGCCTTGAATTAAGATATAGTGAACAAATGTAAACAAATAACATTGAGGCAAAAAATCATTTATTCGTAAATTGGTCAGAAGGCAGGGTTAAACATTTAACGGTAACATTATCTTTGCGTTGAATCATTTTGCGTACAATTTTTAAAAATTAAAACAATTATTGCTAAAATTACTATCATGACGAATCACAAAAAATTAAATTCCTGGGTACAGGAATGGGCGGAGCTATGTCAGCCCGATAACATTTACTGGTGTAATGGTTCGGAAGAAGAAAATCAGATGCTTTTAGACCAGATGGTTTCCTCGGGTGCAGCGGTAAAGCTGAACGAGGAAAAGCGTCCGGGCAGTTATTACTTTCAGAGCGACCCGTCGGACGTGGCCCGCGTCGAGGACAGGACTTACATCAGCACCACCCGCAAGGAAGACGCCGGTCCGACCAACAACTGGCGCGAACCTTCAGAACTCCGGGCTACCATGCGTGAACTTTACCGGGGCTGCATGAGGGGCCGGACCATGTACATCATCCCATACAGTATGGGGCCGCTGGGTTCTGATATTGCCCATATCGGGATCGAAATCACCGATTCTCCCTATGTGGTGGTCAATATGCGGATTATGACTCGCATGGGACAGGCTGTCCTCGACCTGCTGGGTACCGAAGGTCACTTTGTGCCATGTATCCATTCGGTGGGTGCTCCGCTGGAACCCGGGCAGAAGGATGTAGCCTGGCCATGTGCGCCTATTGAGCAAAAGTATATTTCGCATTTTCCTGAAACCGGTGAAATCTGGTCTTACGGGTCAGGATACGGTGGCAATGCCCTTCTTGGAAAAAAATGTTTTGCACTCCGTATCGCTTCGTATATGGCCAAACAGGAAGGCTGGCTCGCCGAGCACATGCTGATTATGGGTATTACCAATCCCAGCGGTGAAAAGAAATATTTCGCAGCGGCCTTCCCGAGTGCCTGTGGAAAAACCAACCTGGCCATGCTTATTCCGACGATTCCCGGATGGAAAGTGGAAACCGTGGGAGATGATATCGCCTGGATGAAGTTCGGCAAAGATGGTAAATTGTATGCCATTAACCCTGAAGCCGGTTTCTTCGGAGTAGCTCCTATGACCTCCATGGATACCAATCCGAATGCCATGCTCAGTATGACCAAAAACTCGATCTTTACCAACGTCGGACTTACTCCTGACGGGGATGTCTGGTGGGAAGGCATTGGAACTGAGTGTCCGGCTGGAACCATTAACTGGAAAAACAAGGTTCATGATCCGGCATCAGGCGAACCGGTAGCTCATCCGAACGCCCGTTTCACGGCTCCGGCAGGCCAGTGTCCAGCTATCGACGCCGACTGGGAAAATCCAGCCGGTGTACCTATTTCGGCATTTCTTTTTGGCGGTCGCCGACCATCGACTGTGCCCCTCGTTTTTGAAGCCTTCGACTGGAACCATGGTGTATTTGTCGGGTCTGTAGTGGGTTCTGAAGTTACTGCCGCTGCGATCGGACTGAAAGCCGGCGTCCGCAGGGACCCGTTTGCCATGCTGCCTTTCTGTGGTTACCATATGGGAGATTATTTTCAGCACTGGATCACCGTCGGTAAAAATGCCCCTGTAAAGGAAAACCTGCCTAAGATATTCAATGTAAACTGGTTCAGGAAAGATGAGAACGGTAAGTGGCTGTGGCCGGGTTACGGTGACAATATCCGTGTCCTGGAGTGGATTTTTAACCGTTGCGACGGTAAAGCCGGTGCGGAGGAGACTCCGGTCGGGTTCGTTCCGAAAGCAGGTGAGTTTAATACTGCCGGTATCGAAAAGATCAATGGCCAAATGGGGAAACTGCTGACAGTTGACAAAAACCTCTGGCTGCAGGAATGTGAACTGATTCAGGAGCATTATACCCGCTTTGGCGACCACCTGCCATCAGAGCTGAAAGCAGAGTTTGCAGCGCTGAAGGAGAGGCTGCAGTAATTGCCTGCTCAGGTAAATTTTTGATATTTATTAAGCCCGGGATTAAAACTTTTTCCCAATATGAAGGCACTCTTAAACGGTCAACGGTTAAGGGTGCCTTTCCCATTTCAGCCTGTAACCGCTTTCAAAGCTGACCCGATATCCGGAAACCGGAAACGGTACCCTTCCTTAAGCAACCTGTCGGGGATTACCGCAGGGCTTTCAAATATGAGTCGTGCGGCCTGGCCGTACAGCAATTTCAGCAGAAATACAGGGACTGGAAACCAGGATGGCCGGTTCAGGCTTTTTCCGAAGGCCGACGAGAAATCTTTGTTGCTGATCTGCTCCGGGGCAGTCAGGTTGTAGATTCCTTGTGCATCAGGATTTTGGATACCCCATAAAATGGCCCCGGTAACATCTTCCAGGTGAATGAAGGGGAATGGCTGTTTTCCGTTGCCGACAGGCCCTCCTGCAAAAAGCCTGAACGGAAGGGTCAGCATCCTGATCAGGGTTGCCTTTCGGTCTAAAACCAGTCCGACTCTGTATATCAGACGCCTGACCTCTTTGGGAAGCGCTTCGGAAGATGCCTCCCACTCGCGGGTAAGCTGTGCGGCAAAATGGCCGGCATAGCGTGTGCTGCTTTCAGTATGGGTTAATCCGGCCTCATAAATCCCGATTGCCGATGCGGAAATAAAGATCTTTGGACGTGCTGTTGCAGGCAGGGCTTTTATGGCGTTTGTCAGGTTTCGTGTCGTAATGATCCTGCTGTCGTACATCTCCTTACGGTTTCTGGTGGTCCACCTCCTCAGAATTGGGGCTCCCGCCAGGTGAATTGCCGCAGTGGCCCCTTCCAGAAGTTTCATCAAGGCAGTACCCTCATGATCATACAGATCAGTTCTGGAAAGATGAATAACTTCATAATTCTCATCTTTAAGCATCCGTTCCAATGCTGAGCCGATCAAACCTCTGTATCCTGATAGTACAATTTTCACTTGAATATATTTTAGTTTAAACATTCATATACAGTACGTTGCCATCATGATCCAAATCCCGGAGGGATTGCAGATGGGTAGCAAACAGGCTGTGGGCGAATATGCGATCCCGGCTGGGATCGAATTCATTTTTTGATACCTCTTTCCTACCCATATATCACCCCTCCGGGGCCCTTGACCTGCCTCCATGGTGGGTTTATAAGAATAATTTCGCTATCTGTATTTAATTGACAGCTTTTTATATTTTTGCACAATCAAAACCGAATTAGTTATAGGACGCTTAAATTCCGGTTGATAAATGGAGAAACATCAAAAGCTGAGTAGTGCAGTGAGTTGCATTACTGTTCAGCCTTATAGCCATACCCACGAAACAAGAAGCAGGATACACAGGATGCATCCCGAATCTTCCATTCAAAAAAATACTTCAACTGAAGAGGAAATTAACGTAAACCTTGCTACTCTCTTCAGGCATCAAAAACTACTGAACACCATTGCATTGCGGCTCGTCGGGATGAGCAATGTGGAAAACAAGATCAATGAAGTACTGAGGCTTACCGGTGAATTTACCGGTGTGAGCAGGGTTTACCTGTTCGAAGACCTTCCGGACCAGATGCACGCCAGAAATACTTATGAGTGGTGCAACCAGGGGATACCCTCCCACATGCACCTGTATTCATCACTCCCTTATGGAAAATTCCCCTCTCTCAAAGAAGAACTGACCAACAGGGGTTTTATAAGGGGAAATATCAACGGCAATATACCGGATGATCTGAAGAGGCTACTGAAGGGGAGCGATGTACAGTCAGTTATGCTTGTACCGGTTACTCTTGATTCAAAGTATTATGGATTCATTGGCCTTGATGATTGCAGGCATCTCCGAAACTGGGAATCTCATGAAATCGACCTTGTAAAAAATATAGCAACATTACTTTCAGGTGCGGTGGAAAAAATCCATTTCACCCGGAAAACGGAAGATTATGAACTCAGGCTGATGCTTTCACTGCAGATACCACAGGAAGGCCTTTGGGACTGGAATTACAAGACCGGATACATCTATTTCAGCGACATTTGGTGTCAGATGTTGGGTTACGAACCCGATGAACTGGAACCAATCTACAAGACCTGGGAGGACATGATACATCCGGACGACCTGGCTGTGGCTGTCGGCAAATTAAATCAGCACCTTCAGAATAAAACGAGCCATTTCGAATATGCCCACAGACTTAGGGCACGCGACGGAAATTGGAAATGGATCCTCGACAGAGGGTTTGTGGTACAAAGGGACGAAAATGGTGCCCCGCTCAGAATAATCGGTATCCATACCGATATCACCGCTCAAAAGGAAGCAGAGGAGGAACTTAAAAAATCACTGGATGTCCGGAACAAACTGTTTTCAATCATTGCCCATGATTTAAGGGGGCACATCAGCAATTTCCTCCCGGCACTGGATATTCTTACAGAACACGACGACCTTGATGAAGACCTAAAGTCAGAAATTCTCCACGGACTGAAAAAAGCTTCCCTTACAACCTATAACCTGCTGGAAAACCTGCTGAACTGGGCCAGGTACCAGAGCAATAAAATTAAAATCAAAAACAGTGCCTTCTGCATCAACAGACTGATTGCGGGC
>JAUWAB010000071.1 GCA_030602265.1 Prolixibacteraceae bacterium | reverse complement strand
TAGTTTTTTATTTTCAATACGTTTCTAATATTTATTCAATCCCGGAGAGATGGCATGTTTATAGCCGGATAGCCACAATGAGATCATTTTCTGCTCCGCGATTCAATCGCGAAGCAGCGGAGTTGATGCAATCGCTTTTATTCATTTCCTTTTGTCACTTTTCCAATAAATCAGAACTCTTTAGTGGTGAGGCTTTCATTTCCTGAAAATCACCTTACTCCGGACTGAGTGTCAGAATACTCTTATTCTCCGCTGCGGCAGCCTCAAACTGAGGATAGAGCTTCAGCGGATAGTAATTTCCTGCAGCATAGTCGCTTATAAAAGCATTGTATCCACGGGTGGCAGGATTGCCCGACTGGCCGCCGGGATAAATACCCCAGGCCTGCATCGGCTCACCCCAGCTGACCACCATCCGCCACGAAGGTGCATGAGATCCCCGGATCGCGTTGGGCGAATTGGCACTGCCATTTACCTTCTGACGCGGCTGGTTCAGCGCACCAATGTTCAGGAGGTGATTGACCGTCAAGCCGTTTACTCTCCACCAATGCCACTCCCCTATCTCAGAACCCTGATTTTCAGCCAGATAATTCAGGGCATTATTAAATCCCCTGGCCAAAATTTCAGCCGTGGCCGGTAAGGTACCAAACAATTTTTCGTAGACATCGGCGGGTGGTTCATGAAACTGCACCATAAAAGTGATGTCGGTAGCCGGTCTACCCGTATTAAACTTTTTGACCGGTTCGGTAAAAGGTTTCCAGAGGAGAAGGGAAATCTCCGTCACCCAGCGGTCAAAGAGAGTAGCCGCTACGCTTTCGGCCTCATTGACCCGGTTCCAGTCACGCAGATAGCCCAATGCCGCCGATTCAAGGGCAGGATTTCCGGGTATGGTGTCGCTCTCCAGCCCGGTCATCAGGCTGTCCAACATCCGGTCGAGGTACAACCTCGCCCAGAAGTTGTCGCTATTGAGCTGCAGCGCTTTCATGTCATCCACCGTAAACTTTTTTTCCTCGGAAAGTGTCCGGTTAATAATGTTAGCCCTGGCTGAATTGGCGAACGACCAGCCATGGTAGAACGGATAATTTTCGGCGACCCGCTGATTGGCCGAGCTGACAAACCCTCGGGGCGGATTGACCTCGAAGGGAAGGTACTCAAATGGTACATACCCTTTCCAGTCGTACTCCGGACAGCGCCCATCGGAAATAAACATGCCCTGCCGGTTCCACACCAACGGCCACAAGCCATTGAGCTGTTTCACGATATCGCCGTCAGCAGCAGCCATGCCGTAATTCTGGGTAGGGGCATTAAAGGTAGAAAGAGCCTCCCTGAAATCTGGAACCCCTTCAGCCCGGTTTATCCTGTAAAACGAGCGGGGTGCATTGCCGCCTTCCAGTGCGGCCCAGCTGATGGCATGTGCCACCGGAATGCTGGTCCCCATTGGCTTTTCCCCGGAACGGTACATAATGGGGCCATGGTGCGTCCAGGGAATGGTGTCGGTTATGGACTTACCCCCTTTTACCTGGTAGGTTTCATACCGGAATTTCAGCGGAACCCATTCGTTATTGTAGAAATAGCTGGTTTCATTATCATCCAGTTCAATTTCATAAATATCCAGCATCTGGTTGCCGGTATTGGTATTTCCCCAGGCAATTTTTTCGTTGAATCCCATGACGATAAAGGGTCCGCCGCCCGGGACGGTCACCCCGTAAACGTTTATACCCGGCGCCTGAAGCTGCATTTCGAACCAGATGGCCGGCAGGGTTGCGGAAAGATGCGGGTCGGTGGCTAACATGGGGTAGCCCGACTCTGTCAGGGCCCCGGAAACCGCCCAGTTGTTGCTTCCGATGCCCGGATCGCGATCGGCCACCAGGGAATCCAGTATAAACTGGGGAAGAAAATCTGATACCGGCGGAGCTGGCGGCATAAGCGGAAAATCCCAGTCACGGCGGCTGACCACCGTCTCATTGAATTTGGGCGGGGTGTCCAGGAAGGCCACTACAGCCTCCTCGCCCCACATGGCTTTCAGTGCCGACATGCGCAGACTGCTGTTGGCAAAGGTCAGGTCACGGTTCATATACATAATAACAGACGTGCTTTTGACCAGGTTCCAGGGTTCTGGCGAATAGTCAAGCAGTTTGTATTCAAAGGGGTATTGCCGGGGCGACAGTCCATCAATCCAGGCATTTATCCCCTCGGTATAGGCATTCATTTGTTCAAGCATTTGCGGGTCCTTCCGGATGTCCTCTACCATTTTCTCAGCGCCGTAGGTCATGCCCATCCGCCGGGTATAGTGGTCAAACTCCAGGGTCCGGTCTCCCAGCACCTCGCTGAGCCGGCCTGTAGCCGCCAACGCAATGAATTCCATCTGCCAGAGCCGGTGGCTGGCCATGATATAGCCTGCGGCAAAGCAAAGGTCCCGTTCATTCCGGGCAAAGATATGGGGCACGCCCCTATCGTTATAAACCACCTGCACCCCGGCGTTCAGGCCGGTTATGATCAGCTCCTTGCTGCCGGGGATATCGGACTGAAGGGCATTTTGCCAGGCTCCGTTAAAGGGGTCCAGGAATTTCCCGATCGGCGGAACCATCCCCAGCGGCCTGTTCAGGAGATAAATTAGTCCGGCACAAACAGCCAGGGCAATGAAGAATTTCAGTTTTGCTTTCATATGGTTAGCTATGTTCAGTTTTTATGGTAATGCTGAAATGTATGCTACGGTGAAGGCTTTTAAGCCGGATTTATCTTTACTGATTATCAAACAAATATAAGATATTCTCCGGAAATTTGGTTAACATCTGCATAGATCCGGGAGGAAATTTTTGACACAAAAGCATGATTTTTTTTTGCCACAAAGGCAGGAAGGCGCAAAGGGATATGGTGCGGATTGGCATATTGTTTTTTTTTATGCCACGAATGCACGAATGGTATTTAATTGGATTGCAAAGGCAGATTTTTCTTAAGGTTTGTATTTGGTTTGTTGAAGGTTCCTTTTATCACGAATTTTTGTGGTAAACCACAAAAGGCACGAATGGGGCGCGGAGGACAGGAAGGCATTTTTCCAGGTGAAAGAAGATTTTCCACAAAGGCAGGAAGGCACTAAGAGTTATGGTGCGCAGAGGCGCCAGTGGGTCAGGAAAAAGCAAAAAAGTAAATATAACAAAAAGTGCAGCAATCTCAATCCGCCGCACCGGGCTGATCAAGGAAATTGTATTTCGCCTGCCGGCTTAACCAGCGGTCGCGGGCAAATTTACGCATGTCGCTGATGGTATCTTTTTCATCTACAATTTCAAGTCCCAGCAGGGTCTCGATAACATCCTCAAGGGTCACTATCCCGTCCATACCGCCATATTCATCCACCACCAGGGCAATGTGCTCCTTCTTCGACAGCAGTTTCTCCCAGAGGTTAAACAATACCATGGTGTATGGCACCACCACAATATCCCGCCTCAGGTCCTTCAGCTTCAGTTCATGCTGGTCCTCTGCCAGTTTCTCCATCACGTTCTGCCGGAAGACATATCCGGTAATGTTCTCCTCTCTTCCTGAATACAACGGAATCCGTGAATATTTGAGGTATTCCTTGTTTCTCAGAAATTCAGACAGGTTTTCCTCTTCATTGGCCAAGGCAACCACCACCCGGGGGGTCATGATTTCATTAACCTTTACATTCCTGAGTTTGAGCAGGTTTTGAATAATCCGGTGTTCCTTTTCGTTGAACAGGCCTTCGTCAGCACCGATACTGGCCAACGCCGATATCTCCTCTCTGCTGGTCGATTGTTCATTTTCGCGGCTGGAAATGATCCGGGTAATAACCGCAGATAACAGCACCAGAGGGTACGTAACTACCATCATCCCGTTGATTGTATTGGATGAAATCCGGGATAACCCCCTCCAGAACCGTGCGCCTATGGTTTTGGGGATGATCTCGGTTAACACCAGGATGAGAATGGTCAATACCGCCGACACAATCCCGAAATATGCTTCGCCGAATACCTTAACCGCCTGAGCACCAACCCCAGCAGCACCAACGGTATGGGCTACCGTATTCAGGGAAAGAATGGCGGAAAGAGGTTTATCTACGTTGCTTTTCAGCCTGATAAAGGTATCCGCCCATTTATGGCCTTCTTCTTTTTTGACCATGAGGAACGAGACGGGGGTGGATAATAAAACCGCCTCCATGATCGAACACAGAAATGAAACAAACAGGGCAAGCGCCAGATAGGTAAACAGCAGAAGCATGACTTATTTTGGGCCAAATTTAAATATTTGGAGCATTCAAAACTTAGAACAGGAAAAAAATTCCAAGCTATATAATCGCAGCGTCTGGAATGTTGGACAATCAACGGATAAATTCCGGGTATTTGAATAAAAAGAGGCTGGTTCAATCTCTTGAAACAGCCTCTGATTTTTCTCCGGCAATCCGTCAATACGGATTAATGTTTGTGCCCCGGACTCTTCTCCCTGGCATCAGTACGGTCATACTTGCAGCACCCCGGAAGCTTGTTGTACACTTCGTCTTTTGCTTTGAAACCGGGTGTATCATGTCCCGATTCTGCAACTACTTTTTGAATCTTCTCCACCGAAGTTTCAGATTCTTTAAATGAAACCGCAAGCATCCGGGTTTTCTGGTCCCAGTCTGCCGTTACCACTCCTGCTACCGATTTGGCAGCCTTCTCTATGCGGGTCTCACACATGCCGCAATTCCCCTTCACTTCAAATTTTTCGGTTTTTGCCTGAGCAAAGGCCACGCTGGTCCCGAAAAGTACCATTCCCAATAAAATCAACATTCTGGTTTTCATAATCTGCGAAATTTTAGTATTAAAACTTATTTATTTTATCTCTCTGATTACCTCGCCACAGGTAAGCATCATACTGCCGAAGTAGGGATTCCTGATTTCCTTTTCCAGACTGAGCCAGTCGGCTCCCCGGTTATCATCGGCCATAGGGCAGTGCTGAACATAAACTGTCCCGCTGAAAGGCCTGAAAACATGGCCTAAATCGATCATGGTGACGGAAACCTTCTGAAAAGCGTTCCTCAGCGGTTCAATGGCTGAATAATGATGCACATGCTCAAGGTTATCGCTGAGTTTGCCACGGAATTCCATCCATACATTGCGGGCATTGCCCTGAAAATGGCTCTCACTTACTTTCTTCAATTCCTCCTGCATTTTCACGGCCATGCGCTGTGCCTCCGGAAATTGGTCACCGGCCAAAGCATCTTTCCATTTCAGATAAGCCTCTAAAAGGGTCTGCAAAGCGGCTTTTGCCTGTCCCGATATCGCTACAGGATCTTGTGATTCCTGTGTAACCTTCTGGACCTGATTATGTTCCTGACCCGAATGGCTCCCTTTTACCTCTCCGTGATGGTGCCCCGATGTGACGACCCCTCCTGCGGGATTCATCATATTAGGCTTGCCCGAAAGCTGTGCGGCCGCATCGATGCTGAAGGCACCGTTCACAACGACTTCTTCCCCTTCATCCAAACCTTTTTCCACGATATAAGAATCACCCAGGGAAGCACCCAGGATAATCTCCCTCATTTCAAATGCCGGAGTTTCCCGGTCCGGCAAACGAACATATACTACCGACCGTTTGCCTGTCCAGAGCACCGCCGTAGACGGCACAACCAGGGATTTTCCGCTTACCGGCAGGTTGGCCAGGATTTTTGCCTGAACGAACATTTCCGGTTTCAGCAACAGCTGAGGATTGCCTACCTCTGCCCTCACGGAAGCCGTCCGGGTTTGCGGGTTTATAAAAGGATCAATAAAAGAAACGGTTGACGTAAACTCCCTGCCTGGAACCGAGGCTACCGTAAAGGATATTCGCTGGCCATTCCGGAGAAATTGCAGGTCACTGTCATAGGCATCCAGCAAAACCCATAACTGGCTCAGGTCTGTAATCTCAAAGAGCACCGAACCTTTCGCCACATAATCGCCTTTAGATACTTCCCTCCGGATGACGATTCCGGATACATCAGCGTAAATATCCAGTTCTGTCACCACTTTTCCGGTAGCTTCGATCTCACTGACCTGAGATTCAGTAATCCTCCACAGTCGAAGTTTTTCTTTCGCTGCGTGATAGAATGCAGGATTGATCTCTTTGTGCTTCGCTGCCTCCAGGAGTTCCTGCTGTGCCGTAACCAGCTCGGGTGAATATATGGTCGCCAGCTTCTCGCCCTTCCGTACCTGCTGACCGGTAAAATCAACGAACAACTGTTCGATTCTTCCTGAATAACCAGCCGTAATAACCGCAAGGCGCCGTTCATTTATGGCCATTTTACCGGTGAGGGTTACTTCACGCCCGGGGACAACTGCGGATATGATCCGGGTTTGTACCGAAGCCAGTGCCATAGCTTCCGGCGACATGGCCACGGCAGTGGGACTGCCATCGCTGCTGAAAGATTCTGCAGGGACCGGAATTAAGGCCATCCCGCACAAGGGGCAGTCACCCGGTTCGTTTTGCCTGATATGCGGATGCATCGAGCAGGTGTAGGTGGATTCTTCGGTGTGTTCGTGTGAATCGTGGTGGTGAACCGGCACCTCTGACCTGAAAATCAGCCAACCCAGGAACAATCCCGCCAACAGCAGGATGCTCCCCTGTAAAATCCGGTTATTGAATATTTTCTTCATATTACTCTTCATTTTTATAAAATTATCGTCCTAATAGCCGCTTCATTCCGGCCGCCGCGATATTGCCGTCCGTAATGGCCGCAAGATATTTCAGTCTGTAGTCAAGCAGTTGCTGTTGCATCCTCAGGACCTCCTCAAAACGGGTTCCTTCGGTGGAATACTGTACTACCAGGATATTCAGGGTCTGCCCCGACAAGGAGGCCTGGTCCTGATAAAACCTCATCCGCCGGTCAGCATCCTTCCGGTCGCTATGAATTTCCTCATAGCTAAGCACCAGCCTGTTCCCGGTTTCCTGAATCTGTTCGGCCACCGACTGGCGAAGGAATTCTGCTTCCCTGACCGAGGCGTCATACTTTTTTCTCCATAACGGGACAGAAATAGTTGCCATCGGCATCAGCATATTACGGCCGTTCATCATGGAGGGCGTATTTTCCCCGGGGCGAAACAGGTCATATTGTAATCCGACACCTATCATCGGCATGCCCATTTTCCGGTTCATTTTTGCCCTGGCCACCAGCGACGCCTCTTCCATTTCGAGCATCTTCATCATCGGGTTCCCGGCCATGATCGTGTCTGCCACATCGCTCAACAGGACAGGCCAGGGCTCTGCGGAAAGCGTATCAGGAAGGGACACCGGGGCATCGGCCGGCTTGTTCAGCAATACATTAAACCGTGCAAGCCGGGGTACCCTTTTCTCTTCAAGCTCCGACAGCCTGTTTTGCATCTCATTGATTTCCATTCTTATGCGCAAGACATCGGCCATTCCCCCGTTGCCGGACTCCATAGAGCCCATCGGGGCCATATTGCTTCCTCCGGATGGGGCAGCTGCATTGCTGCGGCCCTGCATGGCCATACCGCCCATACTGTTGCCCTGACTTCCCGAAGTCTGACTTCCCTGACGGTTCATGCCCTGAGGAGACCCGGGAGTACCGGAAGCCTGTCCGCCACTTTTAAACCTTGCCAGGGCAATCTGCTCCATGGTTATCAGCAAACCGAGATTCTCCCGTGTTACTTCCAGTTCACTTTCCAGTAACTGAAGGGCATTCCAGGCGGTCCTGACTTCATAAAACAGTTCGGACTTTTTCTCTCTGAAAGCCTCATATTCAGCCCTGGCCATCCAGGACATCTCTTCTTTGGCGGCAGCCAGGGTCCCTGCCCACGGGAACATCTGCATCAGCGAGATACTCGCAAGCTGGTCACCGGCAAATCGTTCCATGGGCATTACAAAAATCCCGAATGAAAGCTGCGGATCGGGCAGTGCCGCCGCCTGGGGCACCCTTTCCAGGGCTGCGTGGTAGCGTAAAAAACTGGCTTTCAAGCCGGGATTGTTCTCTGCAGCCTCCATCAGGTACTCCTCCGGAATCTGCCCTTTTGCATACCCTGAAACCAGGGAAAACAACATGAGGAAAATAATATATATCTTCATTTTGATCGTTTTTTTATGATGTACTCTTCCCGTGCTGCATATAATACCGGTACCACAAACAGGGTAATCAGGGCAACGGTCATCCCTCCGAAGGCGGGAATAGCCATTGGGATCATGATATCGGCCCCCCTTCCGGTTGAAGTCAGGACAGGCAGGAGAGCCAGCAGGGTGGTTGCCGTGGTCATCAGACAGGGTCTGACACGACGGACTCCGGCCTCCAGGACAGCAAGTCTCACTTCGCGGATATTTTCGGGCTTATGCTTCCGGAAACTCTGCATCAGGTAGGTGGAGATGACCACCCCGTCGTCGGTGGCAATGCCAAACAAGGCGATAAACCCTACCCAGACGGCCACACTCAGATTATAGGTTTTCATCCGGAATAACTCGCGCATATGGGTACCAAACAGTGAAAAGTCCATGAACCAGCTTTCACCATACAGCCATAACATCACAAATCCACCGGCAAATGCCAGGTTTATGGCTGAGAAAATCATCAGGGAGGTAGTAGTGGACCTGAACTGGAAGTACAGGATCAGGAAAATAACCGCCAGGACCAGGGGCACCACAATGGCCAGTCGTTTTTCAGCCCTGACCTGATTTTCGTAACTGCCTGAAAACCGGTAACTCACCCCCGGCGGAACCACCAGTTCCCCCGATGCAATTTTCGATTTCAGGTATCTGTCGGCGGCCTCAACCACGGTGACTTCCGAAAAACCTTCACGCTTGTCCAGCAGGACATAACCCACCAGGAAAGTATTTTCACCCCGGATCATGCCCGGTCCCGGACGATAATCTATTTCCGCCAGTTCGCCCAGGGGAATCTGCTGTCCGGTAGGTGCAGGAATCAAAACGCGTTGCATGGCCTCCGGATTGTCGCGCCACTCCCTGGCATACCTGGCCCGGATGTTATAGCGTTCCCTGCCCTCCACCGTGGTCGTGAGCGGCATCCCTCCCAGGGCGACCTCCAGGTACATCTGCACATCTGCAATGTTCAGCCCGTACCGGGCAATGGCTGTCCGGTCAAGTTCAATCTCGAGGTATGGTTTGCCCAAACTCCTGTCGGCATAAACCGCTTCCGGCTTCACTGAGGGCACTTCTTTGAGCAGCTGTTCGATATTCAGGCTGAACTCCTCAATGGAGGCCAGGTCCGGACCGAAAACCTTGATCCCCATCGGAGCGCGCATTCCGGTCTGGAGCATCACCAGGCGGGTTTCAATAGGCTGCAGTTTGGGTGCTGAAGTAACACCGGGAAGATTTCCGGTGGCTGCCACTATTTCGTTCCAGATGTCGTCGGGTGTCCGGATATGATCCCTCCATTGCCTGAAATACTGCCCCCTGCGGTCGGGTATCAGCGCTCCGCTTTCGTCCCTTACAAATTCTCCGCTATGATTGGTTTTGAACCTGACCGGATTTCCGCCGTCATCCGTGATATATTCTGATTTATACAGAATGATGTTTTCAAACATGGAAACCGGTGCCGGATCCAGGGCACTCTCCACGCGCCCGGCTTTTCCCACAACCATATCGACTTCAGGAATGGCCTGAACGCGCATGTCCAGCTGCTGAAGGTAATGCAGGTTGACCTCAACACCTGAATGCGGCATGGAGGTAGGCATCAGTAAAAAAGAACCCTCATCCAGTGCAGGCATAAACTCCTTCTCCATTCCGGGGAAGCGGTGAACAAGCGTACTCCATACTTTGGTAGTCCGGATATTCCAACCAGCCTTATCGGCCAATACGGGAATAAAACCAAAAATCTTACCGAACCCCAGCCAGATATTCAGTCCGAGAAAAATGATCAGAACCGGAAAAAGAAGAAAGGTTTTTTTATGCTCAAGAGCCCATTTCAGGATTTCAGGATAAAAATAGATAAACAACCTGAAGCCACCTAACAGGATACCAATGACAGAGCCGATGAACAGGAAATTCAGCAGCAGGCTGTTGGCTACACCCAATGGCATCCATTCACGGGCAAGCAGCCAGGTTACCGCTGCGGCCACCAAAGCTATAGTCAGGTTGCCGTGATGCCGCACCAACCATCCGTTCAGTTTGGGTGACGGCAGCTTTTGCAACTCAGCCAGGTGCCCGAGAAGGTTATTCAGTGCTAAAACAATCATTACCGCGCCAGCCCATGATGACCACCGGAGGGCTATCCCGCCTGATATTAACAACATCAGGTTCAACAGCATCCGGTATGATTTGCGGCCGGCTTTCAGGGAGAAGAACCAGTGGGCCAATGCCGGCAGGATAAAAAGGGTAATCAGCAGGGCGGCCAACAAGGCAAAAGTCTTGGTGTAGGCCAATGGCCCGAACAGTTTTCCCTCGGCGGCCTGCAGGGTAAATACCGGCAAAAAACTGACGATGGTGGTTGAAACGGCCGTAATAATCGCAGATGAAACCTCTGCTGCCGCGTTGTAAATGATCGTTAACATCGGTTGACCGGACGGGGCCTCTTCATGGTGCCGCAGGATATTTTCACTCAGGATAATCCCCAGGTCAACCATGGTCCCGATGGCAATCGCAATTCCTGAAAGCGCCACGATATTTGCATCCACTTTCATGTATTTCATCATGATAAACGACATCAGCACCGCTAACGGCAACAGGGCCGAAATCATGAGGGAGGAGCGCAGGTGGAACAACATAATGATGATAACAATAATCGTGATCAGGATCTGCAGGCTGATGGCCTCACTCAGGGTACCCAGGGTTTCGTTGATCAAACCTGTGCGGTCGTAAAACGGGACAATGGTAACTTTTGATACCGTACCGTCAGCGAGGGTCCTGGACGGGAGGCCCGGACTAATCTCCAGAATCTTTTCCTTTACATTTTCGATGGTCTTCAGCGGATTGTCGCCATACCGTGCAATCACGACGCCCCCGACGGCCTCTGCCCCTCCTTTGTCTAAGAAGCCGCTGTGTCCGCGGGGTGCCGGACCAATATTCACTTTGGCAATATCGCGGATGCGAAGGGGGATATTATCGGAGACCCCCACCACCGCCTGTTCAATATCCTGAAGGTTTTTCACATAGCCGAGGCCCCTGACATAATACTCCACCAGGTTCATTTCGACCGTATTGGCCCCGACATCCAGGTTACTGTTGCGGATGGCGTCCATCACCATCATCATACTCACGTTATGGGCTTTCATGGCCACCGGGTCCAGGTCGACCTGGTATTCCTTCACAAAACCACCGATGGAAGCCACTTCCGACACGCCTTCTGCCGCAGTGAGCGCATATCGTACCTGGAAATCCTGAATCGACCGCAACTCATGCGGGTCCCAGCCGCCGGCCGGATTTCCCTCCGGGTCGCGTCCCTCCAGCGTGTACCAGAAAACCTGTCCGAGGGCCGTGGCATCAGGCCCCAGCGTAGGCGATACTCCAACAGGCAACATGCCGGCCGGCAGGGTGTTCAGCTTCTCTAATACCCGGGTCCGGCTCCAGTAATACTCCACCTTTTCGTCAAAAATGATGGCCACAAAAGAGAGCCCGAACATGGAAGTACTCCTGACCGACTTTACACCCGGCAAGCCCAGCAGGGCCGTGGTAAGCGGATAGGTGATCTGGTCTTCCACATCCTGAGGGCTCCTGCCCATCCATTCCGTAAAAACAATCTGCTGGTTCTCACCAATATCGGGGATGGCATCCACCGGGACCGGATCCTTGGGCAGGAAATCAAAACCCACATCAAAGGGTGCCGTAACCAAACCCCACATAATCAGGCCTGCCAGAAGCAATGCGGTGACCAGCTTATTCTCCAAAAAATAATAAATGATTCTATTAAGCATATCTGTTGATTTATGCGTAAATAATTCCGTTATACCGGCATTAACCACCGGAAACCACATGGCTTATTACCATGAAGTTCTCATTATTCCGGGTACAATCAATTCAGAAATACCTGATAAAGAACCTGTTTATCCTTTTTTGAAGGGGGTGGTATATTATATGAATAAAAGTTTACCAGGCTTTCCGGATAAACTGCAGGAATCGTGTCTGTATGAAGAATGACAACCGGAAAAGCGTTATACTCCGTGATCAGCTGCGATTGCTGCACGTACTCTTCTGTAGACTGAAGGGTCTGGTAACGATTTTCACAGCAGGGCGACTGATCCACACTTTCAGGGGCCTGACCGCTCGCCCCTGGCTGGCTGTCGGGATGTTCCATGCCACAGGCAGTGGCCATCTGCTGCCCGGCTATAATGACTGCCGGCTGGCTGTCGGGATGTTCCATGCCACAGCCGACATGGCCGGTTCCCAATAAAATCCTGGTCTCCACCGCTTCACCCCCACAATAATGGGTACCCATAGCCAGATGCATATGACTGACTATCAGAACTAATGAAAGCAATATAGAGAATAATTTTCGCATTGGGAAATAATTATATGAACTTTAAAAACAATCCACCGGTAATACTCCGGTGAGCTTAATCATTCTGAATTTCACCCCGGTAACCGGCCATTTGCAGCTTTTCGATGATCTGCCCTGCCGTGGCGCCGGTGCTTTCTACCGTCAGAATTTTATCCGGTACGGAAGTGTCGACCGACCAGCTGCCGATGCCTTCCATCGCGTTGAGATACGGGGTCACCGCGGCAATGCAGCCTCCGCATTTCAGGGTGGTCTTGAATTTCAGTGTTTTATTGTCAGCACTCATACTATTGTATTTTTAAATGATAAACGTTTTATAAAACCATAAAGTTCGCGCTTTAAGGCCAGCCAGGCTTTACACAATTCCTGAAAAATTTTACATCATTTACGGCTGACTACTTTTTCCACTTCAGCCGCAGGCTGTTGCTCACCACGCTGACGCTGCTGAGGGCCATGGCCGCCCCCGCGATCATCGGGTTCAGCATAAACCCGGTAAAGGGGTACAAGATGCCGGCAGCTATCGGGATCCCGATCAGGTTGTAGATAAATGCCCAGAAGAGGTTCTCCCGGATGGTGCGGACGGTTGCCGCCGACAGCCTTATGGCCTCCGGAATTTTCCCCAGTTCCGAGGAGATGATGGTCATTTTGGCCACCTCCATGGCGATATCGCTGCCCTTGCCCATGGCGATGCTCACATCGGCCTGCGCTAACGCGGCGCTGTCGTTGATCCCGTCGCCGGCCATGGCCACGGTCTTCCCCTGCGACTGCAGCTCCCTGACAAATGCAGCCTTTTGCTCCGGCAGCACCTCCGCCCTGAAATGGCGTATCCCCGCCTGCCGGGCGATTGCGGCGGCCGTCGTCTCATTATCGCCCGTCAGCATGTACACTTCGATCCCTGATTTCTGCAGGGACTCAACGGCCCTGGCCGAAGTATCCTTTATCTGGTCGGCAATGGCCAACAGGGCTAACACTTTTTCTCCCCCGGAAAACCACACCACTGTTTTGGCCTCACTGCCCCACTGTCCGGCCATTTCAGCAAGCGCCGGATCAATGACCACGCCATGCGCCTGCATCAGCCTCCGGTTTCCGACGAGGTACCTCTCCCCTTTCAGTTCTGCTTGTACGCCTTGTCCGGTAAGGCTTTCAAAGTGGTCGACCGTTAAAACCTCCATATCGTTCAGATGGTTCACCACCGCCTCGGCCAAGGGGTGCTCCGACTGCTTCTCGATACTGAAAAGAATCTGTTTCAGGGCGGGATAATCCTCTGCCCACCAGGCATCCGTCACTTCCGGTTTCCCAACCGTCAGGGTACCGGTCTTGTCTAAAATCACCGCATTCACCTTTCTCGAGAGTTCGAGGCTTTCGGCATCCTTGATCAGGATCCCCTTTTCGGCCCCCTTGCCCACGCCCACCATGATGGCCGTGGGTGTGGCTAATCCGAGGGCACACGGACAGGCAATCACCAGCACCGTGATCAGCGCCAGGAGTCCCTGGGTGAAGCCGTTGTCGCCGCCCAGGAGGTTCCAGGCCCCGAAAGCGGTCAGTGCAATGCCGATCACCACCGGCACGAAGATGCCCGCGATCCGGTCGACCAGCTTCTGTACGGGCGCCTTGCTGCCCTGCGCATCCTGCACCATTTTGATGATCTTAGCCAACATGGTCTCATGGCCTACCTTGTCGGCCCGGAACCGGATGCTCCCCTTCTGGTTGATGGTCCCGGCAAAAACCGGATCGTCTTCCTGTTTCAGTACCGGCACCGGCTCGCCGCTGAGCATGCTCTCATCCACATAGGTGTTGCCCCCTGTGACCGTGCCATCCACGGCAATCTTCTCCCCCGGCTTCACCAGGAGGATTTGTCCGGGCTCCACCTGCCCCACCGGTATCTCCCGGAGCTGCCCGTCGGCATCCACCAGCGTCACCGTTTTGGGCTGAAGTCCCATCAGTTTCCGGATGGCCGACGAGGTATTGCCTTTTGCCTTCTCTTCCAGCAGTTTACCCAACAGGATAAACGCGATGATCACCGCGGCGGCCTCGAAATAGACGTGGGCATGCAGTCCGCGGTTAGTCCAGAAATGGGGGAACAGGGTGTTGAAGGCGCTGAAGAGCCAGGCTACCCCGGTACTCAGTGCCACCAGGGTGTCCATACCGGCCGTGCCGTGCCGCGCCTGTTTCCAGGCATGGATGAAGAAATCGCGGCCCAGCCAGAAAACCACCGGTGTACTCAGCAGCCACATGATCTCATTGGCGTAGGGAATCCCCGGCTGCCCGTCGTGCATGTCCATGAAAAACATGCCGATAACCACCACCGGAAGCGACAACAGCAGTGCCCAGATGGTCTTGCGGCGGAGTTTCAGGTACCTCGCCCGCTGAAGGTCTTCCAGCGTATCGCCGCTCTCCCGGTTTTCATCCAGCACGAGGTCGTAGCCGATGCTCCGCACCACATGCCGCATCCCTTCCGGCTGAATGGCACCGGGGACATACTCCACCGCCACATTGCCCGAGGCGTAATTGACAGCAGCACCGAGCACACCCGGCTGCGACTTCAGCATACTTTCCACGCTGACGGCACAGGCGGCGCACGACATCTCCAGCACAGGGAAGGTCTGCTTCACGACCGGCACACGGTAGCCCAGCTCCCGGATGACCCGGATCGCTTCCTGCAATGTTTCCTGATGGGCGGCATGGAGGAAAACGCGCTGGTTATTGAGTTCCACGCGGTGGGATTCCACTCCGGAAATCCGGGAAAGGGCTTTGTCTAAGATTAAGGAGTCTTGCTCGCTGTCGAGCCCTTCGACGGGTAAATAATATTCCTGAAAATTTGTTGCCATAACCTGAAAGGGTTGATATACTGCAAATATAGAGGAAAGGGCTCGCAGGGGTGTTACATGATTTTTGGAAAGAGTTGCAAGATTCACGGTAACGGGGCTCGCAGAGGGTTAAATGTCTCGCGCAGAGAACGCAGAGATTCGCAGAGATATTATTGTGTCTCGCGCAGAGAACGCAGAGATTCGCAGAGATATTATTGTGTCTCGCGCAGAGAACGCAGAGATTCGCAGAGATATTATTATGTCTCGCGCAGAGAACGCAGAGATTCGCAGAGATATTATTATGTCTCGCGCAGAGAACGCAGAGATTCGCAGAGGAAAATCTATTTATTTCCTTAATAACAAATATTATAATACATCTCTGCGTGACCTCTGCGGGCTTCACACCTCATCCAGGGGTTTTCTCCGGATCTCCCGGATATTCTTAAAATAGCTTGGCGTCAGCCCTGTGACTTTCTTGAACTGGTTGCTCAGGTGGGCCACGCTGGAATAATTCAGCCGGAAAGCGATTTCACTCAGGGTGAGTTCATCATACACCAGCAGTTCCTTCACCTTTTCGATTTTCTGGGCGATAAAATACTTTTCGATGGTAGTCCCCTCCACCTCCGAGAACAGGTTGGAGAGATAGGTGTAGTCATGATGAAGCCGGTTGCCCAGGTAGTCGGATAGGTTGGTTTTCAGATCGCTGTCCTGATGGTGTACCAGCTCGATGATGGCGGTTTTGATCTGTCCGATCAGCCGGCTTTTCCGGTCATCAATCAGCTCAAATCCAAACGATTGAAGGTGGTTTCCGATGGTTTGCCTTTCCGTATCGGTCAGTTCACGGTCGAAACCGACCTCCCCGAGAGAAATGTCCACCGGACTGAACCCCAGTTTTTCCAGTTCATTGCCCACCACCATGATACAGCGGTTGCACACCATATTTTTGATAAAGATTTTCATTGGATAATATGAATTATCGGTCACAAATGACACAGATGATACGAATAAAACAAAAATAGACAATTTCTGGTTTTAGATCACGGTCCACGCCTGCCCGAATGTTCAGGCGGGGATTACTGTCCAGTAGAGTAGAGCGGGAAGGATAAAACACCTTCCCTGCCCCCTCATCAAACCGTACGTGCAGTTTTCCCGCATACGGCTTTCCTACAAACTTCTTCATATGCTTTCACAAGCGAGCCGGCTGACATGCATATTTTG
>JAUWAB010000050.1 GCA_030602265.1 Prolixibacteraceae bacterium | reverse complement strand
GGTAAGCGTGAAAAACCTGGTTCTTAACCAGAATCAGCAGATTGGGGCAACCTTCATTAATCAGGCAAAGGATATTTTTATCTCCTTTCTTTCGGCAAAGGCGGTAATAACCGGCGATATGACCCTGGGGATGATGATGGCTGTGCAATATATTATGGGGCAGTTAAATGCCCCTATCCAGCAGTTTATTGGTTTCACACAACAGGCACAGGATGCCAAAATAAGCCTTGAGCGCCTTGGAGAAATACATGGCCGCGATAATGAGGAAAACCCCGATGCGGTGATTAACCACGACATCCCCGAAGGGGAAGCGATTGCGCTCCGGAATGTAACATTTCAATATGAAGGGCCTCATTCGGCCAAAGCGCTCAATAAAATCGACCTCGAAATACCGGCCCGTAAAATTACTGCAATTGTTGGCCCGAGCGGCAGTGGCAAAACCACTTTAATAAAACTGCTTTTAGGGTTTTATAAACCGGTTGAAGGTGAAATTACCCTTAATAACGTGCCGCTCCAAAATTTCAGCCCTTCGGCCTGGAGAAAAAAATGTGGTGTAGTAATGCAGGAAGGCTTTATATTTTCGGACAACATAGCAGGAAATATTGTAGTTGCCGATGAATTTCCCGACCCGGGAAAAATGGAAAAAGCCGTAAACGCGGCAAATATCGGCGACTATATCAGGGGGCTGCCACTTGGGTACCAAACCCGGATAGGGGCCGATGGGGTTGGCCTCAGCACGGGTCAAAAGCAACGGTTGCTCATAGCGAGAGCGGTGTACAAAAACCCCGCGTACATATTCTTTGATGAGGCAACCAATGCCCTTGATGCCCGTAATGAACGTGTTATTATGGAAAACCTGAACCGGTTTTTCGATGGCCGCACGGTGGTGGTGGTTGCCCACCGGTTGAGTACAGTAAAAAATGCACATAAAATTATTGTACTCGATAAGGGTTCGATTATTGAAACCGGTACACATGCTGAGTTGACCAAAATTAAGGGCGCATATTACAACCTGATCAAAGACCAGTTGGAATTGGGGAATTAATAACCGGATACCAAAATAAAATAAGCTATGGGTAATATATTAATTGACTATTGTGAAACTAAAAATGAATTGTTTTGCCAGAGATCAATAACATAGAGGAGCACAGCGCCGAAGTGCAGGAAATTATGGGGCATATACCCGGTTCGGTTATACGCTGGGGCCTCACAGTGATATTCTTTATCATGGCGGGGATCCTGACAGGTAGTTTTGTGTTTAAATCACCCGAGATAATATCCGCACCTTTGGTAATGACCACAGCAAACCCTCCGGTTACATTAGTGGCAAGGGTTTCGGGGAAGATTGAACGGATTTTTGTCAACGAGGGGGAATATATTAGCCATGGTACTGTGGTGGCGCTTATCAACAGCCCAACCGATTATCAGCATTACCTGATATTGAAAGATATTATTTCTGGATATATGCAGGATGGAAATAACGCACATTTTACCGCTGACAAGCCTTTGCCGGGCGACCTTATACTTGGCGACCTGCAACCAGCATGGACCTCTTTTGTTAAGCATGTCAATAATTACAAACAATACCTTGACCAGGGGCTGATACCTCAAAAGGTTGCCCTTGTTAGTGGTCAGGTTGTAAAACAGGAAGAGTACTTCAGGGTACAGGTGAGGCAAAAAGAACTATATGCACAGGAATTTGTACTGGCATCGAAATCGTTTACCCGCGACTCGACACTTTTCGGAAAAGAAGCCATAAGCGAGAGCGAGTATGAAGCATCGGGACAGCAATTGCTGGTAAAACAGGCCGGGCTTACCGGTCTTGAGGCCACCCTTAAAAGTACCGAAACCAATATCTTGCGGATGAAGGAAAACATTATTGAATTGCAAATGCAGTATGAGAAAGAAAAGGCACAATACCAAATACTAATTGAAGAGGCAAGGCAAACACTTGAAAATTCGATAAAGCAATGGGAAGAAAAATACCTGGCAGTGAGCCCTGTTTCCGGCCGTGTTACATTTACCCGCACATGGGGCGAGAACCAGGAGGTGCAGGCATCAAGCCTTATTGCTACGGTAGTACCCGGGAATGAGATGGAAGTGCTTGCCAAAGCGGTAATACCCAATTCGGGTATCGGTAAAGTTGAAAACGGCCAATTGGTTAACATTAAACTCAATGGCTATCCTTATATGGAATTTGGTATGATCCGTGGGCGTATCCGTTCTGTATCGCTGGTACCCGAAGAAAATGGCTATGTGGCAGATATTGAACTGCTTGCCGGATTAACCACAACCTATAAAGAACAGTTAAGGTTTATCCAACAGATGGAGGGTACTGCCGAAATTGTTACCAAAGACCTGAGGCTGATATACCGGTTTATTAACCCTCTGCGGGCTTTGCTGGATAAAAGCACATAATGATGGATATTACAAGCAGCTTAAAACAAACAGGGATATAGTACGAATGAAATTGGGAACCATAAAAAAAAGTAAAAGGCAGGAAGCAAAGTGTATTTCGCGATACCGCTTCCTGCCTGCCCTGCCTTTTTTGCCAGTAATGCTCCCGCCTTCTGGCGGGGCAAAACCTGCCGCCGGTTGCCCGGAAAAGAGGTATTGGCATGGTTCCCCCGATTGGATCGGGGCCGCTCACCAGCCAAAAACAGATGAAGGTAGAAAACCGCAGGGACTGCCCACCCCAATCATTGCGTTATTAACCCCGCCAACCACCGGTGAAGCAATTAAAACAAGTTAACAACTAAAAAACTATCAAAAATGAAAAAGCTAAGTAGATTAAGCATTAATCCCTCCAAAGTAATGAAAAACGAAGAACTGGTAAACCTGAAAGGAGGGTATGGTGGCGGATATGGTGGTGAAGGGCCATGTACGCTTTATTGTTATGATTCTAATGTAAATTATTTAGGAAGTGTCGGCATTCCATATTGCCATTATCCTCAAGGGGATATTTGCAAAAATTATTATCCTGATTCTGCAATTACGCATTGCATGTGCTAGAAGATTTAATTATTTTAACAATCAGATTATTAGTTGATTAATTACAGCAACCTCATTAGTTAGAATGCTTGTGAGGTTGCTTTCAAAATATTAAAAATAAATCATGATTACTATATTTTATAATAAATGTGTAGTTATTTCTTTTATAACAATTCATTTTATATTTCAGGGAGGGGCGTTAGCTCAAAGATTCGAAAAAATAAATTTGGAGATGGGCATGAATGAAATGGCAAGTTTAAATTTAAGTGACATTTCAGACGAATTGTATTATGTAATCCTGGAAACATCTTCTGATATTATAATTTCCGATATTGATATCATAAAAAAATCAGGCAATATGTTTTTTATTGGTTCAATACCTCCATTATTGTCTGTTTTTGATAAAACTGGCAAGTTTGTCCATAATATTGGAAAACAAGGAAGAGGTCCAAATGAGTTCACATATCTATCGGCTTATACAATAAATGATTCCGAAAAGCAGATTTATGTGTATTCAAAAATGCCCGATAAAATATTAGTTTACAAGTCTGATGGAGGATATTTGAAACAAATGAAATTTCCTGATTTTCAGCCAGTAAGTAATATTGAATTTATTTCTGATAATAATTTTATAATTATGAATGGGAATTTTCAAGGTAATACACCCTATAGCTATAGTATATACAATAGAGATTTTAGATTGATAATGAACGCAATAAAGCCATTACAGTATAAAACAAATGGAGCTTTTACTATGAAGCATGAGTTTAGTTATTACCACTTTGGCAACATGTTTTTTGTTAAAGAAAATCTTTTTAATGACACTCTATATTTATTTTCAGAAAAATCTGGTTTCATTCCATATTACACTTTCTATTTCGGAAGATATAAACCCCCGGTTAAATTGAAAACTGATTTCAAATTAATGGTTGATAGGAATGATTTGAAGTATATAATTATACGAAATATCTTTGAAACACATAACTATTTGCTATATAGTTATTTATATAATAAGTTAGATTATTATGGATTTTATGACAAAGCATCAAAAAAAGCATATTCTATTCAGAGCAATGCAATAAAGAATGATTTTGATTCTGGTCCAGGCTTTAAACCTATATACCAGAAGAACAATGAATTATTTGGTTTTATTCATGCCTACGAGTTAATAGCCCACATAGATTCCGATGCTTTTAAAAACTCCACTCCCAAATACCCTGAAAAGAAGCGTGAACTGGAACAACTGGCCAATAGCCTGAGCGAAAACGATAACCCGGTACTGATGATTGTAAAACTGAAAGAATGAAAAAAAGCGACACCAGGAACCAGGCAGTGTGATTCAGACACCGCCTACCACCGGTGAAGCAATTAAAGTAAGTTTAAAACAAAAAAAATCTGTTAAAAATGAAAAAGTTAGGAAAATTAAGCATTAACCCCTCCAAAGTTATGAAAAACGAAGAACTGGTAAACCTGAAAGGGGGGTATGGAGGCGGATATGGAGGCGATGTTTCCTGCGTTTGCAAAGATTTTTACGGAACCATACACTACCAGGGTTCCACTACCTGGGATTGTGGGTGCTATGCTGCTGCCAGATGGATTAGAGATATGTGCTGGCCTCAGCATCAGCAGTATAGTTACTGCAATTGTAACCCATGTTTGTAGTAAAAATAAATGAGAAAGTTTTAATTCAGCCATTTATGATGATAAAACATTTAAAATTGCTATGAGATGAAAAAAAATTGTCTGCCTAATTGTAATAAAGATGTGGTATCAAAATTTAGTCTCAATTTTAAAAGATATTATTTCTTCTTTCTCTTTGCAGGTTTGATTATAATTGTGTTTTCTTCATATAGTGCCCAAAAAAGAAACTCATTATTTAAAATCACTGTTGTCCGGTAAAACTTTTTATTTAAAAAATACCGGGCCAGCCTGTGAAAGCTAACCCAGTATGGTTACCTTTAGGTTTCGAGACAAAAAAGGAACCATGGGTAAAAGTACAAATTTTAGCGGACAGCCACTGTTCAATCAGATAATAAAGTTCTTTGACAAGAGTGAGATCAAGAAAATTGCCAGGAAACACGATGCAGAACGGTATGTTAAGAAGTTTTCTACCTACCATCATCTTATTGTGATGTTATACGCCTCCTTAGAGGATTTTCAATCGATCAGAGAGGTTATACTGGGGCTTTTAGCCAGTGCGCACAAGCTTTCTCATTTAGGCTTATCCTATTTGGTTCGTAGGAGTACCTTTTCAGATGCGAATAAAAGACGAAGCAGCAGTGTTTTTGCAGACATTTACATGAGTGTTTACCGTAAATACTCCTCAGTTTTATCGGACAGCCGGTTGAGCGATCAGGATATGAAACGGCTATATATCATGGACTCAACAACAATGTCACTGTTTAAGGCTATTCTCAAAGGAGTAGGCCGCAATCCCAAGGATGGCAAAAAGAAAGGTGGAATAAAAGCCCACACCATAATCAGAGCCAGTGAGAATGTTCCCTGTTTAATACGGTATAGTGAAGCAGTCCGACATGATCACATGTTTCTGAATGAGGTTTTCAATCTGGCTCCAGGTTCAATAATCACTTTCGATAAGGGTTATGTTGATTACCAGAAGTATGAGGCATTCACCCAAAGCTCGATCTGGTATGTAACCAGACTCAAGGACAATGCCCTTTATCAGGCCAGGAAAGAGTTTGACATTCCGGATGATGCCGACTCGGGTGTTCTGAAAGATGAAGAGATCATTCTTCGGTATGGTGAAAACAAGAAACTCGAGCATCGTGCACGAAGAATTGCTTATTGGGACGCAGAAAACAACCGGTTATTTGAGTTCATTACAAATAATTTTGAGCTGACAGCAGAAAAGGTAGCCTTGATTTATAAAAAACGATGGCAGATCGAGTTACTGTTCAAGCAATTGAAGCAGAACTTTCCGCTGAAATATTTTCTTGGTGACAATGAGAATGCCATAGAAATCCAGATATGGGCTGCATTACTGGCCAATTTGCTGCTGACACTTATAAAAAGTAAACTTAAGCGAAACTGGTCATTTTCAAATATGGTGTCTGTTGTCAGGAAGCAATTAATGAATTACATCAACATCTATAGTTTTCTGGAAGATCCGGAAGGCTGCTGGCGGCAAATTATCAAAGAGAACAGCGCAAAATATAAAGAATCACTCTTCCCTGAATTACAGGGGGCTTACTTTTAAAAATGAAAAATACTAGTGCTGACAATCAGCATGTTAAATGATGAATAATTTAAATTTTCCGGTTTACCGGACAACAATGATTTAAAATGTATGAAATTGATCTCACAAAACTCCCTGTGAATGAAAACCGTATAGAGGTAAGCAGATTTTCTTCAGAAATTAACTATATTATTTTAGAGGCCCGAAAAGAAAGCCTTATTGGAGGAGGGGTACAGTTTTTTGTATTCGACAGCTTAATTATTTCCTGTGCACACAGACAAATATTAGTTTTCAACCGACACGATGGGAAGTTTCTAAGGTCGGTTGGTGAATACAGTCAAGGCCCTCAAGGTTTTTCTAATTCCCTAAATGCATTTATTAAGAATAAAGAGATTGTTATTAATGCAGTTGGCTGGAAAAACCCCCTAATTGAATATTCGGCTGAAGGAATTATACTTAATAAAATTGAATCAGAAAAAATGCCAAGAACTGCGGCATGGCTTGCCGAAAATGACTATGCATTTTATTATTACAAGAACTCAATCCATGATAGCATTCGACTTCAAATTGTGGATACTAAAGGTAATCGTCACATTTCAACATTTTATGATTTCAGAGAGTTTAACAACACATCACGATTCACATTTTTTGGTGCTTTTTTTTATTACTACAACAGTGCTTTGTATATTAAAGAATATTTTAACGACACTGTTTTTCAGGTGACCAAAAACCATCTATTTCCTTATGCAGCTTTTAAATCAGGCAAATACAGCCCCCCGTTTTATGAAAAAGATACTTTTGATTTTGTTGAATACCATAACATCCAGAATATTTTAGATACCGATAATTTTATCTTTTTTCAACTATATTTTAGAAAAAGAGGTTATTTCTGCTACTTTGACAAACGTACCAATCAGGTTATAATTCCAAATTACAAGAATCTGCAAATTAATGGATTTGAAAATGATATAGATGGGTTTATGCCATTTCATCCGGTATCATTAAGCAACAGAAATGAATTAATTGGTTTCCTGGAACCTTACCAAATTAAAATCTGGTTTAAAGAAAACCCTGATAAAGCCCGGAAATTGCCGCAACACATACAACGCTTAAACAATATTGATGAAATGGACAATCCGGTTGTTATGATTGTAAAACTGAAAGAATGAAAAAAAGCGGCACCAGGCAGTAGGCAGTTCTGAGTTCTAAGTTCAGAGTTCACAGGATGTCACGGAATCACAGCAAACCTTTTTGTATTCCGTACTTATCTTTCCTGCCATAGTTGCGGGTCTCTGCTTGTGTGCAGAACAGCAGAAACAATTACTGCTTTAATGTCTTCGTCAACGGTATAATGGATCATGTAAGGAAATATATTTAATACTGCTGTCCTTACATCGTTATAACGAACGTTGGACCCTGTCGGGTTTTGGCCAATAAAATGGATTTTCTTCCGTACATCCGAAATGAATTTTTTGCCAAGTCCATTTTGCTGGTGGTTGTACCACAAGGCAGCTTCCCTGATATCTATTTTAGCATTAGGCAGGATTAGGAGTTTATACATCACAGTTCATTTTCAATTTCATCCATGGCGGATGCAAAATCCAATGCAGAACCGGGTTTTTTTCGGTAATCATCCAATCGTTGCCTGACCATTTCTTTTTGCCATTCAGGTAGGTCAATATCCTCCTGCTCAATACCTTTGTATTTGCTTTTTAAAATGTTCCACTCGTTAATTGGTATAAAAACACCAGTTGTCTTGCCTTTGCTGTCAGAAATATATTGCAGGTTCATAATCTTTCGTTATTAATATTTATTCAAATTCTGTGTTCAATTTTTACCTTCAACGCAAATATACTCAATTCTCAAATGTAATGACCATCATGATTTATGTAAGTTTGACACCAGCGGAAGGTTTGTCCGTAAATAAGGAAGCAAAGGGAGAGGGCCGGGGCAATTTAGTGCAATTAGGATTCTGGGGCGAAGTTTTTAGCGTAACTATGCCATCTTATCCAGACAAGAAATCAGGATTAATCGGGTTAGCGGTCTATGATAAGAGAAGAAACAGTGTTTCGTTAATTTCCCATGATGATGAAAAACTTCCTTGTTTCTATCCAAATTTCACAGATGGGAATAGTTCATCAATTTCCTTTATCGATCCTGCAGAAGCGATAACTTTTTACAATGAAAACTTAAATAAGTATCAGTTCGAAAAATCGTTTGATGAATTAATTCAAAAGATCAAAATTGATGATAACCCGGTACTGATGATTGTAAAACTAAAGGAATAAGGTCACACCGACTTCATAAACTCTATATTTTCATCCATCACATCGAGGTAGCGTACCTGTGCAAGGGTTCTTACCTTATTGTGTTCCGGATAAGCGATTTTGTAATAGGTATCGCCATTCAGGTAATCGGCGAAGAAGCGGATAGACTGCTCCCACACCATATACTGGCAGGAGAATGCCAGGCTTTCGCGTTCAAGCGGCGTTAAAAAGCTCTTGCTTTCCGACAGGTAACCTTCTGCAAAGGCTTTGTAATATTCCCGGTTAAAGCCGATCCTGGAGAGATCAGGCTCATCTTCGGTCGATGTATTGCCCAAAGTACGTATGGCATCGCCGAAATCGAACAGCGCCGATCCGGGCATTACCGTATCGAGGTCAATGATGCATAGAATATTATCGTCTTTGTCGTAGAGCACGTTATTAATTTTGGTATCGTTGTGGGTTATCCGCAGCGGAATTTCACCCTTGTCGAGCCAGTCCTGCAGTCTGGTCATCTCATCGGCCCTTGCCAGCAGCTTGTCAATCAAAGGCTTCATTTCAGCAACCCTGCCGGCTGCATCTGCTTCGATCGCATCATTAAACTGTTTCAGCCTGAATTTCCCGTTGTGGAAATTGGGAATGGTTTCTATCAGCAGGCTGCCCGGCAGATCGGAAAGCTGCAGCTGGAAATGCCCGAAGGCCCGTCCGGCACTGAATGCCTGCGCCGGATTGGTAACCTCTTCGATACCATGACAGTCCCTTACAAACTGGAACAATGTCCAGTAGTTGCCATCGCTGTCTTTTACGTAGTAGTTGCCTGCAGGGTCAGGAATGTACGTCATCACCTTCCGGTCGATCTCTGCTTCACCCAAAGCCAGCAATTTCTTCCGGATATGGTTGGTGGCCAGCACGATGTTGTTCATCATGCCGGGAACATCCTTGAAAATCAGGTGGTTCTTCCGTTGCAGGATGAAATCCGGGATATGGTCGGGTGTAGTAACCAGATAGGTGTCGTTAATGTGACCGTGCCCGAAGGGTTTCCAGCCGGTTATTTCGACCGGTAACTGAAAGGAGGCAAGCAGGTTTTTTACTGTCTGTTCGTTCATGGTATCGTAATTATTATTCAAATGTACAATGGTCGTTCCTGATCAGGGAGGGGCAGCGGTTTAACCCCAGAGATCAGCAGGGTAAACGCCCGATTCAATCAGTTTCAGGATTTCCTTCTGGGCCATGGGTTTGTCCTCCCTGTAGGTTACTCCGAACCAGGGCGCATCACAGGCCAATACTTTGGTTTTTATCCGGCCCGACTGGATATTGTCGTTGATAAGCAGGGGGATAAAATATTCCGATTTTGGTTCATTCCCTTTTTCCCGGAGGAAGACGGCAAATCCTTCATCAAGGTATTCAAATACGCTGGGCTTCAGTCCCCAGAAATTCATCGAAACCGGAGTGTCCTCCTTCAGCGGGAATTTCCCTTCAGGTTCATAAAAAAAGATCGTATCCTCTTCCCGTTGGATTTTGGTCCTTTCAACCACGGTGGTCAGATAGCCGTTTTCATCGGTGTTGCAGACTCCGCGCGAAACGGTACCATGCTCCGAAAGGGTTTTGTCCACACGGTAACCGATCATGGAATATTCATCCGGATCGGAAGATGAACGCAGAAAATCTCCCATCGTCTGATAGGCTTCTTTTCCATAGAAATCATCGGCATTGATCACGGCCATGGGTTCCTTTACGGCATCTTTGGCCATCATAACGGCGTGGGCTGTACCCCAGGGCTTCTCCCGTAAGGGGTTCAGGGTGAAGCCATCCGGGATTTTATCGAGCGACTGGTACACGTACTGAGCCTCAATCCGGCCTTTCAGTTTGGGTTCAAACCGGGCTTTAAACTCTTCGGAAAAATCGGTACGTATAATAAACACCACCTTGCCGAATCCGGCCCTGATGGCATCATACAAAGAATAATCAATGATGGCCTCTCCGTTGGGGCCAACCTCATCGAGCTGTTTTAAACCTCCGTACCGGCTGCCCATACCGGCTGCCAGAATGACCAGTGTTGGTTTCATATCGTATTGCGGTTAATGTTTTTTTTAATTGTGGGATAAAAATAGTGGAAATTTGCCAAGGAAAAGAACTGTTGAAAATTTTTAAGAAGAAGCGGTCTCCTTCTTAAAAAATGCATTATTCCTTGTACCAGGAAGAATACATCCCATAGGCATTGGCAATGCGTTTTACCTCGCCTTCCAGCAGTTCGGGCCCGATATCCTTCACTTTTTTAGCCGGAATTCCGGCGTATACACTTCCGGATTCAACCACGGTCCCTTTGGTAACTACCGAACCGGCGGCCACAATCGAGTGGCTTTCCACCACGGCATTATCCAACACCACGGCATTGATACCAATCATGACATTGTCCTGAAGGGTACATCCGTGCACGGTTGCATTATGGGCAATGGTTACATTCGAGCCTATGTTTGTGGGGGAGTTCTGATAGGTGGCATGAATAACTGCCCCGTCCTGGATATTGGTGTTATTTCCGATTCTGATGTAGTGGACGTCCCCCCTGATTACGGCATTGTACCAGATGCTGCAGTTGTCGCCGATCTCTACATCGCCTATGATTACTGCTGTTTCCGCAATAAAACAATCATTGCCAAGCTTTGGGGTTTTGCCCCTGAGTGGTTTAATAATACCCATTATCTGAAATAATTTTAAATTACTGCAAAGATATGAAAAGCATCAAAGTTTTCCCTTAATCATTCATCCCCTGTTAAATATTGGTTATTTTTGCCACTTTCGATTTTCGGAAAGTTCTTGAATTTTCAATATAAAAACAGTACTCCATGAAGGAAGCCAAAGTTATTGAACTCGAAGAGGTGGCCATCAGGTTCTCGGGCGATTCCGGCGACGGGATGCAGCTGACCGGGACATTGTTCTCGGATGCCTCTGCCCTTTTGGGTAACGATATTTCCACCTTCCCTGATTATCCGTCGGAAATCAGGGCGCCTCAAGGAACAGTAGGCGGCGTATCCGGTTTTCAGGTCCAGTTCGGGCACAAAGCCATCCACACTCCCGGTGATTTTGCCCATGTGCTGGTAGCCATGAACCCTGCAGCGGTAAAGGCCAATGCACGGTTTATGAACCCCGGCGGCATGATTATCTATGACCGGGATGCCTTTAACGAGAAAAACCTCCGGAAAGCCAATTTTCAGACGGATGATCCGTTCACGGAATGTAACCTGATCGATTACAACAAAATTGCCGTCCCGATCACCACCCTTACCCAGGAGAGCCTGAAGGACCTGGGGCTGGATAACAAGAGTATTCTCCGGAGCAAGAACATGCTTGCGCTGGGATTGGTCTGCTGGATCTTCAACCGTCCGCTGACTTACATTGAGGAGTATATTCAGACCAAGTTCGCGAGAAAGCCATTGGTGGTTGAATCCAACCTGAGGGTATTGCATGCCGGATATAACTATGGAAACAACCTTCAGCATACCACTCCGCAGTATATTGTCAATCCTGCCCGTATTGAGCCGGGTATCTACAGAAATATCAACGGTAACGTGGCTACGGCCTGGGGGCTGATTGCCGCTGCCGAAAAGGCGGGCCTGCCCTTGTTTGTAGGGTCGTATCCGATTACCCCGGCCACCGAGATTCTTCAGGCATTATCCGAACGCAAGGATCTGGGGGTAAAATCTTTTCAGGCGGAAGATGAAATTGCCGGGATAACCACTGCCATCGGTGCGGCATTTGCCGGCAACCTGGCGGTTACCACTACCTCCGGACCGGGTTTTGCCCTGAAGTCGGAGGCCATCGGCCTGGCGGTTATGGCTGAACTTCCGCTGGTGATTGTGAATGTTCAGCGCGGTGGCCCGTCCACCGGATTGCCTACCAAAACAGAGCAGTCTGACCTGTTACAGGCCCTGTATGGCCGCAACGGTGAGAGCCCTGTGGTCGTGCTGGCGGCCAGTACACCCAGTGATTGTTTCTGGTATGCCTATAAATCTGCAAAAATCGCTCTCGAAAGAATGGTGCCCGTAGTTCTGCTGACCGACGGTTTCCTGGGCAACGGAAGCGAACCCTGGAAGTTGCCGGTGATGAAGGACCTGCCGGAAATCACCCCCAGAATTGCCCGCGACCCGGCAGTTTACAAAGCATACCGGCGTGATGAGAAGACACTTGCCCGTGAATGGGCCATACCCGGGACCGACGGGTTCCAGCACCGGATCGGCGGTCTGGAAAAGAACGTGGCCGGAAACGTCAGCCATGATCCGGAAAACCATCAGAAAAATTGTGAAATCCGTAAGGATAAAGTTGAACGGGTGGTTGAGATGGTTCCCGATCTTGAGGTTTGCGGCGACGACACCGGTGATGTTCTTATTGTCGGGTGGGGCGGAACCTACGGGCATATGCTGAGTACCCTGAGAGAGCTTCGTCAGGAAGGGAAAAATGTGAGTCTGGCCCATTTTAATTATATTATGCCTTTGCCTGCCAATACCGCTGAGGTCTTCAGCAGGTTTAAAAAAATTATCGTTTGTGAGCTTAACCTTGGCCAGTTCGCCAGTTACCTGCGCGACAAGGTGCCCGGATTTGAATATCATCAGCATAATAAAGTACAGGGATTGCCCTTTACCGTGAAGGAACTTAAGGCTGCAGTCAATAAACTTCTGGAGGATTAATCATGAGTGAACTGAAATATACCATCAAGGATTTTAAAAGCGAGAATGAAGTCCGCTGGTGCCCGGGTTGCGGTGACTATGCCATTATGAACGCTGTTCAGCGGACCATGGCCGAAATGGGAATCCGTCACGAGAATTATGCGGTAATCTCCGGCATCGGTTGTTCTTCACGCTTCCCGTATTATATGAGTACCTACGGGTTTCATACCATCCACGGCCGGGCAATGGCGGTGGCCTCTGGCGTGAAGTGCGCCAATCCTGACCTCAGTGTCTGGGTGATTACCGGCGACGGCGACGGAATGGCCATCGGCGGAAACCATTTTATCCACCTGGTCAGGCGGAATATCGACATTAATCTGATATTATTTAACAATAAGATATACGGGCTGACCAAAGGCCAGTATTCACCAACCACCGACCGCGGGTTCAAAACCAAGACCTCTCCCTTCGGGACCATTGAGGAGGCCTTTGTTCCCGGACAGCTGGTCATCGGTTCCAGGGGGAATTTCTTTGCCCGTACCATTGATACCAATATCAAGCTGAGCCAGGAGGTATTTACCGAAGCGGCCAAACATCCCGGGACTTCCGTGGTGGAAGTGCTTCAGAACTGTGTGATTTTCAATGATGGGATTCACGATGCCATCACCGATCCACAATACAAGGCCGACAGGCAGCTGATCCTCAGGCAGGGAGAACCTATGCTTTTCGGGGAAGAAAACCAGAAGGGACTTGCGTTCGTAAAGGGTAAGCTGAAGGTGGTTACCATCGGTGAAAACGGGATTACCCCGGATGATATCCTGGTGCACGACGCCACGGATCCGGACCCGTCGTTGCACCTGGCGCTGGTTAACATGCACCTGCCCGATTTCCCGGTTGCCTTCGGGGTAATCCGTAATGTAGAGGCTCCGGTGTATGACCAGGATATGGAGACCCAGATCAGTGAGATAAAGAAAATCAGCAACATTACCTGCATGGATGAGCTCCTGCACTCCGGAAATACCTGGGTCGTGGAAGACGATGGTGAGGTACATAGTTCGGAGGGGTGTCGCAGGCATTGATTGAGTTAGACTTTTAAAAAAAATAGACAACAGACATCAGACAACAGACATCAGACATTGAAACACATGCTTACCAATTTAGCAGCTTTAAAAAGTTATCTGAATGAGGGCCTATTATTTATACAGACTGACTATTGTCTGATGTCTAATGTCTGATGTCTGATGTCTCTTATATTACTGATTTTTTTGAAACCACAAAGGAGAGAAGACACAATGTACCACAAAGATTTAGTGTCTTGATACCTGATACTTGATACCTGATACCCGTGCTCAATTTAGCAGCTTTAGCCAGTTATTTGAATACAGGCTCCACATAATAATACTGACGGACTGTTGTCTAATGTCTGTTGTCTATTGTCTAATGTCTACTGTCTGATGTCTCTTGTCTCTTGTCTGCCAAACAATTCTCCTTTCCTCCGGACAAAAAAGCAAAAATTTAGCTACATTTCAGCCAAAATTGAGCTGATTATGGATTTTGACAATATACATCTGTCCGATATATACAAAAAGAAGAAAAGCGACCGCGACATTTTTCATGAGTTGATGCCTTTCAAGGTGAAAGAGGTCCTGCTGATCGCGACCATTTATGACTCTTATTCCATAGTCCGTGAAGGACAGATCAGCGACAAGATCGTGGGTGAATACCTGCAGCTGAACCTGTATGCGGCGCCGCGCTTCTCCAGTGTCAGTACGATGGAGGAGGCCATGGTCCTGTTAGGGCAGCGCGACTTCGACGTGGTCATTATCATGGCCGGCCTCGACAAGTCAACACCACTTGAAACGGCCAGGGCCATACATCACAGGAAACCTGCCATGCCCATTCTTTTGTTAGCCAACAATAACGCCGACCTGCGTTATTTTCAGTTAGAGAGCATACGGGCAGACTATTTCGACCGGACTTTCGTCTGGAACGGAAACAGCAACGTGTTTCTGGCGATGATCAAGTATATTGAGGACCAGAAGAACATTGCCCCTGACACCCAGTTAGGCCACGTCAGGGTTGTCCTGCTGGTTGAGGACAGCATTCAGTACTACTCGAGGTATCTGCCTATGCTGTACGCCACCATTATGACCCAGACCCAGAACCTGACGGAAGATGATTCAGCCACTGAGCTGAACAAGATTGTCAAGATGCGGGCCAGGCCAAAGGTTATCCTGGTCAGTACCTATGAGGATGCCGTCAGGGTTATCGACAGCTACCGGGATTATATCCTCTGCGTGATTTCTGATGTGAAATTTGAGCGTCAGGGGAATGTGGATGAGAATGCCGGGATTGAACTGTTGAAATATGTCAATAAGGCGATGCCTTTTCCCATTCCGCTGTTGCTGCAATCGCATGATATCTGCAATGCAGAACGGGCTCATTCCGTGGGTGCCGATTTCATCGATAAAAACTCCGACAGCCTTGCGCTTGATGTGCTGAATTTCCTTTACCGCAGGCTCGGTTTCGGGAATTTCGTGTTCAAGGACATGAACGGGACGCCATTGATGGAGGCCCGTAACCTGCAGGAATTTGAGGAGATGTTCCGGATCATTCCGGATTCAGCGCTGGAATATCACGGCCGCCGCAATTCCTTCAGCACCTGGCTTATGGCCCGCGGGGAGATCAATATGGCGGAAAAGCTCAAGCCTTATCAGACTGAAGATTTCGGAACCACTGAGGACCTCAGGCAATTTTGTCTGGATGTTTTCAGGGAAGTCAGGCTGAAAAAACTGCAGGGCCGGATCATCAAGTTTGAGCCCGGACTGGTCAACTCCAACCGTTATATCGTCAGGCTTGGCAAGGGTTCCCTGGGGGGAAAGGGCCGTGGCATGGCCTTCATGAGCAATTTCATCGAAAATATCGATTTCAGCAGGATTATCAGCGGAATGTCGATCAGGATCCCGGCGACGGCCGTGCTGGGGACCGTCGAGTTCGACCGGTTCATCGAATCGAACAACCTGTATGAAACCATCTACAGCACCAACGACTATGAAATTATCCGGAACCAGTTTGTGGAGGCCTGGTTCGACGACGACATCAACGCCCGGCTGATGGAATACCTGTCGGTGATGACCGGTCCGCTGGCCATCCGTTCCTCCGGGTTGTTTGAGGATTCGCTGCTGAGGCCTTTTTCCGGGGTATATGCCACTTTTCTGATTCCCAACAACCATCCCGATATCAACGTCCGGTTCGAACAACTGGTTACGGCCATCAAACTGGTGTATGCCAGTATCTTTACGGAATCGGCCAGGATGTATTTTGATGCCATCGACTATAAGATCGAAGAGGAAAAGATGGCGGTGATCATTCAGGAGGTGGTCGGGCATGAGTATAATGGAAAACACTATCCCCATATTTCCGGGGTTTCTCAATCCTATAACTATTATCCGGTGGCTTATATGGAGCCCGAAGACGGATTCTCCGTCACTGCAGTCGGGCTGGGCATGTATGTGGCCGGTGGCGAGAATGCCTTCCGTTTCTGCCCGAAATATCCCACGCTGAACAGCACCTCGCTGCGCGACCAGATCAGGGAATCGCAGCGCCATTTCTATGCCCTCGATATGACCAAAACCACTTTCGACCTGGTGACCGACGGTGAAAATGCCGCCGTGAGGAGATGCCGGATCAAGGAGGCGGAAGCCGACGGTACGCTCGAAATGAGTGTGTCTACCTACAACATGGAGAATGACGACATTGTGCCGGGCATGCCATTCCCGGGCCCTCGCATTGTTGACTTTGCCAATATCCTGAAATATCACTCCATTCCGCTTTCCGACACACTTCAGCTTCTGCTGAAACTCTTCAAGGAGGCCATGGGCGCCCCGGTTGAAATGGAATATGCGATTGATCTCACCCCCGGGGAAAACGGGCTGCCGACTTTTTACCTGCTTCAGATCAAACCTTTGATCCGCTGTGAGGAGGAAGTCAGTATTGAACAGGTAACCCTTGAGCAGGACAACCTCCTGTTGTATGCAGAGCGGGGTATGGGCAACGGCAGGATTACCCATATCCGGGATGTGGTGTATGTGGAACCGCACCAGTTCAGTACGCTGATTACAAAGGAAATCGCCCATGAAATCAGCCAGTTCAACAAGAAGTTTGAAGAAGAGAACAAGGAGTATGTACTGGTTGGCCCGGGAAGATGGGGCTCCAATGACCATTTCACCGGCATTCCGGTGTATTGGGCAGGCATTTCAAAGGCAAGGGTTATCGTGGAAATGGGATTGCACAACTTTCCGCTGGAAGGCTCTCTGGGGTCGCATTTCTTCCATAACGTAACCTCCATGAATGTGGGGTACTTTTCGATACCACACAACTCCAAAACTTCCTTTATTAATATGGATATTTTAAGCCGCCAGGAAACGATAAGGCACACCGGTTACATCAGACATGTGCGGTTTGAGGAGCCTCTTGCCATTATGATGGACGGCCGGAAAAGGCAGGCGGTGATACAGTTCGATAAATCGGTCCTGGAAAACGGCGCTCAATCCTGAAGTCCGTTCCAGATGGCATAAGATCTCAGGGCCTGTAATTCAAGCATTTCGTATCCGTTTTTGACCGTAGCACCCTGTTGTTGTCCCCGCTCAAGAAAAGCGGTCAATGGGGGATTATAGACCAGGTCATAGAGAAGATGCTCCGGTGTGAGATACGCATAGGGGATTTCGGGGAAGGTGCTGGTATCGGGGTAAGTTCCCAGTGGGGTGGTGTTTATGATCAGCCGGTGCGTGGCAATAATCTCTTTGTCGAGGCGGCTGTATGTCAGCATTCCTGCAGTTCCTTCATTTCTCGAAACCGGCAAGGAGCTAATTCCGAGCTCTTTCAGTGCAAAATGTACCGCTTTGGAGGCCCCGCCGGTACCCAGGACCAGCGCTTTGTTATGGCCATCGCTGAGGAGCGGCCTTAGGCTCTCCCTGAAGCCGTAGACGTCGGTGTTGTAACCTTTTAGCCGGAAATTTCCCCCGGATGTGCGTTCTATCAGGATGGTATTGACGGCGCCGATTGCCGAGGCAATTTCATCCAGCTCATCCAGAAAGGGTATTACCGCAGTTTTATAGGGAATGGTAACGTTTAACCCTGCGAGATTAGCATTTTCCAAAATAACACCGGGAAGCTGTCCGATTTCCGGAATCTCAAAGTTCAAATATTGCTCATTTTTACCCTCCCGTTCAAATTTTTCAGTAAAAAATTTCCGGGAGAAGGAGTGTCCGAGCGGATACCCGATCAGTCCGTACGTTCTCATGATTTCTTTTTCGATCCGGTTAGTCCTTCGATAACAAATATGAGGAGTAAGCCACCAAGTGCAAGGGCTACGGCTCCGGCTAACATGGATGGTTTACCGCTGATGGCCTCAAAGGTTCCGGGAAGCACATTCTCCTCGATGAGCGGTTTGATCTCCCCGTGGCGGTCAACGAACGTTTCGACCACGTTCTTCCAGGGCCATACCTTATTGAGGGATCCGATCATAAATCCGGCTAACAAACCGATGGTCAGGTCGTGATATTTCCGTAGCAGCCAGGAAAGAACGTTGGAAAAGGAGATAATCCCGATAGCGGCACCGGCTAAAAACAGCAGGACCACCGGGATATTGAAGTTCCCGACGGCTTCGAGGATAAACTTGTACATGCCCATCAGCACCAGGATAAAACTGCCTGAGATGCCCGGCAGGATCATGGCACAAATGGCAATAGCCCCGGAGATAAAGATGAACCACCAGGTGGTGTTGGCTTCGGCCGGTGTCATCACGGTAATGATCCAGGCAATGGCAACTCCGGCGATGGCAGTGACTGCCACACCCAGGTTCCATTTCTTCACATACCGGACAACAAATATGGCAGAGGCAACGATCAGCCCGAAGAAAAAGGACCAGACCAGCACCGGGTAGGTTTCCAGAAGAAACCGGATTACCCTGGCAAGCGACAGGATACTGATGAAAATACCGGCTAACAGGCTGATCAGGAAATTCCCGTTAATGACTTTCCAGAATTCTTTCCATCTTCCCCGGAATAAAAGTTTCAGGGATGCCGGATTGACCGATTTGATGGAATTGATCAACTCTTCGTATATGCCGGTGATGAAGGCAATGGTACCGCCTGAAACGCCGGGTACCACGTCGGCCGCACCCATGGCGATCCCTTTCACCGAAATCATCAGATAATCCTTTACTGAACGCATTTTTGTTTATGTTTTAAAAGAAACCCGCGTTTTTATTTAACGCGGGCACATATTGATTTAACTCTTAAACCCCTGAAGGGGTGTACGGTATCTGCAAATTTTTATTTCAACGGCCTGTAGGTCTTGATCAGGCGCTTGACCGAATCGTTCTGGGCTGCCTTCGGGAATGCCTCAAACAGATTGGTGTGCTGCTGGAAGTCCAGCCTGAGTGCCGTTTCCAGTTGTCCTACCGCTTCATGCTCATCGTTCTTTTCAAGGAGGTAAGCGGCAAGGTAATACTTGATGCTTGCACTTTCGTTGTTGTGCCGGATCCCCTTTTTCAGTATTTTGATGGCATCGTCAAATTTTTTCTGGCTGTGGAGAAATTCCGCAAAGAATATCCAGGCTTCCGTATTGGACGGATCCAAAGCGGTGGCCTTTTTCAGTGCATTCCGGGTTTCATCTTCCTGGTTGGTTTCACTGAGAATTTTCCCAAGGGTAAACCAGTAGTCGGCATTATCCTTATCGAGGGAGAGTGCTTCGCGAATCCTTGAGATGCTTTGTTCATATTCCCTGTCGAGCCAGTATGACAAACCGGAGGAAAACCAGGCCGAATCATTTGCCGGGTTCAGGTCAATGGCCTTCTGGTAGAAACGGCGTGCCATCTTTTTTCTTCCCATATTCAGATAACACTCTGCGATATAGGTCATTGCGTCGTCGTTTGAGGAGTCATAGCGAAGATACTCCCTGTATGCCGCTATTGCCTCCTTATACCGCATGATATTGGCTAATGAGTTGGCCTTGTTGAATATGGCATGGTATGCCGTTGGATATACGGCTATTGCAAAATCGTATGCTTCGATCGCCTTTTCAAACTGGAGGGTGCGGTTGTAGGCAATTCCCAGGTTGAACCAGGCCGAAAGGTTATAGGGGTCAAGGTCGAGATAATGGTTGTAATATTCGATACTTCTCTCCGGATTTCCGAGCATATCATGGTAGAAAGCCAGATCGAACAGGGCCATTTCATGGTTTGGGTTCGCTTTCCAGGCTTTTTCAAAATAGACAACCGCTGTTTCTGCGTCATCATGGTCGGCATAGGCCGAGCCGATCATATGAAGGATTTCATCGTTCTCCGGTCCGGCAAGCTGAATGGCCTTGCTGAAGCATTCCTCAGCCTTGCTGAATTGCTCAAGCTGCAGGCAGGCGTTACCCTTCAGCAGGTAGACATCAGCATTATGGCCTTCCAGGGCAATCAGCAGATCAAGTTCCCGGAGAGCAGTCGCCGGCTGGTTGTTGAAGATCAGTGACTGCGCATGGCGAATCCTGACCGGAATAGCGTTGGGGTGTATGTTGATGGCCTGCAGAATGGCAATTTCTGCCGTTTCATAATCGCCTTCATCAATAAGCTGTTCAATAATATCCTCGAAGTCGGCAACGTCAAAGTATTCCAGACGGCCTGCTTCCAGCGAGTCCTGAAACCTGCTGTAGCTCTCCATGCCGGAGGAATCCTCATAAAATGCTCTGTTCTCTTCGTTCATAATAAAAAAATCTGGCGCAAATTTACAAAATCCGCTTGATATTCCGTCCTTACTGCTGATGTTGTGGCCGCAGAAGGTCATTTACGGTCTTTACCGGGTTGAATGTTTCAGCCGGAACCTCCACAAACAGGGTATTCCAGTCGCTCATGGCCCCATTCCAGAGACCCGGCAGTTCCTGTGCTTTCAGGTCGCGGCCGTCTTTCGATTTCAGTGAGATAAAACCTGTTTGGGGATCCCTGAAATTCAGAAGGTTAAATTTTTCTCCCTTATAGTTTTTAACACCGCAGATCAGGTCGACCGGATTAAAATGGGTGGCCGTTGAGGCGATTTTTTGTTGTACCGGATTCTGTGGATCAATCTGTACACTTTCGGCAATCTGCAGAGAGACCGTACCATCGCTGTTTTTTGCCCAGAACGGGCCCCCGCCGGGTTCACCCTCGTTTTTGACCATCCCGCATACCCTGAGCGGGCGGTTGTATTTTTCCTTCAGGTATATGTAGAGATCTTCCTTTTCGGTATAATATTGATTTTCTGCCGGTTTGACAAACAGCTCGTGTTCCAGGAAATTGGCAGCTTCGGCAAGGATGGCACTGTCTAATGCGGTATGGTGCTTTTCGTTGAGCTCTTTCTGGAACCTGAAGATATGTTTCTGGTAATGCAGCAGGATGCCTGCCAGTCCTTTTTTGTATCTGAAAGTGGTTTCTTTCAGGCTGTCGGGGACCACATTGTCGATATTCTTGATGAAGATCAGGTCGTTGTCGAGATCATTCAGGTTGTCAAGCAGGGCACCGTGCCCTCCCGGTCTGAAGAGCAGCGAACCGTCTTTTTCCCTGAACGGTTCATTGCCAGGATCCACGGCTATGGTATCGGTGGATGGTTTTTGGTGTGAAAAACCTACTTCGAATTGTACACCGAAGAATTGCTCATAGCGTTCTTTCACCCGGTCTAACAAACCGGTAAATCCGCTTTCGTGCTCCGGAGACACGGTGAAGTGGAGCCTGACCACATCCCGGTTATCCCGGGCATAACGGGCACCTTCGACAAGATGTTCCTCGAAAGGTGTCCGCCGGCAGTCATCATATCTGTGGAACAGCAGCAGCCCTTTGGGGAGACTGCCATATCCCAGCCCTTTGGGCGTGAGCAGAAATTCGAGCAGGTTTCTGAAATTCACCGGAAGGCCCTGTTTTTCAATGCTGCCCATCAGTTCATCATGGAATGCAAAGGCACTGATGTTTTCGTAAAACTCACGGGCCTCCTTGTTGGAGGCAAGGACTTCTTCTTCTGTTTTTCCTGAAACCAGTGATTCGAGGGCAGAGAACAGGGCTTTGAACATGCGACTGGCAGCCCCGGAGGCGGGAACGAATTTCAGCAGGGATAAGCCAGATTCTGCGGCCTCTTCAAACTCCCTGATATATTTTTCCATTTCTTCGAACCCGGGTTTCAGTATGCCATTCCCAGCCGAAGCTGCCGCCACTACCGGGAGGTAGGGGAAGCCGGTCCTGAAATATTCAATCTGCTGATTTACGGCGGCCAGGTTACTGCCACGTTCTGCAATCCTCAACTCATCATTCTTTGTAAACATAGCCTGTAAATTTTTCTTTAAAAATAGTGCTTTTATAATTCCGGTCATTGTGGAAACCGCTACCAGGGCTGAAAGTTATCAAGTTTTTTTAAACAGGCCGGTATGTTAGTGCGGTTCACTTTTTTCTAATTTTGCCAGTTGTTGACTATTAATAACTGAATGAAGCAGACATATCCCTGGGGGCATACCAGGCGGTTCAATGATTTTCCGGGCCATATCAGGCGTTTGTTTAACCGGCGTGTTCAGAAAATCTCCCTGGATACCGGTTTTACCTGTCCGAACCGTGACGGTTCCCGCGGCAGGGGAGGGTGTACTTATTGTAATAACCAGACCTTCAATCTGGCCTGGTGTGAGCTGGAGGTACCCATCCGGGAGCAGCTCGACCGGGGTATGGCTTTTTTTTCGGATAAATATCCGGATATGACCTATATGGCCTATTTTCAGTCGTATACCAATACCTATGCCCCCCTGGAGAACCTCAGACAGTTGTATGAGGAGGCCCTGGCGCATCCGCGGGTAACCGGACTGGTAGTCGCCACGCGGCCGGATTGTGTGAACGATGAAATCCTGGATTATCTGGCTGAACTGGCCCGCCGGACCTATGTCATGGTAGAGTTCGGAATTGAGTCGCATCTCGACAGAACCCTCCTGGCTATCAATCGCGGACATACCTTTGCCGAGTCGGTTCATGCCCTTGAAGAGACTTCCAGGCGGGGCATACGCACCTGCGCCCACCTCATTCTGGGTTTACCCGGCGAAACCAGGGAGGATTTTCTGGAGCAGGCCAGGGTTGTGTCGGCGCTTCCGGTGGAGAATCTGAAACTTCATCAGCTGCAAATCCATAAAGGTACGGTTATGGCCAGGCAGTTCGCCAGCAATCCGGACGCATTCACCCTGTTTTCTGCTGAAGAATATACCGCTTTGGTAGTCGACTATCTGGAGCTGCTGAATCCCGCCATAATTGTGGAAAGGTTTGTTAGTCAGGCTCCTGCAGAGCTGCTGGTCGCACCCCGGTGGGGACTGAGAAACTTCGAATTTGTGGCGAGGGTGGAGAAGTTGCTAAAGGAACGGGATACCTGGCAGGGACGATGTTTTAATTTAGATTAATTCCTGATTATCAAAGATTTTTGTACAAATCTTATTTAGTGTTGATTTATTTATATTTTTGGGTGCTTTTTCTTTGAAGATGATTGTTGAGAAATTCCCGTATCACGGCCTGGACAGCCGATGATTTGTGGGTAATCCCGATTGGTAATGGACCAGTTTAAAATTTTTGTTGTAGAAGATGACGTATGGTATGCAGATTTGTTAAAATACCATTTGTCCCTGAATCCTGATTTTGAAGTGGAGACATTTCATTCAGGAAAAGAGTGCCTTGCCAGTCTGCACAAAAGACCTGCCGTCATTACTGTTGATTATTCCCTGCCGGACATGACAGGCAGGGAACTGCTTGAAAAGATCCGGAAACAGTTACCCGGAATCGCTGTGATTATCATTTCGGGACAGGAAGATATAACCACGGCGGTTGAACTGCTTAAATTAGGGGCATTTGACTACATTGTAAAAAATGAAGATACCAAAAGCCGGTTATGGAACTCAATACGGCTGGTCAGGGAGAACTATGACCTGAAGCTTGAAAATGAGCGGCTGGTTCGGGAGGTCGGGAAGAAATACGACTTCGAAAAAATGTTCGTCGGAACAGAGAAGGCCAACCGGGAGACCTTCAGTATGATGGAAAAGGCCGCCAATTCACAGATTACCGTATCCATTACCGGGGAAACCGGAACAGGTAAGGAGCTGGTGGCCAAAGCCATTCATTATCATTCTGACCGGAGTAAAAAACCATTCATTGCGGTAAACGTCGGCGCTATTCCAAAAGAATTGATAGAAAGTGAGCTCTTTGGTTATGAGAAGGGGGCATTTACTGGTGCCGCCTCAAGAAAATCAGGTATGATTGAAGAGGCAAATCAGGGCACACTCTTCCTTGACGAGATAGCCGAAATGGATTTGACCATGCAGACCAAGCTGCTCAGGGTTTTGCAGGAGAGGGAGATACGCCGGCTGGGAAGTACCCAGAATATAAAAGTAGATATCCGCCTGATTACCGCAACCCATAAGAATCTGGCAGATGAGGTCAGTAAGGGGAATTTCAGGGCCGACCTGTTTTATCGCCTGATGGGACTTCCCATTCACCTGGTGCCCCTCAGGGACAGAGGTAACGACATTATCCTGCTTGCCCGGCACTTTATTGATTCCTATTGCAAGGAACATAACCGGAAAAAGCTGACGCTGAGCGAAGATGCGGTCAGGAAACTGTTGAGCTACAAGTTTCCGGGAAACGTAAGGGAGTTAAAAGCTTCCATCGAACTGGCCACCATTCTGACCGAAGATAAGGTTATTGCAGCACGTCACCTGAACTTTATGCCGGTAATGAGCCAGGAAGATGATTCCACTGATGAGATGACCCTGGACGATCATATCGGCCGTATCGTTGGCAGTTATCTCAGGAAAAATAACAACAACCCGACGCTGGTGTCTAAAAAACTGGATATCAGCCGGTCGACCATTTACCGGTATATCAAGAAATATAACCTGATGTAGCTTAAAACGCTGTAGCCGTGAATACCAGCCTGAAGCTCAGGTTGCCGGCCGGCTGGGTTACCGATAGGTTCCTGATTCCGAACCTGACCGGGACATTCAGGCGATCCCCGGTTCCTTCAAAAAATTCGACCGGTATGGTAGAGAGCAAAACGGCAGGGCTTCCCCCTGATATCTTCCCGCCTGCGGAACCTCCGGAACCACTGGTCCCGGTCCCGGTACGTTCAATGGTCAATCCGATATCCCCGATCATTTCCAACAGACTGACAGACAACCTGTAATTATAGTTGTTGGGGTTATTTGCTCCATTATTTCTTATACTGATGGTTGTATTGGCCTGGATCTCAGATATGTTCGACGGAAAATCAAGACCAGCTTCCGTAACGGTCAGCGTGGAGGTGTCGAAGGTGGGTATGCCGTTCAGGGTTACGATTACCTGGGACTGGACGCTTTCTGATGAAAGCATTGCCAAGGCGGCTATCAGTATAGTTATTATTCTCTTCATAGCTTTTCTTTTAATTGTCGGCCAGGGTATAGGTGATTTGCAGATTATTGTTCTGTGAATGGCGGAGCAGTTCGAAGTTGGTTACGCGCAGGGTATAGGTCAGGTTATGTCCGCAGCCCGGGCCATCTCCCGTATGACTGCCCCCGATTCCTGAAATGAGTACCTGTGGGCTGTTGCTCAGGGTGACGGTTCCGGACGGAGTCCCAAATACCCCTTTGCCACATCCGCCGGAGCGGGGAGAGGCCTGAACCTGCAGGGAAATTCCGGCAGGAATGGTTCCTGCAGCCTCGACCATCACATTTCTGAAAGGACCGTTCTGCAACCTGGAATTGGTGTAGTTGAGCCACAGGGTGTTGTTCGTAATGGTTGCCCCATTGCCCTGGGTCCCGGCTTCGAGTGTTGATGCAACCATAAAATGGATGTTGGCATTTCCCTGCGGTTCAATGTCAATCAGCGCTATCTGCGGAATGCTTGCATTGATGACTATGGTGCTGGAACCAATAGTCTGCCCATGGGTTTCCGAAGGAAAGAGTATCGCAAACGTCAGGATTACCTTAACGATAATGATCCTGAAGAATTGACTACTGTTAAAGAAAGTATGTATGTTCATTGCATAGCTTTTTACGGTTCCTGTTTCATTTTATCCAAAGCCTCTTTTAAGGTAATCTGCTTGTGCCCTTCAAATGCCACCACAAAAGCATCCGGCAGGGTTCTCTGTATCAGCGTGGCATACCTTCTTGCATCCCTGAGGGTAGTGAAGCTTCCTGATACATGTTTATACAACCCGTTGGATGTATATTCCATGACCGGCTCAAAGTCCGGCCCCAGTTTTGGCTCATTGTCGGGCTTCCTTGAATAAGCCCCTGTCTGCACACCAAACCAGATACCCGGTCTCTCTTCCGCAGTTTGTTTAACTGGTTTTTCTTCTTTTTCCGTTGATGTGGCCTGGCCGGCGCCGGTGGTGATCCTGACCGGTGTTTCACTGAAAATGATGTTCCGTGATCTGGCCTGAACCACTATATCCAGGTTTTCCTGATCGCCTTCCCCAAGATTGATTTTGTATTGGTCTTTTACGGGAACATATCTGGGGTCCAGATTTCCCCGGTGCAGAATCACGGTCCAGTTACCCGGTCGTAGCCTCGAAAACCTGAAACTGCCGTCCGGATTGGTCAGGACCCTGTATTGCTCTTCCTCTCCCTGTATTTCCACCACCAGATTCCCGACAGACGGTTTCCTGTTATTAACCACTCCCGCGGGTAACTGGCTGTCATCAATCGTAATCCTGCCGGACACCGTCGAAGCCTTTACGATTTTAATCTCGATGGTGGTCTCTCCGCCGTCGGTGACGAGAACCGCCTTTGGTAATTTCACGTCGGGGATATCATTGATATCCAATTTGCTGCGGTCAACAATCAGCTGTTGTTCTCCCGGCCTTAAGTTACCGATATAGAATTCCCCGTTATCCCGGGTAATGGCAGAGGATCCTCCGGTAAACACCACCAATCCTTTGGCCGGTTGCCCGTCGCTGTGCGTAATTCTCCCCCTGACTGCCCCTAATTCACGTTGTTTCTTTAACGGTACTCCGAATTTTACTGAATAGGAAAGGGAAAAAGAAAAGTCGGGGTTGGAAACCTGCCGCTGAAAAATGGTGTAATAACTCTGCGCCGAAATTTTGTGCCGCTTCAGGAAACTGTAATCCAGCGACAATTGGAACAGGTTTCTGTTGCGGTAATAATCTTCAATACCGTAAGCATTCTGCACCTGAATGTTGGTGCTCAGGTTCCGGCTGATCTGTCCGTAGGCCGAACCACCAAAATAGAGGTCTTTCTGCCCGTCAGCGATGAAAGAGTTTACATTGCTGTAGTAGGCAAAGCCCTGCAGACTAAAGGTATAGGTGGGCTTATACTGGATATTCATGCTTAACCTGTAGCTGGTGATGCTGTTTTCTGCGCCAATGGCAGGCAGCAGGTTTTCCGTTTTGCCCAGCTCGGTTCCCAGCTGATAGCCGAATCTGGTAAAATTCTGGCCAAACCACAGGTTCATCGACTCGGTGCTGTAGTCGAACTGTTTGATCACGTTGCGGTCCTGGCGGTTGTAGTTCATATAATATGCCCTGAAGTCGGTGTTGCTGTTCAGCCTGAAATTGACCGAAGCCTGGTACATCCTGGAATACGGGGCAGTCATCAGTAGGGTGTCGGTGGCCGCTCTCGAAAAATCTTCCCTGGCGACCAGGTTTAGCGATAAATGGTTTGTAAGCCTGATATGCAGGTTCCCGTAATAAAAAACCGAGTTGGTGTAGTACCCCGGATAGAATTCACCTGCATTGATCAGGTTCCCTGAAAAGGTAAAAAAGCGCTGGCGCGACTGGACGAATACCCTGTAGGCATCATCGGTCTTTCCCAGGAGGGTTCCTCTGGAATATTCCAGGTCCAGTAAGGTTTCCCTGAAAGGTTTTAAGCCGGCCGTGGCGCTCATAAGGACCGCCTCCTCACCTGTGCCGGCCAGTTTCTTCGACAGATAGTTCACCCCAACCGAGTTTCCCCGTCCGGCCATAATTTCCGCGAATCCTGCATACTCATGGGTGATGTTCCTGAAAAACCTTGGTTCCACATAGAACCCGCCTATCCGGGAACCCTTTCCGGTGGTGAAAATCTGCTCGGCCCCCTTTCCATATCTTGAATTCTCGGTAAGTGGGGTAAGCTGATAGTTTTTGTCACCGACAAAAGTCTCTGAAAATGTATTTTTGTAAGAAAGGTAATATTCATCGTATAGTCCCAGAAAGGAAAGGTCGCGGTTATCGGGACCCCTGGCCATGAATTCCAGTTTATGTTTCTGCGATTCATCCAGGTATCCGCTGCCCGAAGCCTCGAACTGATAGCCCGAAACGAAATCGTTTTCCCTGCCCCGCCCAAGGTATCTTGCCGACATATTCACCGGAAAACGGAACCAGGCATCTTCCCTGGATTCTACTGTCGGGAAAATCCTGACCGTCTGGTAGTCGCGGACGCTGATATCTTCATTAACCACTGCCTGGATGCTCATGGAGTGCGTGGTAACGGTGGTCAGTTCCTTGTTCGTTTTGACGGATGTCCGGATTACGGCAGATTCTCCGGGCTGAAGTTCAACCTGGGGTGAGGTGATGATATTGCACTGGAATGCATTAATGTTGATACGCCTTTTAACGTTGCCGTTGTTCTTCAGCAGGTAGGAGGCTTTAATCTCTTCGCCAGCCATAACCGGGTTGGAGATGTCAATGAGCTCGATGGTTAATCTGTCTGTTGTCTCAATAAAGAGCTCAGTCTTCATTTCGTGGATTCTCCCTTCGCCGTTCGGATCCCTCAGGTTGAGCGCGAGACTTGTTGGGCCTCCCGGATATCCCTGCGGGACGGCCAGGGTCAGTGTTTCAATCTTTGAAGAACCAGGCAGTACGGTAATACTTTTTGGGGGGATGGCAAGACGTATCCCTTCAGGCAGGACCGGCTCGGGAATAAGCCTGATTTCTGATTCTGAGCGGTTGGTTACCCTGTAGGTCAGGGTAATGGCAGAACCTGGTTTTACCCGGCTGTTATTACTCACCCATTCCACTACCGGCCCGTTATCCGGGGCAGACAGCGCCGGAACAGACAGCAACAGGTACGTAGCAATGAGGAGTAAGAATTTTCGCATTTTCAGAATTCGATACTGACGTTGGTTCCAAACAAATAATCATTTTCGCAGTCGGCAATCAGCACCCCGCTGTAGTTACCGCTGGTGATGCCGGGTACCGGGATCAGAAACTTGGCGGATGTTCCGGGGTAGAGCCGCTTGGGATCAGTCCTGAAAAAACCCTGTGATAAGCCCTGATCGTTGAATAACTCGAGGACCAGGTTTGGCCTGAGCCCGCTTTCGCCCGTGTTTTTTATATTGACCTCCAGATTTCTGGCATCCGGGTCACCTGACAGCTTCATTTCTGCAAATTCAAGGTTTCTTTCGCCTGTATCTTCAATGTGGGTAATGATCTGTATTGCATAGCGAAGGACGGTATTGATGCTGATCCCCTGCTGCACTTTGCCCGGATCGGGTACACCCAGTCCTTCGGCCATGATTACGCTCCAGTAGGTACCCTTCAGGGTGTCGCTGGCCGGAAGGGTAACTTCAAACTCCACCACTCTCTCTTCTCCGGGTTGCAGGGTAACGAAAAGCTGGCTTACATTAATCCAGGAAGCATTGGATCTGGCCAGGGTCCCCGGGGGGTCATAGCGGCTTTCACCCAGATGATTGAAGAAATAGTCGGTCTGGTACAACCTGGCGGATTTGATCTCTTTGGATGCATTGACCAGGTGGATACTGCCGGTGGCCTTCTGTCCGGCGGCAAGCCTGAATTCATGTGTCAATCCGTTTGAGATCAGGATATCGGCAAGGGTTTCTTTTGCAGGGGCAAACAACAGCACCAGCACGACGAGCGTAAAGTTCCTAAAGATGTTCATATGGTATCTGATTAATGATCACTTATTTCAGGATGAATTGGTAAGGATACTCCGGATCCGTGCACGAGAGCGGACCGTTTCTCCATCCGGATGGTGGCAAAGGAATTATTCCGAGATGGTATAGACAATCTGTAATTCGTGGTTTTCGGCGAAGAGATGGCCGGTGGATGCTTCCTCATTCCATTTAAGCGTGTAGGTAAGCAGGTGCCCGTTGTTGGTTCCCCTGCCGGTAAAACTGTTCCCTATTTCACTGATAATCTCGGATGGCTGGCCGGAAAGGACCATTTGTCCGGTGGGCCTGCCGGTATTACCCCTGAAACTGCCTTCACAGGGAGAGGCTTCGAGGATAACCTGCAGGGCATCGGGCAGCTGACCATACATTGTCGCGGTTATTTTATGCGATTTGCCGTCGTTCTCCAATGTGGATGAATAGTTCAGCCATATGCCCGTAATCCGGTTGCCCGTGATTTCCAGTTTATGGCCGGCTTCCCCGCCCGAGGCAAAAGAGAAATGATCATTGGTATTTCCTGCAAGGCTTATCAGGGCCACTTTGGGAACAGATACGGCAACCTGGTGGCTCTGGGCAAAAGCCACCGAAGGTAATTTAACGGAAACCAGTATGGTTATCAGTAAATTGATCCATATCGTCTGTATTTTCAAAGGGTACACTATTAAGGTCCATACTAAACTCTAAAAATAAAATAATTTTTCGAACCAAAGTAT
>JAUWAB010000049.1 GCA_030602265.1 Prolixibacteraceae bacterium | reverse complement strand
CTTTTCCTGTAGCCGGATTGAAGCCATAAACCCCGGCCCAGGATGCCACGCAGCCCGTGGGCTGGTAATTCTCTTTTATGATGTTGAAGGCTTTTGCCACCACTTCCTTTTCCCTGGCCAGATCGGCAGCCGACACCCCAGTGGTTGAGCCTTGCAGTCCTAGTTTCCAGACTCCCGGTATTTTGGCGAGGTCTTCCTGGGTGCAGGTTTGTGAGGAAACCTTCAGATTTAATAATACGCCTGTTAAAAGAACAATGGAAGTTATCAGGTGATTCATATTATTTCACTTTAAAGAGTTTAAAAGTCAAACCACTGAATTGCTTATGGGTAAGGTGCAGGATCCTGCCTCCCTTTATTGCCTCAAAATAGGCATGGTAGGCATCACTCCGGCCATCCCTGCGGTTGGTCAGGGTGATGTCCCAGTTGGTTACCATATGATTTCCGCTGAAATGGTCGTCGAAATGGGAGGTATTTCCATAGCTCGATGAGGCGCCCACATGACGGCTCTTATAGGTTCCTCCGGGATTAAAAGTAAACTCGTCGTTTATCGAAGCATAATTCATCCCGGCATTACCACCTGTATACACATTGTACAGCATCATGGCCGATGAGCTGGAAGAGTTCCATGTTCCGGTAAGGTCGTCGGGGTGAATGGCAAGCCTGTTGTAATAGAGCATGTTTTCAATGCTTTCCTGATTGGGGAACAGGGAAGTGAATGTGGCTTTGTCCGGCGACTTAATTTCGATGCAGTGGGCAACCCCGTTCCGGGGCACTATCCTGAATGCGACATACTGGTTTTGGCCTGATGCTTTATTCACTACATCGGCCTCCATGTAGTAATAGGAGAAATTGAGGGCACTGAAATGGTAAAAATATCTTTCTTTAACATGATAACGTTCGGCTGCCAGCAGGTTCCAGCAAATTTCAACCGGGTTTGCACGCATGGCATCATCAAAATCGAGCCCGTAATGCAACAGCACCTGTACATTCCCTTTCGTAAGGTTTACCCATTTTGCTTCCTGTACCCCGGTCCACCCATCCTCGAAATGGGTAGTGTGAAATGCAAAGCTGCCGGCCGAAGTTGTTGAAGGTACTGTAACCGGGGCATTAATGTGGTCAGGTTCGTTATTCATAACTGTTTGTTGTTTAACTTCCACTTGGGATACCTGCGAAGCTGGCCGGTCAAATTGCAGCGAACTGCCGAAATCCTCCAGTTCTTTCTCATAAAGCTGTGTGTTGGTAAGGAACACATAACTGATTTTTGTCTGGCCATCGGATAAGGTAGCCAGCACCACCACCTGATTCTGGTTGGCATATTTAAAGGGCGCCACCCCGATTTTTGCAGTGTATCCATTCTTAAATGGGGAGACCGATCTGTCAGTGAAATCGCCCGGCTGATAATGAGGCTTTACCAGTTGGTTCCATTCGGTATCGAAATCCTTATCCAGATTGCCCGATGACGGCAGACTTGCATACAGAAGAATCCGGGCATACTGGCCCTCAGTTCTGCCGATGGAAGTAAAGGAAACAAAGTCGTTCCGCGATTCCCGTATCCAGGATTGCGGCGGGAGAAACCACACGATATCGAAGTTCTCATGGGATTGTGCCCTGCATTGGCCATACGGCAGTACTGTACTTAAAACGATCATTATTAATATATTCTTCATCTTAAAAGTATTTTATGCATGGCTTCAAAATCCAATCCTTCCATCATCTTTTTCCTGAAGTTGTATTTCCAGGCATCCCGGCCGGTTTTGTCATACGCGGGTCCGGAAAGCTCCACCACTATGAACTGGGGTATATGGTGGGGCAGTTTTTCATCCAGATATTCATCATTATAATACACCAGATGAAAGCGGTCTTCCCGGAATTTAATCTCAGGTTCGTCCGTATAGATGAAGTACCCGTGGTTAAGCAACTCCGATACAGGCTTTTGGAGCTCTTCGTCACTCTCGTTCATCAGATAATTATCCACGAGTCGAATCGCATTTTCTGCCCTTTCAATAAATTCGCCAAGCCATTCGAACTCCTGTTTAAAAAATTCCGGATATTTCCTGTATTCCTCATTGACATGCCTGATGTGCTCCTCGCGGTAGATTTTAATCTCTTCGCGGAACTGAGAGAGATATTCCCGGCGGGTGACATAACTGAAGAGGGGGACATTTTCCTTTCTGACGATATACCATTGTTGCCTTGGTTCCTCTCCGGCGTAAATTTTTTCCGTGTAGTGATCCATCCAGCCATTGCTGCCAACGAAATGCTCATGGATGTGGAAAACCCTGCGGCCATTAATGCTGTAATCTGACTCAGATCCCTTCATTACCCCCAGACGGCGGTTGGTTCCCGGCACCTCCGGTGCAGATACCGAAGATGCGACGGACTGGTAACTGTTTACATGAAATACGAGATAAACTCCGGTTTCAACGGATTCGGTAATCTTGTCACCAAGAGTGCAGACAAACCCGGGATGGCCGATATACAGTCTGTAACCGAAGGGCATATAATCATAAGCGTTTGAAAAATCAAGGTATTTGGTATAATTGGCATTGCCTCCCTGTGGCTGAGGGTAGGCCTGCCTGGCAAGTGCCAGCATTTTTTCAAGGGTTGCATCGGCCGCAGTATTATCATAGGAGCCTGCTTTGGCCTTAAATTGTGCAACAGTCTGGTATCCGCTGAAAGGTTTCCATGCCCCTGGATATTCGCTCAGGTTACCGGCAGGACAGGGATTTTCCGGCTGTGCATATAATTTCAGGAAAAAAATAAAAAGTATTGCCAGAAGAATGAATCTGTGGTACAAGATATTATACAATGAATTGTTAAATCGTTTCATATTTTCTTTATTTTTTTCCATTATTGATCTGTCGATCTTAAATGCACTAAAAGGTAATGTTCACCGGCATTGTTATTCATATAAAGCAAACGGCCACCTTTTACCGCCGGAAAGTGTGTGTCTAAATTCTGCCGGTTTGCATTTAAATAGGTTATCTGTTAAAAATATCCCCCACAGAGGAAACTTTGGGGCCGCTGCCCCGGAACCCGGTCAGGATGGATAATTCATATTCTTTTGAAACACCAACAGATGCGGCATCCCGTATATCCAATCCGCTGTCATTGGGATCGGTTGGTTTCGGGACATTCATCCCCAATTCTGCCCCAACGGATGCTTTTACGATAATATCCTTCAGATTCCAGTTGCCGTCAAGTTTTATGGTGGTGACCACCCCGGCTCCAAACTTTGATTCCAGGGCTTTTCCTATTGCTTGTGAAGCGTCTTTGATTGTTCCTCCCAGATAGACCGAATGTTCCACCGTTTCGAGCGTGGTGGGGTCGTACTTCTCTCCACCCCCGAATTCCACACCATAAACCTGTGCGCCAATGGTTGCCTCCTTGCAGGTTAACCTGCTCTTTACAAAGTGGAAGTCGAGGTCCCAGTATGTCATACAATGTGTATCCTCCCAGGTGGACATTTTCCCTTTGGCGGTAATCAGTCCGGGCAGTTTAGTCTCGCATCCGTCACCGGTATACAGTGGAGGAACCGGATAAGGATAGTAGTTCTTCAATCCCGACAAAGTGCTCAGGTATTCACCATAAAGTTTGTAAGTCAGTTCTGTTGGATCCTGCGGCAGATGATATAGTGTGTTCCAGTAGGTATGCTCCTGCAACCGTTGAAAGGCCAGTGATTCCATTTCCTGAACAAAAGCATTGTTGATGGAAGCGCTTTTCTCAATTCTAAGTTCAAACAGTTTCTTCCGCAGGGCACATATTTGTCGTTCGAGTGCCTGAACTGCCGCACTTTCACCTTCTCCCGTTTCCATCTTCGACAAGCGGTTTTCCATATCCTGTAATTTTCTGTTATCCGGGGCAAATGACTCCTCCAGTGCTTTCATCTGCGCTTCCCTGGATTCCTGTAACTTGCTCATCCTTTTGCTGAAACTGCTTGCGTATGAATCATCCAGTTCGGCCATCAGCATTTCCTGAGCCTGCAATTTATAGGGATTCCAGATTTTTGCAGCAAGACTGTATTGTTTCTGCACGTCTTCCAGACTGGTCATATTTCGGTTGTTGGCGGCCATTTGAGCAGTAATCTGTTGATGGCTCCCAAATAGTTTCTCTGTTCCTGAAGGATATTTTACTGATAAATCCTGATTGGTAAGTTCAATTCCGTGGAAAAAGTCGGCGATCTCTTGTTCCCTTTTTAAGGCCATTTCAATGGATTCAGGTACCACCGGCATGGTAAACCGTTTAGTGACTGCAATTTCTTTATAGTACCTTTTGTGATCAAGCCTGAGGATTTCCACCCTGTCGCCGGTCCGGCCAGGATCCATATCCTTCAGCTCATAATAAGCTTCCTGTGAGAAACCACCTTTCAGGGCATTTTTGAGATAAGATTTCGCTAAATCATTGTTGCCTTCCTTAATGGCAATGCGGGCCAGGCTGCGGTTGGCTTCAGGGTGTTGTTCATATTCTTTGACAGCCTGTTCGAGCAGGGGTTTGGCTTTTGCCACTTGTCCGAGGCTCAGCCATGCCTGCCCCAGGTTGTTGTTGATAATCGAACTCTGAGGATGTTTGCTTTTAAGGTAATCAAGGACAGGAATGCTATTTTCTGCATATCCGGCCATGGTAATAACCGATGCCAGGTTGCTCAGTAATATTTCATCCCTGGGGTCGGCAATGGCTGCCTTCAGCATCAGAAAGGCTGCAGCTTCTTGTTGTCCGGTCATCCAGAGCATATACGCAGCTTCTTTGGTTTGCCGGCCCTTGTTAATATGCGGAGAAGCATGTTTGCGGGCTTCCGGACTCAATGCCTGATCGGCGCCGCTGTCGAATCCCTTCAGATAGCTGAGCAGTTCGTTTTCATTTTTGGGAGAGGGTTTTATACCTGCCAGGATCTTCTGATCCGGTTCCGGGATAGATCTTGGATCTGCGTCTGTATCAGCCCCTTCTTCATTCATTCTGCGCTTCACTTCTTCAGGGTCATGGCCTAATCCCCGGATCATCTTTTCCATCATTTTATCCGGATCGTCCTCATCTTCATCAAACTTTGGCTCTTCATCCGGATCAAGGCCTTCTTCCTCACTCTGTTTTTCTTCTGAAAAAACATTTTTCAAGCCGGGAATTTTAGGTCCGATCCCTTCAGGCAACCCGATCTGTTTCAGTTTCGATCCCAGTCCTTTTTTTGCCGGCTGTTTTTCTTGGCTTTGCTGGCCAGGTGTAATAAGCGTGGCCAGAAGCATGAACGTTGCTGTGATGAATGCCATACGTACGATCATTAATATTCTCTTTCTCATATTTACCTGATTTTTCGTGAAACTTGCATGATATCTTTTTCTGATCAGGGCTTCGGAGTCTCCTTTACACACCTGCAGGAGTAGCCGTTGTTGGCCAGCGTGTATACCCTGCCCACGGCATGGCTGTTGAAATGTACATGGTGGTTCCATAGGTAGAGCAGCCCGTACCGGTCGTCATATACCGTCGAAGTCCAGAAATTACCATATTGGCCTAACGTGGTGTACTCTCCGTTGTCTTTTCTGCTCCCGGCCGGCAAAACGGAAAAGTTGCTTGCATTGGTCCCGGCATAGGCAGAAGCTGCCCACCCGTCAGCCGTTTTCAGTTGGTCTGCTATGTTTCCGCGTTCACTGGTCCTGTCCAGCTCTGCACCCGGAATGCCTAAATACTTCTCCAGTTCCTGCCAGTCCTTGTCGGTGGCAACCCGCCAGCCTTCGGGGCATAGTTTTCCGGAGGCAGCGGCGTAGCCGTTGTACAGCAACCCATATTTTTCCCTGTTTTCGGGTTTGTCGTCATATACGGCATAAGCTCCGCTTTTTGTTGTGCTCCATGCATCAGCGCTTAGGCCAGCAGCAATTGCAGTGGTGTCGCTGTATTGGGTTGTCCGCAGGTTCTCCTTTGTCCAGAACTGGTTGCCGATTTTTAACACCGTGTAGTGGTTGCCGTCGAGGTCATAAATGAAACCGGTATCCGCTTCTTTAATAATTGCGGGAGTTGATTGCGAAATAACACGCGATGCCAGAGGGGGTACATAAGCGGGGTAAGCTCCTCCGTGCTGCGGGCCCTGTGGTTCTAAACTCACTTCCTGTTGGGGTGGTGAAGGTTGTCCGGCAGAAAAGGGATTTTTATTGCTTTTTCCAATATACAAATCGCATTGTCCGGCTTCCATGGAATAGTAAATAAGATATGCACCACTGCTGTTAACTACCCATGCCAGTTGGTTGTCGCCCGGATCGGGGGCAACCTGATTTCCACTTGCTTCAATAAGGGTAATGAGTTCTTCGGCATCGTACCCTCCTGTTCCAACTGGCGGCAGGTAGTAGACCTCCGTTGGTGAAAAGGATAAACCCTTATAGCCGGTCGTTATCTTTAACAGCGTGGCTGCCGATGCAACAGAGATATTACGGCTATCCTGCCGGCTTCCCTGGGGAAGAATTATCCCCAGAGATTTTGTGGAAATGACCGGCGACACATTCTTTTGACCTGAAGCTACCAGGGAAAAGAAGCAAAGAGATATGATCAGTATAGTTTTCATTTTTTACCACCGGTTGTCTTTTGTCCCGTTTTTGGCTTGGTAGTATTTCCTGAAGTAGTTGTTTTACCGCTCCCGGATGTATTTGTCTGATTGGTGTTGGTTGTTGTAGTTGTAGTTGTTGTGGCTGCAGGGGCAGGGGAGGAGTTTGTTGTTGAAGTAGTTGTACTTGTTGTCGTCGGGGAAGGGCTTGCCTCCTGTGAAGCTGAAGGGGTTGCCGTGACGGTCTGATAGGTTACGGTTTGTGGCATTACCGTTCCCTGCAACATCACCGGTGTGGCTGTGGCTGTTGTGGTGGTGGTTGCCGACGGTGTAAATTCTGCACGCATCAGTACCAGGTAATTTCCATGTTCCCGTTCATTGCCCAGCTCGGTTTCAAAGTATTTAACCGGAATGACCCCAGAGCCATAACCCATGTTAATTCTGGCATTATTGGTCATCAGTTGCGGACTGAGCACCATTACTTTTGGAGCAAAATTCCCCTGTGCTGTCATCCCAACAGGCCGCGTTCCCTGTTTCCCTACCACAGTCTGTATAACATTAAAAAAATCGGGAACCATAAATATATTTGCCGGGAAAATAAATTTGGAGACATCATTGATGGTGGAAACAACCGGACTGAAAGCGCCACTGGTCGAGCCGGACAATTTTGCCGTTTCACGGCTGATGGTGGCCGTTGCAGATTTTAATGCCGACAACAGGGGATCTACCACTACCTGCTCGGGATCCCACTCCCATAATACCGGAACAACAGATACCAGATCCGTAGATGCAATATCGAATTCACCTATCAGATCATTGGTCAGGTAACGGTCTCCTCCTCTTATCCCGCCTTTTGCACCTCCAAAAAGATCAACACAGGAACCTGCGCTGATCCGGTTCCCAAATGAGCCGGTGGCATCGCCATAGGTCGGTGTTTTGTATTCATAGGTCAGTTTAGTGTTTCCGTTGGCATCTGCCACACTGATCTGGAATGTCAGAAATACCTCATCGCATTTTCCATCGAGGTGCAGAATATCATCCCATGTTTCCCGGTCACAAACAAAGCCGTTGAAATATATCTTTACACGGCCTGGTTGTGCTGTAGTAATCAGGAAAGAACCAAACAGAATCAGGGTAATAAATAACTTTTTCATTGCAGTAATTTTATTGGTGAACGACTGAAGTAAAATTACTTAGCCCAGGAAGGTTATTTTATCCCTTAAAAACAGGATTTTTGAGTCTTATTATATTAATTGGACGATGGCTTTTAAATATTCCTGAAAATATCATGGAAAAAGGGGAGATTTTTTGAAACATGTTATGTGTTAATTTGTATAGGTTATATCCGGTTTAAATTGAACCAAATGAAATTATTCCTTATCAGTGTTATCGTATGGCTGGCAGGTGGCAAACTATATGCACAACAGCATCTGGCCGACAGTATCAGTAAAGTACTTCAACAGGAGGTTGCTGATACCATCAGGGCGTACAACCTGGTAATGTTGGCCATGTATACCGAACCGCTTGATTTGGAAAGGGCTCACAGAATTTACCAGGAGGCTGTTGATTTTTCCCTCAGCAAGAACCTGGATTACTATGCCGGACTGGCGCTATATTATGAAGCCACCCCATTGGGGCTCGCTGGTAAGTATCAGCTTCAGATGGAAAACTTAAACCGGGCGGCAGATTTATTCCTGAAGACCGATCATCCTTCATCCCGCAGGGATTTAGCCAGGGTTTACGGTGATATTTCCGGGTCCTTCCGGAGCATGGGAAAACTCGATTCGGCAGTGGTTTTCTCTTTAATGTCGATTGCCATTCTGGAAGGATTAATGGATAATCGCAGAGTGGCTACCCAATGCCTGAACCTTGCTATGATTTACCAACAGTTAAACCTGCCGGGAAAGCAAAAGGAATATGTTGACAAAGGGCTGGAAAATGCCCGGCTGGCCGGCAATCCATCTGCGCTGATGCTTGGTTTTTTGCAGCAGGCAGGTTATTATACATCCATCTATGACTTTCAGAAAGCCAAATTGTATGCCGATTCCGCAACGGTATATTACAGTGACAGGTTTGATTTCTCTTTGAAACAGAATTATTTTCTTCTAAAAGCCGGTACATTTCAGAATATCAGTCAATTCGACAGTGCTGTATATTATTTTCAGAAGGCTTATGAGAATGGAAAAACAGCGGGATCTCGATGGAATATGACCGAACCGCTGATGCAGATCGGATACATCCACCTTCAGCAGAAAAATTATACTGATGCTGAGAAATTCGTGAAGATGGGGCTCGAAATAGCCGAAGCCGATTCGGTGATGGTATTCATGAAGGAAGGATATGGTACCCTGAGTGATATTTATGCCGGCAGCGGAAGATACAAGGAAGCGCATGATTATCTGACCCGCTTTAATACGATTAAAGACAGTTTGCAAAGTGAAGAGCGGAAAAAATTTGCCCTTGATCTGGAAAAAAAGTACGAGGTGGAAAAACATACCGCACAGATACAGCAGTTAGAAGCAGAGAAACGTATTCAGGAACTGTCACTAAGGGAGAAAATTCTGATCATTCAATCGTTGTTAGGTATCCTGTTCACCATTCTGGTGGTTGGATTGCTGATTCTCCGGAATTACCGGCAGAAGCAAAAATTGCAGCAGCAGCAGATAGAAAAGCTGGAGGCAGAGAAACTCCTTGCAGCCACGGAGGCAGTATTAAAAGGTGAGGAGCAGGAAAGAAGCCGCCTGGCTAAAGACCTGCATGATGGATTGGGTGGTTTGCTTTCAGGAATTAAATATTCGTTTCAAAATATGAAAGAGAATCTGATTTTGACCCCGGAAAATGCGGGAGTATTTGAACGGAGCCTCGACATGCTCGATTCTTCCATAAATGAGATGAGGCGCGTTGCCCACAACCTGATGCCAGAGTCGGTGTATCGTTTCGGGCTTGATTCGGCTATCCGTGATTATTGTGCCGATATTCACAACACGGGCATACTCCATATCAAATACCAATCATTTGGCATGGATACGCCAATTCCCGATCTTTCAGTCTCCGTATCGGTATACCGCATTGTACAGGAACTGGTCAACAATATACTGAAACATGCGGAAGCAAGTTACGCCTTTGTGCAGATTACCCGTTCCGATTCGGCTCTCTTCGTTGATGTAGAGGATAATGGCAAGGGAATGGATCCTGACGTAATTTCCGGTAAGGGTGGAATGGGCTGGCGAAATATAAACAGCCGGGTGGAATACTTAAAGGGTACCCTGAGTCTGGAGTCTTCAGAGGGGAGAGGGACCAGCATTCATATTGAATTTCCCTTGTCATGAAGGTGAAATTGTTTATTGTTGACGACCATTATATGGTCATCGAGGGCATCCGTTCGCTGCTTCAGCATGAATCCGGTATCGAATGGACCGGCCACGCCACCAATGCGGAGTCTTGCCTTGCCTTTCTGCAGCATCACCAGCCCGATCTGATCCTGATGGATATCAGTCTTCCCGATAAAAGCGGCCTGGATTTGTGCCGGGAAGTGAAATTAAAGTATCCGCGGATCAGGGTGTTGGGCTTAAGTACATTTAATCAAAGAAGTTATGTTGAAAAAATGCTGTCGAACGGGGCATCCGGGTATCTGTTGAAAAATGCCGGGAAAGAGGAATTGTTGAAGGGAATTGCTACTGCGATGGAAAGGAAGGTCTATCTGAGTCATGACGCAGCTTTGGCCCTGCGTGACCGCACGGGGGAGGAGCCGATTATGCTGACCAGGCGCGAAAAAGAGGTGCTCGATCTCCTTGCCTCCGGTCTGACCAATCAGGAAATTGCCGGGAAATTGTTTGTCAGTAGCACCACCGTTGAAACCCATCGAAAGAACCTTTTTCAGAAGTTCAGTGTGAAAAATGTGGCTTCTCTTATCAACAAAGCAGCCAAGGCAGGGTTTATTTAACAGTTGATATTCAATTCTTTATATCGGGATCAATTTTGGATAAATTTTTAGCGAATCCGGTTCTTAAATGGATATCTCGCTGCGGGAAAGGAATTTCCACACCATGCTCCCTGCAAGGTTATCAATTTCAATGCGGTCACCTACTTTCACGGGCCGTTCAAACAGGATGATAATCCCGCTGATAAAATTGTTCGTTATATTTTGTAACCCCAATCCGATACCTATCCCCAAAACACCGACCAGCAAGCCAGGGCACTGAGATCTATACCGGAGGTCTGGAAAATAATAACCAGGCCTGTAATAACCAAAGTATAACGCACTATGGTTGCAATCGCCTGGCTGATCCCAATATCCAGCGAGTAACGCGGAAATACCTTCCTGACCAGTAGTCGTTTGAGTTTGCCGGTAAGGTAAAGGAGCAAAAACAACGAAAGAATCAAAAAAATAAAAGATTTGGTCGTGAATGCAGTCTCACCCAGGTTGAATAAGTGGTATTTCTAAAAAGGCAGAAGCCAGTCAAAGAAACTTTCCATTGTCAATAATTTATTCGCCAGATATTTAGAGGTAAATATATATTAAAAAATGAAAAAATAGTGCAGAAAAATTTGGAAGTTAGTGAATAATAACTAACTTTGTCGTGTTTTATATACAAAATTCGATTCGATATGCAAACGGAAAGACAAAAGGAGATCATCGATGTGGCGCTTAACCTGATTGCCGCAAAAGGTATTCAGGGCCTTACCATTAAAAATCTCGCCAGGGAGATCGGTATCTCCGAACCGGCCATATACCGGCATTACGAGAATAAAATAGAAATCCTTCTGGCTATACTGGATCTTTTCCGGATCAATTCCGTTAAGCTTTTTGAGCAGGCTTCAGGTGAAAAGTCCGGAGCCATGCTTAAGATTGAACATCTCTTTTCAAGTCATTTTACCACTTTCTCCCAAAATCCATCACTGGTAGCCGTGATTTTTTCTGAAGAAATCTTCCGGAATGAGCCGGTTCTGGTCGAAAAGATTTCGGAAATTGTTTCTCAAAATGACAGAATGTTGATTTCGATCATTTCAGAGGGACAATTGGAAGGTGAGATCCGGAACGATCTGGATGCTGGCCATCTGGCCATCATGGTGATGGGATCGCTCAGGTTGTTTGTAAAGCGGTGGCAGTTTTCTGGCCATAACTTTAGCCTGACCGAGGAGGGCCATGCATTTTTGAAGTCTGTAATTAGCATGATTGCATTGAACGGAAATATTCGAACAATTAATAAACAAAAGTCATGATTATCACTTACTGGAAAGAACAACCTGTTAAAGAGAATCCGCACAAGGTGGACGTGCGTGCTTTGTACAACCGCGAAAATGCCCAGGCCATGCATATTACCCTCCAGCCGGGTGAACAACTGAAGCCGCATATAACCCCGGTGGATGTTTTCTTTTTCGTAATCGAGGGAAAACCAACCGTTCTCGTTGGGGATGACATGGTAGAAGTGGATGAAAATGCCCTGGTAGAAAGTCCGAAAGGAATAGTACATTGCCTCTACAATAAAAGTGAAAAGGTTGCCCGGATCCTGGTGGTTAAGGCTCCCCGCCCGGTCACCAATGCAAGGTTGCTTTAATACTTAAAAATAAACTGTTATGAAGATTGGAATCATACTCGAAACCAAAGAACCCGAAAAAGCATGGAACGCTTTCCGGTTTGCCGTAACCGCCCGCACCCAGGGGCACGAAGTGAAACTCTTCCTGATGGGGGAGGCTGTCGAATGCGAAGGCCTTGTCCACGAAAAATACAACGTGGATGCGCAGTGGAAAAAATTTGAATCTGCCGGCGGTGAGATCCTTGCCTGTGGTACCTGTCTCAAGTCACGCCAGCTTGAAGATTCCACCTCTTGTCCCGTTTCAACTATGGTCGATTGTCTGGATATGGTGCTTTGGGCCGATAAATCGGTGACATTCTGATATCCCGAAAAAAGGGCACGCTGAGACGGCTCTTTTTTTATCTGTTAGAAGTTAGTTAATATTAACAAACGTATATATAAATGAAATTAATTGAAAAACATCTGAAAGGCCTCTCCTGGTTGTCCCTGGTCCTGATTCTTGCCGTTACGGCTCTGCTTTTAATCCAGATTCGTCAGAATACCCGTATGGAAACCAACCTCGACGAGTATATGCCGAAAACACATCCTGCCTTTGTCTATTCTGACCAGGCAGAAGAATGGTTCAATATCAAGGACGGAATTCTGATTGCCATTGAGAATCCCCAAGGGATATACAATCAGCAAACCTTGCTCAAAATCAGGGAAATCAGTGAAGGGCTGATGCAAATGGATGAGTTTGAAGAGATCGACATTCAGTCGCTCTACACCGCCGACAACATAACCGGAAGTGATGACGGCCTGGAGGTGGAGGCTTTTTACGGTGCTGTTCCCGGTCATCCCGATGAAATAGAAGCCCTGAGACATAAGGTACGCGAAAACGACATGATAGCCGGGCGGCTCGTCTCAGCCGATGAAACCGTGGCTCTGGTGGTGGCCGGCATGAACAGCAGCCATTTTACCGAAGATCTCTACCATGATTTATTGGAATTTGCCCATTCGTTTGCCAGTGAAACAGAAAACATTTATGTAGCCGGCCGGCCGATTGTTGAAGGAACCATGGGGCACTTAGGCCCGGCCGACATGAAACGGATGGTTCCCATTGTGCTGGCTGTCATTGCCCTGGTACTTTATCTTCTTTTGCGAAGCGTAAGGGCAGCTGCCTCGGTCATGCTGACGGTATTTGTCAGTACCGTCTGGGCATTCGGACTGATGGCCATTATTGATGTTCCGGTCTATGCCGTTTCCACTATGATCCCGGTTATGCTGATAGCCATCGGGGTTGCTTATGGCATCTATTTTTTTCAATACCTCAGCAATTTCAACCATGATACTCCTGAAGTCAAACTTATTGATGCACTTAAGAAGGTTACCATTAAATTGTCGAAACCGCTTTTTATGGCTGCCTTTACCACCATCATCGGGTTTATTTCACTCCTGACCTCGCAGGTTCTACCCATCAAATATTTCGGGTTATTCACCGCATTTGGCATATTCGTGACCTTTGTGCTGGCCCTTTGGCTGTTGCCGGCAATGGTTATAATTTGGGGCTGTCGGGTCAGAAGCACAAAAACAGAGAGGAGAAGTGCTCCCTTCTGGAATGCCTCCAAAATCACCCATCGCCTGCTCAATTACAAAAAGTCCATTTATATTACTGTAGCCATCATTGCCATTTTTTCGGTGCTTGGTCTCACACAGGTATGGATCAACTCCAGTTTCCTGGCTAATTTCGAAAATGAGAGCGATATCGTCCTGACCGACCGGTTTGTCAACAGTAAATTTGGAGGTACCTCCACCCTGAACGTGATCCTGGAAAGCGGAGAATCCGACATGTTCAAAAATCCCGCGGCATTGCGGCTTATGGATGAAATGCAGTTAGCGGCTGAAGAACTTCCGGTAGTGGGAAATTCATTCTCTCTCTCCGATTACCTGAAGAGGATGAACAAGGTGATGAATGCCGACAAGAATGAGTTTTATACCATTCCGGAAACATCCGACATGGTTGCCCAATATCTTCTGCTCTATGAAATGTCGGGCGATCCTGAAAATCTCCTGAAAGTGATTAATTACGATTACAACCGTACCAACATTACCTTTCAGCTGAAAGGCGATGATTCCAAAACTATTAATCAGGCGCTTTCGGTTATCCGGCAATTTGAGGAGCCTTTCAGGGATATGGGTGTCAGTGTTAATTATGCGGGTTCAGGGTATAAAGCATTGGTTTTCACCGATCTGATTCTGGATGGGCAAGTCAGGAGTATCCTGATGTCACTGTTACTGGTACTGGTGTTGCTCACAATAATGTTTCGAAGTTTAAGGGCCGGACTGATCGGTTCGGTTCCTATTCTGCTTACTGCACTGATCAGCTTTGGCGTTATGGGCCTGTTTGACATACCTTTGAGTACCACCACTGCACTTTTATCGAGTATCGCCATAGGTATCGGTATCGATTATGCGATCCACTTCCTGCAGCATTACCGGATGAACCTGTCCACAGAAGTTTCCAGGCTTGAGGCTGTCAAGAAAACGATGGCACAAACGGGTAAGGCTATCTCTTTCAATGCCATTGTGGTCATTGCCGGCTTCCTGGTACTTCTCTTTTCGGTGTTTCCGCCTAACCGGACCCTGGGAGCACTGGTGTCCATGAACATGTTCACCAGTTTTGCCGGAACACTCACCCTTATGATGGTGCTTGTCTACAGGTTCAGGGTGTTTGCCGGGAAACAGGGTTCTCCGGAAATTCAGGAAAACAAATAGTCAGAATATGAAGAAGTTGCTGATACTTGCGATTATTGTCGGTTCAGTTGCCTGTGCCTTGTCAGGGAAACTGGCAGCCCAGGACAATCATGCGCCTGAAAGTGACTTCTTCCGGGCAATCAGGGCCAACCAGGCTGAGAGCTACATTACTTTCGGACAGGGATTCGGGAATGTGGAACCCCTTATTTTTGAGGGACTGATAGCTCCCTACTTTCTGTTGCGTACCAGCCGGGATGCCCGCTTTGGTGCAACGCTCTCACCGGCCATTCTCCTCCGGATGCAGGCAAAAGAGTCATTTCCGGTCCGGTCGCCCAGCTACATGCCTAACCTTACCTTCTATCGTCAATTGGGAAGTTTTGTAAATAAAAGTATTAGCAGCAGCTACCTGTTTCTTACACTGAAGCACCATTCCAACGGTCAGTTTGGAAACTTTTACAACGAGGATGGTTCATTCAATACCGAAACCGGCGATTTTTCGACCAATTTGCTGGAATTGGGCTTGTTTCTAAACCGCAACGTGCTGCCGTTTTCCAATACAACCGAATACTTCCGCACATCCGTCGAAGTGCATCCCAATATAGGAAGGAGTGAGGAACTGAACGGATATTACAGCTTTGTCCGCTGGCACAACAGTTTCCGGATTTTCAGATTTCCGGGATACAGGCATGAATCCATCCGGAATGGCCAGATTTATCCTCCGCGTGTGCAGACCAAGGTGGAAACTACATGGATGTTTGGCCCCATGAAAAATGCCGGAAACTTTGATCTGTCCGGAAGGCTTAATCTCGCACTGACGATGGCCTGGCGGCCTGCCATTTTATCCGATGTGAGCCTGTTTGTCAATCTCTACTCAGGGAAGGATTATTATAACATGCAGTTTGATCGCAAAATAAATGTATTGCGATTCGGCTTGCAGGCTTTTGCATTTAAATAGAATAAAGAGTATTCACAATTTAATAATTATGTTATGAAAACAAAAGTGAAAATTTCAGGAATGTTTGCCATCGTACTGATGATGGCCTTTGCACCGGCAGATGCACAAATGACCGGCCAGCAGATTATGGAAAAAGTGTACAACAACCCCTCGGGCGACGACATGCAGGGTGAACTGGTGATGACCCTGGTAAACAGTCGCGGCGAACAACGCGTCCGCAACCTGAAGCAGTTTATGAAAAACGATGGGAAGTCTGAAAAGAAAATCATGTTCTTCATGGCTCCGGCCGATGTGCGCAACACCTCTTTCATGAACTGGAGTTATGCGGATGGACGTGACGACGACCAATGGATCTATCTGCCTGCACTGAAAAGAACAAAACGCATTTCGAGTGATGGGAAAAGCGACTATTTTATGGGATCGGATTTTACCTACGATGACCTGGGTGACCGCCACCCCGATGAGGACAATCATAAGCTTTTGCGTGAAGAAACCATCGGCGGGGAGGCCTGCTATGTTGTGGAAAGCACTCCGAAATCTGGCGGGTACATGTATTCAAAAACCATCACCTGGGTTATGAAAGAGAGTTACCTGGGACTGAAACGCGAATTTTACGATCAGAAGGGAAACTTGCTGAAAACCCTGTCTATCAAAAAGTTTGAAAAGATTTCGGGTATCTGGACCATTCTGGAGACTGAAATGCATAATGTGCAGAAAAGTCACAAAACCCTGATGAATTTTTCGGATGTCAGGTACAATAAAGGCATTCCCGACAGTCAATTTACCGAGAGAAGCATGACCCTGGGTATTTAAATTCCTGTGCATCCGGTTACTTCTGGTAGCCGGATGCTTCTGAAAATCACTTAAATAATATTGACATGAGAACAAGAATTATGATAATCATCCTGTTGGTGACAGGTACCGGACTTCTTTCAAAAGGGCAGTCTGGCCCGGCGATTTCAGGATATGTGCGCAACTATACCGGTGTATTGTTGTCTGACGGTAATGAATTTTCCATTCTGCAGAACACGCTTAACCTTAATTTTGAGCAACGGTTTGGCCGGATTGGCTTCAGGGTGAATCCATACCTGTATCATTATTTCGATCGCGATCTGGAGATCGGGCTCCGTGAGGCTTATCTGGATATGTACTTCGATAAGTTTGACCTTCGGGTAGGAAAACAGCAGATTATCTATGGAAAGGCAGAAGGGGTATTTATTACCGACGTAGTGTCGCCCAAAGACCTGAGCGAATTTTTACTGCCCGATTTTGATGAAATCCGAATGGGGGTAACTGCCGCAAAGCTCAGTTACTATATGGGAAACCATACCCTGGAAGCCACCTGGATACCCGTTTTTACGCCTACCCGGATGCCGGGTGCGGGATCAATCTGGAAACCAGCCTTGCCCTTCCCAGTCGAGCCTGAGTTTGATTACTCGACGGCGCAGGTAATGCCCAAAGTTGGCAACAGCGAGCTTTTCCTGCGTTTCTCCTCATTGGGATCAAAGATTGACTATGAACTGGTTGCCGGAACTTTCTACAACGACGATCCTGTTTACCACCTTACCCGGCATACAAATCCTAACACCGGGCAACTTACCGGAATAACCGCCCGGCCTGAATACCACCGTTTGTCCATGGCGGGCGGAAGCTTCAGCCTTCCCCTGGGGCCGCTGGTTTTTCGCAGTGAGGGTGGCTATTATTCCGGAAGATACTTCCAGACGGAGTCTCCTTCAGCGTTTGATGCCACCATTAGGAAAGACTACCTGCACTATATGGCCGGACTGGATTTTACGCTCGCCGGTATCCGCTTGAGCTCACAGTTTATTCAGGAATATATCCCCGGCCACGAACCAGGTATGCGGAGTGATCAGTTTGAAAGCACCATGACATTCCTGGCAAAAAGAGATTTTTTGCGTGAAAGACTCTGGGTAGAATTGTTTGCATATGCCGGTCTGAATGACCGTGATGCCCTGATCAGGCCAAAGGTTACGTATTCATTTGCCGATGGTTTTGATATCCAGGCTGGTGCCAATATCTTTACAGGCGATGAAGGTCGGTTCGGGCAATACAGCACCAATGATATGCTCTACGCAAAACTGAAATTCAGTTTCTGACAAGCTTCTTTGAAGTAACAGAATAGCATGGTGTTCATAAAAAAATGCTGCTATGGAAATAATAAACTGGAAGGATCTGCCGGTAATTAACAATCCGCACCATCTGGATATCAGAGAGCTGTATGACAATACAGTCGTTCAGGTCCGACAGGTCATTCTGCAGCCGGGTCAACGGGTCAGGCCGTTTGTTTCTCCTGTTGCCGCGCTGTTGTACATCTGTCAGGGTACAGTCGTGGTGCAGTCGGGCGACACAATAAAGTCGATCTGCGCGGGCAAACTGGTTGTTTGCCCCGCAGGTATGCCTGCCACAATGTTTAATAATTCCGATGATGAGGCGCTGGTATTGGCCATCAGGGCGCCGAAACCCACCGAAAAGAGCCTGTTGCTTTAAGCATTCAGGCCATATACCGATAAAGCCAGCTCCCTGCCCGTGGCTGTTTTGAAATATTTCTCCACCACAGACGGGGCTGCATCTGGAGTAATATAGCCTTCGTGGATGTTTACCAGAAAATCGGCTTCCACCAGAATTTGAAAATCGGGGCCGTCAATCTTCTGGTAGCTGTGGTGATTGCCCACCAGGTAGCAAACCCGTTCTGTTATTTCACCGGACACCTGGTTTTGCTCCAGAATTTGCCTGGCAACATCAGGCCCTTCCATTTCCTGATAGTGTCCGGCCGATGAATTGTGCTTTCTTTCGGCTTCCTTAATCCCGATGTCGTGCAGAATTGCGGCCAGCTCTGTAACCAGCTTGCGGTCTCCCTTAATCCCTTCGCCTTCCAGGATTGATTGGGCAAATCCATATACTTTGAAGGCATGACTGATACGCCTGATGTCGCTTCCAAAATAGCGAACCATTCCGAGTAATACGCTCTGAACCATCCTGTAGTTATTCAATTATCTCACAAAGATGAGGTATTTCCTTCAATAGGTAATTTTTGCTCCGGAATATACCCCGTATTTATTGGATTGTACTGCCTCGTCGGACCAGCGCGATCAGGGCAACAACCAGCGCCAGTGCCGATAATGCCAGCAAAATCCATTGTGAAACGGAATTCTCAGCTGGTGCTGAGGAAGCATATACTTTCTTTCTGGTTTTTTCCCCTTTTACAATAATCTTCGCTTCCATATAGGGATGTGGTGTGCAGAAGTAGGTATATTCCCCTTCGGTTTCCATCACGCGCGAGAAGCTCTGGGCATGTGCCAGCAGATCGGAGGCAAAGCGATCCGGACCGTTTTTGACCACCACATTGTGGATTCCTGAGAATTCCCCGTCCATGAAGGTGAATACATCTTCATTGATCCATTTGACGGTCGTCCCGGGGGCCACCTGCACCACTTTCGGATAATAGGAATTGCCAATGATCCTTACGATCACTTCGCTGGTTTCGCTGCCATACACTACCGGGACCTCCACATCGGGCGATCCCAGCCCGAAAGGGGTAATGGTACGGAGTGCCTCTTTCCGGTAGGCTTCCAGCTCTTCTTCGGAATACAGCGGTCCATCGGAGAGTATGGTTTTCGGGGTATCGGCATCTTTATCACAAATCAGCAGACCCAACGCCCCGCGGTCGGTCGATCCCACCGCGTGCGACAACATCAGGTAATTCCCCTCATCCGGCGGTATCCTGAATTCAATAACCCATGAATCCGAGGGGCCGGCTAAAACGGTCTGGCCCCCCGTGAAACGGTTGTCGGGATGCCCCTGCCAGTAAGCAAAATCCCATACAATGCCCACAATGTGAAAGGTCGACAGCAGGTTTGGCCCGGCGTTCAGAAAGTTTATCCGGACATAATCGCCTGGTTTCCCGATGATGGGGTCTTCAATATATCTGAACAGCTTGCCGTTAAACGCCGTGTACATAGGTTTCCCCTGTCCGTCAACCGCATCCTTTCCGCTGGCGTAATATTCATGCTGAAGGAGATAGATCTCGATGTCGGGCTCCTTGTTGAGAATCCGCTCCAGCTCATATTTTTTCTTCGGCTTTACCACAATCATCCCGTACTGCCCGAAAATGATGTGCATGGGAATGGCATGCCCTCCGGGTGCACAGTGGTACATGTAAATTCCGGGCATATTGGCCTGAAAGACTACGGTTGCGCTATCGCCCGGATAAATCTTGCCCAGGTATTTCGATGTCTGTGAATTTACCGCGTGGATGGATGCCCCGTGGACAATATTTCCCTCATTCACAATTTTGAACGACACCACATCGCCTTCATCTACAATTATCGTTGGCCCCGGGATTTTCTTGTCGATGGTAAATCCTTTGTACATTACTCCGTTACCGAGGTAGGTGTCGCCCTCTTCGAGGCTGATCCTTACATATTTGTCGGGTCTGGTATCTTGTGGTACGTAACTGGTGGCTGGTATCGGCAGACGGTTATCCCTCCTTATTATGTCGATAAAATCGGTACCCGATGATAGGGGTGATGCTTCCAGTCCAGGTGATACAACCGTTCCCGATGCCTGCGCAGGAACGGCCAGTGCAGGCGTATTGGCATGAAGATCGGCTATGGAAACGTCGTTCATTGCCAGTACATCATGCACCCATTTGGTCTGGTTGCCGCCGTGGGTTTCCTGTTTGGCAATCGAGGCAAGCAGGTCTTTATAAACCAAGCTGTTGAGTTTTTCTTTGCCCAGAAGTTCTCCCAGGAACGCCCTGTTGCAGGCTTCACATGACCGGGAAATTTCCGGAGCAGCTAACAGGAGGGCAAAGACCAGAAAAAAACTGGCTGCTTTCCATATGGCCTTAAATCTTAGGATCTCCATATTAATCATTTTAAAGATGTACTGCTGATGTTCAGGTATATCATCCGTCATGACCGGAAGCCTGGTTTTTTCAGACTTTATCAGGAAAAAATACCCGGAATCAGGCTGACCCCGGGTATTTGACAATTATGAATGATGGAACTATCTTTTTTCAACACTCCAGCCTCCTTTGAGACCGAAGATAAACCAGGCGAGGGCTACAGTACCGACGGCAAAAACCGTATCACCGATAGCCCGGAGCCATTTCAGGGTGACCATATGGTCCTGCTGCATGAATTCTGCAGACCTGGCGTACCACAATCCTTCCTTTACACTGGCCATTGTCTGGAGTAACCCAATGGGCAATACACTGAAAAGAACCATGGTGATCAAACCAATGTTTAAACTCCAGAAAGCAATTTTCAGCGGTTTGTCCTTCCATAAGACATCCGGATTCAGGTCGCGCAGGACGAATAACATAAGTCCGATCCCCAACATTCCATACACACCGAAAAGGGCTGTGTGACCGTGCACCGGGGTGGTATTAAGTCCCTGCATGTAATAGAGAGCAATCGGGGGGTTGATCAGGAATCCAAAGATACCGGCACCCACCAGGTTCCAGAATGCCACTGCGATAAAGAAGTAGATCGGCCATTTATAGGCTTTGATCCAGGAGGCACTGCGGCTTATCCGGAGGTTATCCCAGGCTTCATAACCCATCAGGACCAGCGGGACCACTTCCAGCGCACTGAAACTGGCACCTATGGCCATGATGGCAGTGGGGGTACCCGTAAAGTAGAGATGGTGGAATGTCCCCAGTATACCACCCGTTAAGAATATAACCGTGGTGAAAAGTACTGCAATGGTTGCAGTAGTTACCTTTACGATCTGCATCCTGACAAAGAGGAATGCGGTAACCACCACGGCAAATACTTCAAAGAATCCTTCAACCCAAAGGTGTACTACCCACCAGCGCCAGTATTCGGCTATGGCCAGGTTAGTTTGCCTGCCCCACATCAGACCTGCTCCATAGAATGAGGCAATGGCAATGGAGGAGATCAGGAACATAATCAGGAGATTGCGGTTTTCTGACTTCTTTTTCAAGGCCGGCAACATGGCACGTCCCATCAGGAACAGCCAGATGAACAAGCCTGCAAACAGGAATATCTGCCAGAACCGGCCCAGGTCGACATACTCATACCCCTGGTGCCCGAACCAGAAATTCTGTACAAGTCCCAGTTTCTGCATAACGCCCATCCATTGACCGGCCAGTGAACCCACCACGATAACCAATAGGGCGCCAAACAGCACGTCAACACCCAGCTTCTGGAATTTCGGTTCAATGCCTGAAATGGCCACGGAATAGTATAGACCCGTTGCCAGCCAGGAGGTGGCTATCCAGAAAATGGCTATCTGTGTATGCCATGTACGGGTAATAGAGTAGGGGAGCCAATCGGCTAAAGGTATTCCATAAAGTCCTTGTCCTTCCACACCATAGTGAGCGGTGACGATTCCCAGGGCAATTTGTACCAGGAAAAGCAGGGACACCACCCAGAAATATTTTACAGTAGCCTTCTGTGATGGCGTTTGAAGCATTTTGGTCATGGGGGAAGTCTTTGGAACCTCATGTTCCGCTTCTTCCCGCTTTTTGGCATAATACAGAACCATAAGCCCAATGCCGGCTAAGAGAATGATAACACTGAATCCGGTCCAGAGGATCATGGGGCCGGTAGGACGGTTACCTACAAGTTCTTCAGCCGGCCAGTTGTTGGTGTACGTGATATCTTTACCTGGCCGTTCGGTCACACAAGCCCATGAAGTCCAGAAGAAGAAAGCATTCAGCAATTTCACCCGTTCCTGATCTTTCAGTGAATTCAGCGGAATACTGTAGGCATCCCGGAGCCCTTCAAGTGCAGGATCGTTGGTGAATAAACCGCCGTAGAATTTTGAATTGTCGGCAATGGCCATGGCCCGAAGTGGCGAGATTGTAACTACTCCGGTCGCCGGATCATAGGTGTTTTTCCGGAGTTCTTTCTGCAGCCTGACTTTCAGGGCAGCCTGCTGCTCTTCGTTCACCTGGTCAAATTTTTTGCCTTCCGATTCCATAGCCATGGCATCCAGCATGAAAACCGCTTCCTTATGAAGCCAGTCTGCGCTCCAGTCGGGCGCCTGATAAGCTCCGTGACCCCAGATGGTTCCCAGTTGATGGCCGCCAAGGGACTGCCATACATTCTGGCCATCCTTAATTTCCTGTCCTGAAAAAATGACGGTACCATCGGAGGTGACCACCTTCTCAGGTACCGGCGGGGCTTCCCGGTAGATTTCCCTGCCATAATAGAGCAGCACCCCGAACGAAATCGTCATTACGGCAATAAAGCCCAACCAAAGTTTGCGTGTAGTCATAGAAATGTTTTTAAAATTTGGAATTATGTTAAAAATAAATTTCAGCGAGTTTATTTACACGGTCAATATAATTTGCAGAAGATACTCCTGTGTCATTTCCGTTATCTATCCGGCGGAAGTCCTGGAAGAGACGTTCTTCTTCCGGGGCACTCATCAGGTTTTCTGCCATTCTGAACAGTACATTGTTTTCCTTCCCGATATGGTTTTGGAGCAAAACGGCATAACCCATCATGGCTTCCCTGATTTTTGAGATGGCACTGAAATCACCCTGCTTCAGTATTCGTACCCCGTCGGTCATCTCTTTCACATACTGACGGCCCTGTACATGTTCCATCAGCATTACCCCGACCGGGCCGTTTTCATTCGAAAAGCCTTTATCCACAAGCAAGGGAAACAACAGGTTTTCTTCTTTGGCATGGTGCAGCCCGTCGGCAAAATTCCGGATCAGGTCGATCACCTCTTCCACATAAACAGGATCAAATTCTGTCCTTTCTGCCATTTTCTCCATCACTTCCGTGAGTTTCAGGATAAATACATGATCGTTTTCCAGGTTATGCGTGGCCCTGTTCATAACGGTTCTTTTTAAAGGTTATAAGCTTTCGGAAATAAAATGTTGTTTTCAAGGTGAACGTGCACGTGCAGGTCATCCTCAAATTCATGCAGAAGTCTAAAAGCTACCTGGTAGGTATTGCATCCATCGGCAGGTACTTCGTATCCGTTGGTAATCTGGTTGATGGTATCCATGGCACCGCCCGCAAAATCATGTTCTCCGGTCATTCTGTCGATTTCCGAACGGATAATGGCACGGTCTGATTCATTCGGGTTAGCCAGCATTCTTTTTACAGCCGGAAACAGATCCTCTTCTTCATGCTGCAGATGCTGCCTCAGCTCTTCGTTTATCTGTGTAAACAGACCGGCAATTTCCTTAAGCTCAGGATGGTTTTCACCATGGACACTGGCAATTTTATCGGTGTAGAACACCAGTTCAGGCAGGGTCTTCAGAACAAATTTATGATGTGTGTTTACAATATAGTCGCACAGAAAGTCAAGATTCCACTCCTTGAAATTCTGAGATGCACTGATCGGAGTGGAAGTTACTTCCTGCAGACCTGTAGTGAAAGTCTCTACATCGATATTTTTCTCTTCGCAGGATTCGATAAGGCTCTTTTTTCCACCGCAGCAGAAATCAATTCCCGCTTCGGTAAATACGCTGGCGGTCCTGAAGTCAAACGCAACGATCTCGCCAATAGGTGTTTCATGAGTAAATTGCATATCCAAATATTTAATGTTATAATGTATAAATACCTTTTAGTATTTTGATGTTGCAAACGTAAATAAAAATTATTAGATGACAAAATGGTCATTTAATAATTTTTGTTATTTTTGCAGAAAAATTTTAATACATTTGTTTGACTAATCTTTATCGCCTTGTTTACAAAAGAAACCGAATATGCGCTGAGAAGCCTGGTTTACATTCAGTCACAGAATGTTTCGGGCAGGACCCCAGGTGTAGTGGAGATCTCCAGGGAGATTGAATCGCCTCAGTTTTTTACTGCTAAAATTTTGCACAGATTGGTAAAAATGGGATTTCTGGAATCCCATAAAGGAAAAAATGGCGGTTTTTACTTTGATCCAGGGAAGCCCGATCTGCCACTTAAGGAATTTATTGTGGCTATTGAAGGAGAAAAGTTGTTCAGTGGCTGTGGATTTGGACTAAAACAGTGCGATGAGAATAACCCTTGTCCGCTGCATCATCATTATGCTCCTATCCGGGATGCCCTGAATGAACTGACTGGTTCCCAGACCATCCAGTCACTTGCATCCAATGCCCTTTTACTGAAAGAGACCCTGGGCAAATAAAAATAACCATTAATAGGGATTGTATTACCTTTTTATCATCTATAATTTTGTACCCTGAAAAATAATTTCTTATGAGCGAAATAATCAATAATTCCAGAAAACGGAAAGAGTTGCTGAAGCACCTAATTCTACAGTTACACAGTGGCGAAGCTCCGGATATGGTACGTAGCCGGCTGATTGAACTGCTGAAGTCCATCCCATACGGTGAGGTGGTCGAGGTGGAACAGGAGCTTATTATGGAGGGCTTGCCAGAAGAGGAAGTACTTCAGTTCTGTGATATTCATACGGCAGTGCTCGATGGTCATATCGACCAGACCGGAGCAAAGTTCGTTCCGCCAGGACATCCGGTGGATACCTTCAAAAAGGAGAACCAGAAGTTGCTTGAATTAGCCGATGAAATGGAGCAGCTTTTTGGCGTCGCCCCTTACCTGAAAACAAATGAAGTAAAGGATTGGCTCAAAAAAGTGCATGCCCGCTTCAACAGTCTGATGGATGTGGATAAACACTATCTCAGGAAAGAGTATCTTTTATTCCCCTTCCTGGAAAAACAGGAAATTACCGGTCCCCCCAAAGTGATGTGGGGTAAGCACGACGAAACCCGGGCCTTGTTGAAAGCTGCCCTCGAGGCTGTAACCGCCGAAGGTGAAATCACCCCGGAGGAGGCACTTACCCTGACTGAAATGGTTTTCATGCCCGCTGTTCAGGCAGTGGCCGATATGGTCATGAAGGAAAATGAAATTTTATTACCCATGGCCATGGACAAGCTCTCCGATGAGGATTGGTACCATGTATATCAGCAAACCATGGAATTCGGCTATTGCCTTTATGACCCTCAGGTAGAGTGGCAGCCGGAAGGTATCGATGTCAGTGAAATTGAGTATGGCGTCAAGGGCCAGGTTAAGCTGTCCACCGGAAGTTTCCATATGGAAGAAATGGAGGCGCTTTTCAAAACGCTCCCCATCGACCTCACCTTTGTGGATAAAAACGATAAAGTGAAATTTTTCAGTCTGGGACCTGATAGGGTTTTTACACGGAACCGGGCTATACTTGGCCGAGATGTTCGCAACTGTCACCCTCCATCCAGTGTAAACATCGTCGACCAGATTCTTGAGGATTTCAAAAGCGGTAAGGAGAGCAGTGCTGCTTTCTGGATAAATTTCCACGGGAAATTTATCTATATTGAATATTATGCCCTCCGTGGGAAAGATGGGGAATATCTTGGAACGGTTGAGTTTACGCAGGACCTGACCCATCTCCGGAGTCTTCAGGGTGAACAGCGTCTGCTTTCTTATTCGACAAAAAAGACGACATGACAGATAGATTGATGATTACACCGAAAACCAAAGTGGGGGAGCTCCTTGAGGCTTACCCTGCTTTGGAGGAGGTGTTGATTGAGATTTCCCCTGTTTTCGCAAAACTGAAAAATCCCATACTCCGGAAAACCGTTGCCAGGGTGGCTACCTTGCAACAGGCTGCCATTATCGGGAATATGCCGGTCGAGGACCTGGTAAACCAGCTGAGGGTGGCGGCCGGACAGTCAATTACTGCTATGGCAGACGAGGAAAATGGTTACTTGTCGGAAGAACCGCCGGCGTGGTTTGATCCTAATAGGGTTGTCTCACGTTTTGATGCCACAGCCATGATCAATGCGGGAGATAGTCCTTTGAATGAGGTGCTGCACAAAGTTAAGCTTCTTCGCCAGGGTGAAATTCTTGAGCTAAAGACACCTTTTGTTCCTGCACCGATTATTGAATTGATTCTGGATAAAGGATACCGTGTGTGGGTAAATAAGTCGGCAGGCAAGGTGTCTGCATTTATTTTCCGTTTGTAACCGATATCCGTTCCAAGAAATAAAATGTTGTCGTTAAGAATTGATTAACAAAATTATGACTGATTTTCTTCTGTCGTATTTTCTTATATCGTATTTTTGTAGTTAATTGAATGGCGAAATTTGTACCCCGTTCATTATAATAACCAAAATTGATTTGCGATATGAAGAAGGCTTTTATTCTGGCAGCTATATTCTGCTTCACTATTTTCGGATTAACGGCACAAAACCCGCAATCTGCCTCTAAAGATTCCATCATTTTCGAAAAGCTGGTCCATGATTACGGGACAATTACACAAGGAGCCGACGGAAACTGCGAATTTGTATTTACCAACAAGGGCGAGAAACCGATCATCCTTTCCAATGTCCGTGCTTCCTGTGGATGTACAGCACCCACCTGGCCCAGGGAACCTATCTTGCCGGGACAGCAGGGGGTGATTAAAGTAGGATACAATACCCTGATACTGGGAGGATTCAGTAAAGTGATCAGTGTGACCTCCAATGCAGCAAACAGCAATGTTACCCTTACCGTTAAAGGGAATGTTGTTCAGAAATAGCAATAACCATGTTTTCTAAGCACTGAATCCGGGCGGTAACAAATAAACCCCGGATTACAGCATATAAAGCCCGAAGGTCTGAAGGACTTTCGGGCTTTATTTATTGTCTGGAGTTCATTGCATTACCTCAAAAATAGACCAGGTAATCTGTATCAAAATAAATCGATATATAAATATTTAAAAAATTTGATATATATCAATGATTTTATTGCTAATTTGCGGTTGATTTTAAATACCAATCTGAATGAGGAGAAAAATATGATTGATTCACAGAAGATTACCAGGAGTAGTTGCGTATTTGGACTGGATGAGTTTGACTATATGAGTCTGCTGAATCAGGAGGAAGCAGAGCTGATCAAATCCAGGATGGTAGATGTGAAGTTCCGCAAGGGAGAAATTGTTTTCAAGCAGGGATCATTCGCCAATAATATAGTTGTATTGAACGAAGGCCTGATAAAAACCTATATTGAAGGATCTAACGAGCGATTGGTTTTACAGATCTTCTCTCCCGTAAAAATGTTGGGTTTGTCCGCACTGTTGGAGAACAGTCATGTCAGGCATCATTCAGCGCAGGTCTATGTAGACTCAAAAATCAGCCTGATTGAAATCAGCGCGATCCGACAGGTTATGGCTTCGAATGCTTCTTTTTCCAACCTTTTGGTATCTATGTTAGCCGAACAGCTCATCATTACCAGCGGTAGATTCTATTGCCTGACCATGAAGCAGACCTATGGCAGAATGGCCGATGTGCTCCTTTGTCTGGCAACCAGAGTGTATAAGTCCAATCGGTTCCCGCTCCATCTTACGCGCCGCGATTTTTCTGAACTTTCCGGGATGACTATTGAGAGCGTTTCCCGGATCTTTACAAAATTTAAGAATGATGGATTGATCAGGATTGAAGATGATTTCCTGGAGATCCTGGATCCTGAGAAAATGGAGATGATCAGTTTTAAGGGTTAAGGTTGTTGAAAAAAAAAAAGGACTGTGTCAGATCAAAAACAGCCCTTTTTTTTCAATGTTAAAGGATTTCTTTAGGTAATTCCGTAATGGGGCGGACTGCTACCTTTTTCACAAATAATTCACCGCCTTCAGACTGAATCTGGATCTTTCCTGAAGTTAAAGGAGCGATGGCGCCGTCGGTGTAGGTTCCGGTGTTTTCGTTAACCATTACCGTTACACCATTAACCACATGTACAGCTGTTCTTCCGAAACAGTAAAGATCAACCGTATTCCATTCTCCCAGAGGTTTTTCGGCATCGGAAGATTTTTTGATCGAACGTCCGTTTGCATGATCTCCGAAAAGGACTTTTTCTGCCCCCGGGGTATAATAAAACTGACCATTTTCCTGGTTAACAACCGCCGGCGTTTCGCAGGTGGTGTTGTTCATCAGGTAGGTATCACCCAGGTTGTCGTGCATCAGCTGGCATTCGATGTTGGCCATCCAGGTTCCGAATGCTGCGCCGAAAGGACCAAAGCTGTGGTAAAGTAAGCCACTGTTTCTGCGTGAATAGACTGTTTCGCCCCATTTGAACACCAATTGAAGATGGTAATTTTCAAAAGATTCGCGGGTGGCTAATGCTCCGTTGATTTCCCCGGAAATCCGGATGATCTTTTCCCCGTTCTCCTCAACGATGGTAAAAACCTTTTCATTGGTAGCGGCCTGAGCGAGAGAGTCCCATTCTGCACCAAGAGAGGATCCCAGGAACATATCCCAGTTTTCCAGGTTTTCTCCGTTGTACAACTGCTGCCATGGATCTGCCTGTTGCTGCTGGCAAGACATGCTCAGTACACTGGTCAAAAGTAATGCGGTAAAAATGTAAGTCAGATTCTTCATGTGGATATTTAATTTAATGGTTTGAATTTCAGTCTGTGTCAATTGCAGCCTCTAAACCTTGCATTCTGCATCGAATCCTTTAAAGATTAAATTGTAAACTCCTTTGAGCAATGCCTGTTTCTTTGCAACCCGGCCGAAAATAAAAAAACTGCCCTAATATAGGACAGTTTTTTCAATTTTTTCAGGTATTATTTACAATTTACTATCAGACTACATGTTCAGCAATAAGTTCCTGCGCTCTTTCAAAGATTGCCGAATCATCAAGAAGTACAATTCCGCCATTCGGCCCTGGTTCCATATGAATCCCCACTGCTGTACCTCTCTCATAATTTGATCCTCCGAAATAATTTCTGACGGTCTCTTCCGAAACATTGAACTCACTGGCCAATTTCCGGATAGCTCCGTCAGGTAAGCTGTCTTTGACTTTGCGCAGCTCATTAAAGGTGATTTTCAGCTCCATAGCAGTAAATTTTTATAATTGTTCATATTTATTTTAAAACCCTAAATATAGGATTTATATATCAAAGTTAGCCATAAAACCTGAACTTTGTTTGCGCCCATTTTAACATTCATTTCAAAATTTATTCATATCTCCGGCTCGATTTTTATCCATAGGATAGTGATTCTCTTTGTTTTAGGGGTATAAAGGGGAAATATACCGTAAAATCCCCTGAAGTCATTTTAACATTTTTTACCAATAGGTTATTGCATGGAGTCATAGATAGCCTGAAGCATGTCACCCCGTATTCCCATATGCGAAAGTTTGTTATTGTTTCTTGTGGGGTGTACCCGGTTGGTAAAGAGAATGAAGAGGACTCCTGAATCGGGATCTGCCCATACAAATGTACCCGTATACCCGCTGTGGCCGAAACTGTTGGCACTTACGGATGCTGCCGGATAAGCGTCACCTTGTTTCTTGAGATGATTATTGATATCCGGTTTGTCGAAACCCAGTCCACGCCTGTTATTGTTTCCGGGGAATTGAATTTTCGCAAACTCCCTGACGATACCTTCGGGGATTATCTGTTCTCCTCCATAGTATCCGTCCCATAAATACATCTGAAACAGTTTGGCCAGGTCACCGGCGGTGCCAAACAGTCCGGCATTGCCTGATACTCCGCCCAGGATTGCTGCCCCTTCGTCGTGCACAAATCCCCGAAGGGTTTCCATCCTGAAATAGTCATCCGATTCGGTAGGTACAATCCTCGACTGGGGGAAGTGCATCCATGCATTGTAAGTAATGGAGTTTGCACCAAGCCGCCGGTATATGGCCGATTTGAGATACTCTTCGTACGGCTGTTTTACAATACCCTCAATGATGACCGGCCATAAATGAAATCCCAGGCAGGTGTAAGTGTAGGTCTTTCTTGGCAGCAGGGTGCTTTCCCTGATTTCATCATAAAATGCCTTAATAAGACTTTTATCTACATACAGGCTGGATGAAACCTGTATGTCGGTATCCCTGAAGGGCTGGTTTTTAAATACCTCATTCCTCAAGCCGGGGTCCCGGGCAAATTTTGACTGCCACAGGGGGATAATAGGCCGCAGTCTGGCCTGATGAGTGAGAATATCCCTGATAAGGATATTCTCCTTGTTGGATCCTTTAAATTCAGGCCAGTAATGGCTTATTGTCCGGTTCAGGTTGAATTTCCCTTCACCTGTAAGTTTCATCAGGGCTGGCAGGGGGCCTGAAACCTTTGTGACGGATGCCCAGTCGTAGACTTTGTCGGGCGTTACCGGTTCGTCCCGGTCATAAGTAAGATGTCCATAACATTTGTGCAGGATAATCCTGCCATTCCGGGCAATCAGCACTTGTGCCCCGGGGTAGGCTTTTTCCTCTAATCCGGCGTTTGCTATGCTGTCAATTTTCCGGATAAGGAGAGCGGATGAAATTCCAGCCTCTTCCGGGATGGTGTATTTCAAACGACCGTTTTTTTTTACATCGATGCCTGTCCCGGCCCTGAACCTGCCGTCGGGGGTGACCGGTATCCGCCCGGTTGCCCCGATAGCCCCGAAAAGCATCTGTACCGACAATTCCTGGCTCATAGCGTTATCCTGATAAGCCAGGACAAGTGCTCCGGAGAGTTCGATCCCGTTGAAAAAGCGCAATGCGTAAGCATTGCCGAAAAAGAGGGTGATCAGCCGGGTGTTTTGTGCGAGTGTTTTTATTGCCTCTGACTGTGAAGATGAAACGCCGTAGCTTCTTCCGGGGAAAGACCTCAGTCCATGTACCCCGGCTATAACCAAATTGTAGGATTTTAATCTCTGAACCAAAATATTGATTTCCTGGGTGGTAGCTTCGCCTGATAGCTGGAAGTGGTCAGCGTCGGTATAGCGGGAGACCATCTGCTGGAAGGGGGTAAGGGTACCTCCGTTTATACTGACTGTTGCCATCCGGAGGGTATCCAGTCGGGTTAGCGGCAGCAGGTTTTCCCTGTTCCGGAGAACGGTCAGGCTG
>JAUWAB010000058.1 GCA_030602265.1 Prolixibacteraceae bacterium | reverse complement strand
TGGAGTTACAGGTCCCGCAACCGGTTTTGGGCCCGATGCCACATTTTTCCTTCCCAACCGTAATGATGCATCAGCACAATTCTATATGGAAAACCGGAAGCTGGAAGACCGGAAGTTTATCTGTGTGGTGCCACGATCGCGTTTTACTCCATACCACAGGGTGCATGTCCGCATAAACTGGAGCCGGGAACAAACCGACCGGGTGATTGCCGAAAATCTGAAGTATGCCGAAGAGGACTTCAGCAAACTGCGGGAAGTGATAATCCGCTATGTAACCGAAACCGGGAACAAGGTGGTGCTCTGTCCTGAAATGGAATACCAGACAGAACTATATGAACCGTGGCTTTACAATCCCCTCCCGTCTGATATAAAAGACCATATCCTGATGCACCCCTACTGGCAACCCGATGATGCCGCATCCCTATATGCCCGGGCGGCTGCCGTGATCAGCATGGAATGCCACTCTCCCATTATTTCGCTTGTGAACGGCACGCCGGCAATTTATGTCCGCCAGCCTTCGGATACCATAAAAGGTCAGATGTATTACGACCTGGAATTGTCAGACTGGATTTTTGAAATTGAGGAAACCGGCGGAGAACAAATTGCAGCTAAGGTAGTGGACATTATTCACTCGTATCCTGAATCACTTGAAAAGGTGAAGCATTTGAACCAGAGGGTAAAATCCATTTATGAAAAGAGGATGGCAGAAATGGGTGATATTCTTTATGCTATCGAATAATCAGGGGAGTTTTTACGGCGATCAGGTTTTTATAATCACAGGACAGGACCATGTACATACATAATAAAACTTCCAACAATAAATAAGCATGGAAAATAGAACAGGATTCTCCGGAATGAGGTGCAGTTTTCCACAAATCCCGGGACTAAGCGGATACAAGGCAATCATCCCGATGCTGGCCGGTACCGCCTTGCTGGGTACCAGCCAGGTTGCTGCCCGGGTTCAGGATAAACCCAACATCGTATTTATCCTTACCGATGATTTAGGATGGAAAGACCTGGGTTGCTACGGCAATCCGCATATCGAAACTCCGGTGCTCGATTCGCTGGCCAAACGCGGGGTGTTGTTTACACAATCGTATGCAGCATGCCCGGTTTGCTCCCCCACCAGGGCATCCATCCTCACCGGAAAATATCCGGCACGCCTTGGACTGACCAACTTCCTGGTGGGCAACCGCACTGACCCTGAATCACCGGTTTTGCCCCCGCCCGACTGGAAAACCTGCTTGGGTGCCAGTGAGACAACCATAGCAGAACTCCTTAAGGAACAGGGATATTCATCGGCCATGGTTGGCAAATGGCATGTGGGCAACCATGATTCCATCGCTCCCTGGTCGCAGGGTTTCGATTATACCCGGATGATCGGCAAAAATGGCCTTGATTACTACAACTACTCCATCTTTAAGGATTCATACCAGGATGAATGGACCGATGATGGCACCCATTACCTGACAGACAAACTTACGGAATACGGGGTCGAATTTATTGAACAAAACAAGGACAAACCCTTCTTTTTGTATCTTGCCTATTCGGCGCCGCATGTGTTTATTGTCCCCCGCGGCGACAAGCTCCGGAAATACTTCTTCAAATATGGCCGTTCCGAAGAAAAATTCAACCCCCATTACGCGGCTATGGTGGAGAGCATCGACGATGGGGTGGGCGAAATTATGAACGCCTTGCGTCGCGAGGGAGTGGCCCAAAACACCATCGTGGTTTTCACCTCCGATAACGGTGGTGTTGGACTGGATGAACTGGGTCCCATCCCGACAAGTATGGCTCCGCTCAGAAAGTGGAAAGGACATATTTACGAAGGGGGCATCAGGGTTCCCACCATCATTTCGTGGCCGGGGAAAATTCCACAGGGAAGTGTCAGCGACTGCTATTTTACCAGCACCGACTGGCTGCCGACTTTCTGCGAATTAACCGGAATTTCAGAATTGCCTGAGGACGTTGATGGGGTCAGCATTCTTCCCCTATTGAAAAATCCGGTTGCCGACGGGTACAACAACCGCCCGGTGTACTGGCACTATCCCCATTTTTCCAACCAATTGGGCCGGCCAGCGGGAGCGGTTCGGCTGGGTGATTACAAGCTGGTAGAACTATACGAAACCGGCAGGCTGGAGCTTTACAATCTTGCAGAAGATATTTCGGAGACCAACGATTTATCTGGCATACTGAAGGATAAAACGTTGGAAATGTATAATTTACTCTCCGGATGGAGAACAAGGGTAAACGCGCAGATGCCCGTCCCTAACCCGCAGTTCATTAACAAGTAGGATTAAAGCCTTACTGTAAAAGCAACGACAGTTCACCACACATAAGGCTGAAAGCCTTACATACTTCAACCCGGGGCATCGTCCCGGGCCAGGCCCCATCCTGACCCCGTTCCACGGATCAGGGCACCACGTTCACCATTACATTAAAACCATCACAAAAAACGATACCATCATGAACAAAACCAGACTGAAAAGACTTATCTCCCTCATAATCCTGCTTGCAAAAATGGCAGTGATGCAGCCATCCTTTGCCCAAAATCCTGCCCCGGCTGCCTCCTATGTCTGGACCGATGAAACCGGCGAAGGAAGACAAGTATATGTCTATTTCAGAAATGAATTCAACCTTGAAAGCCAAGCTGAAAAAGCGGAAATAAACCTATATGCGAGTTCCCGCTTTGCCATATGGGTTAACGGCACCTACATCAATTTCGGGCCCATCCGGAGCTATCCTAAACATCCCTACTACGACACCTTCGATATTGCTCCTTTCCTGAAAAAAGGGCAGAATGTCATTTCGGTCAAAGCCATGCTGAACGGCATGGAGACCTTTCAGTTGCCCTACCACACCGGGGCATTTATCGCCTGGGGCGAAATAAAGGCTGGGAAGCAGGATATTTCACTGGCCACACCAGGCAACTGGTTATGCCGGGAGGCCAGAGGGTATCACCCGCAGGCACCCCGCTTTTCGTTTGCCAAAGGGCCCATCGAGGTGTTCGATGCGAAGCTCGAACCCGATGATTTTCGCTCAACTGTTATTACCCTGGATAATTGGGAAACACCCGTTCTGCTTAAGAATCAGAAAGCATATGGCCCACTTATGCAACGCACAATCCCCTATCTTATGCAGGATATGGTAAAACCCAAATTTACAGTTGCCCGGCTCGACATTTCAACCCTTGAAACCATTTACCATTTCGATGTGGTGGGGAACGACCGCATGCATGCAAACTATGGTGCCAATGCTCCTATTTTAGGTTACACCTACCTTTATTCCCCTTCAGAACAGAAAGTTACAGCCGGTTTTAGCTGGGGAAACTTCTGGCTGAACGGAGAAAGAATGGAGATGATTTCAGATCCTTCCAAACCCTTCAGAAACAACACAACGCTGAACCTCAAAAAGGGCTGGAACCTGTTGTTTACACGGCAGCAGCTGTTATGGGGCAGCCTGCACACCATGGTTGCTTTGCCTGACCTTGCAGGATTAGCCGTATCACCCAATAAAAAAATGGACGACCCCGTTTCGTGGAAGTTTGCAGGGCCATTGTTGCCCGAGGAAAATCAGCGTACCGGTGATCTTTCAAAACCCGTTGAAAATCCTGAAAACCTGAAGTTAGAGTGGACAGAATATGGGGCAGGCAACGGAATGGCCAATCCAGCCCGTGAAATTTCATGGCTCGATGGTACACGACAACCTGTTGATCCCCTTAAAGTGTCGGATTTTGAAATTCCGACCGGGAAGGATCAGGCCTATATTTTTGATCTTGGCGGCATTCACCTGGGTAGAATTTTTGTTGAAGCAGACGCACCCGCCGGAACCATTATGGACCTGACCTGGAGTGAAGACCTTCGCGATTCGCTGGTGACCCTTTACAAAAGAACCCAGATAAACGCGGTGGCCAGGTTCATTTCAGATGGCCGTCAGCAATATTTCGAAACCTTCAAACCCTATGGATTGCGATACCTTCAGGTTACCATCCGTAATCATAACAGACCTGTTACCTTGCACCAGACGGGGATAATCAGGCAAGAGTATCCGTTCGAAAAACGGGGGAGCTTCACCTGTTCCGATCCGCTGATGAACGATATCTGGGAAATGGGCTGGCGATCGCTGCTTCCCTGTTCAGAAGATTCCTATACCGATACACCTTTCCGGGAGCGCGGTCACTATGCTGGCGATCTTTTCCCGCAGTTTGCCCTGACTTTGGCCACGGCAGGAGATCCTTTGCTTGCAAAACATACCATCCGGATGATCACCGATATGTACGAGAAAACCTACCGGCACGAGGAAGAGGTTCGTCATGCCGATTACCCGGTAATCAATATTTTGGTGGCAGGATGGGTAATCAGAATGTACAAAGATTGGGATTTTGCCCGTGAACTCTACCCCATATTCAACCGGTTTCTCGAAGGTTGTTATGAACGAAAAGGAGCCGACGGACTGTTCCATACCAACCGGGTATTTTTTGAATGGATTGAAATTGACAAGGAAGCTACCTTAACTTCTTATCAGACTAATATATATGCCGCTTTTCATGAAATGGCCTTTTTGGCGAATAAACTAGGGATGGATGCAGATGCACTTAAATACCGGAAATGGGCCGATGAAACCGCCACAATGATCAGAAGCAAATTCTGGGATGCTGCAGCGGGAAATTTTTATGATGGCATTAAAGACGGGAAATTTCTGGAAACCCGATTCCCCGGATCCAGTGCATACCCTTCGCTGTGGGCCGTAACCACATCCGGACAGGACGAACAAATCATGGAATATTTCACTGATGCACTGATCAACATAGGTCCGCCCGTCAACAGGAAACAGCTGACCACACCTTATGGCGGTTTCTATGCCCTCGCCTCCCTTTACCGGAACGGCATCGCGGCACTGGCCGAGCAGTTTATCCGCAAACACTGGGGTAAAATGGTACTCGAAGCCAATGACCTCACCTGGGAAGACTTCAACCGGAGCGATCACAGTACGATGAGTCATGCCTGGAGCGCCTCGCCAACCTATTATCTGTCGTCCGAAGTGTTGGGAGTGAATCTCGGCTTTCCGCTTCAGCTGGATCCCGACACCATCTATATTATGCCCCAGAGCGAAACCCTTGAGTGGGCCAGGGGGGTGGTGCCACATCCCACCGGTGAGGTATTTGTTGGTTGGCGCATATCCGGTGAAAACCTGTTTCTGGAATATATTACTCCCGATGGTGTTCCAGTAGTTATTAAACCTCGGGGCCGTCTTTCACGCTATAACCTGGTTGTTGGTAATGAAAAGTAAAAAACAAACCTATGCAAGTTCAAGAAACCTTAGTAAAAGGGCTATGCCCGAGAATACAGTCTATTAGCCGAATCATAACTGTATCATCTTATTGAAATTTCCGTGGTAGTCATGGGTTAACCTAAGCCTTAAAAAGACAGTAAGACGCTAAAGATAAATCAGTTATTACGGGTTATTAAATACATGCAAAACCCAGTCACTGTATTCCAGCGAACCCGGATACATGCCCGGAGAGATAAATTGTAACGTCTCCCTGCCGGTTATCACTCTTTTTCCTCCGGATTCCCCGGTTGAAGGATTGTACCAGTAATAGCTGAAGTTTTTCCCGTTGGCAGATTTTCCCATATCGAGATTGACCATTCCGCCGTAACGTAGGTATACAACATATTCCTCACCCGGTTTTGCCAGGCAGAAGGGCTGCGGATAGTCCCTTACCAGATCCGGGCGGGGTGCCATTTCCCACCATCTGATCTTTTTGAAGAAAGTCGCCAGGTGCTGCATCGATACAGCACCCTCGTAATTGAATGAGGAGAGCTCGGCTCCTCTCTCTAAGGGCCACGGACCGCCTCCGCCGGCCGGCGACTCCGGCACACTTCCCTGCCATACATGCCCGCCGCCATAAGTATGCCCGGCAGCTCCCGAAAGAATCGAACCCCAGGCAGCCAAACGCACATCCATACCACTCGGGTTTCCTTCCACGAATTCATACCAGGGCTCAGTTATCACAATGGGTTTTGCCGGCTGACGCCTGTACTCATTCAGAATAATTACCGGAATCATCTCGTTGGCATATTTCCCATGGCCAGGCTGACTCTGGTTAAAATCGAGCCACACCTCATCGTGCAATACTTCACCAATCGCCCACTGCGGAGCCTCTGCCCCACCGTCCCAGAATGGAGGTGTGTTGTGGAGGCTGACCATCCGCTTATACGGATCCTCTGCCTTTACCATCTCCCCTAATTGTTTCCAGTAGCTGATATCGAAACCCGCATTGTTGTGCATATTGTATTCTCCGGCCAGAACCCAGATCACGTTATAGGCACCAAGGCGGTGGATCAGGTACCTCCACCAGCGCTGCATCTTCTCTGCACCTATGGTTTTATTGAGCTCCGGACGGCTCCACCAGCCATGAATCCAGACCGTTATCCCTTTTGAATTGGCATAGGCAATCATCTGCTCCACCTTTTCCATATGCCCGGTATCCAGCTCATTATAAGTCGGGTCATGCACGGAGCTTTCACGGCCCCATCCGTTTCCCGGAACAAAAAGCTGTCCGACGGTAAATCCCTTTGCTGCACGGTCGTCAACCAATTTTTGCCAGGTTTCCGTTTTGATGCTCCGTTTGGTCCAGTTCCACCAGGTGTCACCGATCCACAAAAACGGATGCCCGTCGGCATACACAAAATGCCTGCCCGCATTATCGCCCTCAGGATTTACCCGGATAACTCCCCGCCGGACAGGATTTTCCTCAAGCTCTGTCTCAGACCAGGCTACTACATCCAGCCTCCCGGTTTTGTTGTTCATGCTTTTGTCGGCTGTAACGGTCTTGTATTCCCATGTGCCGGTAAAAGGTGGGGCAAAATTCACCCGCCATTCCTTCCCACCACTCCAGAACCCCACCAGGTCAATTTTCTGGTCCTTAGCCTCCCCGGAAATGCCGGTAAAATGAACTTCCAGCAAATCACCCTTCTTTACGGCCGGAATAGCGGCATAAGGATTTACAGGTTCTTTTTCAGAATGGAAAGAGATGGTATATACTTCCCATTTGCAGATTTTCGGGATTTGGGCATCGGCAATCAGGGAGCAAGTCAGTAAAAAAAAGAATACTATAATCAATAGCTGTATTGGTTTCATTACTGTTGGTTTTGATTAATCCATAAAGTAAAGCTACCATTTTTTTGATACTTTAGCATTTCAATAAATCCAAACGACTCCAATATGAACAATTCAGCAGGGATTATCCCCGGATTATTACTGGCCACAGGGCTTGCAGGACTAACAGGCTGTCAGGTTGAACAGGAGAAAACACTCCTCCGCCCTAATATCCTCTTCTGTATTTCCGACGACCAGTCGTTTCCCCATGCCGGGGCATATGGTTGCAACTGGGTAAAAACTCCCGCCTTCGACCGGGTGGCCCGGGAGGGCATTCTGTTCACCAGTGCCTATACCCCCAATGCCAAATGCGCCCCATCCCGATCCAGTATACTCACCGGCCGGAATCCCTGGCAGTTGGAAGCTGCCGCCAATCATGTTCCTTATTTTCCAGAAAAGTTTAAAACCTTCCAGGAAGCGCTACTGGAGAATGGTTATTTTACCGGATTTACCGGAAAGGGATGGGCACCGGGGAATCCAGGAGAAATTAACGGAAAAAGAAGGGAACTTACCGGCCCCGGGTACCAGAAACACACCTTATCACCCCCGGCCCGGTTCATCTCGAATAACAATTACGCAGCGAACTTCGAAGCATTCCTCGATGCCAACACCGACGAAAAACCTTTCAGCTTCTGGTTTGGCGCCACCGAACCCCACAGGGCCTACGAGTATGGCGTTGGAGTTAACAAAGGGGGTAAATCGATCTCCGATATCGACAGGGTTTTTGGGTTCTGGCCCGACAACGATACCGTACGGAACGATATGCTCGACTATGCCTACGAAATCGAATATTTCGACAGCCAGCTGGAAAAAATGCTGAAAATACTGGAAGACCGGGGCCTGCTTGAGAATACCATTGTTGTGGTGACTTCGGACAACGGGATGCCTTTTCCAAGGGTCAAAGGGAACTCTTATGAACTGTCGAACCACCTTCCGCTGGCCATGATGTGGCCCAAAGGCATTAAAAAACCAGGCAGGGTGATCGATGGATTTATCAGTTTTATCGATTTTGCCCCCACCTTTATTGAATTGGCAGGACTTACCCCTGAGCATTCGGGGATGCAACCCATGTCCGGAGAAAGCCTGGTACCGGTACTGAAAAACCATAAAAATGCCAACGGACGCGATTTGGTGATGCTGGGCAGGGAACGTACCGATCTGGGGCGCCCGGGCGACGCGGGATATCCCATCCGGGCAATCGTAAAAGATAATTATCTCTACCTCCGCAATTACGAACCCGACCGCTGGCCGGCCGGGAATCCCGAAACCGGATACATGGATGTGGATGGCTCACCCACCAAGACCTTTATCCTCAACGAACGCCGGAGGCAGGGGACCAGCAGGCTCTGGAACCTGAACTTCGGGATGCGCCCAGGAGAAGAATTGTATAATATCGCCAGCGATCCCGACTGCCTGCACAACCTTGCCGCAGACCTTTTACAGGCGCCGCGCGTAGCTGAAATGAGCCTGCTGATGGAGGAAGAACTGAAAAAAGAAGGCGACCCGCGTATGTCCGGACAGGGCCATATCTTCGATGAATACCCCTATTCGGAACCGGAAAGGATAAGGTACTACGAAAGGTTTATGGCCGGAGAACCCGTAACTGCCGGATGGATTGAAGCTTCGGATGTCGAGAAATAACGGAATCCACAAGATACAGATTCAAATAAGAATCAAGCCAAATCGGCAAGTCTTCCCATTTACGTATAAATCATGTTTTTTGCTATTTTTAAAGTCTGTTTGAATACGACTGTACTGAAACCGATCGCAAATCAGATTAACCACATTAATAGCCATGATAGCTTAATCACGAAACAGAATGACTATTAATAACAAAACCAATTATACTTATGAAAATATCTCAGCTGGCTTATGGAATACTGCTTTTCTTTTGTACAATCGGTACAAATCAGGTAATGGCTCAAGGCGGTGATCAAATCCTGGATGGAATTGGGGAAACCGGATTGATCGCCCGATATCCATTTAAAGGTGATGTAAAAGACTGGTCGCGTAACAATCTGCAGGGTACTATTCAGGGTACCGGATTCAGTTTTGTTGAGGACAGCCTGTTTGGCAAGGTGCTATCCCTGCAGGGAACCGCCGGTACTTATGTTTCATTTCCGGGAGAAGCCTTATCCGGACAGGAATCATTCAGCATTACCGGCTGGATTTACCTGCGTTCTCCCAATAAAGGTCAAATACTTTTTGATTATGGAAAAACCAGCCATTCATATTTCTATGCTGCTCCCTTGGGGACTACAGACAAGGAAGGCTTTCAGGCTATAATAAAAACAAAATCTGACAGATATATTGCATCATCACCATCTGTCGCCATGAACAAGTGGGTCCATTTGGCCGTTGTGGTCAACGCTCCGTCAAAAACTCTGAGTACATACGTTAATGGAGTACTTGCCGGTGAAGTAAGGAATGTTGAAGTGGACTTAAAACAACTGTCCGACCATAACCCTGATGAACAAATCCATCTTTGTATAGGTAAATCATTATCTCAGGATGATACCAGTTTAGATGCCAGATTGTACGATTTTCGAATCTACCGGATTCCCCTGGGGCAAAAACAAATTGCACGAATTCATCAAAATGCTTTAAAAAAGGAAGAAGACCTGGTCATAAGGAAAGAAGATTCAGACAAGAGCCTGCCAAAGTTTCCGGAAACAACTCCACAGCTTTACAATGCATATCTGGTTAGCGTTCAGGATATTCATACAGAAACGACAGTGGGTCATCTTCCGCGGTTACCCCGTTATCTGAAAGGTGTATACAGCCATAAAATCGACGGACCGGATGTTCGGGTAATCTGGCCATCGCCAATGGACAACAGCAAGGTACTTAGCCCCGGAACATATACGGTGACCGGCAAAATTGCCGGATCTGAAATCCGGCCGAATGCCACAGTTACGGTTAAAGAAGCAAAAGAGCATGCGATACCCGGCCGTACCCTGGAATTTTTCAATCTCAACCAGGTTAAGTTAAACGCTGATATTTATAACAATACAACAAAATTTACGGAGAACCGCGATAAATTTTTATCAAGCCTTGCCAAAACGAACCCGGACAATTTTCTGTATATGTTTCACAATGCCTATGGGCAGAAACAGCCTAATGGCGCAGAACCTCTTGGGGTATGGGACAGCCAGGAAACCAAGTTGCGCGGCCATGCGACGGGGCACTATCTGAGTGCTCTTGCCCAGGCTTATGCCAGTACAGGTTATGATACGGCGCTTCAGTTTGAATTTGCTGACAGGATGGAATATATGGTGAATAACCTGTATCAATTGTCCCGGTTGTCGGGAAATCCTAAAATCCCTGGCGGAGAACATGTGTCAGATCCTAAGGCTGTGCCGCCGGGCCCCGGGAAATCGGGCTATACTTCTGATTTAAGCGTAAAGGGTATCCGGACAGATTATTGGAATTGGGGCAAAGGTTTTATCAGTGCCTATCCACCCGATCAGTTTATTATGCTGGAAAATGGTGCGCTCTATGGAACCGACAGCACCAGGATCTGGGCGCCTTACTATACTTTGCACAAAATTTTAGCCGGCCTCCTGGATATTTATGAGGTTAGCGGAAACGAAAAGGCATTAACGATTGTAAAAGGCATGGGCGACTGGGTACATGCCCGTTTAAGCCAGTTGCCAACCTCCACGCTGATCAGTATGTGGAACCGGTACATTGCCGGAGAGTTTGGTGGCATGAACGAAGTTATGGCCAGACTTTACCGGATAAGCAATGAGCCACGTTATATGGAGGTTGCACAACTCTTCGATAACATTAAACTATTCTATGGAGATAATCAACATAACCATGGACTGGCCAAAAATGTAGATATGTTCCGTGGTTTACATGCCAACCAGCATATTCCCCAGATTTTGGGGGCTCTTGAAATTTACAGCAACTTACATGCTCCGGAATATTTTAATATAGCCGATAATTTCTGGGATATGGCTACCCATGATTATATGTACAGTATTGGTGGCGTTGCAGGGGCGAGTAACCCCAATAATGCCGAATGTTTCACCATTGAACCGGCAACGCTGTACGAAAATGGATTCTCCCCGGGTGGCCAGAATGAAACCTGTGCCACCTATAATATGCTCAAGCTGACCAGGTACCTTTTTCTCTTTGAGCAGCGCGGAGAGTTAATGGATTATTATGAGCGCGGTCTTTACAATCACATTCTGGCTTCTGTTGCAGAGAACAGCGCCGCCAATACTTACCACGTGCCACTGAGGGCAGGTTCTGCAAAACAGTTCAGCAACCCGGATATGAAAGGTTTTACCTGCTGCAACGGCACGGCCATCGAAAGCAGTACAAAACTTCAAAACTCGATCTATTTTAAAAGTGCCGACAACACAGCCTTGTATGTGAACCTGTATATCCCTTCTACTTTAAACTGGTCAGAAAAGAACATTATCATTGAGCAAACAACTGCTTTTCCAAAAGAAGATCATACACTTTTGACAATCCAGGGCAACGGAGAATTTGACCTCAATGTACGTGTACCCCATTGGGCCACCAAAGGTTTTTTTGTGAAGATAAACGGCAAAAAAGAAAAAGTCAGGGCAGTGCCGGGAAACTACCTAAACATCAAGCGCAACTGGAAAGACGGAGATAAGGTTGAATTGCGCATGCCTTTCCATTTTTATCTTGAACCGGTTATGGACCAGCAAAATATGGCCAGTTTGTTCTACGGTCCTGTGTTGCTGGCAGCACAGGAATCAGAGCCACTAAATGAATGGCGAAAGATTACTTTAAATGCAAAGGATATTAGTAAATCCATATCAGGAGATACCAGGAAGCTGGAGTTCAATATTGACGGTGTGCTTTTTAAGCCTTTTTACGATACATATGGACGGCATTCGGTTTATCTGGATGTTCGTTTAAAATAATCCGGTTTAATATTCCGGAAACTATCGTTTGGAATCAGGACAAGCCAAATGGCCAAACAAAAACATCTGAAAAAATTAAAAATGAGAATACTCATCAGAAACATCAAGGCATCAGATCGGTTAAGCAGTATTATCGCATTAATCGTTTTGATTTCTTCATTATCCCTGCAAGCGCAAAACAGAACCCAGCGCGATTTGGGCCCACCAACGTTGGGAATAGAGAAAGGGACCGCGGATTTCACCACGGCCTTGTTTAAACTTGAATTACTGAATTCGAGCCAGACCGTTGCAGCTCTGAGAGCCAATGACAGCGAACTTTTTGATTACTCTCCCGGAGATCGTCTGACAGGACGTGATAAAAACGGCTTTTATCATTTAGGCGACATTACCATTGGAATCCGCTCAGGCGAAACTAAAGATTGGTCTTACTATTCAAGTTCCAGGATCAGGGTTGATGTTGATGCGGTTAAATCTGACAAGTCCAATGTGCTGACGGCTGCAGATTTATCAAAATCATTCCCTCAGGATTTACCCCTGCAAATTATTCGTTATTGGGAAAAAGACGACGACAACCTTGTTCTGCGCTTTGAGATAAAGAATAAATCAAATCTTGAGGTTGAAATCGGAGCCTTGGGTATCCCTATGATATTTAACAATAACTTCAACAACAAATCGCTGGATAACGCTCATGCTCAGAATGTTTTCTTTGATCCGTATATCGGAAAAGACGCTGGCTATTTACAGGTAGTCCGTTTGCATGGCAAAGGTAAAGTTCTGCTTGTTGTTCCTCTCGGGAACACGCCATTTGAGGCTTACCGGCCATTGACCGACGACCCCCTTCCTCCGGGATATACTTTTGAGGGCCTGCATGAATGGATGGTCCACAGTAAATCGTATGCCGAAACCGACTGGCAGGGTGTTGAACAGTGGAACCACCCAACTTCGGCAACACTCAGGCCAGGCGAAACAAAAAATTATGGCGTAAAATTCCTTTTAGCGGAATCTATCAGGGATGTAGAAAACACCCTGGCAAAAGCAAAGCGCCCGGTTGCGGTCGGTATCCCGGGCTATGTATTGCCGTTGGACGTGAATGCAAAATTGTTTCTGAAACATTCAAGCCCGGTAAAATCAATTTCCATTGAACCAAAAGGTGCACTCGAAATCAAAACCATAAAAGCTTTTAACCCGGAATATTTTTCATACAGTGTGAAAGGAAAAAAATGGGGAAGGGCAAGACTGACCATCGATTATATGGATGGATTAAGTCAAACCATTAATTATAAAATAATTGCACCGGAAAAAGAAGTAGTGGCATCCTATGGGAATTTTCTGACAACTGAACAGTGGTATGAAAATGAGAACGATCTTTTTGGCAGATCACCTTCCGTTATTTCATACGATTATGAAAAAAGGCAGAAAGTCTTACAAGACAGGAGGGTTTGGATTGCCGGGCTTGGCGATGAGGGCGGAAATGCCTGGCTGGGAGCCATCATGAAACAGGTTCTCATGCCCGATAAAGAAGAAGTGAAGAAACTGGAAACCTTTGTAAACCAAACCCTTTGGGGAGGCCTTCAGTACGGTGACGGCCCGAATAAATACGGAGTCCGGAAAAGCATGTTCTACTACGAGCCCGATTCGATGCCCAAAGGTACATACGATGAGAATGTAAAATACGGGAAATATGGCGGTTTCCCATCATGGAACAAAAAAGAAGCCATGTCGGTTGTCCGCTCATACAACTACCCCCATGTGGCGGCGGCTTACTGGGCCATGTACCGGCTGGCAAGATATTACCATGGTTTGGTTTCGGACCAGAACTGGCAGTGGTATCTCGAAAATGCTTGTCACACTTCCATTGCAATGGTTGAACAGGCTCCTTATTATGCGCAGTTCGGGCAAATGGAGGGCACCATATTTATCCTGATATTGAAAGACCTGAAAACCGAAGGTCTGACCGACCTGGCTGAAAAGCTGGAGAGAACGATGAAAGCCCGGGCAGATCACTGGCGAACCCTGAATTATCCGTTTGGCAGCGAGATGCCCTGGGATTCCACCGGACAGGAAGAAGTGTACATGTGGTCGAAGTACTTTGGCTTTGACGATAAGGCACTCATCACCTTAAATGCCATTCTGGCCTATATGCCAACCGTACCGCATTGGGCGTATAACGGGAATGCCCGTCGTTACTGGGATTTTCTGTTTGCAGGCAACCTTTCCCGGTTCGAACGAATGATTCATCATTATGGCTCAGCGCTTAATGCGATTCCAGTTTTGAATGAATATCGCGAAAATCCGTCCGACCTGTACCTTCTGAGAGTAGGCTATGGGGGGTTAATGGGGTCTATTTCAAATATTACCGAAGAGGGTTTTGCTCCATGCGCTTTCCATTCATTTCCGGGCGACCTTAAAAACGATGCACTAAGTGGTGATTATGCTACCGGCTTCCTGGGATATGCTTTGAATTCGGGAACCTATATCACCTTTAGTGAGGATTTTGGCTGGTTGGCATTTGGTGGTAATTGCACACAAAAAGGGGATTGGATTACGACAAACATTACAACGGCTTCCAAATCCCGGGTATTTATTGCGCCGGCCGGGCTTTGGCTTACACTGGACGCCGGACAGTTCAAAAGTGCATCGTACAATCCCAAAACCGGTGACGTTAATCTAACCATTATGGCACCAGGGGACTATTGTCCAAATGCGTGGTTGAATATAACTAAAACAAGTAAGCAAGCTTCTGCAACAAATTACCGCGTTGTGAACTATACAACAAATGATATGGGAGCTTATACTATTCCAATGAAGAAAAAAACAATAACTCTTGTCTTAAAACGAGCTACCCAAAATGATCAGACATAGAGTTTTATCGATATGTCATGCGATAAACCTTAAAATATTATCATGAAATTATTCATTTTCTTACTCCTGATTTCGGCTTTTCGCCCGCAACTCCGCGGTCAAAACATTCTGGTTTCAGAAAAGATCATTTTCGATACCGATATGGGCTCCGACTGTGATGACGCAGGCGCTCTGGCTCTCCTTCACGCATATGCCACCCTGGGAAAAGCAGAAATAATCGGATGCATCTACAGTTCTGGAGTTGTACCCTATGGAGCAGCCGTTGTTGAAGCCATAAACGTATATTATGGCAGGCCAGATATTCCGGTAGGTGCCTGTCACGGTTCGGAGGTGGGTGATCCAGTGGATAAAATGAACGCCGAAAAACTGGCCAAAGATATTTCTGCCTTTGGCAACAGGATAATCCATAACCTTGATGCAGAAGAACAAACCCGGCTGAATCGAAGGCTACTCTCCTCACAACCCGACAGCAGTGTAACCTATATTACCGTGGGACATACTAAAGGCTTGTACGACCTCCTGATCTCCACTCCCGATGATATTTCTCCCCTTAACGGAAAGGAATTGATTGAAAAAAAGATCAGGCGATGGGTAGCTTTAGGAGCATTGGGAGCATACCACGATGGCGAATGGATGGTAAAAGACTGGAACTTTTTCTTCAATGGCACTGCTCCCTATTCACAATACCTGGTTGAATATTTCCCAATGCCGGTATTTTTTGTGGATGGGGGAAATAAGGTAATGACCGGAAAATCGCTGAGGGAAAGCCCGTCAGGAAATATCGTTCGTACAGCATATCGCGACTGGCTCTGGAATGTAGAAAAGAAAATCCTCGACGACCAGCGCCCCAGCTGGGATTTGGTTACCGTCTATTTTGCTGTGGAAGGATTGGGCGAATATTTCGAAACCGCAGAACCTGGCTGGCTCGAAATGGATGCTGAGAAAGGATGTAAGTGGAGAATAGGTGAAACCCGCTATAAGCATAATTTCATCAGGCAAAAACCCGGAACCGACAGTTTGTTCGCCGGTTATCTTAACGATCTGATCTCAAGGTTACCTGAAAGGTAACGTTCAATGGTAAAAATAATAACAAGTGACTACCAGGCAGTTATGTGTCGAAAAAGATACTTTATGAACCTGAAATTATTTTAGTTAAAGGATTACAACCCGACATTTAAAGCGACACCCAGAATCCAGTAGGATACCGGATTCTTGACATTCATTTCCTGATCAAGCCTCAGATAGGTATCCAGTTCCATGGTTTTTGAAAGCGGCCAGCCGGTGCCCAGGGTATATCGCATATTGTCAAACTTATTGCCTTCAGGGTTATTCAGCTGGTAGTACAATTCGGCCGATCCATACGGGGCAATTTTGGAACCTTTAATATTATAGGCGGCCTGCAACCTGGATCTAAGGTAATTTCTGGGGCTGTAATTAAATCCCTTGATCGACTCGTCCCGGTATGTACTCTGGAAGCGCTCCCGCAGGGTAAAGGTAAACCTGTCCACCTTAACCCTTCCCCGCAAATAAATCTGGTACCTGTGCCTGTGCTCCCAAAGTTCCTTGTTTACCCGGTGTTTGTATATCCAGGTATACCCGGCTCCGGCACGGAGATAGCTGTTAAAAGTCCATGCACCGCCAAAACTGGTGGCAAAGCGGTCTATTTCACTTACATTTTGAAATATCCTGACCTCTTCCTCAAACTCTAACCTGAGTTTATTAGTGATCTTTTTCTCTAATTCGACCCCCAGCCAGGTTCCAAAATCATTCTCCTGTCCATTTGCCCCGTGACTCAGGGCAACAACCAGAAGCAACAGTATAAATCCAGTAACCAATCTCATAATAATGATTTCATAATATCGTCAAAACCTATTTGTGAAGCGGGAAACAGCCTGCTAATCGTCATCAGCAGAGTTGAAATTTTCTGACGGCATACTGTCGGCCATATTGGTCTCACGTGTATCGTAATATACATTAAGCATTGCCGTATCCTTCAGGAAATCAATGGTCCCCACTTCCACTTTGGTAATATTCAGTCCGGTTCTCTTTTTAAGATCAGCAAGTAATGCCTCCGAATTTTCCGGTTTGATCAGCTCAATCTTTTCGTAAATGATATGCTTGGAAGATACATGTCTGAGCATATTAGTGCCTTCCATCGACCAGGTCACCAGAATAAAAATTCCGTTGGTCACGAGAAGCTCAATATATCCCATCTCTTTAGCCAGGGCATTGATAACAGAAATCCCAATAATCATGAAAAGATAGGTCATTTCACGTATGGGCAGCATTTCTGTGCGGTACCGCAATATACCAAAGATGGCAAACAGTCCAAGCGCAAATCCTACCTGTATACTTACACTGTCGAGCAGGAAAAGCAACATAAAAATGGTTGTGCTCGACAGCAGGAAAGTAAAAAAGTAGTCACGCCTTTTTGACCGCGGATAATACAGAAACCGGATTATTCCCCCGGTAATCACCAGGTTAAAAAAGAAATGAAGCAGCAGCCTTGGAAACGCTGGCATCTCAGACACTATGGTGGTAGAATCGTTTGCAAAAATCTCACTAAACATATCCATTGGAAATTATGTTCTCAATATTTCTGATAACAGGTTTATATGCATTGGCTTTAACACAGGGGTAAAGCGCAGTAACTCCGAGACAGTATTTACTGGAGCGTTGTTTACGTATATTGTTGTCTTTAAGTATATTATCCAGATATGAGGGTCCGTTCTTCACCTTGCGCATTTCCAGAAAAGCCAGATTCCGGTATGATCTAAGCGGTCCGGTACCGTCAGGTTTAAAAAATTCCAGACCAGTATCAACGGTAATTCGTTCATTCCCGTCATCTCTGAGTAAAACTAACCTGTTAAACCTTGCAACAAGAACGGGCAAAACGCCGGCCATTCCAAGTTCCGGGGAGAAACTCATCAAAACCTGGTTTGCAGAATACTCCAGTGATTCCTCGCCCAAAGGATACTTCTTTCTAACCATTCCTCCCCTGTTCTTCCGTTGCCAGATTTCCAGGAAATCCAGTCCGTCATTTCCAGAGGATCTTGCCCTGATTTTTATCCGGTTTAGTTTACCGTTCAGATGGTCATGAAAAAACCGGAAATCAGGAGTGTCGCAATAAACCAAAATGGTATGGCTTACCGCCTCCCCATCTCGCTCCACAAGCCTGAAACTATCAGACAGTCCGGATAATATCGCACCAGTCTGTGCTGATAAAGCAACATACTTAACGGCATTCTTTCTCTTAATGCCGGAAGGAGGTAATTCATCCGCCCCGACTATTCTGAAATGATCCAATAAGGGTAATAAAGCGACGTCGTCGAAGGGCGCCTTGCCTTTCACAATCTTAAGTATTTCAGCAATATCGGTTGAAATATCGATTAGTTTTCCGGTTTCAGTATCCATGTATGCTAAGTCCGTTATTTTCGAACATCCAATTCTTCAAAGGGTGCAAGATACAACTATTTAAAAAAACTTCCATGTTAAAACGTAATTTTTACAATTATCCATTTTGCCGAAAATCTTTGATGTCCAACCAGTCAAGTAGAGAATGGATCATTCTTAAAGACAACCTGTAAATCTCATTTTTTAAATTAAATTTACCCGGACAAAATATCGTTTAAAAGGATAGAATGCTAATTTTAGCAGACCGATTATGAAAGAACAAACCTGGCAAAGAATAAATCTTAAGCGGCTGATCATCATACTGGTTATGTCGGTGACAGCCATCACCATTGCGTCGCTGACCATCGGCAGGGATATCTACCATGGATCAGCGGGTGAGGGATTACTCTCCTTCGCGATAGTAAATTTTGCCGGGTATCTTTTTTTTCTTTTCATGCCTGTGGAGTTGGCTTTCATCTATTATGTATCGGAAGGAGCTAATTTACTGATGCTGAACAGCATTGCCATCGGAACAGCCATTGTATCACAGACTATTGATTATCTGATTGGTTACACCTTTAGTGAGGGGATCATCAACAGGCTGATTGGAAGAAAAAGGTATATAAAGGCAGAAACCAAAATAAGGCGCTACGGTAACGTGGTAATCCTCCTGTTTAATATTCTGCCTTTATCTTCACCCGTCATCTCCCTTTCAGCCGGTATGCTGAAATACAGAATTAAGGATGCTCTTTTTTTCACCATAACCGGACTATTCTTCAAATATCTGATTCTAACCCTGATATTCAGCAGTTAGTCCGGCAAAAGGCGATCAAACATTCAGCTGAGTGCTTTCAGCCTCCTGTTTAACTTTTACACCGGTAGTACCTCCGCCTTTCAGGGTGATTTCCATTGGAGCATTTGAATTCCATGATCCGCAGGTGAAATCAGGTATATCCACCGAGTTGGAGCGATTGGCTACAGATTCCTGGCTAAGCGGAAGTATTACGCTCCACAGGGCAGCGTCGTAAACATCCTGATCGAGCGGAAGACCATTCCGGAGGCAATCCACCAGGCGCCAGTCCATCATAAAGTCCATGCCGCCGTGGCCTCCAATCTGGCGTGCCATCTCCCCTACATGCTTAACAATCTCCGGGGTGTACTGATCCTGAAGTTCCTTAAACTCCTCCTGGCTGATCCAGCCATGTCCTTTGGCTATTCTGGCCGGAGACGGATACTTCTGTGCAAAAGCCTTTGTTCCGCTTATCATGTGGATCCGGGAGTAAGGTCTCGGACTGGTAACATCATGCTGGATCATTATGGTGCGCCCTTTGTGGGTCCTTACGACAGTGGTGTTCATGTTCCCACGGTATGACTTTCCTGCAAACTCTGCAAAAAATTCATCCTCAGCAGCCAGTTTTTCTGCATGAGCGGCCATCATAAAATCAGCCGATTGCATGGACGTCAGGTATTCCATCTGGTCTCCCCGGTTGATATTCATGATCTGGCAAACTGGACCTAATCCGTGAGTAGGATAGAGGTTGCCCTGGTTCATGTTTTCCTTCAGCCTCCACATATCTGCATACCCGTTCTTATTGAAATTAAGATCGAGCAGGTCATGTATATAGGCACCTTCCCCGTGGACAATCTCACCGAAAAAGCCCTGCCTGGCCATGTTAAGCGTCATAAGTTCAAAGAAATCATAACAGCAGTTTTCCAGCATCATACAATGCTTCCTGGTCCTTTCAGAAGTTTCAACCAGCTGCCATGCCTCATCCACGGTGAGGGCAGCCGGAACCTCGGTTGCCGCATGCTTACCGTTTTCCATGGCATACAACGACATAGGGGTATGGTAGGCCCAAGGGGTGCATATATAGACCAGGTCAATGTCAGGATTCTCGCAAAGAGCCTTCCATGCATCGTCAGATCCGGAATAGGACTTCGCCTCGGGCAAGCCCTGTTTAACCAGGATCTGCTGGGCTTTCTGAACGCGATCCTCTAATTTGTCACACAATGCTACAATCTCTACCCCTTCGATGTGCGAGAATCTTTGAACCGCTCCTGGCCCCCTCATGCCCAGTCCGATAAATCCGACCCTGACCTTGTCCAGTTTAGGGGCAGCATATCCACACATATTAAACTGCTGAGTTCTGACGATACCCTTGCCCGTTTTCCGATCACTGGTCCCTGAAGTGCATGAAATTATACCTGTGCTCAATATCCCGGCACCAATCAGGCTGTTCCTGAGAAAATCACGTCTGTTAGTAGTCATGGTGTTATAATTTCTAAATTCGACAACGTTGGTTTAAAACTGTAGAAGCAATACTTGATAATTGCGAAAAGTAACCAATTCTCCCTTAACTCACTCAATCAAAAGAAATTTTCGATAATTCTTAATGAAGAAGGGGCATGTTTTTAAAAAATCAGGGTTGCCACAATTAACCTGGTGTCAACCCTGATACGAAACTTATTTTGGTTCCCAGTAACAGACTTTCGGCGAAACAATTTTGCCTTCAGTTTTCAGGATTTTCATTGCTTTATCAACTTCCTTTTTATCAAGGCCTGCCGCTTCGGCAATTTCACCGGCTTTTAAAGCTTTACCGGCCGCTTTCATAGCTTCAAGAACTTTCTCTGTACTCATAACAAGTTGTTTAGAATATATTTGATATTGATTGATTGAGTCAAAAATAGTAAAACCTGCAGAGTTAACCAGCGAATCGGGCAGAAATTACTTTCCAGTCGACAACTTTCCAAAAATCTTCAATATACTTCGGTCGCAGGTTCTGTTTGTCGAGATAATAGGCATGTTCCCATACGTCGCAGGTCAGCAGTGGTACCTTACCGTCACGCAACGGACAGCCGGCATTGGAGGTTTGTACGATTTCAAGTTTTCCCACAGCTGTTTTCACCAGCCAGGCCCATCCTGAACCAAACAGGGTGGCAGCTGCCTTGTTGAATTGTTCCATAAATCCTTCGACCGAGCCGAACTCAGCCTCAATGGCCTGCTTCAGCTCATCTTTGGGTTCTCTGCAACCATCGGGGGAGAATTGTTCAAAATAGAACGTATGGTTAAACACCTGGGCTCCGTTATTGAAGATGCCGCCTTCCGCTTTCATCACGATCTCCTCAAGGGAAGCGTTTTCAAAAGGAGTTCCCGGTATCAGTGCATTTACGTTGTTAACGTATGCCTGATGGTGCTTGCCATAATGAAATTCCAGGGTACGGGCACTGATATAGGGCTCGAGTGCATCCGTGGCATAATGCAATGCCGGTAGTGTAAATGCCATAATGTTGATTTTAAGGTTATTATTACTGTTGATACGGTTTTTGAATAAAGTAAAATTAAAAAATATTTGTGTATATGCAGCCTATTTGCTAAACCTGCACACTTTTTTACGGGAGTTCCGTAAAAAGGATTCAGGGCCCATAGCTCACCCCGATTTTATCGGGGCCGATTTTATCGGGGCCGATTCTATCGGGGCCGATTTTATCGGGGCAGTTGGCCCACAATAAAAACCCCAAAAAGTATTCGGCTGCAGGCAACTTTTCATGTCAAATAATCATACCTTTTGATTATAATTGTACAGTTAACCCGTTAATTAATTTCAATGTGATGGCATGTTGTTACATTCTTTTCAGCAAAAAATTCAACCGCTTTTATATCGGCTCCACACAATTGTCATCAGAACAACGATTACAATTGCACCTTTCAAAGTCTTATGGCAATACAAAATTCACAGCAAAGGCTGATGATTGGGAATTGTTTATGGAGATACCATGTAACTCTATTTCTTGTGCCCGTAAAGTGGAAAACCATTTGAAGAAAATGCGGAATTCAAAATATTATTTATGGCTTTCGCAAAACCCCGATTCGGTTGAAAGGATAAAGGAAAAATTCTCCTGAACTATTTTGATTGAATTAAGGAAAATTAAAAAAGATTTGTGTATTTGACACGAATTTGCTAAACTTGCACTCCTTTTTCGAGGAAGTTCTTAATTAGAAGAATTCAGGGCCCATAGCTCACCCCGATTCAATCGGGGGGTTAGAGCACCTGACTCATAATCAGGGAGTCACTGGTTCACCCCGATTCGTCTGAAAGGATAAAGGAAAAATTCTCCTGAACTATTTTGATTGAATTAATGAAAATTAAAAAATATTTGTGTATTTGACACGAATTTGCTAAACTTGCACTCCTTTTTTCGAGGAAGTTCTTAATTAAAGAATTACAGGGCCCATAGCTCAGTTGGTTAGAGCACCTGACTCATAATCAGGGAGTCACTGGTTCAAGCCCAGTTGGGCCCACTTAAATATCAAAGAGTTACGAATGAATTTTCGTAGCTCTTTTTTACTTTGAGGAATTGGGACTCCCTCATAAGCAGGGAGGCAATGGTTCACCCCGATTCAATCGGGGCAGTTGGGCCCACTTAAATATCAAAGAGTTACGAATGAATTTTCGTAGCTCTTTTTTACTTTGAGGAATTGGGACTCCCTCATAAGCAGGGAGGCAATGGTTCACCCCGATTCAATCGGGGCCGATTCAATCGGGGCAGTTGGGCCCACTTAATAAGCAAAGAGTTACGAATGAATTTTCGTAGCTCTTTTTTTGTTTCAGCATTTGTGACTCCATCATAATCAGGAAGTCTCTGGTTCACCCCGATTCTATCGGGGCCGATTCTATCGGGGCCGATTCAATCGGGGCAGTTGGGCCCACTTAATAAGCAAAGAGTTACGAATGAATTTTCGTAGCTCTTTTTGATCGTGCTATATTTGAGAAAACTTATTGGATTTGAAATACGTTTTCTACGCTCCGGGTAATTGGAAAAATCTCCTAACAAAGTATCAGAAAGTGATGTATATACAGATTATAAATTGAATTTACAAAGTACATCAGTACAGTTTTTCACTTAACTTTGATCACAGCAACCGGCTCAATCAGGAAACAAAAATCCAACTCGAAATTCAAACATTAATGGGTTCCATCAGCCACAG
>JAUWAB010000014.1 GCA_030602265.1 Prolixibacteraceae bacterium | reverse complement strand
CGCGATCGTGGCACCACACAGATAAACTTCCGGTCTTCCAGCTTCCGGTTTTCCATATAGAATTGTGCTGATGCATCATTACGGTTGGGAAGGAAAAATGTGGCATCGGGCCCAAAACCGGTTGCGGGACCTGTAACTCCATCTTCTTGTAAGACTTTCAGCGAATGAGTTTCCCTGGTAAAGATAAAGGATGCTCCGTTGAGTACTTCCTTCAGCTCTACCCAAACGCTGCCGATGGTTACTCCGAAGATGCCATACGGCTTATCGGAGCGTTCTCGCCATATCTGAAGTTTTTGCAGGCCTACGATCCCCGGCCCTGATCCGTGCAACATAAAGTCAGCTTCCTCCATGGCCTTGATTGCTTCTTCGCTTCCGGCGGTTCCTGTCAAGGCAAATTCATCCTTCACTATTTTCAGATCAGGGAAGTAAGCCATAAGTGATTTCTCTTCCTGAAGATCAATGTCGTTGGGCCACAGGGTTATTTTCAACTCTGGAAAATACGTTTTCAGCAGGTGAATCATCCCTGGCGTATGGGCAATATCGCCGATATTGACCGTTTGCCAGCCAGAAACGAGGAGGAGGGATTTGGAAGAGCTTTTTCTGAGGCAGGAAGCCAGATTTCCTGCCAGGACAATACCTGCAGTAGTTAAGCCCAGATTGGTTATCAGTTCGCGACGATGCATAAAAATAGTTCATTTACAGGTTAATAGGTAAATCTGGCTACTAAAGTGAAATTTCCTGTTTTCCAGGAATAAGTTTAACTATTTCGCCTTTCCATTCAAAATTACCATGGATGGATCCGGGCAGTATAACATACCCGGTGACCTTTTCATTCTGGCTGAATTTCAGGTTTACTGAAATCATTCCGTGTTGTATAGGGTACTGGGCATCTATGGATCTCAATGAACCCGGACTGGGCTTTATGACCACAGTTTCAAATCCCGGACTGGCAGGCCTTATTCCGGCGACCAGACTGAAATAGAAATGTACCGGATGAGCTGTCCATGGGTGGATCTCTGACCTTGGATTTTGCTCGATCCGTTTTTCAGGCGTTCCTGACATGCCCATGTCCACGATGTCTTTCCATGGTTGCAACTGGGCTGTAAAATCGCCAATCCCTGTCTTCTCCATAGCCTCAAAAAGGTAGAAATAGTAAAAAAGGTTGGCTTCACTGTCAAAGGAAGTATTATTGTCCAGCACTTTAGCCATGAGCTCTTTCGACTCTTGGTCTGAATGGGCGTCACAAAGTATGGCCAGAATGCTGGCACGCTGGTCATAAAATGTTTTCTCCGGATCATCGGCATAGATGCCTTTCTGTGGATCGTAGCAGAGTTTCCGGGTTATTTCCGCATATTTCCTGCTTTGTGTCCTGTAAAAACCGGCCTTATCCCGGTAACCCAGCCATTCAGCGATACCGGCAGCCTTATTAAGTGTATAGGCATAGTTCAGCGTCAGGATGGCTGAGTTGCCATCCCTGTTGACCGGCGAATTCCCTCCCCGGGGCCAGTACCAGTCAACAAACATGGAATAATCCGATTTGCCTACCAGTCCGATCTCATTGATCAGGGATTCATAATAGTCAAACACTTCCTGAATCTCGCCCAGATAGGACGCTATAAGTTTCCGGTCGCCCTCCAGCATCATAAGGTCGTGCAACATATCGATCCAGATCAGTGAATAGGTGGGATGGACGAAAGTTGCTTTCAGTGGATAGCAACTGGTGATGTTTCCGTCGGGCAGCCTGGAGTTGTTGAATTGTTCCATGGCGCTCCTGAAGTAGGTAAGGTCGCCGGTGAGGGCCGTCCAGCCCATCAGGTGGGGCCGGAGATCCCCTACATACTGCATCTGTTCATAATAGGCGTCGCTGAGCAGGTTATCCTGGGCACAGATTTTCATGGAGTGCCAGCAGATATCCCATACTTTGCTGAACAGCGGATTATCTACAGAGAAGGACCCCTTCACTGGAACCGACGCGGCCGAATACACATTGTAAAAATCATCGATGGTCAGGGGATCTTCTTTTGTTTCGATCTGTAGCTGGACAAAGCGGAAAGTGCGGAACCAAATGGGCTGGAAGATCCTTTCCCTGCCTCCATCCATAATATATACGTCGCTAATGCCCTTTATTACTTTACCGTCTGTTTCATTCCGGTTGCCCTTTTTGTTTTCGGCATCATACAGGGCTTCGGAATATTTTACGCTGATCCGGGCCTCTTTTCCGCCGGAAAGGTGAAGTTTGGGATATCCCAGCGTTACGTATCCCATGTCCATGAGGATTTTATGGTTAGTGTTCGCCGGCAGTGTGAGTTTTTGTTTGCCAAACTGAAAGGTTTTATCGGGGCCGGGAACATCTGACCGTACAATCCGGGTGAGGGGCTCTTTCTGATTGATCTGCACAGGGGTGGTCCGGGGCTGCAGTATCCATCCGTGTCCCTGTCCGGCGGTGGTTTTGGGTTGTGCGAAAATTATCTCCGGGTCTGACCATTTGCTATCGTCAAAAGTAAGAGCCTGCCAGCCCCATGGATATTTTGCAGCAACGATGGAATCGGTAGGGTTGGCAGCGTAAAAACCTCCGACAATTTCGCCGCCGCCTCTCCAGTAAACCGTCTTTTCAAAGACCCCCGGATTGGCGTATACCTTCCAGCGGTTACCCTGGTTGGTGTTAACGAAACTCTCATTTTTTGTATTACCCTGCAGGAGAAATCCTGTTCTGAAGGAGATGATCCCATAACTTCTTTCCACACCCCAGTTCATCACCTCAGCCGCCAAAATATTCTCCCCTGGCTGAAGAAAGGGAACCAGATCCAGGGTTTCGTACCGCCAGTTCCGCATATCTCCCAGTTGCGGGCCGTAGATCACTTCCTTTCCGTTCACATAGAGGCGATAGCGGTTATCGCCGCTAACATGTACGATAAACTTTTGGGGAACTTTATCCAGGGTGAACCTGTTCCGGAAATGGACCAGGCCATAGGCGTTCTGATCGATGGAAGGATGCGTAATCCATTGGGAGTCCCACGTTTCCGGATACTGGGGCAATGGATTCCAGCGGGCATCAATCTGGGATGAGGATACAAACGGCAGCAGCATCAGAAAAGCAACAAGGTATATGCCGAGAAAATGGATTTTCATAGTTGTTGTTTTAGTTAAAGTTTCTGGATGGCTCCCTCCAGTGCCCAACCGGTGAAGGATGCAAAGTTCCCATCCTTATAAACATAGTTTGAGCCGGGATGAGGAGTCCGGTTGCCCGGATCCACGGCCAGCTTGTCAATGGCTGCCTGGATGGCGGGTATCATGGGCAGGGCTTCCCTGCCGATCATCTGTACGGTACGGGCTGCATACAATGCCAGCCAGGGCCTTTCGTCGCTTATCCATTTCTGAAGAACGGGAAGGGCTTGCCTGGCTGATCCGAGGTTGCACAATAACTCAGCGGCGGCAATCTGCACGGTTGGAGATGGATCGTTTAATTTATGGTATATTTCGTTCAGATATGGTTTTGCCTCCGGTAGCTTGTTCAGCAAACCGTTTACAGCCCAGAACCGGACACCGCTGTCCGGATCGGAGAGGCGGGCTGCCATTTCGGAAACCGGAGCTTTACCCACCATTTCCGCTGTTTCCAGGATCCGTTCCAGATTATATTTTGCAGGATCCTGCGCCATATCGTACGTCGTTGTTCCTTCGGAGCGCATCATCATTTCAGGCTCAAACAGGAAACAGGCATCGCGGGTGGTCAGGATCTCCTGTTTTAAGGTATTGCGCATTTTATCCAGTACACCGGCAAAAGCTGAATTGCCGGCCAGGTTGTTGAGCTCATCGGGGTCTGTGCGGAGGTCATACAATTCTTCGACGGGTCTGGGGTGAAACATGGCTTCACCTGTAGGCGGCATTACACCGGCCCTGCGGGCATTTTGCAGGGCCCGGTGACTGTCTTTTGCTTCGCTGTTGATGATACCCGGCTGGAAATAGGGCAATTGCGGAAGGTAATGACGGATGTAAATAAACTCCTTGTTGTGTATAGCCCTGGATATTTCGTACATGTCGTCTGCGCGGTCGCGGGAGGCAAACAGGTAGTCGTGCGGGGCGGGCAGGTTATTTCCCAGGAAGGGAATGCCGTTCATGTGTGCAGGAATTTCAACTCCGGCAAGGTTAAGCACTGTCGGCGCAAAATCAACAAAGCTGACCAGGTCATGGTTTTCGGTTCCTGGTTGGTTTTTTGCCAGGTGCCGGAATTTTTCCGGAATATGTACCACAAAAGGTACATGCAAACCCGAAATGTTGAGCCAGCGTTTGAACCTTGGCAGCCCATGCCCATGATCGGAGAAGAAAAAAATGATGGTATTGTCCATCAACCCGTCTTCTTCAAGATTTTTCAGAATCTGGCCCACCTTTACATCCATAGCTGCTGCCAGGTCGTAATAGCGTGCCCAGATCTGGCGCATTTCGGGTGTATCAGGGTAATAGGGTGGAAGGGTCACCTCATCGGGCGAGGTAAACATTTCGGGAGGTAACCCGGCTGTCAGCTCCTTGTGCCTGGCAGCACTGTTTCCCGGCCCCTCGTGGGTATCACCGATATTGAAAAAACTAAAAAACGGCTGCCCTGCCTGCCGCTGCCGCCAGGGGTAGAGATCTTCCTTGTGGTAGTCGAATACACCCTGTGGACTGAAGTTGAAGTCGGTTTTGTTCTGATTGCTGGTGAAATAACCACTTTCGGACAAATACTGCGGAAAGGTTTTCATCCATGATGGAATGGTTTGTTCCTGCCTGAGGTGGGGCGTTCCCATCGATGTGGGATAAACCCCGGTTATCAGACAAGACCGGGCCGGGGCACAAATGGGGGCACTGGCATAAGCCTGCCTGAAAACAATACCCGTTTCTGCGAGTTTGTCGATATTGGGGGTTTTGGCCACTTTATCGCCATAGCAGCCCAGTATCGGATTCATGTCTTCGCATACGATCCAGACTATGTTGGGCCGTTCAGTAAATGTCTTTTCAGAAGGAGTGGTACAAGCCAGAGGGCCCAATGTCAATCCGGCAATACCGGCCATTGCCCAGGCTTGATTTCTTTTACTTCTCATTTCATTTGGATTGTTAGTTGTTCTGATTGAAAATCTCAAATACATCAGCAAGTTAAACTTTGCCGTTTATTATGCTTCCGATTTATATCGCAGAAAGCTAACTGCACCGGGTTATTTCAGAAATTCTGAAAGTACTTTTCCCCAGATTTTGTAACCCTTTCCGTTTAGATGCAGTTTATCTTCCAGGAAGATATCCTGAAGAACATACCCCTTTTCGTCTAACATGGGTGTCCATACATCGGCAAACGCCACATAATCCGTTCTTTTGGCCAGCCGGTTGAGTTTTCTGTTCAGCTTTTCGTAGTTTTTCCGCATGTCCCATCGGGCAATACTCGGTTTTGGAGTAATCAGTACCACGTTGGTGGCCGGCAGATCCCTACGGATTTTTTCAAGCAGGAATTTCGCCTCTTTGATAATTTCCCCGGGTTTTTTTCCGGAGGCAATATCGTTGTCTCCTTCGTAAATAAACAGATAATCAGGCTGATGTGGTATGATCAGTTTGTTGTAAAAGTAGATCAGGTCGCTGAAGTGAGACCCTCCGAAACCGTTGTTGATTACATTGTACCCAGGAAAATAATCCTGTATGTCATTCCACATTCTGACACTTGAACTTCCGGTAAAAAGAAGAAGTTCTCTTCCGGGTTCAAGGATAAATTCTTTATTGACCAGGTTTTCAATCTCAGCGTTGAAGCGGGTTGGGTCCTGAGCGTTCAGGCTGAATACCAGCAGACTTAAAGTGATTAATCCAAGGAGTTTGTTCTTTAAAAATTTCATCATTTCTTATTTAAATTTTATACTGATGTCGTTCTTGTTTCCTTTGCCCTGTAAAACTACATAATTCGACTGGTTAATCTGCTCGCGGGATACCGGAACGTTCTTCCCGTTTATGGTGGCTGAGGCGTTTTTTTGCGAAATTTCCACTTTTCTGAAAAGTATATCTTTATCTACGATGCCTGCAAGCCCTTCAACCAGTGCGCTCACAAAAGCTGCCTGGCCCCATGCGTCGGGTACCGCCTCTTTTTTCGCCATCAAGAGTAACCGTTTTGATCTGTGAATTTTCATACAGGTTATGCTTCAGGTCGTTCAGCAATACGCCATATACTCCTGATTCTTCCCCGAAACTGGTTTGTCCGTAATCCGGATAAACCGGGAATAGGAAAAAGAGGATAATAATAATTCGTTTCATTTGATATATTATATCATAAATGTTTATTGTCAGGTCATTACCGTTGCGCGTTCAATCCCGGATTGCATGTTTATAGCCAGACGGCCATGATGAGAACCCTTGTTGAGCCACTTCTTAGTGGAGCAACCTGGTAAATTTATTCATAACGGATTGTGTTTCTGCAATCTGAAAATCGTACATGCCTACACAGATAAAATCGGCTCCATTCTGAAAGGCATACCGGAAAGCCTCTTCAGGCCGTAAAGTCCCTGCCGCCAGGATTTTGAAAGCGATCCAGGGTTGCGGCAGTGTTTTCATAAATTTGAATCAAGGATATCCATAAAAAATCGCAATAAATTGTATTAGGCTTTTCCGGTCATAAGATCGTGGAAAAAGTTTCTCAATAATCATAATATTTTAAGGAACATTTACCTTGTGTTGATGGCCTTTTCCTGTATTTGGGAAAAAAGAAGGGGATAGCACAGGTCGTTGCTATCACCCTTCCTCATTCACAAATCTTATCTATGCAAAACAAAAAAGGTTAATATCCGGGATTTTGATTCATATTTGGATTTTCAACCACTTCTTTTTCAGGCAGCGGAAAATAAACATGCTTGTCCTCAAATTTAAAATCCGGCAACCGGGATTGGAAATCAAGCTGTTTAAGGTCAATTTCACCGGCAATATGGCGACGGCGTAAATCCCACCAACGATGACCTTCTTCGAAGGCGAGCTCCAGGCGGCGTTCCTGAAATATCCAGTTCAGAACATTAGCTGCATTGGTTTCGTTAACATCCCTGTTTGCCGGAACCAGTGAAGGTTCGCCTGATTCAACTGATTTCCGCGCTCTTTCCCTGACCTGATTAACCAGGTCAATAGCATCTTTCAGGTTGCCGCCCGAGCGAACGATTGCCTCGGCCTTGAGCAATAAAATGTCGGCATATCGAAGGATACGCGGATTGTTTACACTCACTTCATTGGACTGTCCGTTTCCTCCGGTTGCATACGCGGTATTCCGGGTGTATTTGATGACATTAATAAGGCCTGCAGATTCAGGTTTCAGAATGTATTGTACACGCGGGTCACCTGGTTCATATGCATTCCTGATTGAGGAAGTTGCCGTAAAATATGCATTTCCGATCCAGGTTGGCCTCTGGCTGAACATTCCCCAATAGGCACCAATTTCTCCGATAACTGCAAAACCGTCATTGCCTCCGGCTCCTCCAACAAAAGGATTCACATCCCCAGGTGATGTATTGGCTTGATATTCAAACAACGACTCGGCATTATTTTCAAAGTTTACGTTGAAATTGTTATTGTAATTGGGCACAAGACTTAATCCAACCAGAGAATTGAAATCAGCAATTGCTGCTGAATAATCTGTATTGGTTTTATTGATCATGCCTCTGAAGACATAAATCTTTCCTCTTAATCCACGAGCAGAATTTTTGGTTACCCTCCCTTTGTGAGCGGCAGGCCAGCTCTCCGGCAGTAAAGATATGGCATCAGTCAGGTCTTTTATTGCCTGGTCGAGCAGTTCAGTACCCTTTGAGTTGGGTGGATAGGCATCTTCTAATTTGGTTATCCTGCTTGTAACAAGGGGAGCTGTGCCAAAAACATTCCAAAGTTTGAAATACATATATGCCCTTAAGAATAATGCCTCACCTTTATGTTGGTCTTTTAACGCAGGTTGTTTACTGTATGCAAAAGAGCCATTTTCTTCAATCTTCTGAAGCATGATGTTGGCTCTGGCAATAAGTTGGTAGGCGAAGTCATAGAAAAGGCTTAACTGACCATTGCCTCCATTGAGACCTGAAAAGGTTTCATGTGCAAAATTGGAAGAAGTGGTCAAATCATCGCTGGGCAGGTGCCAAATGGGTGCACAATTATTGTTTTGGCCTCCCCTGAAAGCATAAAAGAATGCCAGTTTCTGATATACACCCATAATGGTCTCTTCCATTTGCGTTTCATTCTGGAAATAGGTACCTTCAGTGTTACCTATAGGTAAGAGTTCAATGGTCGCTTCGTCGCACGAAAACATGCCGAGAAATAAAACCAATATAATGCTTAATGATAATTTTATTTTTTTCATTTTCTTTTATCATTTATGGGTTAAAAACTAAGATTAGCGCCAATACTGAAAGTAGTAGGGGTTGTAATGTCTTCCGGATCAAGGTCTGTGTAAGGTGTAATTACAAAGAGATTGGTCCCTGCAACAAAACAACGGAGATTGTTTAATCCGAGTTTTTTGACAAATGACCCACTAAAATTATAGCCAATCTGTAAATTCTGAAACCTCAGAAATCCTGCATCTTCAACATGACGGTCGGCAACCCGGTTGTTGCCCGAAGGATCGTTTTGCACGGCGCGGGGTATGCTATTCGACGGATTTGCAGAGGTCCATCTGTCCTTGTAAGCGGTCAGGAAATTTTGTCCGAATCCGCTGATGCTTTGTTTCCCGTCGGTATTGATCCTTTGAACATCACCTACTCCCCTGAAATTAAGGTTCAGGTCCCAGTTGCTGTAATCGAAGTTAAAATTCAGGCCGTAATAGTATCCGGGGATGGTTTTTCCCAGGTAGGTCTGATCATAGGCATCAATCTTTCCGTCTGGTTCCTTGTGGACATAGGTCCCTTTTGGGTCGGTTGCCTTCGGAGCACCGTGAATATCCACAAAGATGATGTCGCCGGGCGATTTTTGTGCATCCCTTCCTGCATCGGCAGTTTTAGCTTTCCAGGCAGCTACCTCTTCTGCTGTCTGGAAAATCCCGGCTGTTTTGTAGCCATAAATGTAATTCATAGAGTAACCCTGTTCGATTCTCAGGTTACCACTGGTCACCGGCTGTCCGCCATATAGGCTTTTTACTGAGTTATTCACGGTAGTCAGGTTCAAAGAGGCTGAGTAACCCAGTTTTCCAGCTTTATCGGTATATGAAGCCTGAAATTCAAAGCCACTGTTCTCTACCTCAGCCAGGTTCAGAACCGGGCTTGTCAATGCCCCGATAACCTTCGGAATGGAAATGGATTGCAGGATACCTTCTGTCAAACGATCATAATATTCAGCTGTTAAGGTCATCTTATTGTCAAATAAAACTGCATCGAAACCGAAGTTCAGGGTGGTAACGGTTTCCCAGCTCATATCCTCGATTGGAAAATCACCTAAGGCTGATGCCGAATAAATAATACCGTTTCCAGGGGTGGATCCTGTGCCAAATGATGCTTTTGGATTCATGTTAACCAGCGAAAGGAAAGCGTAGTCGCGTGTTTCCTGGTTTCCTGTCTTTCCCCATCCGGCCCTGATTTTCAGGTCAGTCATCCAGGATAATGATTCCATGAATTTTTCTGACGATATTCTCCAGGCGGCCGCTACTGAAGGAAATGTGCCCCATTTGTAACCTGGTCCGAACTTGGATGAGCCATCTCGCCTCACCGTGGCATCAAGGTAATACTTGCTGTCAAAATTGTAGCTTAACCTTCCCATATAACCTTGAAGTCCGGACTGGTTTCTTTCGTAAAGTAAGCCTTTTGAGGTATTGGGCCAACCCTCCTCAATTCGTCTTTGTTCCCATGATGTGATGGGCGACGAACTGTCGATGCTCATTTGCGTATTGTTCCATTTTACACGCTGGTCCATTGCGTTCAATATCAGGTCAATATTATGCTTGCCAAATGAGTTGTTATATCCGATTAGGAATTCTTTAATAATATTTACATTGTCATTGATTCTTCTCCTGTAGTCATTTCCTGTGGTTATCGGATAAGCAGTACCTCTGGCAACTTCAAAGATTCCACGTTCGATTTGCTGATACCTGTCCTGGTAATTCGCAAAATAGTCGAAACTGAATGTCCCTTTAAATCTTAAACCTTTCATAGGGGATAGTTCGGCATATACAGTTCCAAGGTTTCTCAGGAGATCTCTTTTGTTATCCTGAAATTCAGCCTGCCCAAGGAAATTTGAGCGGGTAGCTGCACCATATCCATAAGAGCGGAACACGTTGTCGATCATTCGTCCCGGTGCAGCAAAACCACCTAATCCGTTGGCGTCATACACCGGTTGCCAGGGTGGTCCTAACACAGTACCCAGTCCGCTTCCTGGTTCTTCCTGTGTTTTAGAATAAATAAACCTGAACGATTCCCCGATCTTAAGCCATTTGGTAAGCTGATGATCGGAATTAAAGAATAGGGAGTATCTGTCGAATTCGCTGGAGTAAAATGCATTTTGTTGGTTTGCGTATCCTGCACCTGCGGCATAGGTGGAAGTCTGATTACCTCCTTAAACTGAAATGTTGTAATCCTGAACAGGGGCATTTTCTACCAGAGCAGCTTTCAGCCAGTCGTTTCGGTAATCAGGGCTGTTACCCAGGTAATTGGGTGAAGAAGAAACAAACAGCGAGTAATATTGATCGGTAACATATGCCGGATTGGCATTTTTAGCTTCCATGCTCCAGTCAACATATTCCTGCATGGATGCTACATCATAGCGTTTCCAGTTGTTCTGTACTCCATAATTAGCCGACATTTCAATACGGGCTTTACCCTCTTTCCCACGCTTAGTGGTAATCAGGATAACCCCATTTGATGCCCTCACCCCATAAATGGCTGTTGCAGAGGCATCCTTCAGTACCGAAATAGATTCAATATCATTCGGATTGATCAGGTTGAACACATTTATCGGGCCACGAAGGTCCTGATCGCGAGTTGCAGATGAAGAAGCACCTCCTTCGGTCAGCGGGATGCCGTCAATCACATACAGGGGATCGTTGAATCCAAGTGTCCCCACGCCTCTGATCCGAATCGTCGGCCGTGCATTGGGGTTACTCCCCGGATTACTGACAAATACCCCTGCCATTTTGCCTTGCATGGCCATCTGGGGGGAAAGGGTATTCTGCATGGCTATGTCCTCTGAACTGATTTGTGATACAGCACCGGTCAAGTCTTTCTTCTGACGCGTACCGTAACCAATTACCACCACTTCGTCTATTCCCCGCAACTCTTCGGCCATTGTCACTTCAAAGGTCGTTCTTCCGTCTATCGGAATTTCCTGGGTGCGCATACCAACAAAGGAGAAAACCAATGCTTGTGCATTCTGTGGCAGTACAATCGAAAATCTGCCGTTCAGGTCAGTAACCGTTCCGGTTAGGGTTCCCTTTATCACTACGGTGGCTCCCGGAATGGGTTCTCCCTTCTGGTTCCTCACAATCCCCGCAACGGTTACCTGCTGTTGAACCCAGGAGTTAAGTGCATTTTCGCTAATAGGGTTTTTGGAAACCACAATATAACGGTCAACAATTTTGTAACTCAGGCCGGTTTCCCTTAGTACATTATCCAGAATCTTATCGATGGTCTGGTTTTGAATATCAAGAGAAACGGTTTTGGTTAGGTCTACTTCATCATTTTTGTAGAAGAAATAGAATTCGCTGATCTCTTCAACCTTAGAGAAAACTTCTTGCAAGGTGGCTTTCTCCAGCCTGAAATTCAACCGGGTGCTCTGTGAGTAGGTTGTTGATCCAAGAGCCATGAATCCGGCAAATAAAAAAACAGCAATTAGTCTCATAATCAGTAGCATTTTTTTCAGACCTTCGCCAAAGGCCGGTTTTTTCCATTTTTTTTTCATAGATTTGAACAGTTTAACAATTAGACATATTTCTCCCCGGAGGGGGTGGAGTTGTTTTATTTTACAGCCTTAAGATGTGCCAGCATTTTAAGGCTTTTTTTTATTGCTTCGCGTAAAGCACAATCTCACTGCTCCTCTCCGGATGTACCTGAAGAGTATACCGGATGGGTGAAGTCAGTTTAATGGCCTCGAGTATCTGATCAATTGGTTTATATTTCAGTATGGTACCGCTGAACCGGTAGTCTTTTATTTTGGGATCGTTGAAACTGATCTTTACATTGTACCACCTCTCCAGATCTACAGCTATTTCCCCAAGTGATTTATTCCTGAAAATCAATTTTCCCTCTTTCCAGGCTTCATATGGATGTGTCTCAACCTTCTGTATGATTTTATTGGTGCCGGTTGATGAAATACGGAACTGTTCTCCCGGATTCAACATGTCCATCTCCTTTTGAAAGGGAGAGGTGAGTCCTAACGAACCTTCAATAAGGGTAACTTCAAGGTCGTCGTATGTGCGAACATTGAAGGAGGTTCCAAAAACCCTTGCCTGGTGGGATCCGGCATGCACTATGAACGGCATCCCTTCATTCTTCGCCACATCGAAATAGGCTTCTCCTTCAAGATGGATTTCACGGGTATTGCCTGTTATTTCAGGAAAACGAAGTTTTGTTCCGGAATTTAACCATACCCGCGTGCCATCCGCAAATTCAAATTCTGAAATCTGACCCAATGGTACTGTAATCTGATGAAATTGAGCTGCACTGTCTTCCCCGGGTTTTTGTGTTGTTATTTTGTCGCTGAAATATACAGCCAGTAATGTTATGGCAACCACAGCCGCATATTTCAGACTATTTTTCAGGAGATATATCAGGGTTGAATTTTTATTCGGTGAGATCTTTCGTTTTACATACTTATAGTCGGCATCAAGTTCCGGAATATCAGCGTTGCCTGCTGTAAGTGAGTAGATGTTCTTTAATAAATAGAACTCTTTTCTGGTATCTTCACTGCTTTTTATCCAGTTTCTTACTACTTCAGCCTCTTCGCTGTCCAGATTACCCGTTATGTAATTGATCAGTTTTTCTTGTTCCATGTGGGTAATACGCTTAAATAGTATTTTACCCTACATATCGAATAAAAAAAAACGGGAAATTATTTTTTAGGGAGGAAAGTTCTTCTAAAAAGCATTTTGGAATATCACTAAGAAGCCGGCAGGCAGATAATCCTTTAGTTGATCCCTGAAAATTTTCAACGCTCTCGTAATATTTGATTCTACTGCTTTATTGGAAATCTGAAGCTTTTCTGCAATTTCCTTATTTTTCAATTGTTCAATACGGCTGAGGATGAAGACCTCACGACATCTTTCCGGGAGTTCTTCCAGAATCTTTGAAATGGCCAGTTCCAGTCTGGTCATATCAAATGTATTGAAATCGAGATCACTGAGGGCATCCAGATTAAGCATCAGATTATCAAATTCAGCCTGAATTTTACCGGCAAATTTCTGACTTACCTTGAGATGGCGTAAATAGGATATCGATTCATTTTTGGTAAGGGTATATAAATAACCATTAATGGCATCGGTTTCTTTCAGGCCAGTTCTGTTTTCCCAAAGTTTCATAAAGGCATTTTGCACCAGGTTTCTTGAAATTTCACTGTCTTTTACATATTCATTGGCAAATCTCACCAGTCTGCTGTAGTAGGTACGAAAAATAATCTCGAATGCTTTTTCATCCCCCTCCTTAATTAGTCGGATTATTCCTGATTGCAGTTGGTTCATGTTAGCCAGAAAATATTTCTACGAATATAAGTCAAATGATTTGAATTTCCCTTAATTCGCATGTTCTTCAGGCAATCAACGACTGAGTCATTCTTGCTGAAAACCAGGATTGGTCGGGTTCCACATCATATAATTGCCATGATTGCAGAAACACCAACCGAAATGCCCGCCTGCATCGGGAAGGGGGATTATCCGTTCACCTTTTGACTAATGCCAACCGCTTGTTCGAATTCACAGTGCATTGAAATTATACAAATCCATCTTCCCTTCCCCGGTCCTTATCCAGGTCGTAAATGCCCTTGATCCTTCCCTGAGTTCAACAATCCTCGCCCCCTTCGGGAATTCTCCGTAGGTGTCGATGCCTGTATATTGTCCGTAGCCCAGGGCAATGCCCAGGTGGTTGCCGATATAGTTGTTTACATGATCATGCCCGACGAACATACCCATGACATCGCCCCTTTCCAGAAAGGCGGCAAACAGGCCGCTGTTTATATCGGGCGAGCAAACCTTCTCCTCAAACCGGCCGGTTTTATCTTCCTGTAAGGCAACCTCTTTGTATTCAGGCAGCGGTATATGAAAATAGGCCAGCGCAGGCAGTGCCTGCTGATTGTTTTTTGCGGTATATTCTGCACTTAAGTTTCTGTACCACTGGATCTGGTCATGCTTTATCCAATCATAATCGCCATGCTCCTTCTGCGATGGGTATCCGTGGGAATCGAAACACCAGATCAGGGCAGCGGGTTGTTCGGAGGTATGATGAAGCACCTGAAGCACATAGTTTCCGGTACCGGAAATGTCCGGTCCTTTAGTGCCTGCAAACCCGGGTAAACCGGTCAGCAAATCAAAGATCTGCTCCCGGCTCATGTCGGCTTCGTCGTCGTGGTTACCCAGGGTTACGGTCCATGGAATTCCCGATTCGGACAGCGGCCTGGCCAGGTCGGCCCATCCTTTTGCTGCCGGGCCGGCAGTTACAATATCGCCGGTCAGTATAATCAGGTCTGGCTGCTCAGCCGCAAGCACCATCCGGATGGTTTCCAGGTTTTTCGTATTGTTTTCCGAAGATGGGTCCCAGTGGATGTCGGTAAACTGGGCAATCCTGAATGTGCCCTGCCCGTTAAACCGGAGCTGCTGAATCTTTTCTTCCTTTTTTTCCCCGGAATTATGTGTGCATCCAAAAAGAAACAATGTTATGATGATAATAAGAGCTCTGTTAAGGTATATCATTGCTTATGTGTTTTATGTATTCCGTGACGAAAATAGCGATTCTTTTTTCTAAAAGAATCCCTGTATCCCTTATATTCATTCGGATTCCACGGAAGTATCTGACTAACGGCGGATTTGTTCCCGGATACTATCAGCTTCAGCTTCCAGTTTCCTGATTAAGGTCTTCAGGGTATTCACCTGGATAGCACCCGGATCAGGCATTTCGAAAGAGAGAAATCCCCTGATTTGCCAGATTTCAAGGATGGTTGATTTATGCAGGGTATATGGTTCATATTCAGGATTATCTGACTTCAGCAACAAGTCCTCCTCATTGTACGGATAAATCCTCTTGTAAACAATGCCTTCATCGGCAGTGATCAGTACATAGGCTTCTCCTTCCCTTATCTCCTGTGGGTCGGTGATATATTCGCCGATCAGGTAGGAGCCTGAAGGGATGGGCAGCATGCTGTCGCCCCTGATCTGGAATACCCGGTAGCTCCTTTTCTGAGACAGCTCAGCCACAGGAAGGGAGAAGGAAGGCAATTCCTCCAGATAGTCCGGGTCATTCCGGCCCTGCAGATAACCGGCGGCTGCCCTGACCGGCACGATGGATATGCGTTCCTCGTTTTCCGGGGTGACTACAATGCTGAGAATCCTTACTTCAGTTGTTTTATCTGCGGAATAAAGACCCTGCATAGACAGGTTCCGGGTTAGCAGATCGTCGATCGAAATCCCGAAAAACAAGGCTGTCCTCCGGATAATGTCGAGCTTCGGGACCCCCCTGCCTTCTTCATAGGATCCCAGCAGCGACCGCTTGATTTCGAGTGCACCGGCCAGCGCCTGCTGGGTCAGCCCCCTGGTTTTTCGCAGGTAACGGATGTTTTCTTTCAAATAGATCATACACCGGAAATTTTGCTAATAAAAATTAATCTCTGTGCTGATGAATACTAAATTAATTAGTATATTTGCTGTAAAGTTAATGAAATTTTTGCCTTGATGAATGATTCGGTTCATGAAAAGCTAAAAATATTAGCAGATGCGGCAAAATTTGACGTTTCCTGTTCATCCAGCGGATCCAGCCGGGCTAATCAGGCCGGAGGCATCGGCAATGCCGTGGCGTGCGGGATTTGTCACAGCTTTACCGAGGATGGCCGGTGTGTCAGTCTGCTCAAGGTACTCATGACCAATCACTGTATCTACGACTGTGCCTATTGTATCAACCGGCGCTCCAACGACCGGCCCAGGGCCACGCTGACGGTGCAGGAACTGACCGATCTGACCATCGGTTTTTACCGGCGCAATTACATCGAAGGCTTGTTCCTCAGCTCGGGGGTCATCAGGAATCCCGATTACACTATGGAGCGGATGGTGCTGGTGGCGAAGAAGCTCAGACTGGAGGAGCGATATAACGGGTATATCCATCTGAAAGCCATCCCGGGGGCCAGCAGGGACCTGATCCGTGAGGCCGGGATTTTCGCCGACAGACTAAGTGTAAATATTGAAATACCGACCAATTCTGAACTTAAACGGCTGGCTCCTGAGAAAGACCATCAGGAGATCTTCAGCCCGATGGGTTTTATCAGCAACAGCATCGCCGAGAATAAAGAAAACCGGCGCAAGTTACATCGGGTACCCGCCTTTGTTCCGGCCGGTCAGAGTACGCAGCTGATCGTGGGTGCAAGCCCTGAGTCCGACCGGCAGATCCTTCAGTTAGCCTCCGGTTTATATGATGTACAGAAGTTGAAACGGGTCTATTACTCAGGTTATCAGCCGGTAAATGAATATGACAAGCGGCTGCCGGTTTTGCAGAGTGCCCCGTTGGTAAGAGAGAACCGGCTCTACCAGAGCGACTGGCTGATGCGGTTTTACAAGTATAAGGCAGATGAAATCCTGCCTCCCGATGAGCCGTTCCTCGACCTGGAGATCGACCCGAAGCTCGCCTGGGCCCTGCGTAACCTGCACCTTTTTCCGGTGGACGTTAACCATGCGGACTATGAGATGATTCTGCGGATTCCTGGGGTCGGGGTGCAGTCGGCCCAGCGGATTATTGCCGCCCGGAAATTCAGTAACCTGAATTACGGGCATCTGACCAAAATCGGAGTGGTCATGAAACGGGCCAGGTATTTCATGGTGAATACCGACCTTCGGATTCCGGTTTCCGGGATGCTCCCTGATACCTTAAGACGCCAGATTCTTTTGGCCGACAAGAACAAAAAGGCCACTCAGCCAGACACCCAGCTCAAGCTTTTTTCTTTTCCTGAAGTTCTGCCCAGGGCTCTGCCGGAATCTTCCGTGGGATACAAAAAAACCGGAGTTGTATGATTCTTTTGTATGATCATACCTACGAAGGATTCCTCTCAGTGGTTTTTGAGTGTTACCGCCGGAAGATCACACCGTTTCGAATCCTGCCGGAAACCCATTATCAGGAAGCGTTATTTGTCCGGAAGGAATTCATTCCCACCAATCCGGAGCATGCTGAAAGGGTATGGAACGGCCTGACCGCCAGGCTGACTCCCGCCACACGGCATGTTCCTTTATCGGCGTTTCTCTCTGGAGAGCCGGATATTGAAATGGCTCTTTACCGGTTTATGCGGCTTGCTTTCATGGCTGAACAGCCCATCGGCGATAATTTTGCAGATCCGGATGTGCTGCAGGTCCGGAAATCTTCCCGGAGAGTGATGCAGGAGGCGATGCGCATGGTGCAGTTTGCCCGTTTTCAGCTGACACGCGACAATATCTACTTCGCCCCGGTTAGTCCGGCGTATGATGTATTGCCCCTGATCATGCAGCATTTCCGCGACCGTTTTGCCGACCAGCACTGGCTGGTCTATGACCTGAAAAGGGATTACGGCTATTATTTCAACACGGCTGAAGTTGAAGAGGTGTCACTAAGTCAAAAGGTGTTCAATATTGCCGATGGATCTGTAAGAAACGATATGCTTGAAGAGGGTGAGGCGGTTTACCAGACCATGTGGAACGATTACTGCCGGAGCATCACCATCCGGGAAAGGCTTAACCTGCGTCTGCAGAAACAGCATATGCCCAGGCGTTACTGGAAGTTTTTGCCTGAAAAGTCTGGGAAGAATACAAAATATGAATCCTGAACCAAACCGGTTCAACCAAATCCGATATAAGATTGTTAGCTTTATAATTCAATAGATTATAATTCAAGATAATTATGGCAGATAATATCCATATCAACCGCAGAAAGTTTCTTTCAACCAGTGCCGCACTGGGTTTAGGAATTCCATTTCTTGGGAAAGCCGGTGTGACAGTTGCAGCGTCTCCTGAGTTGAAGCCTGATGTTCAGTCTGAATGGCGCAACAAACAGTCGGGCATGGCTTATCGCCAACTGGGAAATACCGGACTCATGATTTCTGAGGTGGTTTGTGGCGGCGACCCTGTCAGGTTAAATAACCTGCGATCCACCGAAATGGCCATTGAACGCGGAGTGAACTACCTGGATATGGCGCCGGCCTACGGTCGTGGAGAATGTGAAGTGAGTTACGGTAAGATCATCGACAACAGTGCAAAACGCGAAAAGGTATTCCTGACTACCAAGATAAGCGGATATACCGGGGTCAGGGATAATCTGTACCGTGAAATTTTCAACAGCCTGCCGGGAAGCAAACAGGAATATTATCAGAAGAAAGCCAGGGAGATGCGTGCCGACCGTAATGTGGATAAGCCCGGATATTGGATAACCTACTGGCCGGGACAACCCCGTTCTTTTGACGGAACCTACCTGAGTAATGCCATGGCCGCTGATTATGCCCATAAAGTGGAAGGAAGTCCAAAGTTTAAGGAGTTTATCCTGAATTCGCTGGAAGAGAGCCTGAAACGGGTCGGGACTGATTACTTTGATATCCTGATGTGCCCCCACGGTGCCAGTTCATATGAAGAAGTGCAGTTGGAAGAGACTTTTTCAACCTTCGAACAGCTTAAGAAAGACGGGAAAGTGCGGTTTTTGGGCGTGTCGACCCATAACGACCCTGCCGGCGTATTAAGGGGCGCCCGTGAGACCGGACTTTACGATGTAGCTATGGTGGCTTACAATATTATCAACGGTGGTTACATGGAAAGAGAGATTGAACTGGCCAAGGGAAGCGGCATGGGCATTATTGCCATGAAAGCGGCTATGGCAGTAGCCACACAGCACGAGGCGCTCAAGCCCATTCCGGAGTGGCGCATTCAGAAAGTAGAACGGATTGTTCCAGGTGATGATAAACCTCCGGTAAAAGCTTATTTATGGGCACTGCAAAATCCAAACATTTCAGCCGTCATTTCCAATCTCTGGGACGAACAGCATGTTATCGAAAACCTGTCGGTGGTAGGTAAAAAGGTTGAATTGTTGCCGGGATGATATTATAACTTCAGCAGCTATTTCCAGAAATGGATAACATTGGCTCACTGGTTTATGCAGAACATAAGAATCAATCGCTTCCATTCTAAAGATAATACGGGCAACTCCGCAATAAGGGTAGGAAAACTAAATTATTAAAGCTAAATAATGATTGGAAAACTAAATTTAAATGGTTAAATTTACCTTGTAAAACTAAAAGTAATGGAGCGATATATATATCTTAAGTTAAAAGACTGGATAAATATGCATAGGCGCAAGCCCTTACTTTTGCGCGGTGCCCGACAGGTTGGTAAAACCTGGCTGGTTGAGAGGCTTGCCGCTGAAAATTTTGAATCATTTCTGAAAGTTGACTTTGAGGAGAAACAGGAATTAAAAGCTTTATTTGAGGGAGACCTAAATCCCCTGAGGATCTGTTCCGAACTGGAGGTGAGAACCGGCATAGATATAAAACCGGGTAAAACAATCCTTTTTTTTGATGAAATTCAGGCTTGTCCCCGTGCAATTATGGCACTTCGCTATTTTTACGAAAGAATGCCTGAATTACATGTAATTGCAGCTGGCTCTCTTCTTGAATTTGCTTTTAGTGAAATATCGTTTCCGGTTGGGCGGATTCAATCGATGGAAGTACATCCGATGAATTTCTCGGAATTTTTACTGGCATTAAATTTTAGCAAAGCGGCTGAAATATGTAATAATAAAATTTCAGTTGTTTCGGAAGTGACACATGAGTTTCTCCTTGAACAACTTCGTATTTATTGGCTGGTCGGCGGAATGCCTGAGTGTATTAAAGTTTTTAGAGACACAAATTCACTTAAACAAACTGCAGAAGTTCAGGATGAAATATCACAAACCTACCGGTTGGACTTCAATAAATATAAGCCTAAAACCGATATAAACTGTCTTAACACAGTTTTCTCGACCATCGCAGCCAGTGTTGGCAAACAAATAAAATATACGGGATTGGCTGTTGATTTTACTATTCCTACAATTAAAAAAGCGTATGACAGTTTATTACAGGCCCGCATTGCAAAAAAAGTAAGAGCACTGGGCAATATTGGCTTACCCCTTGAAGTATTTGCGTCCGATAAAAAATTCAAAAACATATTTCTTGATATAGGTTTGATGAACCGGGTGATGGGAATTGATTACAATGAGGCCCTAAGCCATAAAAATTTACTGGCAATTTACAGAGGGCAACTTGCCGAACAATTTGTGGGTCAGGAATTCGCAACTCAAGCCAATAATCAACTATATTACTGGGCAAGAGATGTAAAAAACAGTAGTGCAGAAGTTGATTATCTGATGATGGTTAACGGAACTATTTATCCGGTAGAGGTTAAAGATGGGCCATCGGGCAAACTCCGCAGCCTGCATATTTACCGCAATTCATACTCACCATCATGGTCAGTGGTTTTTCATTCCGGAAATGCAGGAGTACTGAGTGACGAGAAGATTGTATTTCTTCCTCTCTATTATGCTGGTGCTTTTGCGAAGTTTGGAATCGATGGAAATGCGGAACTTCTGAACAAATAAATCTATGTAATTTCACTGAAATTGGGTTAAATAAAGAGTTCTTTACGGGAGGGAGAATATTCTACCTTAGCGATTCCCGGTTTTCGTAAATCTTTAATATGGCATGTGCTATATCGTCCATATCCGACCGGGTGCCCAGCAGCATGTTCTGGCCGAAAATAACAGCCTCGCGGCACAACCGGTCGTTTCCGGGGAGGTGGTTCTGCTCACGCCATTGCCTGAGCCTGCTTTCAGAAAAGAGTCTTTTGTAGCCTTTGGAGCTCAGGGCTTCCTCAATAATTCCTTCCTTATTCTGGGGACCATAGCCGGGTGAGCAGGCAATTCCCTCAGCCCGCAGGGCTTCTATGAATTTCTCCCTTTTTACTCCTCCGAACTCTTCGGAAATAAACCTGAACGGGTACATGTGGTAGGCCGACCTTGCCTCTTCAGTAACCAACCGGTAGGTTTTAATACCGGGAATTTCGTTTAGTTTTTTATCAAGGTACAGTGCATTCTCAAGTCGCCTGTCGGCATCAGCCTGAATCCTTTTCATCTGCGACAGCAAAGTAATAGCCTGATATTGCTGCATCCGGCGGTTGCTGCCGCGCATGGGGTATTCGGAAGAGCGCTCCACACTGCCAAATGGCCGGCCGCAATTATGGAACGAATGGCAGCGGTCCATAATGTCATCGTTGTTGCCCACAATGGCGCCCCCTTCTCCTGTCGGCAGGTTCTTGGAATTCTGAAAACTGAAACATCCGAGGTCGCCCAAAGTACCAAGCTTTTTCCCTTTGTACTCGCCTAACCAGGCCTGGCAGGCGTCTTCAATCACTTTCAGGTTGTGCTTACGGGCAACCGCCATCACTTTGTCCATATCCACCGGTAAACCGTATATATGTACCGGAAGGATGGCCGATGTTCGGTCGGTTATCTTACCTTCCATATCTTCCGGATTGATGAGGAAAGTCTCCGGATCGGTATCGATAAACACGGGAAGAGCCTTGCTCATAAAGATCACGTTGTAGGTGGCAATAAAGGTATAGGGAGAAACCAGCACCTCGTCGCCCGCATCTACCCCCAGTACATGCATGGCCACCAGCAGTGCCGTGGTGCCGCTGGCGGTCGCCAGACAGCGTTTGGTTCCCATCAGAGAGGCATATTGCTTTTCAAACTCTTCGACATATTCACCCCTGCCACGCCACCAGCGGCCGCTCCGCAGCATCTGTAACATATCTGTCTCGGCTGCCGGGTCCCAGACAGGCCATGCCGGCCACGTTGCAGAACGAACCTTATTCCCTCCATGGATGGCCAGCTTGGTTGTATTGGACAGGTTTATAGAGGTAAAAGGCAGTGTGGTCAAGGCTCCGAGGGTTCCTGCTGAAGCAGTGGCAATGGCTTGCCGGCGGGTGATTTTTCGGTTGGTCATGTTTGTCAGAATTTATTGGCAGTCAGTAAAGTTATAATTACTCTCTGTTTTATACAATATTCCGGTGCGATTATTTTAGACATGAATTATGTAATCCCGTTCATTTTTGTGAGAGTGGTTAGCATTTTATGGCAGAAATATGCCTGAACAATGTTCAACCGGCAGTTTTATCAGACTGTTAACGTTATGCGTCCAATCCTGTAGGGATTGTATGTGAATAACAAAACGGTGGGAGTAGAACAGGTGACCCCGGCAAGGGGTCTGACCAATTGTTGATATCTCTTTTCTACCCACATGTCACCCATTCGGGGCTCATACCACGCATCCAGTGTGGGGCCCTTGCTGCTACGCGATTCAATCGCGAAGCAGCGGAGAAACAACCTTAAGGATATGCTGGTCCCGGGAAGTTGCCGGGAGAAACGTATCGAATGAACCAATGCAGGGGGTATAAAAAAATTATGCTGTCCTGAAAAAAGGACAGCATAATTGTAATTTTTTCTGATCACCAGAATCCTGTATGATCAGCGGTCATGAGGCGTGGAGTGCATTTTGGCTACCCATATCTGGCCCCTGACAGGACCGGTCTCCTGAAGGCACGTTGAGCACTGCTGCCCGGAACAAAATCTGAAACCCTTTTGTATATGATATTGTTGTGCCTTCACTCTTCGCCCTATGCACTTTGCACTTCACACTTCACACTATGCTCTATGCTCTATGCTCTATGCTCTTTGCACTTCGCACTATGCTCTAGGCTCTTTGCACTTTGCACTATGCACTATGCTCTTTGCACTTCGCCCTACAACTCCCTGATCTTAAGATTTCTGAACCAGATGTTGTCGCTGTGCCATTGCAGACCGATATAACCTTCTCGGTTTGGTCCCCCCACATTGATCATTTCCTGCCAGCCTTTAAACTTGCTGTTTTCGATCATGTTGAGCCATTCCGGAGTCCAAAGGGTATATTCCACCACTTTTACACCGTTCTGGTAATGTTCCACTTTTCCATCCTTCACTTTGATGCCGCCGGAGTTCCATTGCAAGGCCGGTTTGCCATTCTGCGGAACTGCCGGGATCATATCGTAGAGGGAGGCCGACTTGCGGTTACCGTTTTTGCCCTGGGCTCCGTCGGGATGCTTTTCATTGTCGAGCAGCTGAAATTCGGGTGCCGACGAATAAATCGGTTTACCTTCAATCTCCTGGCCATAGAAAAACACACCACTGTTTCCGGCTTCATCGATCATCCACTCAAACGTAAACTCAAAATTTTTCAGTTTGCGGTCAAAAATGATGTCACCGGTACTACTACGGTCACCACGTACCTGTTTGGATTTATCCACTCTCAGGGTACCATTCTCAACCAGCCAAACCGGAGGTACATCCTGGCGGTTGTAGCCACGCCATCCGTTTAAGGTTTTGCCGTCGAACATAAGCTCCCAGCCTTGTTTTTTCTCCTTGCCCGTCAGTTTGTTGCCCTTGCCTTTTCCGGCTGGTGCGGATGCTGTTGTTTCCAGCAATGTAGCGGACATGAAAACCGACAGAATAATTAATACAAATATCTTCTTCATGATAATTCTGTTTTTAAGATGGATTAAGCAGGCATTTCGGGCAATGACCATGGTTTGCGATATGTGTGTTTAATCAGTTCAGCGGCGAACTCCTGTGCAGAAACCGGATCGGTCCAGTCCTTCTTGAAGGTCGGGTGCCCGTCGTTGATTTCGAAACCATCCCGTACTACCGTGCGGATCTTTTCTTCGGCAGTGATGTTGGTAAACTTCATGTTCTGTCCATCCCACTGGAGTTCCTTGTTAAGGGACTGCAGCCTGACTGCGAGTACGCCCATGACCACCATTTCGTTGAATGGTCCGGCTTCACTGAAATCTGAAGCGGTTTTAACGCGGGTTTCCGGACTTTCTTTACATGCACGTACCCAATCCTGCTGGTGTGCATTCCGGCCTTCAATACGACGACGGAATTTCGGGGCTTCCGGAACGCGGCCTGAGAGCAACCAGGGTTCTGCACCATAGCAACCGCAGATCAGTTTGTCTTTGGTTCCGTGGAAGATAACCCCACCACCCTGGACATTCATATTCTTGCCGGCAGGCCAGCCTTCGGGTTTCATTGGCTGCAATCCGCCATCGTACCAGGTAACTTCCACTTCCGGAAGAACCGCACCTTTCTTCATGCCTTTCCATGCTCTTTGCGGGGCACGGGCAGGGAAGGTGATTTTAACCATCTGGGCATTAGGGGCACAGTCGTTCAGCAGGAGGGTAGAGCTTCCCTGTGCTTTGGTCGGGTAACCCAATTCGAGACCAACGAAAACGGGATGCAGGATGTGGCAGGCCATATCGCCGAGGGCTCCTGTACCGAAGTCCCACCAGCCACGCCAGTTCCATGGTGTATACAACGGGTGGTAAGGACGCATGGGTGACGGGCCGATGAAGAGGTCCCAGTCGAGGGTTTCAGGAACCCATTGTCCTGGCTCCGGACGGTTGAGTCCCTGCGGCCAGATCGGACGGTCGGTGAAGGCTTCCACTCTGGTTACTTCGCCAATCTCACCGTTGGCCAGCCATTCGCAGGTCAGGTTGACACCTTCGTTGGAAGAGCCCTGGTTACCCATCTGGGTGGCCAGTTTATATTTGTCGGCCAGTTTGGTAAGCAGGCGTGATTCATATACTGTGTGAGTCAGCGGTTTTTCACAATAGACGTGTTTACCCATTGTCATGGCATGTGCTGCCGTAATCGCGTGGGTATGGTCGGCCGTGGCAACCATTACAGCATCCATGCTTTTGCCCAGTTCGTCGTACATTTTTCTCCAGTCTTTGTACCTTTTAGCATCCGGATAGCGGTCGAAAACGCCCTGACTGTATTTCCAGTCGACATCACACAATCCGATGATGTTTTCGGTTTCCATTCCACGCAGTACGCTTGCACCGCGGCCGCCGACACCTACGCCGACGATGTTCAGTTTGTCGCTGGGAGCTTTGTGTCCCAGACCAGCTATTACATTGCTCGGCAAAATGGTGATACCAGCTGCAGCTGCAGCAGTCGTACCCAGAAAAGCCCTTCTGGATACATTTGATTTTTCAGTTTTGTTGTTCATCGTTGAAAAATTTTTAATTAAAACGCAAAATATCTAATCAGTAGTTGAATTCAAAGGATGGAGGTTCCAGTCCGGGGTCGGCTCCCCAGTTCTTGTTGGCCCGGTTGCCCATGACCAGGTGGAGGCGGCCGCCGTCTGCTACCTCACGGTGTGTAATCCATGGTTTGTTCCAGGGTTCACCGTTCAGCGTGGCCGACTGGATATATTTGTTGTCAGTTCCTGCATTCTCAGCGGTGATGGTGAAAAACTTCCCGTTGCCAAGGTCAACCGTGGTTTCACTGAAAACCGGACTTCCGATATTATACACCGGGATTCCGGGGGTAACCGGATAAAGGCCGATTTGTGAAAATACCACAAATGACGACATCCCTCCGCCATCCTCGTCTCCGGGAATTCCCATCAGGTCATTTCTGAACCATTGGTTCAGCAATGTTCTGATCCTTTTCTGCGTTTTCCATGGCTGTCCGGCGTAATTATACAAATAGGGAATATGAAGGGAAGGCTCATTAGCCATGGAAAACTGACCGACGTTTCCTGTGTGGTCGGGTAACTGCGCATAGAATTCATACTTACTTTTACCCAGCGGTTCACTGAACATACGGTCAAGACTGGCCGTAAACTGCTCCCTGCCGCCCATAAGGCCGATCAGGTCGGCTATGTTATGCTGAACATCCCAGCGGTAAATCCACGCATTGTTTTCTCCGTAATATTCCCTGGCTCCCTGTCCGCCCGAAAAAACATAATCAAAGGGTTGTATAAACTCTCCCTGGTGGTCTTTCGGATGGAAGAAGCGGGTTTCAGGGTGGAAAAGATTTCTGTAATTAAAAGATCGTTGTTTAAAATATGCGGCTTCCTCACTTTTACCGAGAATGCCTGCAAGTACTCCCAGGCACCATTCGTCATACGCCGTACCAAGCGTTACCGCAACGGGCTGGCGTTTTTCAAACCCGTGAACCTCGGGAATGGTTTCCGGCTCTCCCGGATACAGGGCAGGGATATAGCCCTTGTCTTTGTAAAACTGGTCCAGTTCTCCGGCAGGTTTCCCCGACCATGGAGCAAGGGTTTTTTCCGTAATGGCCCCCTTGCATGCGAGATAGGCCTTTTCAAGGTCAAATCCCCGGAGTCCCTTCTGATAGGCATCCAGCACAGTGGCCACCCCGTGGTTGGAGTTCATCCGCCTGCTGTCGCCGGTAATTTCAGGAAAGGTCGGCATCCATAGATTTTCCATTTGTTCGGCCATCCGGATGAAAGAGTGAATAATGTTTTCCTCCTTCCGGGGATCAATCAGTACATTCAGGGGATGATGTGCCCGGTAGGAATCCCATATCCAGTCATCGGTGTAAAAAGGTATGCCCTCATCATGGTGTATCTGTCCATCGAAAGCACTGAAATATCGGCCGTCTTCCGAAATACAGACCGGTCGTTCGAGTGACCGGTAAAGCGAAGTGTAGAAAACGGTTTTATCTTCTTCGGAACCGCCCTTGACTTTCATCTTTCCAAGTGCTGCATTCCAGGTATTTCTGCCGTTTTCCTCAACTTTCCGGAAATTGAAGTCCGGAATCTCCCTCCTGAGATTATTCCCAGCCTGTTCGGCACTGATAAAGGAAACTCCGTATTTTACATAAATGCCCGATGTGTTTTCCGGGAATTTTAACACCAGACTGGCATTTCTTCCTGAAACTACCTGCATGGATGTTCTGTATTCATTTCCTTCGATGGTTCCGGTGCTGACCGGCAACAAATCGGTTTCCAGATGAATATAAACCCTGGTGTTATTTTCCAGTTCCTGATATCCTTTTACTGAACCATCGTCCCATTTGAGTTCCCCGTTGGCACTCTGAAGTATCAGGTAAATCGGATTTCGTTCTGAGAACTGCATATTATAAATGCCCGACTGATGCGAAACGGCATAGTCAATGGCTGCCTCCATTTCATCCAGATATACAGAATAACTGTATGGATTTATTTTTTCCTGATCGTAACTGTAGGAAATTACCGGTTTAAGCCCGGATTCATTCCCCTGAAAGGGACTGATCCTGAAGGCTGATCTGCCGCGGTGACTGGTGGTGATTACGGGAAGTCCGCGAAGCAGGTCTCCGGTAAAATCACCTCTTTCGGGATAGACACGCAACATGCTGTTGGGCAGGTGAATGGTAGGATAAGCCGGTACCAGCAGATGGCTGATATTGCCCATGTAGGGATTTACATAATCGACCGGGGATTTTTCACTGACTGAACCTGTTTTACAGCTTTCCTGAACCAACAGGAACAGAAGTACCATGATTAGTAAATATGGTTTTTTCATGCGAAAAATTGTCTGTATTTTTTGCCATACGTTATCCCGACAAATCCATTCCGGAGGGTCAACCTGTCAGAATTGTACTGAAGGTGAATAATCATATGGTTTTGAATCTTTGCAAAATTGGTGAATTTGTAACCTCGTTTTGATCAGCACCCGAATGGTTAATGAGATGCATTCCGCTGGCTGTCAAAGATAATAATATGGATTATAAAAAAACCCCGGAAAGAGTTTGTTTGCTTTAATTTTTACGCTCTTCCCGGGGTTTTTCTGTTAAATTATCAGAAAGGGTTCTGGTCCAGTTCGGGATTCCTGTTGATTTCGTTTGAAGACAACGGGAAGAGGAGGTTTTTCTCCTGGTAAGTGGCACCCCAAACGTTGGTGTAACCAATTACGTTTACGAAGTTAACCGTACCCGGATTGGATGCAGAAGTAACTGCAATCTGGCGGGTTCTTTGGATATCACCCCAGATTTTAAATTCCAGCGGGAACTCACGGATCCTCTCTTTCCATACTTCCTTTACGAAAGCGTCGGCGGCAAGCCCGGTCAGTTCCGCTTTTACTTCGGCAACTGTTTTGGACGGAAATGCCCTTTGTCTGACCTGTGCGAGATAACCGGCAGCCTCGTCAATGGAGCCACCTGATTTTGCGATGGCTTCTGCTGCGATCAGCAAAACCTCGGCATAACGGTAAACCGTGATGTCTTTCACTGCACCGGCAGAACCTACTTCGAAAAGTGCATTGTCCATGTGCCAGAGATAGGGTGAGTGAGGATACGTCCAGGTCTGACCATTCCGGGTAAGCGAAGTGTGGAAAAACTGTTTTTCCTGAATCCTGTAATCTTCAGGCTGGTATACAGCCAGGAGGTGTGGCAGCGGCTGATAGGCGTTGTTGGTGATGGCATATTTGAAGATGCCCCATCCCTGCGCCTGAACCGGATAGCAATAAATCGGCAGCCAGCTGGCGTCGGAAATACCTGCAGCATATTCGTAAACATAAAGGTATTCCTTGGTATTGTCAGAAGTACGCATAACATTGTATGCACTTGTTTCAGGCGTTGCACCATGCTGGATCAGGGAATAACTTCCGCTGTTGATGATCGATTTGGCTGTAGTGGCCGCATCTGCAAAACGGTTCTCATTCAATGGGAAGCCACTCATGGTCAGGTATACATCTGCTAAAAGCATATCAACACTGCCTTTGGAAATCCTGAATCCGTTTTCAGGCATCGGTTTGTTCGCTAAACCTCCCTGTTCTGAGGCTTCTTTAAGATCCTTGACAATCAGGTCATATACCTGTTTAATTTCAGCTCTCTTTACGTAGAGCTCATTCAGAGATTCGTAAGGATCGGTGACCAGTGGCACCTTCCCGAAGAATTTCACCAGCCAGAAATAGTTGTAAGCCCTGAAAAACTTAGCTTCTGCAAGCAGTTTGTTCTTCTCGGCATCCGTCATGTTGGCAGTTGTCGGAATGTATTTAATTGCTGTATTGGCCCTTCCAATGGCGGCATAACAGTCGTTCCAGATTCCGTCGATGGTTCCGGAGAAGTTTACCGGGTCCATGGTTAGGGTCTGTGCATAGTTGACAAAAATCTCCTGGCCTTTGTAACTGTTGTCAAAGAAGTTGGAAAGATATCCGCCAATCATGGCCCTGGAGCCGCTATAGGCACCTGATGCATGCTGAAAGGTAGGTGCACCGATCCGGTAAAGGCTGTTTACCACACTCTGGGCATGCTGAGGTTTCACAAAATATTGTCCGGTAGTTATGGAACTTCTTGGCTCTTCATCCAGAAAATCAGCACAGGAGAAGATCAGAAGGCTAAAGCTGAGTAATATGAATATTTTTTTCATAATGGATCTTTTTTTTGGGTTAGAAACTGACATTTACGCCGAAAGTGATGGTCCTGGGTTTCGGATACTGGAAGAAGAATATGTTCTGTGACCAGAGGCTGGTACCAGAAGTGGCTTCCGGGTCATATCCCTTGAAATCTTTAGAATGCAGGACAAATGCGTTATCTACACTTGTATAGACTCTGAGGTTCTTCAGGCCGATGGAAGAGATTTTCTGAGATTCAAATGTGTATCCCAGCGAGAACAGGTTGCCTCTCAGATACGATGCACTGGAGAGCCAGTGGTCGTCGGCGCGGCTGTTTTGTCCTACACCGCTCAGACCTGAATTTCTGATCTCCTGTACCATGGTGTTCTGGTTGGTGGGAGTCCATGCATCATAGAGTACGGTTTTGAGACTGTTGCTCAGACCGGTACGGTCTTCTGTAGAGTGGAAGAACTGCTGAATGATGGATCCGCCTAATACAAACTGAAGATCAGCGGTAAAGTCAAAGTTTTTATACCTGAAGTTGTTCACGAAACTGCCTGTCCAGTCTGGCAGACCGTTACCGATAATTTCACGGTTAGCCGATCTTTTGGCTTCACCTGGTTTTGCACCTACTTTAGCAGCTTCGGCGGCTTCTTCAGTAGACCAGATACCCAGCCTGCGGTATGCGTAATAGGAACCGAGTGGTTCACCAACCCTCAGGATGATATTTCCGGAAACCCAACCTTCAAGAAGGATGTCTTCATTGTTGTCGCCCAGTTTCAGGATCTCATTCTGGTTGTAGTTCGCATTGATGGTGGATTCCCATTTGAAATCCCTGGTGTCGATGTTTCTGGTAGTGAGCATCAGATCGATACCCTGGTTCTGTACTGAACCGATATTGTACATTACCGAGCTGAAGCCGGAGGTTCTTGGCAGCGGTTTGTTGAGGAGCAGATCAGTGGTTTTCTTGTGGTAATAATCCAGGTCGAGCATTACTTTGTTACCCCAAAGACCGAGGTTTACGCCAATGTCGAACTGAGCTGTTTTTTCCCACTTAAGATCAGGGTTGGCCAGGTTATTAACGAATGTGCTCGATGCCCTGGTGCCGTTGATGAGGGTTGTACCTGCATTGATTACTCCCAGTGACTGGTAGGTAGAAAGCTCTGAGTTACCGGTAAGACCATAACTGGCATGCAGTTTAAGGTTGTTGATGGCTTCAGCTCCCTGCATGAAGGATTCGTTGGATATGATCCAACCCAGACCGGTTGAAGGGAAGAATGCATATTTGTTGTTTTTTCCGAACTTGGAAGAACCGTCCATCCTGGCAGTGACCGTCAGCAGATATTTGTTTTTCCATGCTTCACTGAAACGGAGGAAGTATGAGTTCATCGCCCAGCGGTTGTAGCTGGATCCTGGTGTACTTGGGTTGGTCCCCACGCCAAGATTGTAATATTTGTAGAAATCATCGGAGAAACCACTGGTAGAACTGCTGTGGCTGTTATAGGTTCTCTCCTGCCAGCTTAAACCAAGTACCGCGTTGATACGGTGTTCGTCAAATACTTTATTGTAAGTCAGATAGGTCTCTTCCTGCCAGTACATGGTTTCCACATTTGAAATGGAAGCACTTCCGTTTGGAAAGGAGATGTTCCGGAGATCGGTGGGTGAATAGTTGGCATCCTTGATGTGCTGGTTGTCGATACCCAGCTGGGTTTTAAGGTCAAGTCCTTCAGCCAGGTGGAAAGTCAGGGCTGCATTTCCGAAGATCTGTGTCCTGAAGCGGTTTCTTTCCTGGGTAGTCAGCACGTGTACCGGGTTAGCCATACCTTCGTTGCCGTAGCCGGGTGCATCTCCGTTGTAACTCCAGCGTCCGTCAGGAAATTTGACGGGCAGGATCGGGATCATTTCAATCATGGTACGGCGTGGCATCTGGTGTCCTCCGGTTTCCTCGGCTTCATTACCCCACACCCTGTTGATCATCAGGTTCATGCCCACGGAGAGCCAGTCTTTCGCCTGAGCGTCGTAGGTCATTTTGGCATTTACCCTTTTCAGATAGGAGTTGAGCATAATCCCCTGCATGTCGGAGTAGTTCAGGAAAGCTCCGGCAGAAGATTTCTGACCACCCTGCTGTATGCTGATCTGGTGAGAGTTTGAAAATGCAGTACGGGTTGCCTCATCCTGCCAGTCGGTATCATACAATGGCTTGCCGCTGGCATCAAAAAGTTCGCGGTTGCTTGTGTTGAGAACCGGAGGGGTTGGATACTGAGAGGGATTATATTTGGAGGCATTGGCAGTTCCAATCTCCATTACTTTCATATATTCTTCGGCGTTCAGCAGTTCCATTTTCTTGGCCATGGTACCTACACTGGCAAAACCTGAATAGGATACAAGCACACCTTCTCTGTCATGACCCCTTTTGGTAGTGACCAGGATTACCCCGTTGGCACCTCGGGCACCATAAATTGCCGTGGCTGAAGCATCTTTCAGTACCTCAATCCGGTCGATGTCGTTCGGGTTTACCAGCTGGAAGTTTTCCATTACCACGCCATCCACAACAAAAAGTGGGTTGGAGGTAGTATTAATCGTTCCAATACCACGGATAATTACCCTCGGAGTACCGGTTGGTGATCCGGAGTTGTTGAAAATATTGACACCGGCGGCTTTACCGCGAAGTCCCTGGAGTGCGTTGAATGAGGGAGCCTTCAGGATTTCATCGGCTGTTGCAACAGAAATGGATCCTGTAACGTCAGATTTTCTCTGTACACCGTATCCTACTGCCACCACTTCTTCAATTCCGATGGTTTCTTCCTGGAGAGAAATGTTAATAACACGCTGAGTGCCAACAACAACTTCCTGAGCTCTCATTCCGACAAAGGAGAATGAAAGGACAGACTGTGGGCTTACATTCGAAAGGGTATAGTTACCGTTCATGTCGGTAATGGTACCGGTGGTTGAACCTTTCACGATAACGGTAACACCGGGCAGTCCAAGGCCTGTGCGGTCAGTAACCTTGCCGATAACGGTGTTCTGCTGTTGTACTGCGGGTACAGCAGCAGGCATGCCGGTGCTCGACAGAACGATCTGCCGGTCAACGATATTGTAGCTGATATTGCTTCCGGCAAAGAGCTGGTTAAGAACATCCGTAATGTTCATATTATTCCCTGTTACTGTTGCTTTTCTTTCAACATCAACCAATTTGCTGTTGTAAAGGAAATAGAACTCAGACTTCTCTTCCACCTGGCTGAGAATTTCACGAACACTGCTGTTCCGGATCTCCAGGTTCAGTTTGGTCAGTTGGGCATAACTTTCGGTGGCAAAGCTTTGCAATGCACCGATGAGTAATACAATTACCGTTAGTTTCATAGTTTTAAAAACTTTTGATTTCCAAATGCTAATGGCACCTGAAAAAATCCTACATCGATTTTTTTTCATACATTTGATTGGTTTTTAATTCTTATTAAAATCATTTATTTCCCGCTTCGGCAAAAAGCGGGTTAAAAAATCACGGAAGGGAGATGGGCAAACATCTCCTTTTCTTTTTTCTGTTCTCGTCAAGGTACTTTCTTCATAGGCGGTTATGATTTATTATTGATTGGCGTTTGATTGCATACCATTTTGTACGTTGAACTATCTCTTGCGCAGAATAATCCTTTTTGCACTGAAAGTCTCATCAATCTGTTTGTTCCGCGGAATGACCTGGTAGTTTATTGGTGCAGAGATGGTCAGTAATTCCAGTATCTGGTCGAGTGATTCATCCTGGAAAGTAGCCGTATACACATATTCCAGGATTCTTGGGTCAGCAACCTCAATATCCACATTAAACCAGCGGTTGAGTTTTCTTACCACCTCATCCATTGGGTCATCCTTGAAAACAAGCTTTCCCTGAATCCATGCAGTATATTTTTCTGTATCTACATGACTTATGTTGATGCGGTTGTTGTTTCTGTCGAATATTGCCAGTTCGCCCGGATTGATAGGGGATAGGGAAGTCAATGCATCCGGGGTGCCGGAGCAAAGCTCAATTTTCCCCTCCTGAAGAATAATTTCACAGTTGCCTTCATTCTGGTAATTGATGATGTTGAACCGCGTACCCAAAACCCTGATATGGATTTTGTCGAGAGAAACAATAAAAGGCTGATCTGGCCTGGTGGTCACGTCAAAAAATATTTCACCGGTTGCGCTTACTGTTCGGAGATCTCCGGAAAATTCCGATGGGAAGGTGATGGATGATGACGAATTCAGCCAGACCGCTGTGCTGTCGGGCAAATAAAATTTGGCCTTAACACCAGGTGGGGTTGAGAAGGTTTGCCACGATGGGGCAACTGCGACCAGACTGTTCCTGGTTTTGCCCAGCGAAAGCCAGACAGCAGTAATCAGTACGGGTATGACCAAAATGGCTGCTACTCTTTGCCAGATATACCACCACCGCTGGCTGGTCTTCTGACTGATCTTCCGGTTGATCTGCTGTAAGGCTCTTTTTGGATGAAAACGTTCCATTTCGCTGAGCAGACGCAGCGAACGCCATACTTTTTCAGATTGATCGAAAATTTCCCGGTTACTATGCGAAAGGTTTTTCCAGGTATCTATTACCACCCGGTCAGTTTCCGAAATGGAACCGTCAAAATATCCGGGCAGTAATTCTTCAATATCCTTATGGTCGTGCTGCATCTAAAAAATTACCTTAACTATGAAAAAATGCTCTTCTTATATAATAGACGACCAGTAACCAGGGAACACATACGGGGATGTGATATTTTTTGATTTTTCCGGAAATCGGTGAAGTTTTTGTGCTATTCCAATGCTGAACTGATGTCCTCTGCCAGGTCTTCGGGATCTTCGATACCAACCGACAGCCTGAGCATTGTGGGCCTTATTCCCATGGCCATTCTTTCATCAGCACTGAATTCCGCATAGATGGTCGACCAGGGGTGTATGACCAGCGTTTTGTTATCGTTCAGATTGGTTGCCCTTCTGATGATTTTCAGTTTGTTCATGAAGGAATAGCAGGATTCTTCATTCTCCAGGTCGAAGGTCATAATCGTTCCCGGAATGCCCCTGAAATATTTATTTGCACGTGCATGGTAAGGGGAGCCGGGAAGACCCGGGTAACCAACCTGCGTGATGGCTGGTTGCTCTTCCATAAACCTCCCCAGGTGCATGCAGTTCTGGTAACACCGTTCAACCCTGATGTCCAGCAGGTCCAGTCCATGAATCTGGGAAAGTGCTGTCTGGGCAGTCATGCTGCCTCCCGTATTCCGGTAAATGTTTTTACGCAGTCGGGCAATAAATGCATTACGGCCGAAACGGGGTTCATAGACGGCAACAGCCGGATTGCGGCTCCAGTCGTAGTTGCCGTAATCCAAAATGGCACCTCCGAAGGAAGTGCCACCTCCCGAGATATACTTGGTAGTAGACATCACTTCGATGTGAATACCCGATTCAGCTCCTGAAAAAACGTTGGGAGGGGTAAGGGTGCTGTCCGCAACCACCAGTACACCAAGGTGCCTGGCTGCTTCAACGATCATGCCTATATCGTGAATTTCGAGCTGGGGATTGGTGACGGTTTCAAAAAAAATGGCCCGGGTATTTTCGTCGGCCAGTCTCCTGATCTCCCCGGAACTCTTCAGGGAGGAGAACCGGACTTCAATGCCCAGATCGGGTAGGGTCTGTTTAAACAATGCCAATGTATGGCCAAAGAGATTATTTCCAGCGATGATATTGTCACCCGATTTGGCAATGGCCAGCATGGTATCGGTAATGGCAGCCATCCCCGATGACAGGGCAAGTGCCGTCCATGCTGAGGTTAGTTCCCTGAGCTTCAGTTCGAAATACTCGACAGTTGGATTGGATGATCTCGAGTATACGTGGGCGGCGTACTCTCCCCGGAAATTGGCCGCGATCTGCTCGGCCGAGTCGAATTCAAAAGCCTGAGCCCCGTACATAGGTATTTGCAATGCATGGTGCGGGTCATTTTTCGGATAGGGTACATTCAGCGATCGCGTGGTAAATCCTTTTCTCTTCATCGGGATTTTTCGTGCAAAAGAAAGAAAAAATTGTGAAACTTGTAAAGGCGGGTTTTTTTACCGAAGTGGTCAATAGTTTAATAATTTGTAAATGACAGATATACAGATCACTATATTGTTAATCCTGACTGTGGGCTGGTTTTATAAGAGCTTGTATACTTGCTTGTTGCCATGATCCGGGTAAATTACCCTAACTTGTACAGGTGGGATTTAGAAAGCAACTGAAAGATTTTCGGCAAGTAACACCGGATACATGCCTTTTATTCTGAAATTTGATCATAACAGCCAGGCTGAGCATACGGGGATATTCTTATGCTCAGATAGAAACAGATGGTTATTTTACTTCCTGTCGGGCTTTCCTTTTTTATTTCTGCTGTTATATTCGCATTTGGGGTGGTCATTGCCCCAGAACCTGGATGCTTACAGAAATGCCCGCTTCACTCAGATCAATATCGACAACGGCTTATCTCAGAATTTTGTACCAGCCATTGCCCGTGACAATCTGGGTTTTATATGGATAGGAACCAAGGATGGCCTGAATATGTACGACGGCTACCGTTTTACCATTTACCGCCATAATCCGTTTGATCCCTATTCCATATCAGACAACTTTATAAAAGTTATTTATTGTGACCGGCAGGGTAGACTCTGGATGGGCACACTGAATGGCGGGGTTAATGTATACGACAGGCGCAGTGGCCGGTTTTACCAATTCATGCATCGACAGGATGATGCTGGCAGTATCAGTTCCAATAATGTTCAGGCTATTGCGGAAGACCGTGACGGGAATATCTGGATCGGTACCAATCAGGCCGGACTGAACCGTCTGACGATTCGGGATAAAAGTCTGTTTCCGGGACCGGACAATGTGACCGTTGAAAGAATTCATTACGGATATGGTGATGATGCCCTTGAAAAAACTGCTGTCATTTGTCTTTTTACTGACCAACAGGAGAGATTATGGGTAGGGACTGAAAAATATATTCTTGCAGGTAGAATAAGCGATTCTGATTTGCACTTTGAGAGAATTGGATGCAAGCTCATAAACCAGGATTTACAGATTTCAGCATACCCATTGGAATCACATCAGGCAGGAAGGTCAATTTTCAGTGACAGCGACGGGGATATCTGGATGATGAACAGGCACGGACTTTTCAAATATCATCCATCAAAAAATGTGTTTATTGAATTTACACTGAAAGATCCTGAAATCTCCTTAACCAGGAGCCTGGCTGCAGCTTCCTATCTTCATAAGAACCAAAAGGAAATCTGGGTATGTCGTGAGGACAGGTTGGTTATTGTGAGTACGGAGACTGGTGAGGTAGTAGAGCTCATGCATGATCCCGATTATCCGGCCGGATTGCAGAAAGGACATTTCATCAGTCTGTTTGCCGATCCCGGTGGTTCCATGTGGATTGGCAGTAACGGTTACGGGATAACCTTGTATGACCAGTATTCAACCAAATTCAGGTACCCCCTCGATATATCCGGTACTCACGATAAGGATTTCCTCAGTTCAAGGGAATTGAGCATTAGGACATTCTTTGAGACCAGCTGGCCATTGGGTAAACTGTGGATTGGATCCAACAGCGGATTTTTTGTTGTCGACCGGAAATCTTCCACCCTGTTGCCGGTCAGGATCGATTCGGAGGAGGAAATGGATGAGGGGCTGATCGTCTATTCCATCGTTCAGGACAGCGACGGTCTGTTATGGCTTGGTTCTTCCTGGGGTTTAATCAGGTATGACATGCAAACTGGTAAATCCCGGATATACCATCCAATGCTGATAGACCATGGAGGTGAGCCTGACGCACGCATTTCGAAGGTTTATATACATAAAGGTGAGCTCTGGATATTAACCCCAAATTCGCTTGCCCTATTTGATAAATCATCCGGCCGGTTCGAACATTACCGCTATTCGCAGGAACCTGTAAACCGATTTAAGGAGATGGTATATCCATCAATATGGGAAGATGAGGCAGGTAATTTCTGGATGGGAACTCCAGTGGGATTACATTATTTTGACATGGATAAACGCGCTTTTACCCGGAGTTTTGTAAATAATCCCTCAAACTTTAAAAGCCTGGGATTTAATGATGTAAGGTCAATTGTCCCAGATCCTGACCTGCCCGGAAAGTATCTGTGGCTGGCAACGGGTGGTGGCGGACTCAGCCGGTTTGACCTGGATAGCCTGGAATTCACTTCCTTTACCGAAACAGAAGGATTGCCCAACAATATGGTGTATGGGATGCTGCCTGACGAAACCGGTATTTTATGGCTGAGCACCAATAACGGACTGTGCAGCTTCGATCCCCGTACGCATCAGGTGGTAAAGTATTCGGTTTCAGATGGATTGCAGAGTAATGAGTTTAACAGCGGTGCTTTTTACAAAAGCCTTAAAGGTGAACTCTTCTTTGGAGGAATTAAGGGATATAACTGTTTCTTTTCATCGGACCTGTTGCATAAACCTTATTCTCCTCCGGTAGTTTTTACCGGATTCAGTCTTTTCAGTGAAAATGATGGTTCCCGGCAGGAAGTCAGTATCCGGGAAATTCAGGCAACAGGGAAAATTAATCTTCCCTATCGGCAGAACTACTTTAGTGTGGAGTTTTCTGCACTCGATTATTCAGGATCTTCCAAAAAACGTTATGTCTATAGTTTTTCGGGAAAAGAGGAACAGTGGCTTGATCTTGGCGGGAACCGGTCGGTTACGTTTACCGATGTCAAACCCGGAAAATACACTTTGCGGGTCAGGGGAACCAATAGTGACGGCATCTGGAGCGGGCAGGAGGGTATTCTCTCCATTACCGTCGGAAGGCCCTGGTGGAAAACCATTTGGGCATATTCAGCCTATCTTTTGATACTGATATCCCTGGGAATGGCAATCCGGAAATATGAACTGTCCCGGGTTTACCTTGCCAACCGACTCAGGATTGCCGACCTTGAAAATCAGAAACAAAGAGAGGTCAACCTGATGAAGTCTGAGTTCTTTGCCAATATTTCCCATGAATTCAGGACTCCACTGACCCTGATCAAAGGACCTGTGGAGGATATGCTGGAAGAAGCCAGGGGCAACCGAGAAAGGAAGATTTTACAGATGATTCATGCCAATTCAGGGAAACTGCTGAAGCTGATCAATCAGTTGCTTGACCTGGCAAAACTTGAGAATGGAGAATACAGAATTTGTGTATCTCCCGGGAATATTGGAAAATTTTTAGGCGGATTGGTGATGTCGTTTTTATCGGTTGCCAATCAACGGAAGATTCAACTGAACTACATCGAAGATCCTGCAATTCATGATCCTCTTGTTCGTGAACAATTTCTTTATGATCGGGATGTGGTTCAGGAAATTATTTATAACCTTATTTCGAATGCTGTAAAATTTACACCTGATTCAGGAGAAATTTCTGTGAGGGCTGAAATTATGGAGTATAAGCCGGGACATAAAGCGGTTCAGATAACCGTAGCTGATACAGGTATCGGGATACCTGCAGATAAACTTCCATACATTTACGACCGGTTTTACCAGGTCGACCCATCATCCAGACGAGCACACGAGGGGACGGGTATCGGCCTGGCTTATGCCAGGGAACTTGTTGAAGCCCATAAAGGAACCATATCGGTGGAGAGTGAGCCTGAAAAGGGTACCACTTTCAGGGTAAGGTTTCCGGTAGGATGGCATAATTACCGTAAAGATCAAATCTTAATTAATACTGAACATAAGACGGATCCCCATCAGGCCCGGCCTGTTGCAGAAAATTCCAGTCCTGAAACAGGAGACTCAGATGGACGTATCGAGAAAGAAAAGAATACCGGAATTCTGGTGGTGGAGGACAATAAAGATGTAAGAAATTATATATTGGATTGTCTCCGGAATGACTATGCGGTTATGGGACTTTCAGGAGCCGCTGAAGGACTGGAACAGGCATTCAGCATAATTCCTGATTTGATAATCAGCGATATTATGATGCCCGGTATGGATGGTTACGAATTCTGTGAGAGAATCAAAACAGATGACCGTACCAGTCATGTTCCGGTGATTCTGCTTACCGCAAGGTCATCGGATGAAGATAGAATCATGGGACTGGAAACAGGGGCAGACGATTATCTGACTAAGCCTTTTAACCGGAAAGAGTTGTTGACGAGGATTAAAAATCTCATTAACAGTCGAAAGTTGCTCAGGGAAAAGTTCAGTCCGGAGGTTCTGGTTGTACCTTCTGCGGTGCAGGTTTCCTCCCGAGACAGCCAGTTTCTGGAAAAGTTACTCCGGATTGTTGAACTGAATATGGACAATGAAACTTTTGGCGTGGAAGATCTTGCAGCAGAAACGGCTATGAGCCAGTCGCAGCTGCACCGCAAACTGAAAGCGGTAGTCAATATGCCGGCCAATCATTTTATCCGCTCAGTCAGGATGCATAGGGCCAGGCAGTTACTGCAGCAGAAAGCCGGTAATATTTCCGAGGTTTCTTTCATGGTGGGCTATGGAGATCCGGGGTATTTTTCCAAGTCTTACCGGGCATTCTTCGGTTATCTTCCGTCAGAAGAAAAAGCGATGAACCCCTGATCAATAGCAGGTTGGGTTTTGGGTAAAAAAAGAATCAGCCTTTACTGATCCGGAGTTCCGGACATTAAAGGCTGTTCTGTTTCTATGAAAGTTGTTACGCTTTTTTGCCGTTCCCATGAACAGCTATTGTAATGGTTACAGGTTGTCTTTTATTCCGATTTCTTGAACCACATCAGATTCCCTACCTGATAATAATGATCCTTTATCGACGGGTCCCTTGCCAGTTCACGGTCGGTGTACGGATAATGCGGGACCAGAAGATCGTCTCCGGGATTCCAGTTGGCGGGTGTCAGCAGACTGGTTTCCTCAGCGGTCTGAAGGGCCAGAAGCGTCCTTTTAATTTCAGACATATTCCGGCCAACACTCATTGGGTAGAATACAGATGCCCTGATTTTATTCTCCGGGCAGATGAAATATACTCCCCTTACGTTCTCTGTGGTGCTGGTCCGGTTGTGAAGCATCCCGTAGCTGGAAGCAACTGTCATTTTACTGTCATCCACCAGGGGAAATTTTATATCCAGCGGCTTGTGATTCTGTTGAGCCAATTCTTCCATGGCGTTAATCCAGTGTTCATGTCTTTCTTTAGTGTCGGTGGAAACAACAACAATCTTAGTGTTCAGGTCGTCAAATTCATTTTGCATATATCCTAACTGGAGGATCTCGGAAGTGCAGACCGGGGTAAAATCCCTCGGATGGCTCAGGATAATCTTCCATTTTTTCCCGTAGTCTCCAGGGAAATTGAGCTTGCCGTTGGTCGTTTCTGCAACAAAGGCTGGCGCATCATCCCCGATCATGGGGATCTTAGTTTCTTTGTTTGACTGTGCAGATACTGCTGAACACAGAAAAACAAACAAGATAAAAATTACAGACTTTTGCATGGTTTTATGGTTTAAATATTGCCTACTCGTTTTAAGGGGATTTTCGGCTTACTCCCGATAACACAAAGGTATGGCAGCCGGTCAGGCAGGAGTTAGGAGAATTCTGTCAAAAATCAGTAAAAATTTTGCAGCAGATAGCCGACCTGGTATAAGTGAACAGGAATTTTCTCTCATTTTACAGGAATTTTCTTGTATAAGCCTTTTCCTGACTTATATTCTGAATTTCCAGAGGATCTCTCCATTATTAATATTCAGGCATATTCCATGGAGCATCCAAATCAGGATCAGTTTGTCATCTTCTAAATTGATGCTCTTAAAATCAAATTCCGGGCTTCCTTTGGAAAAAATTTCCTTGTATACGTTGGTTTCCCTGGCTGCAACCGGATTAAAGAATATTCCGGGGATTTCGGTCGACCACAATTCGGTAAGTTCCTGGTTCCCTTTTCGCATAATCCTTGAGATCATCAGATTGGCTTCTTTTTCTGTTCCTGACGCATGGAGGAGAAAGAAAGTAGTTGTGTCAGGGGAAAGTGGCACGGTATAACGGTGAGAGAAGCCTTCGCTGCTGATGTCAGTCATTGCGGTTTCCATGATTTGGATTTCTGATTCAAGGGTTCTTTTAAGGTTCTCAAGGGCTGTAAGAGTATCCCGCAGAGGTGTTCTCCAAAGTGGTCCGCGGCCATCGTTCATGGCATTCAGGTCCATTATCTTCGGATAAATGGTCTCCAGTTTCATCATATTCCCGGATAGCCTGATATGGATACCTTCAACTTGCCTTACCGGATTCCTGTCGATGATGATCTTGCCATCCAGGAAGGTCAGGCCTGGACTGACTTCCCGGTTGTTTATCCTTAATTGCTTACGGATGTCTCCCGAAATGGATGTCACAGGTGGTGGAAAGGATATGTGGGTTTCCAGCAGTCTGTCGGGCCTCGAATCAAAGGAACGGTATTCCCATTCAATCCGGGAAGATTGGAGGGTGGCGGGATCAAGAATGTGCCGGTATCCTTTGTTGTCGGTCAGGATGATCTGCTGTTTGACACTGTTAAACTGATAATAGGTACCATACTGGTACCATTCGCAGGAGGCAAGGTTACCCCTGAGTTCCGGATTGATCTCGTAGATCTTTTCCATGGAGGTTTTCATTTCCAGCGTTTCGGGATCTAACGAATGAATGGCTTCCGTGGCGTTGTATAACCAGAGGTTCCCTGGCGTACAACCGAGGAACAATAATGGGTCTCTGTTCTGTCGTCCAGTTTTTTTTCTGGCAGACAGACTGCCATCCTCCAGGTCATAAACCGACATCCTCATTTCATTAAATCCCGTTATGGTGGTTATCCCACGCCCACCTGACTTTGAGGTGGCCTGATAGATCAATTCGGACATCACCAGGTAGTTTTTGCTGTCGAAGTTGTATATCTCCGCTTTCATTATATCGTCGGCTTCCCCGGTAAGTACAGGCTTGTACATGCATGCTGATGCCATCACAGCCAATGATATCATGATAAATGCCTTATTCATAATGGTTCGGGTAATAGAAAATGTATATTAAAGTTATGAATTTTAAACGGAATTTATAGCTTATCAATGAGATTAAATCTGTTTCCTTCCAGTTTAAAGAAATAACATGAATGCTGAAATAATTGTCCTTGTTATTTGACAGCGGTCCGGTTATTTTACTCCGGAACGGGCGTTTTTTTTCTGCTTATGGTTATTGGTACAATAAATTTGGTTTAATTGGTGTAAATTCGTTTATTTCGTTGTTTCAAACCGATTGAAATGATAAAGCTATACTGTCTGATATCGGCTGTCCTGTTGTTTTTTAATACCGGGTACCTTTCAGCACAAACGATCCTGATCAATGAAGTAATGTCATCAAATGCCGGATCCGTGGCAGATGATGATGGTGATTTTTCAGACTGGATTGAACTATACAACAACGGAACTACTCCTGTGCAACTGGAGGGCTGGGGATTAACCGACAATCGCTCTAATCCGTTCAAGTGGGTTTTTCCGAAAACAACTGTTGATCCGGGTAAATTTCTGTTGGTCTGGGCTTCGGGAAAAGACCGGAAACCTGCTCAGGGGGAACGTGTAAACGGGATCATGAGAGAGGTTTATCCGGGGATAGCAGGCACCAGTATCAGTAATCTCACCCAACATTCAAGTTATCCGGGTAAACCCGGATCCCGGAGTCTGGTCAGGACAAGGTTTGAAGCTCCGGTGAATGCTGCTGATAATTATGGCCAGCGGATGCACGGGTTGATCAGGCCTCCTGCCACGGGAAATTATATATTCTGGATATCAAGCGACGACAACGGGCAATTATGGTTAAGTACAAACGAAAACCCTTCCAATGTGCGTCAGATTGCTTCGGTGCCAGGCTGGACAAATTCCAGGGAATGGGGGAAATATCCGTCACAGCAGTCTGCGGTAATCTATCTTGAGAAAGATAGGTATTATTACATTATGGCCCTGATGAAGGAAGGGACGGGCGGTGATAACCTGGCAGTGGGCTGGCAGCTTCCTGACGGAACCATGGACCGGCCGGTTTCGGGGATGTACCTTTTCTGGAACGAGGGGGATTTACATACCAATTTCAGTATTAGATCAGAAGGGGAAGAGCTCGTACTAACCTCCCCCCAGGGTGAGAAGATTGACGAAGTCGCACCTCAAAGTATTCCCACAGACATATCCTTGGGCAGGTCTCCCGACGGAAACCCGGTATGGCGATTTTTTTCTGAACCTACCCCGGGGCGGTCAAACACTACAACCGGCTACAGTGAAGTTCTGCCGCCCCCGGTGTTTTCGCATTCCGGAGGATTTTATGATGCGACTTTTCAGCTGTCCCTCAGTTCTTCCAGCGAAGGTGTTACCATAGTCTATACCCTGGATGGTTCACATCCGGTTCCGTCAAATCTCAGTGGCAGGTCATACCAGTATCTGAACCAATACCGGCAGAATCCTGGATCGGTAGCTGGGCCCATGATGAGCAGGAGTTTTAAAAGCAACATCTATTCTTCACCCATTCTTATACGCGACAGATCCGGAGAAACCAACCAGGTATCCTGGGTTTCCTCCACATACGACAGCAATCCCAACTATTTCCCTTACGGCCCTGTCGAAAAGGCGGTGGTGGTAAAGGCCCGGGCGGTGAAAGATGGTGCCCTTGCAAGCGAGGTGGTCTCCCAAACTTATTTTGTACGGAGCGGAGGCCGGAATCCCTATCAATTACCGGTCATCTCGCTGAGTGCCCAGGAAGATGAGCTGTTTGATTTTAACAAAGGAACCTATGTTGCAGGGGCTGATTTTGAAAACTGGAGAACAGCCAATCCCACTCAGAATGCCGACGGAGGCAGGCCTGCCAATTATCACCGGGATGGGGATGAATGGGAATACCCGGCCGGTTTCGAGTATTTCGAATCCAACGGAACAAGGGTATTAGGACAGAATGTGGGCTTCAGATTGCATGGAGGATGGTCGAGGGCTAACCCACAGAAGAGCATGAGAATCTATGCGAGAAATAACTATGGCCAGTCCTATCTGAATTATCCCTTTTTCAGTGATCTGCCTTATGACGCATACAAGCGGATCGTTCTGAGAAATTCAGGGAATGATAACTATTACACCATGTTCCGGGATGCATTTATGCAGGAAATGGTGAAGCACATGAATTTTGAAACCCAGGCTTATCAGCCGACAGTTATGTTTCTAAATGGCGAGTACTGGGGAATTCACAATATCCGGGAAAGATTTGACAAGTATTATCTCGCCAGGAGATTTGATGTTGATCCTGAACAGGTTGATATCCTTGAGAACAACATGAATGCTGATGAGGGTGACAGTGATCACTATGCTGAAATGATGGATTATATCAGACGTAATGATATTAGATCGCCCCAGGTTTATCAATATGTACAGACCCGGATGGATGTCAGCAGTTATATTGACTATATGCTGTCACAAATCTTCATGGTTAACGCCGACTGGCCCGGCAACAACATCAAGTACTGGAGGCTTAAAACCTCCGAATACCTTCCTGCTGCTGGTCCCGGAAAGGACGGCAGGTGGCGGTGGATGATGTACGATACTGATTTCGGCTTTGGATTATACAATTCAGGAGAATACACCAGGAATATGATGACTTTCTCCACGGCGACCAACGGTCCTTCCTGGCCTAATCCCGACTGGTCGACCTATCTTTTCAGGAGGTTGCTCGAGAATGAGTCGTTCAGGGAAGCCTTTATCATCCGTTTCTGCGATCAGCTGAATACTGCCCTGAGACCGGATGTGGTCAGAGGTATTATTAATCGCATGAAGGCGGTTATTGAACCGGAAATCGGCCGTCATATCCAACGGTGGAAATCCCCCGGGAGTCTTATGGCCTGGACCAATCATGTGGCTAACATGTTGCTTTTTGCCAATCAGAGGCCTTATTACGCACGGCTTCACATGAGACAGTTCTTCGGTCTTGGTGCTGACTATGCCCTGACTGTAGATGTATCCGGGCCTGGCCAGGGCCATGTGATCGTTAATACCATTCCGCTGGAGGAAACGACCGCCGGAGTCGATACCAATCCTTATCCCTGGCAGGGGACCTACTTTATCGGATTACCCCTGAGGCTGGAGGCTGTGGCTGCTCCAGGCTTTGAATTTGTCCGATGGGATTCTGATTCGGGTTCCCACGATCAGCGGATTCTTGAACTACGCCCCGGAGGCAACCGGCGTTTTGTTGCCGTATTCAGGGAGACCGGAAGAATAGACGCTGTTGTCCATTACTGGAACTATAACCTCCCGGAAAAGCTTCTTGATGTGACCTATACCCTCCTGAGTGCAGGTTCCCGGGTTGTTCTGCCTTCCGGAGGAACAGCGGCGGTGACTTATGACACCGGACAGAGTTTCAATGCAGCTAATGCGCGGTTCGGTGACCCGGCTGCAACGCATCTGCGACTGAATAATCCTATAGGGGCTATGCTGATTTTTGATATGCCTACCACCGGCTTTTCCAAAATCAAATTCAGGTATGAAACCAGGCGTTCGGGGCAGGGCGCCGGTATTCAGATTGTTGAATATTCGCTGAACGGGACTGATTTTACAGAAATAAAGAGGATTACGATCAAAGACGATGTTCCGGAAGTAATTGCCGTTGATTTTGAAAATATACCGTCAGCTGATGATAATCCGGATTTTAAAATCAGGATACGATTTGAGCAGGGTAGTGGCGGGGTTGCCGGCAATAACCGTTTCGATAATGTCACCCTTGAAGGGGTTCCCGACAAGGATGTGAATGTACCTCCGGTCGTAATCGCCTATCCTTCGGATATCCATACGGTGGAAGGCAGTAGTTCCCTTACCATACCACTGAATGAAGTATTTCTTGATCAGGACGGGGATGAGATTGCCTACACCTTGCTGAACCGTCATCCCGGGGTCGCCGGGGCGGAAATTTCCGGGGGTGTATTAACGCTGAATGTCATAAAACGGGGTGAAACGGTTGTCCGGATTACGGCAAACGATGCGAACGATAAACCGGTCGGTGTCAGCTTCAGGGTTATGGTGAATCCGGAAGCGGTAAAACTGGCTGAGACCGATTTTTCATTTACTTCCTGGGATGCTTCCAATCCGGAAATGACTTTCCCGCCCCATATGCTTTTCCTGCAGAGTGGCCGGGATGACCCCGGACTGAATGACCCGCTTGATTTTGCCTATTTCATTCCTGCAGAGGATTATGGTCCGGATGATGCCGGAAATATCGGATTTCCATACAGAAACAGCTCAAGAACCCGGTTAAACGGTCTCGGGAATGATGGCATCTCATTTATCAATACCGGAAGGGCACGAGATCTGGGCGGTGCTGTACTGGCGATTAACACGGTTGGTATCGGAGAGTTTAAGGCCCAATGGCTGGCTGGAACGCTTCTTCAGAATTCAAGGAAGTACGGTCTGACACTGCAGTACAGGATTGGTTACACAGGAGAGTTCAAGACCATTCCCGGAACAGAATATCTGGCCGCTAACGACGGACACCAGGCACCGGTGGGGCCTCTTGTGCTGCCGGCCGATCTGTATGGCAAAGAGTATGTGCAGCTTCTCTGGCGTTACCATTACCTGGAGGGTATAAGCGGGGCAAGGGCCCAGCTCAGGCTCGACAATATCCTCCTTGCAGCCCAACCCGCCAGACCGGTTATCGTACAGCCCGTGGCAGGCGCCCGGGTTGAAGGGGAGCTGAATGTGCGATGGAACCAGGCAGCAGGTGCAGGAATGTATGAACTTCAGTTAGCCGGAGATCCCTCTTTCGGAAATCCTATGGTCGTCACGGGAGGTATCTTAGCCATGGAATACCTGCTCAATATTCTGGAGCCTGGTAAGGACTACTACCTTAGGGTAAGAGGAATCAATCCGCTTTACACGGGAGAATGGTCTGAAACGGTTTACTTCAATACCTGGGTTACGTCCGCCATGCCTTCATTATCGGATGAGGGCAGTATAAGGTTGTACCCCAATCCTTTCAGGGAGTATTTTATGGTCGGTCTTGTAACAGATCAACCCGGGGATATGAATATCAGCCTCTTTGACCTTACAGGGAAAAAACTGTTGGAAATTTTTAACGGTTACAGCCTTCCCGGCGAACATTCATTCCGGATTGATGGAAATGGTTTAAAGCCAGGCACTTACCTCATAATGGTGAGGACGGGGAATACACTATACCGGCAAAAATTAGTACGATATTAATAAGTTTAATGTCTTGATTAATATGTCTTTTATCATGGGATTACCATACCATGATCGCTTTGCCTCCGCTTATTATTACGCAGGAAGAGTGTGATAAGGCACTGAATATAATTGAGTTTTCCGCCCGTTCCCTTATTCAGAAATAATGTCAACTTTTGCCCCGTCAAGCCACTGTGAGGTAAAATTAATGCTTGCCTTTCCAGGTTCGCCGGTGGCTTCCACATAAGCGATCATTTTCCCCTGAAAAACCCTGAGCCGGTTACCGGTGTAATCTCCTTTGTCGCGGGGATTGCTGGCCTCGAGCCGGAGCAGTTTCACCGGCCCCTCAGTGGTGCATACAATTTCCTCGTCGGAGAGAATTACCGGTTTGCCGTCCTTGTCGACAATCTGAATTTCGATCTGTGCCACCCCCCGGTCTTTGCTGATGGTCTCTTTCCAGGCTTTCGCCGATATGGCCTGCGGGCGCTGGCTGGTTTCCAGGGAATATCTGGCGGCCTCCCGTCCGGCCTTGTATGAAATCACCTCAAGTTTTCCGGGGGAGAATGGAATGTCCCAGAATATAATCCCGGTATGGTCGTCATAGGGTTTTTCCCCGCCAACTTCGCTGCCATTCAGGAGAAGTTTTGCCGATCCGCAATTGGTGTAGCATACTACCCTCACCATATCGCCATTGTTATAATTCCATACGGGAAGTGCGTCTACCGAAGGGCTCCTTTCATTTCGTCTGGCCAGATAGGTGCCAAGATAGGCCATCGGCTTTTCCGACCAGAGGCTTTCCCTGAAATACGCCCTTGGTTTTTTGTATCCGGCCAGGTCAATTAATCCTGATGTAAAACCGCGCGACGGCCAGCGGTGCGATTCGCCCAGGTAGTCGATGCCCGTCCAGAGAAATTGACCGAAGATGTATTCGTTATCCCGGACTGCTTTCCAGGCATCCATGGAATGGCCGTTCTCGCTTCCGTAAAGTACCCTCTCCGGATATTTTTCATGATCCATGGCATAACGGCTTTCTGTGTAGTTGTAGCCAACCACATCCAGTACACCGGGGTATTCGGTTTCGTTAGACATAATGGGGCCCGCTAAACCTGCCGTCACCGGCCTGCTGGAGTCGTGTTCCCTGACGATGGCCGCCAGGCGTTTGGCAATTCCGCCGAGCCTGTCGGCATGTGGCTGATTGGGCAGAAAACCTGCCGTGTGTTGCTGCTGAATGCCTTCCTTGTTAAGGATCGGATGGGAATACGGATCATTCGGGTAATCGACCTCGTTCCCTATGCTCCACATGAATACCGACGGGTGGTTGCGGTCACGGAGGATCATGTCGCGCAGGTCGGTTTCGGCCCATTCTTCGAAAAATTCTGCATGTCCCTGGAATCCCGGTTTTCCCTGGTTCCAACCCTCCAGCCACTTTTTCTTAGGAAATTCCCATTCGTCAAAAGCCTCATTGATCACCAGAAAACCTAATTCGTCGGCTAACTGGTAAAGGTCGGGGGCCTGAGGATTATGACTTGTCCTGATGGCGTTGCAGCCTAATGATTTCAATGTCTCCAGTCTTCTCTGCCAAACTTCGCGGGGGACTGCAGATCCCAGGCTGCCTGCATCATGATGGATACATACGCCCTTCACTTTCATAGACTTTCCATTGAGGGAGAAGCCTTTGTCCGGATCAAAGCCCAGCTGCCTTATTCCTGCCGTTGTTATGGTCCTGTCGATAATGTCTTTCCCTTGCAATACTGTTGTTTTCAGCTGGTATAACGCAGGTGTGTCGACCGACCAAAGGGCTGGCTGGTTCACTTTCATATTCTGGGTTACAGGCTGTGTTGACCCTGCCGCGACGGTCATCTTTGCAGATGCTTTCGCTACAACTTTTTGGTTCTTGTCCAACAATTCCTGGTTAACGGTGAGGTTAACCGGTTTGTCGCTATGGTTGACCACTGTAGTTTCTGTCTGTATGGTCGACTGTTTTTCAGAAATTTCAGGTGTGGTATAGAAAACGCCCCACTGTGCAATGTGTACCGGACCGGCGTATATTAACCAGACGTTCCGGTAAATGCCTGATCCGGTGTACCATCTTGAGTCGGCAGATTTGCTGTGGTCTACCCTGACTGCCAAAGTGTTGCTTTCTCCCTGCTTAATGTGTGGGGTCAGGTCATACATATATGAAATGTATCCGTTGGGCCGCATACCCAGTGATTTTCCGTTGATGAATACTTCTCCGTCGCGGTAAATGCCTTCGAAATAGATGTAAATCCGTTTGCCTGCATGGCCTGCATCGGTGCTGAATGTTTTCCGGTACCAGGCAATTCCCCCGGGAAGGTAGCCGGTTGCACTGGCGTTATGCGGACTATACGGGCCTTCAACACTCCAGTCGTGGGGAAGATCGAGGCTTCTCCAACGGGAGTCATCAAAATCTGCAGCCCTGGCGTTCTCAAAATCACCTTTGGCAAATTTCCAGCCCTGGTTAAAGAGTTGTGGCTCTCCGAAGGAGACCTGTCCGGTACCCATGGACGCCCAGATCATCAGGATAAAAAGAATGGCTGTGGTTCTCATCGTTTTAGTTGTTTTTCAATTTATGTATTATTCAATAAGTTAGTGGCAGATTAAGTTTTTTGTCTGTAAGATACTCCGATGGAGTCTTGCCGAAATGCTGCCTGAAACAGTGGCTGAAATAGGAATGCGAATTAAACCCTACCGCGATACTGACCTCTTCAATGGAGAGATCGCTGGTTTCCATGAGGCTGAGTGCTTTTTTCAGTCTGACGTACCTTATAAACTCAGTAGCCGACTGGCCGGTCAACGTTTTCAGCTTCCGGTACAGGGAGGTGCGGCTCATGTTCAGATCACTGGCAAGTTTATCTACTCTGAAATCACTTTTCAGCAGATTCTGATCGATAATCCGGATGGCTTTTTCGACTAATTGGGAGTCAATGTATTCACTTTCCTCGGCAGTATTAACTAAATCATTTTCTTCCGACTCCATTTTTCTCTTTTGACGGGAAGAAAGCAGCAGTTTACGGATATGGGCAATCAGCAGTTCTTCTGGAAAGGGTTTTGAAATAATGGCGTCAGCCCCCGACGCAAGGCTTTCAATCTCAACCCCGGTATCATGCTGTGCGGTTATCATAATTACCGGGATATGGCTGGTCTGTTCGTTCTCTTTCAGAAGCCTGGACATCTCGAAACCACTGGTTCCGGGCATTACCACGTCTGAAACGATAATATCAGGGCTGGTTACCAGGGCTTTCTCAAAACCTTGTTTCCCATTAGTTGCACTGATTACCCTGAAATGGCGTCTGAGGATTCCGGCGATATAGTTTCTGGTTTCAGCGTCATCTTCTACCAGTAGAATGGTATAATTCTCCTCGTCTGCATCACTTTTCGCAAAGGGAATATCCCCGGATTCATCCTGCGGGAAACGGGCGGCAAGTTGATCGACGGAGTCATTCATAGTCAGGTTATCCTGCCAGGGAAAGCATACGGTAAAGGCAGTGCCTTCTCCCGGTAATGAATTTACCCCGATAAATCCTCCAAGCAGCCTTACATATTCTTTCACAACCGATAAGCCGATACCAGTACCCATGATTTCATGTCCTTTGCCCTGAACGAACCGTTCGAACATTTCAGGAATCTCTCTTTCCGGAATACCTGGGCCAGTGTCACTGACGGTAATTCTGACCACTGGTCCATGGATAATGCTTCCGTTTTTCCACTGAAAGCTTTCTTCACACCCATCTGTCTGTTTACCCACGGCAATGGAAACAGCCCCGTTTTCCGGCGTGAATTTCATGGCATTGGAAACCATGTTGGTGATGATAATGTCCAGCTTATCCTGGTCTGTCTCCAGATAGATCTCCGTAAGGTCTGTTACCACTTCCAGCCGGATGTTCTTGTCGCGGGCATCTGCCATGAAATACTCAGAAATTTTGTGGCAGAGCTTCACCACGTTGATGACCCGGATTACAATATCGAGCTTATTCATGTCAATCTTCCTCAGATCGATCACCTGGCTGATTAACCACTGCAGCCGTATGGTATTTCTTTTCAGTATCTCCAGGAGAAACCGGGAGTCAGTATCATTGTAGTATCTGTTGTACAGCTGGTTGGCTGGTGATATGATCAGTGAAAGAGGTGTTTTGAACTCATGGGTGATGTTGGTAAGAAAACGCATTTTCATTTTTCCTAACATTTCCTCATGCTCCCTTCTCAGGCGTTCTTCCCTGACCTCCAGTCTGAGTCTTTGTCTGACTCTGATCTCCTTCTGGACAAAATAGACGGCTGTCATAATCAGCAGAATATAAAAGCCCAGTGAATACCACCTCAGCAGTACAGGATACCTGATCCTGACGGTCAGTCGTTTGGGCTCGGTATTCCATACCCCGTCATTGTTGGCAGCCATTACCTCAAAAACATATTTGCCGGGAGGGATTTTGGTGAAGGTGGCTTTTCTTTCTGAACCGGCTTCGACCCAGTTTTCATCATAGTTCAGTAGCCTGTACCTGAAACGGTTCTTGTTGGGCTGCAGGTAATTAATGGCCACAAAAGAGAGTGTCAGTGAGTTTTGTCTCGATTTGAGGATAATCTGGTCGGTCAGCCGGATAGATTGCTTTAAAGGCGATCCATGGATTCCCGGGACCAGTTCTTCGTGGTTGACCTGGATGGAAGTGATAAGTGCATGTGGGGGAACCGGATTGGTTTTAATGTTTCCGGGTGAAAAGCAGGTAAATCCGTTTGATCCTCCAAAAAACATCAGGCCGTGCTTTGACCTGAAAAAGGATCCGGGGTTAAACTGATTGCCCTGTAATCCGTCTTCTCTGACAAAATTCCGGGCTGATTTGCTTTTCGGATCAAAGAAGGTAATCCCTGCTTCTGTGCTGACCCACAGGTTACCATTATGATCTTCCAGAATACCGTAGATCTCTCTTCCGGAAAATCCGGTATTGTTATCAAAATGTTCAAACTTTCCGGTCGACTGGTCATATCGGTTCAGTCCACCGCCTCCTGTTCCGATCCAGATATTTCCGGACCTGTCCTGATGCAGACAAAACACTTCATGATGGTTAATGGTGTATGGATTGAGTACCGTATCCGGAAGAAAACGGGTAAATCCGTTGTCTCCCGGTTTTCTGAGGTTAAGGCCATACATGGTTCCCACCCATAGATTTCCTGACCGGTCGACCAATACACTTCTCAGGGAGTTGTTACTCAATGAAGCGGGGTCGCCCGACCGGCTCGTGAAATGTTCCGTTTCACCGGTAAGAGGTGAATAGGAGTGCAGGCCGTTCCCGAAAGTGGCTATCCACATTTTGTCCTGGTCTTCAGCAAATCCATAGATACTTGGCCGGCTGCCCATTAAATAAGGTACCCTGACGAATTCTGCGTTTTCGGGTTTTTTCAACCATATACCGCCTGAAAAGGTTCCCATCCAGATATTTCCCCTGGAATCGGAATACAGTGATTTGATATTATTAACCTGGTCGCCCGATCTGCTGAAGTTATGTTTTTTATATTCCTGTGTGCCAACATGGTAGGAGAACATCAGCCCGGACTCTGTCCCGACCCATACCTGATCTCCCGGTCCATCGGTAAATGAACTGACTACATTGGTATTCAGAACGGGGGTGAATATGTCCCTGATGTGGATGAAGTTGTTATCGTGCATATTCATATAGTAGAGGCCTCCCGACCAGGTGCCCAGCCATAATCCGCCGCGAAAATCTTCGTAAAAGGTATATATGCTGTTGTGATTGATGCCAGGGTAATTTTCCCGGTCAAAGTTCAGGATCTCATTACCCTGTACAATGGTCAGCCCTTTGTAGGTGGCCATCCAGATCCTCCCGGCGGGATCCTCATAAAAATCTCTTACACGATCGTTTGAAATGGTGTTTCCGGTTTCTGAAGATTCGGAATAATGAACCTGAAGCTTGCCATCGTATCCGGCCTTATCTGCACCGCCCCAGTCATAGCCAATCCATACGGAATTTCTTACCGGCAAAATACTCTGCACAATGGCCTGACGGAAGTGCGAGAACAATGTCAGGGTTTCATACGGGTAGTTGCTCTGGAAAACAGATCCCTCATTGGTTCCCAGCCACAGCGATCCATCGGCAGCGATCCTGGCATAGCTTACACCCGTGGGAGCATTACTGAAATCACGGTATCTGAAGGTTTTGGCAAGGGTGTCAATCCTGGCTAACCCGCGGTTATCGATCAGCCATAAACGCCGGGCTTTATCCTCGAATACCTGCAGGATATTCCGGTTTATCTGCAATCCTTCATCATCTGTATAGTTGCACCTTACAAACCGTTCCTGTCCGAAATCATAATAGCACAGGCCATTATTGGTTGAAATCCACATTTTCCCTGAACTGTCGCAGAAAAGGTTTCTTATATGGTTTCCGGAGGGAGAATTACTGTTGCCCGGTTGGTGCAGATATTTTCTGAAGCTTTCGGTATCGTAAGAATATAGCCCGTGCTGGGTACCGAACCAGATTATTCCGGTCGGGTCTTCTGTAATGGTGATGACCGCACTGTAGGTAAATCCTTCAGGAGGTGAAACAGCCCGAAAGGCAGGGGTGTTAACAATCCTTCCTGATGTTATGCCCGTCAGGACCATTAAAGGAAGGAGTATAACCCATATTTTTCTCATTATATTTTTAAACTTTCCCCAAAGAAAGGAAAAAATGAGAAATATTCCCCCGGGTTAATCGGGTTTTCAAGGCCTGAAATGTACACCATTCATGCAATTTTGCTCTCCATACCCATGATTGCTGTAAGAAATGTTTCAACCTGAATCAAAATTGACAGACTGAATGAAAATTGACAGAAATCTGGAATAATAGCGGCAGTGGTCTCTCAGAGGGGCGCATACCTTTGACACAAATTCGAAATCAGACAAATAATATGAATGCTAAAACCAGATTAGTTTTCCTGACAGGGAAGAGATCTTTTATTTTGATCGTTTGGATGTTTATCTGCCTGTTTGCTTCTTCCTGTTCCATGAAAAAGAATAACGGCCCTGACTTTTCGGAGCTTGTCACTTTCAGCGGACAACAGCTGGAACTTCTGGCAGAGAACACCGAGAAGATACTGGAGTCAGGGAATAATGTTAACCGTCAGGGGAGGCTTTTGGTCGTTCCCCGGAATCTGAATGAGGATGGAACCCTGCGCCTTATACCGAGCCGTGATTGGGTAAGTGGATTTTTCCCGGGATCACTATGGCTGATGTACCAGTATACCGGACTTCCCAGGTGGAAAAGTCTGGCTGAAAAATATACCTTAAGGCTTGAAAATGAAAAGTATACCACAACAACCCATGATCTTGGGTTTATGATGGGATGCAGTTTCGGCAAAGGATACGAGCTTACCGGCAATCCTGCTTACAGGGATGTCCTGATCCAATCGGCCCGTTCTCTGATTACCCGGTATAATCCAGTGGTAGGTGCCATCCGGTCATGGGACCACAACTCCGACAAGTGGCAGTATCCGGTCATTATCGACAATATGATGAACCTGGAATTGTTATTCTGGGCTTCTCGGGTAACCGGAGATCCCATTTTCTCAGAGATTGCCGTAAAGCATGCTCAGACCTCCCTGGCTTCGCATTACAGAAATGATTTCAGTTCTTATCATGTTATTGATTTTGACACGATAACCGGAGAAATACGCAATAAGCATACCCACCAGGGCTTACATCATGAATCGGCGTGGGCACGTGGCCAGGCCTGGGGCCTTTATGGTTTTACCATGACTTACCGGGAAACCGGAATGGCGGAGTTTCTGAATATTGCCGAGCGGATCGCTGATTTTTATTTAAGCCATCCAAATCTGCCTGAAGATTTGATTCCTTACTGGGATTTTAATGTAGAACCGGGTCAGGGTGAACCCAGGGATGTTTCTGCGGCAGCCATTACCGCTTCGGCATTATTCGAACTGGGATCCTTTATTCCGGGGAAAAAACAGTTTTATCATGAAAAGGCTTCAGCCATGCTGGCCAGCATGGCCAATAAATACAGGTCGGCCCCGGGAGGGAATCAGGGTTTTATTCTTGCCCATTCGACCGGTCATAAACCCCATAACTCAGAAGTCGATGTCCCCATCATGTATGCCGACTATTATTTTCTGGAGGCACTCGGACGAAAGAACAACTTAGACAAATCCAATAATAATTAGTTCAAATGAGTAAAATCAATTCTTAAATCTGTTCACTATGATTCTAAACAAGAAGAATTATGCTGATGGCAGAATTTTCAGAATGATTTCTTCAGTAAAATTCTGGATGGTAATTCTAATGATTACCACCAGCCATTTTACGGCAGAAGCAAATTTCTGGAGTTCGGTCTTTGCATCGCAAAGTGGTGCACAACAGCAAACCAGGAGAATAACCGGTAAGGTTACCGATGAAAAGGGAGAACCTCTTCCTGGTGTTAACGTGGTGGTAAAAGGCACCACCATTGGTTCAGTTTCTGATTTTGACGGGAATTATGTGGTAAACATCCCTGAGAATTCTGTGCTTGTATATTCCTTTGTAGGTTATGTATCGCAGGAGGTTACCGTAACCAATCAGTCTTTAATAAACATCTCACTTAAAGAAGACATTCGTGGATTCGATGAGGTGGTTGTAATTGGTTATGGAACGCAAAGGAAAGTAAACCTGACTGGTTCCGTGGCAGCGGTGACAGTCGATGAGCAGCTGACCAGCCGTGCATTGACCAATGTATCGTCCGGATTATCCGGGATTTTGCCAGGCCTTGCCGTAAACCAGAACTCAGGTATGGCAGGTAAGAATGACGTTTCTCTGCTAATCCGCGGATTGGGTACTGTAAACAATGCCAATCCGCTGATCGTGGTTGACGGCATGCCCGATGTGGATATCAACCGTCTGAATATGAACGATATTGAAAGTATTTCGGTATTAAAAGACGCCACATCTTCTGCCGTATACGGTTCACGCGCCGCCAACGGGGTAATTCTGATTACCACCAAAACAGGTCGTGGCGATGAAAAGGCAAAGATCAATTTCTCCAGTTCGTATGCCCTGGAACACCCTACCCGCGGTTACAAGTTCATGGCCGATTATCCCCGTGCGATGACGATTCAGCAACGTGCTTCCCTGGTCGGTACACTTCGTGAAAACCTGAACTTTAAGGATGGTACCATCGACCAGTGGATGGCTATGGGAATGATCGATCCTTTGAGATTTCCCAATACCGACTGGTGGGACATTATCCTGCGTGACGGACAGGTGATTAATCATAACTTGTCTGCGTCCGGCGGAAACGATAAGTCCAATTTCTTCATATCCGTGGGAATGATGGATGAAAAAGGTCTTCAGATCAATAATGACTATACCCGCTACAATGCACGTTTTAACTATGATTACAAGATCAGGCACAACATGAATATCGGTGCCCGTTTTGGTGGTAACTGGTCGAAATGGGTATATGCCCTGGAGGATGGTTTTACTGATGACAATTCAAGCAATACTGCCGGTTTCGATATGCAGTATGCTATTGCGGGCATTACCCCGTACGATCCGGCAACCGGATATTTCGGGGGCGTAATGGCCTATAACGAAGACCCGCAGGCATATAACCCGTATACTTTGTATATCAATAACCTGAATTATCAGAACCGCCAGGAAGCCAATCCGAGTATGTACCTCGACTGGAGCCCTGTTAAAGGGCTGGTTGCCAGGGTAGATTATGCACTGAATTATTATAATCAGTTCAGATACACTGCGAATACACCCAACAGGTCCTATAACTTTCAGACCAGGGCATTCGGTTCAAGGGTGTATGTAGGCGAAAATGCCGGTATTGCCAATTATACCCACACCGGTTATAAAACCCAGCTTACCGGACGATTGACCTATAACAAGGTTATTAAAAAGAACCATGAAATCGGTGCTCTCCTGGTATATAGCGAAGAGTACTGGTATGGCCGGTATCAGATGAGTTCCCGCAACGACCGTTTGCATCCTTCCCTGCGTGAAATCGATGCTGCACTAACCGATATTCAGGGAACAGGCGGTAACTCCAGTGCCGAAGGACTCCAATCCTACATCGGACGTCTGAACTATACAGCCTTCGATAAATATATGTTTGAAGCCAACTTCAGGTACGACGGATCATCCAAATTCCTTGACTCATACCAGTATGGTTTCTTCCCATCAGCTTCGTTTGGCTGGAGGTTTACCGAGGAGAACTTTTTGAAACCGATCCTCGACAAGTATGTTTCGAGTGGCAAGTTCCGGTTTTCCTATGGCGGATTGGGTAACAACAGTGGCGTTGGACGTTACGAGCAGAAAGAGACCCTGGGAACAAGCAACTATATGATCGGCGGAAATATTGTCAAAGGTTTTATAAACCAGAAAATGGTGAACAAAGACCTGTCATGGGAAAGCACCTATGTGATGAACCTTGGTCTTGATCTCGGTTTCCTGAAAAACAGGCTCACGGCTGAAGTTGACTATTACGACCGTCTGACCACCGGAATGAACCGGCCTTCAGAAATGTCTATCCACCTGACCGGCGCATATACTGCACCCCGCAGGAATATCGGAGACCTCAGAAACAGGGGTATTGAAGTCAATCTGAACTGGAAAGATAAAAAAGGGGATTTCCGTTACAGCCTGAATGCTAATGGATCGTACAACAGGAATCGCCTTGAAAAGTGGAATGAGTTCCTTGGCAGGGGTACTACTTTTATCAATATGCCTTATGGTTTCCTCTATGCGTATAAAGACATCGGAATTGCACAGACCTGGCAGCAAATTTACAACAATACGCCGCAGGGAGCATCTCCTGGTGACATTCTCCGTTTAGACCTGAATGGTGATGGACGTATTGACGGAAATGACCAGAAAGCCTATCCGCAATTCAGTACCGGAAGGCCAACCACCAACTTCGGTTTCAACGGAAATGTCGGATATAAAGGAATTGATCTGGCTGTCCTGTTTCAGGGATCAGCGGGTCGCAAAACCACTTGGCTGAATATCTACAACAATACCAACTTCAGCGACCGCCGCTATGCTTCCACCTGGGAGCACTGGACAGAACCCTGGGACTGGGACAACCGTGGTGGTTCGTGGCCCCGTCTTAACGGAAGCAACAACCGAAATACCCAGACTTTCTGGCTGGACGACATGAGTTACCTGCGTCTGAAGAACCTGCAGTTAGGCTATACCATTCCTAAGAGATTGTTGGCCAAGGTTGGCATTGACAACCTGAGAATTTATGGAACCGGTGAGAACCTGCTCACCTTTACCAAATTCCGTGGACTTGATCCTGAGAAACGGGCTCACTCAAATGATGCCTATCCGTTGAACAAATCGTTCTCACTTGGTATTAACCTGGGAATTTAAAAAAGAATGGAAATGAAAAAGATACTATCTAACATATTGGCAATAAGTGCATTTGCAATATTGATGCTTTTGCCGGGAGCATGTACCAAAGATCTTCTGGACCAACCGCCAACCACGGAGCTGGGGGCAGCGGCATTCTGGAAAACAGAAGCGGACGCCACCACTGCGCTGATGGGTGCTTATTCCTCCATCAGGCCGCTGTTCGACCGTGATTACTATTTCGATGGACATGGAGAATATATCAGAACCCGCGGGACCAGTACCACAAGCGGAAACCTTAGGCTGGGTGATGCCTACAACGGCGGAAACTATAATCCCAGCGGATATGGGGCTTCCTTCGATAAATATTACCGATACCTGTACGGTGGGGTAAACCGTGCAAATTACGTGATCGAAAATGTGTCCAAAATGCTCCCGGAGGCTAGTCCGGCCTCCTTGGCCAGCCTCGAGGCAGTTGTTGCTGAAGCACGCCTGCTCAGGGGAATGGTTTACTTCAGGCTGATCTCCATGTGGGGGGATGTTCCCTATTTTGGCAGGATTATTTATGATAATTCAGAAGTGGCTGATATCTCACGCATGCCGATGGCACAAGTGAAAGATTCCATCATGGCCGATTTCAGCTATGCTGTGGAAAAACTGCCCAACAAGGGTTCAGCTGCCGGCAGGGCCGGAAAACCTGCTGCTCTGGCCTTCAGGGGAAAACTTCAGCTCTATTGGGCAAGCTGGAATAAATTCGGATGGCCCGAATTGGATGGATTTACTCCCAGTGCCAGCGCTGCCGATGCTGCATATAAATCTGCAGCCGCTGACTTTAAAAGGGTTATCGATGATTTCGGACTGAATCTTTTCAGGAATGGAGATCCCGGACAACCCGGTACTTTAGGAAGCGCTGAAGTACTGCCCAATTATTTCTACCTGTTCCTGCCAACAGCCAATGGCGATCCTGAAATGATCATGACCTTTACCCACGGTGGAACAGGTACCGGTCAGGGCGAAGAACTGATGCGCGATGTCGCGGGCAGGTCTCATGAAGGTTCACAGTGCTGGACACACCCGCGCTATGAAATAGCCGACCGGTATCAGTCAACCATTACCGGTGACTTCGTTACGCCTCTGGTTCCGATGAACCCCACATCAAATCCCAACGCCCGAACTACCCCTAATTCGGCGGTAAATCCCCAAAGCTACGAAAACCGGGATTACCGTATGAAATCATCCATCATGTGGGACTATGAAATGAGTATGGGAATTCTTTCACTTAAGGAAACCGGTTGGGTACCATTCATTTATAAGACCTGGAACTCAGTGGTCAAAATAAATGGTGTCGAATATACCTCGTACAATACCGATGGTTGCAACTCCGGTTATGTTTACCGTAAATTCCTGAGAAATTATGCCGGACAGGGCCGAAGCGAGGGCGATTTTGCATGGCCGGTTATGCGCCTTGCCGATGTGTTTCTGATGTATGCCGAAGCTTCCAATGAAGCCTATGGTCCGCTGGCCGATGCAGTGGAAGTGGTGAATAAAGTTCGCCGCCGTGGTAACCTGCCACCACTTGCCCCGGAAAAGTATGCTGACAAGCAATCGTTCTTCGATGCTATTGAACAGGAACGTATTGTGGAACTGTTAGGTGAAGGCCACCGTGGATTTGACCTCCGCCGCTGGAGAGCACTCGAGCGTGTGTGGGGCCCTCCGTATGGCGATGGTAAATGGACCCGCGATACCCATGCAGCCAATGTAACCCGTTACTTCCAGAATACCTCTGAACGGACCTACGAACAGGCATATATCTTCAGGATTCCTCCGGGAGAACGCGATCGCAATTCCAACCTTACCCAAAACAGGCCATGGATGTAATAAATACATTGAAAATGAATAGAATAAAAATGAATTCAATGGAAAGAATAATAAAAATATCTCTGGCTCTGATCATTATTGTCTTTGCCGGAATACGCTGTGCTGATTATCCTATCGATGAAGATGGATTATTGATTACAGAACGCGCCGAATGTTATGTCAGTAACTTTGAACTGCTGGGTCCCGATTTTCAGACTGTCCGGACGAAAGCAGCCGTGATTGACACCACAGCACAAACCATCAACGTTGAAGTTTTCTGGGGAACCGACCTTAAAAGACTTTGGCCCCAATTCTCTTTGGTTACCGATGCAAAACTCGATCCGAAAATCACCACCTGGGTTGACTTTTCCAATTTGACCACTCCGAAACAATGGACGGTAATTGCAGGTAACCGCAAGGTTCAGAAAACCTACACCGTGTATGTTACAGTTCAAACGAAACCTTAAACGTGAATGACTATGCAACGTAAATATTCGAATTTAATTTGGGTAATGGCATTTGTTATGCTGTTCGTCGCTTGTCAGGAAGACGAGTACGCCTTGCCTGAAGCAAAAACCCAACTTCAGAACGACTGTATAAAAAGATCCATTGGTCCAAACGTGGCAGGACTCGATATCGAGTTTGTATATGCCGCAGCATTAGGTTTCGGTAAAGGAAAACTGACCAACATGCAGGTGGAGGCCACCATCGCCGGTGCTGCCGGTACCTTCATGGAACACCACTCATTTTATACCCTGCCTAACGGGAAAGATACAGGGATCGTCGTGGCCAGCCCGTCGGTAACCGTCGGTGGCAAAACGGAAGTGACCTTCACAAGGGATACGGTCGCTGCCGCACTCCGGTATTACTACAAAATTCCTGAAGATGCAAGGGGCAAGTCGGTATCCTTTACCTTCTCGGCCAAGGCGAGCACGGGTGAAACGGTAACCTATAAAATGGGTCCCTACACCATTGCCAATATGGAAATGAAACGGAATATTGTTCTCAGCGACAATAACCTCGCCTATTTTTCCATTGCCGATATGACTGCTTACAACGCCGCCGACGCTGCTGCCAATGCCGGCAAAATCGACCTGGTGTATCTCTACCGTGCCATTACCGGTATCACATTTAACCATGCTCTTGTAGCACCTGCTGCCGATGCCGATTTCCGTCCGGGGATTACCTTGCCGGCTGGTGTCAGCAACAATGTGAAAATCCAGAGAACATGGGCACTCCGCGACAGACATCTGGCAAACCTGCAGTATGGGATTTATGTGGATGATATTGATTTCCAGGAACTCAATCTTTCTGATGCACCCAACTGGGCCATTAACCTGCGCGCCGAATCCGGAGCATGGGTCGAAACAGCCGATGGTAAATACAGAGCGTATATTTATGTGAACAGTGTGAATAACACTGCCAGGACCATGACTATTAGCATCAAACGCTATACAGTGAAATAGGTAGCACTATTCCAAAACCATTGTGCCGGAATTTCCGGTGCAATGGTTTTTTCCTTTAAATCCGGGTTTTTTCCCGTACAGTAATTTTTAATGATTCCATTGTGGACTATTCAGCTGTCATAAGCATACCTTTGCAACCCGGGGAATCCACTGTGGAACAGGATGAATTAAACCATGACCAATAAACTAACCATCACGATCCTGCTGATTATATTATCCTTCCCGTTTCTGGTCTTTTGCTCCACTGAACTTCCCGTTCCTGCAGCCGAAGAGGGTAAGAAAGGGGTACTGCTCTTTCATTCCGGATTCGAGCCCGGCTCCAGGATCCGACACAGTGCCAATCCTCTTACGGGTGATGACGATATTACCGGAAAGGATGTTTCCCTTCCTGCGCCCAACGACTGGGTGGAAGACCTCGACAACAGCAAAAACATTGGCAGGTTTAACCTTCAGTATCAGGGGGGTGACACCACGCAACGCTTCGCCCGGATAATTCCTGAACCGGGTAATCCTTCCAATCATGTTCTCCATTTCTGGCTCAATGAAGCTAATGTTGACGGTTCCAAAGGCCGGATTCAGGCCAATCTTTACGGGGCCGAAACCGGTATGAAAGAGTTTTACCAGTCGGTGCGGATCTTCCTGCCAGATGACTTTCTGATGGTCCGCAAATTTCCGCAAAAGATCAGCTGGCTGACCATCGCCGAATTCTGGAATAATATCACCTGGAACCAGTCTGTGCCGCACCGCTTCAGAATTACCCTGGGAATCGGAAAACCGGTAGACTGGGAAAGCGACCTTTGTTTTATCCTGGATGGCCAGGATTGCGAGTTATTCGAAAACGGTAGCCAGAAATATACCACCCTCTGGAAAGAAATTAACCAGAATGTGAAAGTCCCGGTCGGAAAATGGTTTACCATGGAATATTACTATAAAGAGGGTGATGCCAAAACCGGCCGCTTCTGGATGGCCATTCAGCCCGAAGGGGGTGAACGGCAGGTGGTATTTGATGTAACCCATTTTACCCATAATTCCGGAGATAAAAATCCCGATGGCGTAACCGATTTTAATCCGCTGAAACTGTATACCTCAAAAGCCCTGATCGACTTTATGAGGAGCAATGGTAAAGCACTTCAGATTTACTGGGATGATTTTAAATTGTGGCGGGACAGAACTCCCTGATTCGACGACCAGTTCTCCTATTCTTCCCATCTGAAGGTTGTGTCTTACGGTCGCCCGACTACCCTGGTGTTTAATTACATTTACATATTAGGTGAGAATTTTCCGGGATGGATATTAAAACAAAAAGAAAAAGTATTTGACAGAATATTAAGAATAATGACTTTATGAAACTTGTAGCCAGATATATTTCCATATTCCTTGTTTTGTGGCTGTACACTATGCCTGTATTTTCCCAGTCTGATTTTGATACAATTAAAAAGAGGATTGTGGCGGAGCTGATGAAACCCCGGGTAGACGATGCCCAGGTTTCTGATCTGGTGAATACGATCCGTGCCGACGGGACCTGGCCGGGCATTAATTACGAAGACGTTTCAAATACTGGCTTTGAGCACAGGATTCACTCTGCCAATATGGTGTCGATGGCCCGTGCCTATAAAAATAAAAATTCAGTTTGGTACAAAAAGAAGAACCTGAAAACAGCGGTAGAAAAAGCCCTGTCTTACTGGGTGGCCAACGATTTTATCTGCGAAAACTGGTGGCATAACCAGATTGGTACTCCCGATAATCTGGTTACCCTGATGCTGATTATGGGCGATGAACTGCCGGCGGCGCTGGTTGAAAAAGCTCAACCGATCATCGGGAGGGCACATCTGAATGCCTCGGGGGCCAGGCCCAGCGGCGACCGCATAAAAATCGGGGGCATTCTCGCCAAAAACCTGCTCTTTACAGGCAATAAGACCGGATTTGACGAAGTTATCCGGGTAATTGAGGGCGAAATCAAATTTACAACCGGCGAGCGGGGCATGCAACACGATTACAGTTTTCACCACCGTGAAGACCGCGTAAACAATACCCTGTCATATGGAGTAGGTTATGCTGATGCTTTTGCCGAATGGGCTGCCTACGTGGCAGGAACGGGATACGCTTTCTCTGCCGATAAAATCAACCATCTCATTGATTACTACCTCGATGGAATTTGTAAACAACTGGTTTATGGCAAGATAAATGACCCCGGAACAAAAAACCGCGATATCTCCCGGCCGGGTAGCTTTAATCCATACAGCACTGCTGCGCCTGAGAGACTATTGTCAGCCTCTGATTACCGGAAATCCGAACTGCAGGAGATTATCCGGATCAGAAGAGGAGATGCAGAGCATAGCTTGTCTTTCGGAAAATTTTTCTGGCAGACCGAACACTATTCCCATCAGCGCCCGGGCTACTTCACCTCGGTAAGGATGTATTCCACCCGGAACCGTAACATGGAAGAGCCCTACAACAGTGAGGGGCTGAAAAACCATCACCGGGGAGACGGTACCAATTACCTTTCTGTCAGCGGGAAAGAATATAACAATATAGCCCCGGTGTACGACTGGCAGAAGATACCTGGTACCACCATTCTGCAGAAGGAAGAAATGCCGGCAGCCAATCAAATACAGAAAGATGGGCTTACCGAATTTGTCGGTGCGGTAACCGACGGCATGTACGGCGCAGTGGCATTTGACTTTAAGAGTCCGCATGACCCGCTGGCCGCCAAAAAGGCATGGTTCTTCTTCGACAGGGAGTATGTATGTTTAGGCTCAGGCATTGCTTCCAGAGGAAACCTGCCGGTGGTCACTTCGCTTAACCAATGCCTGCTGGCAGGTGATGTAACCGTTTCCGGATCCGGAGGTAAGCGCAGAATAGACCGTGGTGAGCACACCATTCGGAATGTTCAGTGGATTCATCACGACCATACCGGATACCTGTTCCCGGAATCCGCTGAGGCAAATCTCCTCAATAATTCACAGACAGGCAGCTGGTACAGTATCAACAGACAGACCAGTTCCTCCAGGGAAGAAATCAGCATGGATGTTTTCAAGCTGTGGCTGAACCATGGCAACAGGGTGCAGAACGGAACCTATGCGTATGTTGTGGTTCCCGGTATTTCCGCTGAAGAAATGGATTCTTACAGCAGAAATCCGGCTACGGTAATCTTGTCGAATACTCCTTCGATACAGGCAGCAGGCCATCCCGGACTGGGCATTTACCAGATGGTTTTTTACACTTCATCAGCCGTGGAACTTCCGGGTGGCCTGAGGGTGGAAAGCGACATGCCGGGTGCGGTGATGATCAAAACTGATGGTCGGGCAGTGAAGGAAATCTCGGTGGCTGATCCCACACGTAAAATGGGAAAAATGCACCTGACCATTTCCGGTAAGGTTGAACTTAATGGGGAAGGTGTTACCTTTGCTTACGATGACAAGAAAAACCAAACCAACATTTCCATAACCCTGCCTAAAGCCGTTTTTACAGGGTCCAGCGTAACCGTAAAGTAAATCAAACCAATCAAAATACCACGTTATGAAAAGGTTCTTCTTTTTCTTTTTCCTCATCAGCTTTTTTTGTGTTTCAGGATGCAATAAGAATGATATCGTAGCTCAAGATGCTTTCGGGACAGACCATCCGAGAATCTTGCTGCTGAAAGGAGAGGAGGCTGCCATCAAAAAATCGGTGAAGGTGAGTCCGGTCTGGGGTAAAATGCACCAGACCATATTGGATGAATGCGACAAGATTATCCCATTGCCGCCCATTGAGCGCATTCAGATAGGCAGGCGCCTTTTGGACAAATCCAGGGAGGCTTTGCGCAGGATATTCTTTCTTTCCTATGCATACCGGACAACCGGTGAGGTCAAATATGCCGAAAGGGCAGAGAAGGAGATGGTTTATATCGCCGGATTTTCCGACTGGAATCCTTCTCATTTTCTGGATGTTGCGGAGATGACTATGGCGGTTGCCATCGGATACGACTGGGTGTACGACCGGCTGAAACCTGAGTCAAGGGAAATCATCCGGGAGGCCATCCTGAAGAAGGGCCTCGAACCCTCGCTCGATTCGAAATACAACAGCTGGCTCAGGGCTACCCATAACTGGAACCAGGTCTGCAATGCCGGAATGGTTTTCGGGGCGCTGGCTATTCTTGAGGATCATCCCGAAATTGCCCGTCAGATGATCGACCGGGCCATGGAAACGATCCACCTGCCGATGGAAGATTATGAACCTGATGGCGCTTACCCCGAAGGATATGGTTACTGGAATTATGGTACTTCCTTTAATGTGCTGTTCAACAGTGCCATGGATAAGGCATTTCCGGGACGGTTCGATTATGCCAATCATCCCGGTTATCTGAAAACCGGCTCCTTCCTGAAATCAATGGTCGGTCCGACCGGCGCCAGCTATAACTGGGGCGATGCCGGAGGTGGCGGAAGCCTGAGTCCCGCAATGTTCTGGTTTGCTGAAAAAAGTAATGATCCATCATTACTTTGGGTCGAAAAACAATATCTCGACCGTGCCGATTATTCCAGGTTCACTTCCAACCGCATCCTGCCTGCCGTTATGATATGGGGTAAGGATATCCGGATGGAATCCGTGACGGAACCAGCCGAAAAGGTCTATATCGGCCAGGGTAAAATGCCTTTGATGCTGGCACGTACCTCGTGGAGCGATCCCAACGCCATCTACCTTGGTTTCAAAGGCGGGTCTCCCTCGGTGAACCATGGCCACATGGATATAGGTTCCTTTATCATGGAGGCGGAAGGAATCCGCTGGGCCATCGATATGGGAAGCCAGAGTTACGAATCACTCGAATCGCGGGGGATGTCCATATTTGGACGTACCCAGGACGCCGTGCGCTGGAGTATTCTGCGACTGAACAATTACATACACAATACCTTAACCGTCAACGGGGAACTGCAACGCGTGAGTGGTTACGCCAAAATGGAAAAATATGGCCACGATCCTGCATTCATGTTTGGTATAACCGACATGTCGACGGTGTATGAAGGCCAGCTGGATCAGGCCATCAGGGGGGCTGCCCTGGTCGACGGACAATATGTTGTGGTCAGGGATGAACTGAAGTCGGGCGCAAACAAAGCTCAGATCCGCTGGCAGATGCTTACCGATGCCTCCGTAATCCTTTCAGGAAAAAATGAAGCTACTCTGGAAAAGGATGGAAAGCGCCTTACCATAAAGGTGGATGAGCCGGCCGGAATTACCCTCACCACCTGGAGTTCGCAGCCTTCCACCGATTACGATGCACCCAATCCGGGAACCGTTCTGGTCGGTTTTGAAACCGGACTGCCTGCTGGTGCATCATCAGTCTTCCAGGTAAAACTGATCCCGGGTGTTGCCGGCACAAAGGCGGATTTTAACCAACCCCTTGAAAACTGGAAATAATAGGGTGCTGGTTTTTAGGCTATTTTCCGGAAATTGAGTAAGTTGCCGGAATGATTATGATGGATAACATTGCCCCGTCAGGGCAATTCATGGTGTTTCAGGTTTTAACCAAATAAATAGATATGAGATCATTATTATTATCATCAATTTTCGTCTTATTGTTAGTATCCTGCGCAAAAAAGGAGCCCATGCAGGAAGTAATCGAAAAAAGTTTCGGGATTATCAGTCAACAGGCGGTGGCCATGGCTGAATACCTGGAAGACAAGGAGGGCCGTCTCCCCAGATCCTATGTGAAGGAGAAGGACGAAATTGTCACTTCCGATTCTAAATGGTGGTGCAGCGGTTTCTTTCCCGGAGTTTTGTGGTATCTCTATGAATATTCCGGAGACCCGGTTCACCGGAAACTGGCAGAAGATTTTTCTGCCCGCGTGGAAAAGGAAAAGTATAACACCTATGACCATGATATCGGATTTCAGATCTATTGCAGTTTCGGGAACGGATACCGGCTTACGGGCAGAGAAGATTACCGCGACGTGTTAAAAGTCGCCGGGGAGAGTGCCATAAAACGGTTTAATCCTGAGCTCGGCGTAATCCGGTCGTGGGACTTTAATGCCCGGCTGTGGCAGTACCCGGTTATTATCGACAATATGATGAACCTCGAATTGCTGATGTGGAACTACCACAACACAGGAAATCAGGTTTTCCGGGAAGTGGCCGTATCGCATTCCGACAAGACCATGGAACACCATTACCGGCCGGATTTTAGTTCCTATCACGTGGTTTCTTACGATACACTGACGGGCATCCCGCATAAAAAACAGACCCACCAGGGCGCGTTTGATGAGTCCCTCTGGGCCAGGGGAAGTGCCTGGGGTTTATATGGTTATGTGGTGATGTACCGAGAGACCAGACTCCAGAGATACCTTGACCAGGCAGTTGCCATCGCCAATCTGATGATTGATCATCCGAATATGCCCGGGGACGGCATTCCCTACTGGGACTATCTTGCTCCGGATATTCCGGATGCGCTCAGGGATGCTTCTGCCGGGGCCATTATGGCTTCCGCACTGATTGAGCTCAGCACGCTCACAGAGGGAGAACTCAGTTCAAAGTATCTGTCGATGGCTGAAAAGCAGCTCACCACGCTTTCAACTCCGGAATACCTGGCAGAACCCGGCACCAACGGATTTTTTATCCTGAAACGCGGGGTGGGACATATTCCTCAAAAAAGTGAGGTCGATGTTCCGTTAACCTATGGTGATTACTATTTCACGGAGGCCCTTCTGCGTTACAAAGCGCTCAAAGGCTGGTAACCGGCCGGCTGGAGTGCCTTCCATCCGGGAATGTGTAACCCGGTTTTATTCATTCTGGAATAGGATTCTGAAATTCAATATCATTGTGTTATGGTAAAACAAGCTACCTGCTTTCTGCTGTTTATTCTCATCATAATGTCGGGACATAGCCAATCCCTCAGCGACAGGATTGTCCTTGACGAACGTGGCCATAAACAGTCCATCGTCGGATCTGTTGAGATTGATGAGGTCTGGGCGGGCCATCCGGTAGGATTTTGCCTGCTCACGCACGGCAATCGACAGTACATTGCCTACTACAATGCGAACCGCAATATGGTGGTGGGCCAGCGCAACCTCGATGAAGAAAATTTTCACCTTCACATTATGCCGGCCACCGCACGCGAAACCCATGGCGGTACCAGTACGGTGCTTAACTGGGACAGCCACAATTCGGTGACCCTCGCTGTTGACCGTGACGGCT
>JAUWAB010000132.1 GCA_030602265.1 Prolixibacteraceae bacterium | reverse complement strand
CCGGAAACAGGAGAGCTGAAGGAACCTTTTTCGGATGAACGGCATATCAGTGTGATGGCCGTGGATAATCTCCCGTGCGAGTTACCGAAAGATGCTTCCCATGACTTTGGTATGAACCTGATCGACAAGGTTTTACCCCGTTTGGCCGGAAACGATCCGGACGACATTATCGGGCGGGCAAGCATTACGGTACGTTCAGAGGATGGTCCGGGAGTCCTGACAGAAAGGTTTCAGTACCTTCAGGATTATCTGGATGGCTACGGTAGCCGCCAGTCATGACATGATCAACGCTGTGAGAACACCGCTGTCCCGCAATTGATTCGGGGTGCAGCAACGGACCTACAATGGATGCATGTCAAGGGCCCCTTGCTGGGGTGACATATGGGTAGAACATACGTATCAACCATTGGTTTGACCCCTGGCCGGGGTCATCAGTTCTCTTCAGGCCGTTTTGGTTACCCACATGCAATCCCTCCCGGATTGGTCGCATAACGGTAACGATGAGATGATAAAGGATTAAGATATAATATTTTCAAATGAAGACCATATTAATTCTGGGAGCAGGCCTCTCTTCCAATTCATTGATTCATTTCCTGGAGAAAGAAGCCGCAGAGAGGGGTGTCCAAAAGGATGGCCGCGAATCCTGGCAAATTGTTCTGGGCGACAGGGATAAGGAACTGGCGGAGAGTAAAGCCGGCCGGGATACCCGGATTTTCGCCTGCAATATCGATCAGCCCGGACCTATTGAGCGGGAGGTAAGCCGTGCTTCTCTGGTTATCTCCATGTTACCGGCCAGGTTTCATCCCCGGGTGGCGGAGCTCTGTCTGAGACACGGAGTATCCCTGTTTACGGCCTCCTATGAATCGGATGAAATAAAAAAACTTGATGATGAAGCACGGGAGAAGGGAGTTCTTTTATTGAATGAAATGGGGCTTGACCCCGGTCTGGATCATATGTCGGCCATGCAGATCATTGAGCGGATCAGGGCCGAAGGGCATGAACTGACCGGTTTCGAATCGTTTACCGGCGGACTGGTGGCACCTGAGTCGGATGACAATCCCTGGCATTATAAATTCACCTGGAACCCCACCAACGTGGTCCTGGCAGGATGGCCAGGACCTGCCCGGTTTATACAGTGTGGAAAAATGAAGTATATACCCTACAATCGCTTGTTCCGGAGAATAGAATATATGGACATCGAGGGCTTCGGAAGATTTGAAGGTTATGCCAACAGGGATTCCCTCAAATACATTACGAAGTATAGCCTGGAGGGGATTCCGACCATTTACCGGGGAACCCTCAGGAGGCCGGGTTTTTCAAAGGCCTGGGATATCTTTGTACAGTTGGGCGCTACAGACAATTCCTATATCATGGAAAATTCGGAGGAACTGACACACCGGGAATTCATCAATTCTTTCCTGTACTATCACCCAAGGGATTCCGTGGAAGTCAAACTCTACCGCGCTTTTCATATTGACCAGGATTCTCCGGTCATTGAAATGCTGGAATGGCTTGGGATATTCAGCGATGAAAAGGTCGGACTACAAAATGCAACGCCAGCGCAGATTCTGGAATCCATTTTAGTTAAAAAATGGACACTCAAACCGGACGATAAGGATATGGTGGTCATGTGGCACAAGTTCAACTATACGGATTGTATGACCGGGCAGGAGAAAATCCTAACCTCCTCGATGGGGGTTACCGGTGAGGACCGCACACACACGGCCATGGCAAAAACAGTTGGCCTGCCGCTTGGAATGGCATCAAGGTTATACCTCGACGGGAAACTGCCCCTGGCAGGTGCCTATATCCCGACTGTCAGGGAAATCTATGATCCAGTCCTGGAGGAGTTAAAATCCTATGGTATCACTTTCAGGGAACAGGAACAGGCCTGACTATCTCCGGCTAACTATACCGTAACATTTTTTTAACTTTCGAACAAACCAAAAGCGTATTCGAGGCGTTATATTTGTATTGTTTAAAAATTAAGAATACTTCATGACAAAGAACAACATAGAACCCAATCGAAGAAAACTGACTGCCGCTGAAGAGGTAGTGAACAGCATTACCCACGGTATAGGTGCCTTGCTCAGTATTGCCGGACTGGTTATCCTGATCGTCGCGGCGGCCATTCACGGAGATGCCTGGCACATTGTAAGCTTTACCATTTTCGGGGTGTCGCTCATCGTTTTATACACTTCATCCACGCTGTACCATAGTTTTTCCGGGGAAAAAATCAAAAACGTATTTGCCCGTTTTGACCATGCGGCCATTTTTATGCTGATTGCCGGGACCTATACTCCCTTTTTGCTTACCACCATTCGCGGTGCGCTGGGCTGGACCTTTTTCGGGATCATCTGGTCTGTAGCTATTACAGGCATCGTGATACGTTCCATTCACCTCCACAAATACCGGAGATTGATGGTTGGGATATATCTGATTATGGGCTGGATGTTTGTATTTATTTTCAACTCGATGATGAAAAACCTGCCCGGGCTGAGCCTGCTCTTTTTGCTGATCGGGGGACTTTCCTACAGTGTTGGCGTTTTCTTCTATGCCTGGCGGAAGCTGCCTTTCGGACATGGCATTTGGCACCTTTTTGTATTAGGTGGCAGCATCATGCATTTCTTCGCGGTTCTTTACACGCTTATTTGATTCATTTTAAGGTATTTGTCATTTTGTGATTGCGTAATAATGTCTACTTTTAGAGGATTAAAAGTAAGTGGTGAATTATGCGTAATCATTTTATTTTCATGGTATTAACCGTGGTGCTGTCATCCTGCGGCACCCCAAAATCCCCAGAGGTTATGGATGTTTCCAATATATCCGGAACGCTTATCGCGAGCCTGCAAAACGAATTGAAAGACAAATACGGAGATGCCGCGGTATTCCGGATCAATCGCGGTGTCAATCAGGCGGCTGCTCTCTGGAGGGGACAGGATGGTTCGGAGGAGGAATTTGCCGGTTTTGTGCGCGACCATTTCATTGCAGATGAGGGTCAGTTAGAGGTTTTGTACTACAGGCTCGAACGCGGTTTTGAGATCCTCAACGGACATTTTCATCAGATGGATGTGAAGCTGAAAGAACCTTTACACCTGGAAGGGCCTGCTCCGGAGCCGATTGACCTGCTTTTGGGAGCCTATAATCCATCAGCTCACCTCACAGACGATTTTTTTGATAACAGGATAGCCTTTCTGACTGCGCTTAACTTTCCTTATTACAGCCTTCAGGAAAAGACGGAGCTGGGTGTAGGCTGGTCGAGAAAGGAATGGGCATATGCCAGAATGGGAGACCAATTCACGTCAAGGGTACCTGCATCAGTAAAACAAAATGCCTCACGCGTATTGACTGCTGCAGACAACTACATTTCAGAATATAATATATTCATGGGAAAATTACTTACGGAGGAGGGCGCGACCCTTTTCCCGGAAGAGATGAAGCTGATCTCCCACTGGGGTCTCCGTGATGAACTGAAATCCAATTATGCGGCAGTAAACGGACTGGATAAGCAACAGATGATCTACCAGGTGATGAAACGCATCATCGACCAGTCCATTCCCCTGCAGGTGATCAACAAAAATACTACCGACTGGAAGCCGTACAGCAATACAATTTATTCGGGAGGAAATGAAGTGGCTGCGACCAGTGAACCCGACACCAGATATGAGGTTTTATTGGCGAACTTCCATGCCATGCGTGCAGTGGACACCTATTCTCCCCATTATCCAACCTATATCAGCCGGGCTTTTGAGGAGGGGATGGAGATTCCGCAGGAGGATGTCGAACGGCTCTTTACGGAGTTTGTCTCCTCAGCCCTTGTTAAAGATGTTGCTGCATTTATCAGTAGCCGCCTGGGCAGACCGCTCGAACCGTTTGATATCTGGTACAACGGCTTCAAGGCGGCAGGCGGTATTTCTGAGGACCGTCTGACAGAGATCACCCGTAATAGGTATCCTGATGCGGAGGCTGTCAGGCAGGATCTGCCCAGGATTTTAAAGCAATTAGGATGGAGTGACAACGATGCCTCCCGTATTTCCGCCCTGATCACAGTGGATGCCTCCAGGGGGGCTGGCCATGCCTGGGGAGCCGGCATGCGGAACGATGTGGCCCATTTGCGGACACGCGTCGGAGCTGAAGGAATGGATTACAAGGGTTACAACATTGCGGTACACGAACTGGGCCATTGCGTGGAACAGACCATTACCATGAACGACGTGGATTACTACATGCTCAACGGAGTGCCCAATACCGCCTTTACGGAGGCGACAGCTTTCCTTTTCCAGAAGCGTGACCTGGAGCTGCTGGGCTTTTCCGATCCGGATGTTAATAAGGAACATATGATGGCGCTGGATAATTTCTGGGCATGCTATGAGATTATGGGCGTGTCGCTTGTGGATATGAAGGTGTGGAAATGGTTGTATGACCATCCGGATGCAACAGCCAAACAGTTGAAAGACAAGGTCATCTCCATTGCGAAGGATGTCTGGAACAATTATTACGCCGGCATCCTGGGCGCAAAGGATGAAACCATCCTGGCCATTTATTCCCATATGATTGATAATCCTCTGTACCTATCCAATTATCCGATGGGGCACATTATTGATTTCCAGATTGAACAGCAGGTAAAAGGAAAGCCTCTGGCTGCAGAAATCAATCGGATGTATACCCAGGGCAGATTGGTACCTCAGGTCTGGATGCTTGGCGCAGTCGGAAAAAATATCAGCATCCAGCCCACCCAGGAAGCTACCCGGGCAGCATTGCAGGCGCTCAGCCATTAACCGTGCCTGAAATTCAGTTCGGCTTTCAGATTTTCAATGATGTTGAATACAATCGGGCAGATCGAATAATTGGAAATCATGCTCAGGGTGCGGAAAACAAACCTCCGTCTGTGGGTGTAGGGGTATTCCCGGCATTCTTTAGGGCGGTGGTCATAAATGGTGCATCTTTTTCCGTCTAAATAACGGCAGGGTGACGATTTGATAAACAAGGAGGCCTCGTACTTGTCCTCATCGAGATGATCCCGGGTATAGTCTTCGATGGAAACTTTGTCCAGTTCGGCTAAAAACTGGATCTCTTCTTCTTCAACCCTCGGCATCAGGGAATTACAGCAATTCCCACAATCCAGGCAATTGATCCTTGCAGTAACTTCCCTGTGCAGTCGATGTACCTTCCGGTCAACCACGATACTGTCCAGTCCTTTAAGGAACATCCGGAAGGCAAAATTTTCACTTTCCCGTTGGATAGACAGGCGTTCAATTTTTGAAAGGTCAAGTTCAATGGGCAGCATAACAATATAATTCTCTACAGTGACTAACTGTTCAAATGTACCAAATTTCTTTCCTTTTTCCAAGTCCATCACGTCTGAAGGATTGCGGGGAATCATGAACCATAGTGCCATCCGGAGAATCGAATGTCTGGCAAATGTCAGATTCCGGTTGGCTGGCACTGCCTGATTGATATGGTTTTGGCACCATCCCGGAACTTTTATGTAACCCAAACAAGAGCAAATTAACAGATAAAGGTGACATTTTTGTTCTTTTTTAGGTTAAAATTCACTAAATTGCGG
>JAUWAB010000081.1 GCA_030602265.1 Prolixibacteraceae bacterium | reverse complement strand
CACTCGCCCTTACGCTGTTGCCGGTCCTTGACGACAACACGCTGTCTGCTGCCACGAAAAGCAGTCAGGCTGCTGAAATAGTGGGTGAGTTCATCACCTACCAGGCTTTCACGGGAGATATGCGGGCCTTCTTAGCTAAACCATCTGGTGGGAAAAAACTGCCGGCCGTTATTGTTATCCACGAGAACCGTGGCTTGGTCCCGCATATTCAGGATGTGACCAGGAGAATGGCTCAGGAAGGTTTCCTGGCACTTGCTCCCGATGCATTGTCCCCTGTGGGCGGTACCCCTGAAGATGTCTCCAACACCGGCGAATTGTTTGCCAAACTGAATCCCGATGAAACTACCAAAAACTTTGTTGCTGCCGTCAAATACCTAAAGTCCCATCCCGACTCAAACGGTAAGGTCGGCTGTACCGGGTTCTGCTGGGGCGGGGCAATGACCAATCAGGTGGCAGTGAACTGTCCTGAACTCGATGCAGCGGTTCCTTATTACGGCAGGGTTCCCGACCCGGCCGATGTCCCAAAGATCAAGGCTCCTGTCATGGCGCACTTTGCAGAAAACGATGAGCGTATCAATGCCGGGATTGCTGGTTTTGAGGAGGCCCTTAAGCAAAATAACAAGGAATACCAGATCTTTATGTATCCGGATACCCAGCATGCCTTTAACAACGACTCCAACCCTGCCCGATACCACGCCGAAGCTGCCCGCCTTGCCTGGGAAAGGACGGTGGGTTTCTTTAAGGAAAAACTGAAATAAGGAGGCGCATTATTCAGGAATCCTGGTCATTCTTCCGGTTTCCTGCAATCTGGCGGACGGCCTCGACGAATGGCCTCACGTGCAGGAAGAAATTCCTGTATCCTTCGCACAGGTAATTGAGACCGGGTTCCCCGTCGGGAGTTATGGTGAACCTGTTTTTCGGGCATTCCCCATTACAATATTCCAGCACCGGACATGCCAGGCAGTATCCGGGCAAGGTTTCATATTTGGCTCTTCCGAATGCGCTTTGCTGTGGGCTTTCAAGATACCAGTCCAATGGTTTTTCCCGGATATTGCCCTGCAGATATTGCGGTTTGACGAAATGGTCGCAGCTGTAAAAATCTCCATTATGTTCAATCACCGGGACCCGGCCGCAGGTTTTCTTGAAGATGCACAGGCTATGCCCGTTGCCGAATGCAGTCCGGATGGCTTCATCAAATAGCTGAACCGAAATCTTACCGATGTCCTGTTCCTTCCATTCATCAAAAATTTTTATCAGGAAGTTTCCCCAGGCCACGGGTTGGACCGATTCTTCCGAAGCGCCTGAATCTGTCGATACATCCTGGTTAACCAGGGGCAGAAAGGTGAGGTGCCTTACGCCCAGACCTTTAAAAAAAGAATAGAGCTCTTCCGGGAATTGAGCGTTATGGCGGCTGACCACAGAGAGTACTTCAGTGCTTATCCCATATTCCCTGAGCATCGTGTACCCTTTCAGCGCTTTTTCGAAGCCCGGTTGACCGGAAAAATTCCGCCTGTGCCGGTTGTGCATTTCTGCCGGGCCGTCAAGGCTTATTCCTGCGATAAACTTTTCCGCCGAAAGAAACCGGCACCATTCTTCATCCAGGAGTGTTCCGTTGGTTTGGATTCCGTTCAGCAGTCTTTTTCCCGGAGGCAGGTATTTTTTTTGCAGTTCAACAGCTCTTCGGTAAAAATCGAGACCGGCTAAGGTGGGTTCACCTCCATGCCAGGAGAAAAAGACTACCTCCTCCAGGGTGGCTGCGAAATGTTGCCTGATATACAGTTCCAGCAAGCCGTCGCTCATCCTGTACCGGTCCTTTTCAGGTGGTATATGGGCCTCATCCGTGTAATAGCAATAGCTGCACCGCAAGTTGCATAACGACCCGACCGGTTTGGCAAAAATCTGAAATGCCCTGTCTGGTTCTGTCATTCTTCAGTCCGTAAAAAATTACAGGTCCGTTCCGGATCCTTCAGCAATATCCGGATTTTTTTCGTCAGGACCTGCAGAGGTGTCCTGAAATTATTCCGAGAAACAATAGAGTGAGCTGAATCCTCTTAAAATCAGTTCATTATCAACAATAACCGGCGAGGCATGGAAGTCGTCGCCGAGGGTATTGGCGGCCAGGATCCTGGGCTCCTTACCGGCACTGACCACAACCACGCTGTTTTTCGTGGCTATGTAGATTCTGTCGTTAACACCGGTGGGGGAGGAGAAGAGGGTGCTGATGCCCTGGATGTTTTCCCTGGCATAGACTATTTCACCGGTTTTGGCATCCAGACTGGTCAGGAAGCCGTTGTTTACCCGCAGGAAGTAGAGTTTGCCGCCCATCAGGAGCGGATTGGGAGTATAGGGTGTATCCTGATTGTAAGTCCACAGAATGACATCCGTTCCGGAAATATCTCCTTTGGCCCTGGCGATATCAATGGCTTGCAGGGCGCTTCCCCTGAATCCGCTCATTACATAGAGTATTCCGTCGCCGTAAACCGGATTCGGGATTACGTTGCGGGTCATCCCTGTACTGAACCAGATAACTTCTCCGGTTTCGGCGTCATAACTTCTCACCTGGTTGGGTGCACTGGTGATGACCTGAGCTTTGCCGTTCACTTCAACCACCAGCGGCGTTGACCAGGAGGTGACTTCATCCCTTTCCTTTTTCCATACTTCTTCGCCTGTCCGGGTATCCAGTGCCACCAGAAAGGACTCACCATTCTGATCCCATTGCACAAATATCCTGTTTTCGTGGAGATAGGGCGATTCGCCTTCACCAAAGCTCATATGCTTGTTTGACTGGCCGAAATCTTTCTGCCAAAGGATATTCCCGTCGAAGTCAAGGCAATGCAGTCCGCGTGACCCTAAATAGGCATAAATTCTTTCACCATCCGTACAGGGTGAATTGGAGGCCCAGCTTCCCAGTTCATGAGTTCCTTCCAGAGGCATTTCCCTGGTTACGGTCCGGTCCCATATGATTTTCCCGTTATGCCGGTCAATCAGCAATACTTTAAACTCATGGATAGTTTCTGCCTTGTTGGCTGCCATCGGACTGTCTGTGCCTGCTGCAGTCTGACCGGCAGCGGGCTTTTCGTGAGTAGCCACGGCGGTCAGAACAATAATATTGTTTTTCCACACTATGGGCGTGGCATGTCCTTTCCCCGGAATTTCCGTTTTCCATTTCAGGTTCTTGGTCTCGCTGAACTCAACGGGTGGATTGCCCGCCGGGGCAGCTCCTGTGTGCATCGGGCCCCGCCATTGTGACCAGTCGGAAAGCTGGTTTTGTTGCGCGGTTGATTTTCCCGGAAGCGTTATCAGGAGAAAAACGACTGAAGTAAGCAGTAAATGTTGAATAGTCTTCATAATGGTTTATTACAGTTTTTATGGTTATGTCTTCATATAAGACTGATTTTTACCTTACGGGTTTAATTTATCCATTGAAAGTATTGACTATTTTTGCGCCGTTTATAACCGTATAATTATGCATACCGACAAAAAGGCGATGAAGGTTCTGGGGGTAGGTAACGCCCTCGTTGATATTATGATTTCACTTCCGGATGATTCATTTCTTAGTGAATTTGGTCTTCCCAGGGGAAGTATGACGCTGGTCGGCAGCGATCGTTCCTCAAAAATATTTGAATCAACCCGGGTACATCAGGTCGATGTTACCACAGGAGGCTCCGCGGCTAACACCATTCACGGCCTTGCCAGTCTGGGGGGGTCGTGTGGTTATGCGGGCAAAATCGGAAGGGATGAACTTGGACGTCTTTTTGCAGAAGAATTTAACCGGAAACAGGTTGTCACACACCTCCCATACAGCACCCTGGATACCGGCAGGGTAATGGCGATGGTCAGCCAGGACTCGGAACGGACCATGGCCACCTATCTGGGCGCAGCCGCTGAGTTGGTCCCGGAAGATTTTTCCGCTGAAATGATGAGGCAGTATGATGTGGTTTATGTTGAGGGATACCTGGTGCAAAACCATGCACTTATTGAAACCATACTGAAGACTGCACACGAAGAAGGTCTGCAGGTTGCCATCGACTTGTCGAGTTACAACATTGTCGAACAGAACCTTGAATTCCTGAAATATCTGGTGCTGAATTATGTCGACATTGTCTTTGCAAATGAAGAGGAAGCGCGTGCCTTTACCGGACTGGAGCCGGAGGGGGCGCTGGATGTAATTGCTCAAATGTGTGAACTGGCCATAATCAAGACGGGTAAAACCGGTTCGCTGGTCAGAAAAGGGAACGAATCTTATACGATTGCTCCGGTTCCTGCTGAAGCCGTTGATACCACAGGGGCTGGCGACAGTTACGCTGCCGGTTTTCTGTATGGGCTCACCAGGAATCTGTCGCTGCAGCAGTGTGGGGATATCGCTTCTCTGGTATCTTCAAGAGCTGTGGAAACCATGGGGGCCCGCATACCGGAATCTTCATGGCCCGGATTGCTGGGGCTGGTTAACGAGATTGTTAACCGCTGAGAGGCTGCAATATTCTCATCAGGATTCCTGTTCAGGTTCTTCTTCGCTTTCGGCAGACCGGGCAATAACCGACGCGGCAAGGGGCGCGGTCAGGTAAATAAACATGACCAGCAAAAGTGCCTTGACCACAATAATCCAGCTGCCGAAATGAACCGCCAGCCCTGCCATAATAAAGAGCAATCCGAATGAAGTGGCTTTGGTGGCTGCGTGTATCCGGGTCAGCAGGTCGGGAAGCCTGATCAGCCCGATGGCCGCTACCAGAATGAAAAATACACCGGTCAGTATCAATACAGCGATAATTATATCATTCATATCAGTCTACTTTTGTAAGGTATTTCGAAATAGCAACTGTCCCCAGGAATGCAATCAGGAAAATGATTACCGCAACATCTACAAACATCGGTTTCCCGGTCATTATGGCGTATACCAGGATAATCCCCGCCGAAATGGAGGTGACCAGGTCTAATGCAACTACCCTGTCGTAAAGTCTTGGTCCTTTGGCTAATCGGATCATCGTCAGGAAAAAGGCCACAATCAGTACAGCCAGGCTTACTTTTAAGGTAATACTCAGAAAATCCATAGTCAGGAGAATAAGTTCTTAATTTTTATCTGAAATTCATCAACCTCTTCCCGCACCTTCTCTTTGTCGCGGGCATACATCGAATGGACCAGGATCTCCTTCCGGTCTGCCCCCACATCCACCACAAGGCTCCCCGGTGTCATCGAGATCAGGTTGGCTAACAACAGGATCTGGTAGTCGCGTTCGAGAGTTACAGGGACTTTTACATATCCGGGATAGATCATCAGCTTCGGAGTCAGCAGGTCACGGGCAATAAACAGGTTCGCCTCGACCAGTTTCCGGAGGAAAAAGCCGGCGAATGCCAGAAACAGGAAAGGTTTTTTAATTAGCCACATACTCAAAGTTTTTAAGTACTACCTGAATGTACTGATCTGAATTCATCAGCTGGTTACCTGCCTCAATGAAATAGTCGAAAAATACCCCGGCCCCGATTCCCAGCAGGATGGTGCCTGCCCCCAACATCATGGAAGGCAGCAGTTCCCTTAATGGTAGGCGCTCCCGGAGTCCCTGTTCCGGTACTTCCTCAAGCCCTTTCTTGAAAAAGGCTTCATTCCAGATCTTGATCATGGAGAACAAGGTAAGCACTCCGGTAAATATGGCCACTCCCGAAATGAACCATTTTTCGGCTTCAAAGCCAGCCTTGATCAGGAAAAACTTGCCGAAAAATCCGGGTAGCGGAGGTACTCCCGCCAGGGCAAAGGCTGGTATGATAAATAGTATTCCCAGAAGAGGATAGCTTTTATACAGTCCGCCGATACTTTTCAGTTTATAGGTCCCCTTTAGCCGGTTAATATGGCCAGCCACCAGGAAGGTGTTGGTCTTGGCCAGCATGTTGTGTATCATGAAATAGATGGCCCCGGCCAAAGCAAGAGGGGTGAATACGCCCAGTCCGAATATCATATAGCCGATCTGACTGATAATATGGAACGACAGAATCCGCCGGATTTCGTAATGGGAAGCCGCAGCCATTCCTCCTACCACCATGGTAAGCCCGGCAACCGCTAACAGCAGGGTATGCCAGAATTGCGGGTCCTGGATGAAGAACAGGGTGAAGACCCTGATCATGGCGTAAACGCCGACTTTGGTCAGCAGGGCTGCAAAGAAGGCCGTCACCGCAACCGGCGGAGTGTGATAGGATGAAGGCAGCCAGAAAAAGAAAGGAAATACAGCAGCCTTGATCCCGAAGGCCATGAAAAACAGCATCGTGGAAGTGTTCATCAGGATGGCCTGTTCGTCGTTCTGCAATATGACCGCCAAATGGGCCATATTCAGCGTTCCGGTCTTTCCATAAAGTATGCCGATGCCTGCCAGGAAAAAGAGCGAGGCCACCAGGTTCATAGTCAGGTATTTGATACCTCCCTTGAGCTGCAGGGGCTTGCTTCCCAGGGTGATCAGCACAAAGGAAGACATCAGCATCACCTCAAACCAGACGTAAAGGTTGAAGACATCCCCGGTTATGAAGGCTCCGTTGACTCCCATAAGCAGGGTGTGGAAAAACAGGAAGTAGCGGTGTGTGATGAGTTTCTCATCGATATAGAATAGAGAATATACCGCCAGTGCAAAGGAAACAAACCCTGTTATCACCAACATAAGGGCACTGAAGGTATCTACCACCAGGCTTATCCCGAATGGAGCTTCCCAGTTGGAGGACTGCAATACTTCTATCTGTTTGCCCCCAACATTCGAAATGATGAAAAGAGAGGTTGCAAAAATGGCGAATGCCCCTGATACTCCGATAATTTTCTGGTATCTGGCTTGGTTGGAAAACACCAGGAGGATGGCCGTAAAGAGTGGTATTAATACAGGTAATGCGATCATTCTTCCAATTCTTTTAATTCATCCAGATCATCGGTATCTGAAAGTGAAAAATATTTATACTTCAGTGCAAGGGTGAATGCGACCAGCCCGAAACTGATCACAATCGCCGTGAGTATCAGGGCCTGAGGAATTGGGTCTGCCATGTCGGCCGGATTGGCCGCATCTTCAGATACGAATACCGGTTTTCCTTGTACCAGTCCTGCAGCAATAAAAATGGTCAGGTTGACCGCATTACTCAGGAAAATAATTCCCAGTACCAGCTTCAGGACACTCCTTCGTAACAGAAGGTAAACCCCGGTTGAGGATAAAACACCTACCAGTAATGCTAACATTATTTCCATTGCCACTCCTCCATCAATGTGTAAATAAACATAAGGACTACTCCGGCTACTGTAAAATATACCCCGATATCAAACAGCAGCGGTGTTCCCAATTTTAAGGTATGATCTGCAAACAGGGGGATTTTCACCCAGGTTCCTGTTAAAAAGGGTTTTCCGGTCAGTATTCCCGGAATGGCACTCAGCAATGCCATCATTAATCCTGAGCCGATCAGGACCGAAGGCTGTGTGCGAAGGGTCTTCCGGGAACTGTTTACATCCCATGCAAGTGCCTGAAATATGAAAGCACCGCTGGCCATAAGCCCGCCGATAAATCCTCCGCCGGGGAAGTTGTGGCCCCTGAACAGCGTTATGACCGAAAAGAAAATCAGGATAAACCGGATATAGGGCAAGGCCATCTGTAGTATAATTGTCTTCATTTCTTCAATTTATTCAGTTTGACCAATGAATATACCCCGAAAGCGGCAATGCTGAGCACGGTAATCTCACCAAGGGTGTCGAGGGCCCTGAAATCGACCAGGATTACATTCACGACATTCTCTCCAAACCCTCCGGGAAGGCTGTTCCGGACATAAAAATCGGAGATGGGGTGATTGTAATTGACGTGAAAGGACTTGAGTACCAGTATAGTCATGAAACTACCTGCTGCGACCGCAATAATGGCATCCCGGATTCTTGATTTTCTCGATGATAGTCTGGCAAATCTGGGCAACTTCTGAAGGACCAGCACAAACAATACCAACGTGAGTGTTTCTGCTAATATTTGGGTTATCGCAAGGTCCACTGCGCTGTATATCAGATATAGGAGGGCAATCCCCAGGCCTACCACTCCCATGGATATAATTGCGGTAAGTCTCGATTTGGCTATTGCGGTAATCAGTGATGCCCCCATCATAATGATCACAAGGGCTATGACATAATAAGGCTGCCTGGTGTATTCCACATCGACATTCCAGCCCCTGGTGTAATAAATCTGGAACCAGATGAGCACGGTAGCCGCCACAAAAATGGTCATCAGGTAAAACCGGTGGTACCCATGCTGAATTACCGCGGTCTTCTTCTTCGACAGAGAGACGAAACCGATGATCAGTTTGTTGAATACATCGGCAAACCTGATGGAAAATAAGGCACTGTTTATCTTTTTAAGTACGGGTATTATTTTCTTCCGGAGAAGGAAAAGGCTGAACCCTGTAGCTACCGTCAGGATACTTAGCAGCAATACCTGGTTGAAACCATGCCAGAGCGACAGGTATACCGTGGCCGGTTCGCGCAGTATGGTACTGATGGCCGGTTCAACAAATCCGGAAATACTGGCCGGATAAAGGCCGAAGAAAAGGCTCAGTAAAACCAGGACGAACGGCCCCAGTAACATGCGCCATCCATTTTCATTAGGAGGTTTGGGCATACCACCGGCTTTTTCAATGAAAGTACGATAGCCTAACATGGTGGATACCCATACCATGAAGATGTTGGATCCTACCCCCAATATCATCAGGATTATGGCAATATCCGGAACCTGGATTTTCGCCTCATAGATCAGTTCCTTGCCGATAAACCCTAACATCGGGGGCAGTCCGGCCATTGAAAGCAGCGCCAGACTGGCAAAAATGAATGTTTTGGGCATCGGTTTCCAGAGTTCTCCCAAAAGGGTAACATCGCGAGTCCCGGTCTTATGGTCGATCATCCCTGCGATCATAAAGAGAGAGGCTTTATAAAATGCGTGAATGATAATAAATAGGACTGCCGCTTCAATCGAAGCCTGGGTGTCGATACCGAAAAGCAAAACCATTGTCCCCAGAGAACTTACGGTAGTGTATGCCAATATGGCTTTCAGGTCGGTCTGGGTGAGCGAAAGGTATGCCCCGATAAACATGGTGAGCCCGCCGATAAGGCTGACCAGGATCATCCATTGGGGTGTGCCGCCCAATACAGGATTCAGTCTGGCTAACAGGAATATACCTGCTTTAACCATCGTGGCCGAATGAAGATAGGCACTCACCGGGGTTGGTGCCTGCATGGCCCCGGGAAGCCAGAAATGAAACGGAAATTGTGCAGATTTTGTTACCACCCCTGCCAAAACCAAAATCAGTGCCGGTACGTAGAGCCGGTGTGATTTGATTTCTCCTGATTTCTCCATAAGATCGGCTATTTCAAAACTGCCGGCCATCTGGCCTATCAGAATGATCCCTCCAAAAAGGGCAAGGCCTCCCATCACCGTAATCAGCAGTGATTGCAAGGCAGCCTGACGGGCTTTCTCATATTCATGCTTGAAGCTGATCAGGAAAAATGAAGTAAAGCTGGTTAACTCCCAGAAAAGGAAGAGGACCAATAGGTTGCCCGACAACACCAGGCCCATCATCGAGGCCATAAAGAGCATGATGAAGGTGTAGAAGCGGTCTTTGTCGGGATAGTGTTTCATGTATTCGTTGGCATAGATCAGGATCAGCGTGCCAATGCCTGAAACCAGAAGAAGGAACAGGTAGCTGAGCCCGTCGAATGTCCAGGTAATATTCAGGCCTAACTGGGGAATCCACTCATAAGTGGTGCTGGTGCTGGTCATGCCGGTCAAGCCGGTGCCTCTCGCCAGGGTCAGGATAAATACGGATAGAGGCAGTGATGCCAGGACACTCCCTTTATATTTATTCAGTATCTTAGGCATGTAAGGAACCCAGATGGCCGACAAAAATGATAAAAGTAAAAGTATGGTCATGGTTGTTTACTCGTTTTTGGGACTGCTTTTACGAAGGGAAAACCTGGAACCTTTTTGTGGCTTTAAAGGATCTCTTTCCATAATAGACAGCGGATCAAGAAAATCACGCAGAACCTCTTCGTAGTCAAAAGTCGATGCCGATGAAGTCAGGCTCAGTACGGGAATCCTCGATTCATTGATGATGTGATGGGCAAAGGCACCGATGTAATTGTCGTAGGTGTATCCTTCCTGGTGGGTCATAACCAGAATGATGGTAGCGTCGATTTGTCCGGCATACTCCAGCACCCTCTGGTATGGTGGGGTCTCACTGCGTGGAAATAATTTTACCCCGCATTCTATGCCATTCTTTTCAAAGGTCTCTTTAGCCTTCTTCAGCTTCTTGTAAATACGGCTTTCCCGGGCACTAACCCCCCCGATGATGGCCGATACGAGCCTGACCCTGAGATTGTAATGCTTGGCGTACAATACTGCGCTGGAAATCTGCCGGCCGGTTTTTTTGGTAAGGTCTAACGGCACCAGCATGAGCCCGCCAAGATCATCGTAGGTCCCTTTGGTGGTTATTACCGGCACTTCGCAATTGAGGGTAACCTGTTCGACTGTCACTCCAAGCACCTGTTCCGAGTCAGTTCCCTGATGATTTTCACCCATGACTACCATCCGGGGGTGCAGTTCATGGGCAACTGCAAGAATTTTTTCATGGGGCCGGCCCCTTTCTATCCGGGTAGCTACTTCAAGCCCTTCCGGAACGATAATTTCTTCTGCAATTTTGTTGAGACTGTTCTTCGCTTTGTCCGTAACTTTTACCACCTCGTCTACCGACAGGAATAAATCCGCAAGGAAACCACCCATTTCCAGCACATGCAATAAATGTATCTTTCCGTTGAACCTTTTGGCCAGGTTGATTGCATATTTCAACGCATTCAGTGAGGGTTCCCTGAAATCGAGCGGCACCAATATGTCACGAAGGTTCTTATCCATTTTCTGTCTATTTTGGTCAATTGCTCCCTGGTAATTGATATAAATCACTCTCGCGGGAGATTTAGAGCATAAATTTATCCAAAATAACTGAATTATGGACTGTTTTGTTTAAACGGGGAGCCGATTTTTGTAACGTTTCATAATCGGTTAGCATTTGGGGGCAATAGTTAAGGAGACCAGACTCAGACAGCCAATTCACGGATCATGAGGCCGGTTCGGTCATTGCTATCCCGGGAAGACCGGCCTGGTCAACCGGTAGCCGGTTAACCCGGATCCAGGCTAACCGAGCCTGATGGTCTGGTCGCGGTTGGGTCCTACTGAAGCGATGGTTATCGGCACCCCAGTTTCGTCTTCAATAAACCGGATGTAATTCTTTAATTCATCCGGGAATTGATCGGTTCTGGTAATGCCGGTAAGATCTGATTTCCAGCCCGGAAGATCAACGTAAATTGGTCTCAGGCGGTCTGAAAGCTCATATGGGAATGATTCCACCACTTCGCCGTCGATCTCATATCCTACACATACCCTGATCTCGTCAAACTGATCGAGGACATCCGATTTCATCATAATCATTTCGGTTACCCCGTTAAGCATGATGGCATATTTGAGGGCCACCAGGTCGAGCCAGCCACAACGCCTGGGTCTGCCTGTTGTTGATCCGAATTCGTTTCCGGCCTTGCGAAGTTTGTCGCCGGTTTCATCCTTCAGTTCGGTTGGGAAAGGTCCCGAACCTACCCTGGTACAGTAAGCCTTGAAAATCCCGATCACCCGCCCGATCTTGTTGGGAGCAATCCCTAAACCGGTGCAAGCCCCTGCACAAATGGTATTGGAAGAGGTGACAAATGGATAGGAGCCGAAATCGATATCGAGAAGAGTTCCCTGTGCTCCTTCTGCTAACAGGGATTTTTCCTCTGACAGCAATTCATTGATAAAATTCTCGCTGTCGACCAGGCTGAAGGTCTTCAGCAGGTCTATGCCTTCAAACCACTCCTTTTCGCAGGCGTCAAAAATTTCTTCATAATCGAAGTGGTAGTAATTCTCCAGCAGACTTTTATGGTTTTCAATCCGGCTGGTATATTTTTCCTCAAAATCGTGCATAATGTCGCCAACCCGGAGCCCTTCACGCCCGATTTTGTCCCGGTAAGTAGGTCCTATACCCTTCAGGGTTGATCCGATTTTGGTATCGCCTTTCGATTTTTCCGAAGCGGCATCCAGTAACCGGTGGGTAGGAAGGATCAGGTGGGCCTTTTTGGATATGTAAAGATTGTGTGAAATATCAAATCCCTTTGCTGCAAGTGTTTCAATTTCATGCTTGAAGACAATTGGGTCTATCACTACTCCATTGCCGATAATATTAATCTTGTTTTCTCGGAAAATACCCGACGGAATGGTATGCAAGACCATCTTCATATGGTTGAACTCAAGGGTATGGCCTGCATTCGGGCCGCCCTGAAAGCGGGCAATTACATCATAGTCAGGGGTAAGAACATCAACTACTTTTCCTTTTCCTTCATCTCCCCACTGGAGTCCAAGCAAAACATCGGCTTTCATGAAAACTGGTTTTTTGATTAAATCGATTAAATATCATCATTTTGCAGCACTCGACGATAATCTCGTGCTTTCTGCGGTGGGTAAAGTTACAAATTATTTCAAGGTTACAGGTGCCCGTTGAATTATCGTGGTAAAATCATCCGGAAATCCTTCGTATTAAATCCTGTTACCGGGATTCTGGTTCAGTATAATGACCGTATATGTAGAGTGTGTGATGTGAAAGTTCGAAATTGTGTTTTTTGCAGGCATCTTCAATGATCTCCCTTATCCTGGGATCATAAAATTCAACAATTGTACCGTTATTCACATCGATTAAATGGTCATGCTGTTTTCTGGCAAACGCTTTCTCGAATTGGGCTATGTTCTTCCCGAACTGATGCCTAACCAGCAACTTGCATCCAAGTAACAGTTCAATAGTATTGTAAAGGGTAGCACGGCTGACCCGGTAATTCTTGTTTTTCATGGAGATATACAGGGTCTCCACATCGAAATGACCATCCTTGGAGAATATCTCATCCACAATGGCAAATCTCTCCGGTGTTTTACGGTGTCCGTTGGCTTCAAGATATTCCGTAAAAATGGTCTTGACAGCCTCCCTGGTTTTATCGTTATCCATATTTAAACCAATTACAAATAGCGGTTCAAAAATAGGATTTTTTTGATTATGTGCTAACGGGTGCTGCCGTTTTCAATTTTTCCTGATCCGTCTGTTTTGGGTAATTGGATTCCGGAATCTAATCATTCAGGTTTTCAACCCGGACCACTTTTTCGATTCCCTTGATCTTATTGAGCTGGACAATAAGCTGCTGGAGGTCTTCCGTATTGTGGATGTACAGGTGAAGATCGCCTTCGAATATTCCGTCGTGGGTGTCGAACTTGACTGCACGCATATTGATGTTGTGCAGCTTGGAGATAATATTGGTTACTTCATTTACTATACCAAGCCTGTCGAATCCGTTTATGGACAGCCGGGTGAGATAGGATAGTTTTTTGAACTTGGTCCATTCGGCCGTAATTACCTTATCCCCCTGGCTGGCTAACAATTTCTCTGCAACCGGACAATCTTTCTTATGTATTACCACATGGTCACCGGAGCCGATATATCCCACCACATCGTCTCCCGGAATCGGATTGCAGCATTTGGCCAGACTGTATTCGATGTTGTCGGGATTTTCCCTGAGTATAAACGGCTTACGCTTGTCGATTCTGGCTGCTGGTTCTTCCGCTGGTTCCTCGGGAGCCTCTTCCACCGTTTTCTCTTTCCGGTTAACGGTAATATTCCAGTATTTGATGAACTTGTTTTTCGATTTCTTCTTCAGGATCTGGTCCAGGTCATCGAGGCTAATCAGACCCATGCCGGCCTGTGAAAAGAGTTGTTCCTTATTGTTCAGGTTATAGTGGGCGACAATCTTTTTCAAGGTGTTGGCCACAAGTGGCGCCCCATGATTCCTGATGGCCTCTTCAACCAATTCCCTGCCCCGGTCATGGTGTTGCTTCTTTTGCTGTTTAAGGGCATCCTTGATTTTGGTTTTAGCCTTGGCGGTGGTTACAAA
>JAUWAB010000060.1 GCA_030602265.1 Prolixibacteraceae bacterium | reverse complement strand
CCGACGGGGCCACAAACGGCAGATATATTACCACTGCCGACAGCAAGACCGTCAGCACACACAGCGCTATGTTGGGTATAAATGGCAAATTTGGCGGGGTTAATTTGGGTTACACTGTTTTTATAGGCAAATAGGTTAGTTGCTTACTGTGAGGCGGTGGCCCGCCCCTTTCTGAATCCGGCAGAAAAATTTGCCTGTGTTTGTCTGGTTGTTGTTTCATGGTGATATTTATTGGTTTTTGTTTAAAGCTTTCGGGGTTTTGGCCACCAGGCAGCTTTGGTTTTTTGTTAATTTTTCAAGTTTATAAAAAAAAAACGGATTACGCAAATTTCCGGGTGGATTAATTGTTAATTCTTGTCATTCCCGATAATTATGGAATATAAAAGTACACCTGAAACCTCAACTTAAGTAAACACATACTTAGAAGTTAATTTTATAGAAAGTAAAATAAAGGCCATTTTTATCACTTCCAAATCCATACATTATCCCTGAAGTCGGATCAATTTTAAGTAATTTTGTTGAATTGATTCATTAAAATTGATTATGACCATCAAAAATGCTATGACTTTTTGGAGAGAACTGAAAAATTACTAAAATGGCTAAAAGAGCTGTTATTGAAATCTTAAACAAATACATCAGTTTATTGAAAACGGAAGGAATTCCTGTTGAAAAGGCATTTTTATATAGCAGTTATTTGTCAAATACGGCTACCGATGATAGTGATATTGACTTAATTTTAATTACAGAAACGTTACCGTGCATTATGAAAGAAGACAAAAAACTCACTTAAAGAATGGCTATATTTGCAAAAAAACAAAAATGAATAATTCCGAAATTCAAATATTCACGACAAAAGATGGAAAGACAGAAATTGAAGTTCAGCTTGATAATGAAACAGTTTGGCTAAATCAATATCAACTTGAATCTTTGTTTGAAACCGACAGGACTTCTATTAACCGTCATATTTCAAATATTTATAAAACTGAAGAACTTGAGGAAAAGTCAACTTGTGCAAAAATTGCACAAGTTCAAAAAGAAGGTGACCGGGAAATAAAACGAAAAATCAAATATTACAATCTTGATGTAATTATTGCGGTCGGATACCGTGTTAATTCAAAGAGAGGAACAGAGTTCAGAATTTGGGCAAACAAAATTTTAAAAGACTTTTTAATAAAAGGATTTTCAATAAATGAAAAACGGTTATCCAAGCAAAATGAGCAATTACGTGAATTAAAGGAATCAGTAAAAATTTTAGGAACCATTGTAAATCAAAAAGAATTATCAAGTGGCGAAAGTATCGGATTACTAAAAATAATTTCAGACTATGCTTTTGCACTCGACATTCTAGACCAATACGACTACCAAACTTTAAAAATTGAGGAAACTTCAGGGAAAGAAAAATACCAACTAACTTACGACGAAGCAATTAAACAAATTCGACTGGTAAAGCAAAAATATGGGAACAGTGAATTGTTTGGTCGTGAAAAAGACAATTCCTTTAAAAGTTCAGTTTCAACAATTTACCAAACATTCGACGGAAAAGATTTATATCCCAGTATGGAAGAAAAAGCTGCTAATCTTCTTTATCTGGTGACAAAAAACCATTCATTTTCAGATGGAAACAAGCGAATTGCTGCATTCCTGTTTCTTTACTTCCTGGAACGAAACGGAATTCTTTACAACGAGAATGGAGAAAAGAGAATTGCAGATAATGCTTTGGTTGCATTGACTTTAATGATTGCTGTAAGCAAAACAGAAGAAAAAGATACAATTACAAAAATTATTGTAAACCTGATAAATAAGAAAAATAACGCTTGGTAAGTACATATGGCAGGGCGGGGTTCTGTGGCATGCAAACTGCGGATTCCCGTTTCTCAGTTCCGTGTCCTTCGGATAGGAACACTCTCCGAAATCCGCCCCAACAACATGTACCAACCGGAAGACAACGATTTTTTAGCTGGACATATATATAGTCTGACAAAGCGCTTTAATTCATGGATTGAGCCTTCTATTGCCGAGGCTGAAAGATTTTACACTAACGAAAATTCGCCACTGATTGATTTAGTGACTCTTTCATATACTGCGCTTGCTTTCTCATAATAGTTGTCCGGAAGATGATCAAGGGTAATGATATCGGTATCGATTTGAAAATCTTCCTCACATCCTTTTGAAATATATCCTGAACGCAATTTTTCTGTGCACCCATAATTCAAACATCCTGAAAATGCAAAAACCAGAATCAGGATTATAGGAATATCAAATATCTTATTGTATTTCACTTCCGTCAGGAAAAATAATTTATCGAAGCATATTTATTATAGAAAATAACCGGAACAGCTCTATTTCACCTCCACCACCGATTCATGCGCCAGGTTCAGGTTATTGCTGATAATGATGGTGTCGCCGGGTTCGAGGCGGGCGCCATCGGCGGCCTGTACCGAGTAGGAGTGCTCGTTTTCTCCCAGCAGGTTCAGGTAAGTCCAGAAAGCAATCCCATTACCGGTATAACGGAACAACACCTCGCGGTTCTGCCGCAACACCACGGCCTGTTTCGGAACAACCAGCTGTCCGGGGGTAACCCGCTTGATGCTCACCTTCACGTTCATGCCTTCGAGATAGCCACCGGGGTTGACTACTTCGGCACGCAACCAGGCGAGTCCGTTGGCATCAATCCTCGGATTAATTTCTGTAATCCTTCCGCGTGCCGTTACAGGCATAGCAACAGGGGCAACCTCTACCTCCTGACCTGTACTCACCCGTCCAACCTCCGTTTCAAGTAAAGGAAACTCAATGGCGAACAACCGGTCGTTGATCAGGGTACAGAAAGGTCTGGACAGATCTGCTTTTTCAAAGGGTTTTTGATTAACCCCTTCGGCAATGCCGGCAAACGGGGCAACCAAAGCTGTCTGCTCCAATACGTTCCGGGCCTCCCGGAAATTGATCAGTGCCTGTGTGTAGCCCGACCGGATGCCGGCAATATTCAGGTGTTCAGGAAGTATTGAAGCACTGTCCTCACCGGCGTAACCCATACCGATCAGCCGGTCGAGCCGGTCAATTCTCGCCCGCTCCAGTTCAGCCTTCCGACGCTCAAAGACAAGCTCCGCCTCGTCGGTCATCAGGGTGCTTAAAACCTGCCCGGCCGTCACACGTGAGCCGCTCCTTATATTCACGGCGGAAATAATTCCCGGGTTTCTGAAAAAGAGTTCCGCCTTCTGAACCGCCGATAGTTTTCCATTGGAAACGATCTCCCGGTGGAAATCTCCGGTGCGGATAATCATGGTATCGACCAGGTTACGGTCGGGGGGTAATACCTCCTTGTTGTGCGCATCAGACTCTCTCACGGTATTTCCGCATGATGAGGCTAATAACAAAGTAATTAAAAGTGCGCTCTGCAGGAAAAGATTCTTCACGGTTTTGTTATGCTTCATGGTAAAGGTCAGTTTCATATCAATTTGCGCACAATTTACAAATTCAGGAATTTATATGCAACATATTATGTAATATTCTAATCTTCTAATCTTCCCTTGTAACGTTTTTACCGGTAAAACGTCTTATCCTGAAAAATCAGATGACGTTCGCCGTCTGTCCGGAAAAAAAAAGTCGTTCACGGATAAAAACCGGCCGTTTATCGGTAAAGATGATGATTTGCTGGCAGACTGAACGAATTTTGATTCGGAAAACAGAAACAGAAAAACTAAAAACTTAATGCCATGATCGTTTTGAACAATGTACATAAGTCGTATGTAACCGGGAACAACTCGCTGCACGTACTCAAAGGGATTGACCTGGAGATCGGTGCCGGCGAGTTTGTTTCCATTATGGGGTCCTCCGGATCGGGCAAATCAACCCTGCTCAACATCCTGGGAATTCTCGATGATTACGACCAGGGGGATTACGTACTAAACGGCCGTACCATCCGGAACCTCAACGAAACCAATGCGGCTGTGCTGCGCAACGAGCTGATCGGGTTCGTGTTTCAGTCGTTTAACCTGATATCCTTCAAGAATGCCCGCGAAAACGTTGCCCTCCCTCTCTACTATCAGAAAGTCAGCCGCCGCAAGCGCAACCTCATCGCCATGGAATACCTCGACCGCATGGGACTGAAAGAATGGGCCGACCACCTTCCGAGTGAATTGTCGGGCGGACAAAAACAGCGCGTCGCCATCGCCAGGGCACTTATATCCAATCCCAAGGTAATCCTGGCCGACGAACCCACCGGTGCGCTCGATACCACCACCTCCTTCGAAGTGATGGAAATCCTCAAAGAGGTGAACGACCAGGGAATCACGGTGATCATCGTTACCCATGAACACGACATCGCCGCCATGACCAAAAAGATCATCCGCCTGAAAGACGGTGTGATCGAAGAGGTGATCAAAAACGGTGAACTGAAGATGTACCGTGAAAAAGTAATGGCCGAATAAATTCTGAATATTATGTTTGATATAGATATCTGGCAGGAAATTTTCAGCACCATCCGCAAGAACAAGCTGCGGACCTTCCTTACCGGCTTTTCGGTAGCCTGGGGGATTTTTATGCTGATGGTACTGCTGGGCTCCGGGAACGGGCTCCAGAACGGCGTGCGGGAAGAGTTTGCCGACAATGCCGAAAACGTTATGTGGATGTGGACCGGCCGCACCTCCATCCCCTACCAGGGTTTGAAGGAAGGACGTGAAATCCGGTTTAACAACGACGACACCGATTTTCTGAAAGAGGAAGCTGAAGGAATTGAGATGGTTTCTGCCAGGTTTTTTCTGAGCGGGGATGTCACCTTTTCCTACGGCAACGAATATGGGTCATTCTCGACGGTAAGCTGCTATCCCGCCCTGCAGGACATGGAGAAGATCAAGGTCTCCTCCGGCCGCTTCATTAACCAGATCGATATGAACGAATTCCGCAAATCTGTCGTCATCGGCGACGACATCCGGAAAGCGCTATTCAAGGAAGAAGATCCTTTGGGAAAATACATCAACATCGGTTCGGTGCCGTTTATGGTGGTCGGGGTGTCGTACGACCCGCGGGCACGCGACAACCGCCAGGCCTACATGCCGTTTACCACGGCACAGCGCATATATGGCGGTGGCAACCGGGTACACAACTATGCGGTCACCACCACCATGGTAAAGACAGTAGAAGAGGCTGATGCCATCAGCGACAAAATACGGGAACAGATGGCCCGGCGGCACAGTTTCGACCCGACCGACCGCCGCGCCATGGGTTCTTTCAACATGCTCTCCGAGTATATCCGTACCATGAAGATCTTCCAGGCCATCAAAATGTTCGTCTGGATCATCGGCATCGGAACCCTGATTGCCGGTATTGTCGGAGTCAGCAACATCATGCTGATCCTGGTGAAGGAACGTACCCGGGAGATCGGGGTAAGGAAAGCATTGGGGGCTTCACCGTCCTCTGTCATCGGACTGGTTCTGCTCGAATCCATCCTGATTACTACCGTCGCCGGCTACTTCGGGCTGGTGATGGGTGTCGGACTGATGGAGGGGCTCAACTTCGGGCTTGAAAAGATGCTGGAAGGGGGCGGCGGCGACCAGATCTTCTTCCGCAATCCGACGGTGGATTTCGTAACCGCCATTTCGGCAACGGTCATCCTGATCATCTCGGGAGCCCTGGCAGGATATGTACCGGCCCGAAAAGCCGCAAGGGTGAAACCAATTGAAGCGCTGCGGGATGAATAAAACGGAGACCGGAAACCGGAATCCGGAGACCGGAGAAGGGAAGTCGGAGTTAAGAAGAGATTGGAGGAAATATTTACGAACATTACCATTCTTCGGAGACCAGGATCCACTCAATAATCTGAAAATTCAAAAGTCCAATGTATAAAGTTACAAGATTAAAAAATGAAAGCAAAAAACCTTGGTGTATTCGGGCCTTTGTGTCCAACAGAATCTCTGCACAGTTGTCTTTTGTCTGATGTCTAATGTCTTTTAGTCTTAATAAAACCATAACGCAATTAAATTATGTTTGATCTTGACCGCTGGAACGAAATATGGCACGCCCTGGCCAAGAATAAAGTCAGGAGCCTGCTCACCGCCTTCGGGGTATTCTGGGGGATATTCATGCTGATCGTGATGTCGGGGGCCAGCAACGGCCTGAAAAACGGCATCGTGGAGGGCGTGGCCAAGTTTGCCACCAATTCCGCCTTCCTGTGGACCGACCGCACCGGTGAGCCATACAAGGGCTTCAAGCGTGGCCGCTACTGGAATATGAATTCCGATGACCTGGAGTATGTAAAAACCCATGTCACTGAAATTGAACACATCACCCCGAAGAACTTTGGCAGGTTCAACGATGCCGCCAATGTCCTCCGGGGAAAACTGACCGGCTCATACAATGTGAAAGGGGATTATCCGGATTACGTGCTGATTGACCCGGTAAATGTACTTAAAGGACGATGGATCAACGAGATGGACATCAGGGAAAAACGAAAAGTGTGCGTCATCGGTGAAAAAGTATATGAAACCATGTTCGAAAAGGACGAGGAACCTCTGGGGGAATACCTGAAGATTTCCGGGGTATACTATCAGGTGGTTGGCGTTATCAGGCCTGAAACCAGGGTAAACATCAACGGTCGTACCGAGGAATCGATTTTTATTCCCTTTACGACCATGCAGCAGACTTACAACATGGGCAACCAGGTTCATTTTCTGGCCTTTACCGCTAAACCGGGAGTGCCTGTTTCGGTGGTGGAGGACAAAATCAAGTCGGCGATTAAAAAACGGCATTCGATTGCTCCTACCGATGAGCAGGCTATCCGCAGCGTAAACATTGAAAAACAGTTTCAGCAGATGAGCGGTTTGTTCACCGGTATTGCCATCCTGACATGGATTGTCGGGATCGGCACCCTGATGGCCGGAGTAATCGGCGTGAGCAATATTATGCTGGTGATCGTGCGGGAAAGAACCAAGGAGATCGGGGTCCAGCGTGCGCTCGGGGCCAAGCCGCGGACCATCATTTCCCAGATCATGTTAGAGAGTGTCGTACTGACCACCGTAGCCGGATATATCGGACTATCGCTGGGCGTCGGACTCCTCGAACTGGTGAATAAAGTCCTGGAAAGCCAGCAGACAGATGGATCCAATGAGATGTTCTTCCGGCATCCCGAAGTGAACCTTTCCATCGCCCTGGCAGCCCTGGCGGTTCTGGTAGTTGCCGGACTTTTCGCCGGCTCCATTCCGGCCAAAAGGGCGCTGAGTATTAAGCCGATTGAAGCGTTGAGGGAAGAGTAAAAAGAAAAACGGAGAACGGAGACAGGAGACAGGAGACGGGAGACGAGAACGCAGGAGATCATTTCGAATTAAGCAAATATCCGGATGACAGTCTCCATAAATTAAATGAAAGCTTGATATATAAAAAGGATCAATAGTACAAAAACGAATATGAAAAAACCTTTGTGCCTTAGTGTCTTTGTGTTTAAAAAAAGCATTATCAAATTGAAAACAAAATAATTAACGCCATGAAGAAAGCAATGAAAATTATCGGACTGGTTGTACTGGCAGCCGTCTTTATGGGAACCCTGGGGTTTCTGTACAAAAAATCACAGCCCAAAGAAGAGATATTCGAGGTGAAAAGCCCCGAGATCACCAGCATCATCAAGAAAACAGTAGCTACCGGAGCCGTTGAGCCCCGGAAGGAGATCGAAATCAAACCGCAGGTGTCGGGTATCATCGAAGAGTTGTACATAGAACCGGGCACTATGGTGCGCAAGGGCGATGTCCTGGCAAAGGTCAATATCATCCCGGATATGGTCAACCTGAACAATGCCGAGTCGAGGGTAAACCGGGCCAAACTCAATTTTGAGGATGCCAAAATCGACTTCGAGCGGCAGACGACCTTGTTTGAAAAGCAGGTGATTTCCAGGGAAGAGTACCAGAAAGCGAGGCTGGCACACAATTCGGCCCGGGAAGAGCTCGAATCGGCCGAAAACAACCTGGAACTGATCCGCAAGGGGGTAACCAAAACTTCCTCCACCACCACCAATACCCTGATCCGGTCGACCATCAACGGCATGGTACTGGATGTACCGGTCAAGGAAGGCTTCTCGGTTATTCAGGCCAATACCTTTAACGCCGGAACCACCATTGCCATTGTGGCCGACATGAACGATATGATCTTCAACGGGAAGGTGGATGAAACCGAAGTAGGCAAGATTCACGAAGGTATGAACATCGAACTTACCATCGGCGCCATCGACAACCAGCAGTTCAACGCCATCCTGAAGTACATCGCACCGAAAGGCAAAACCGAGAACGGGGCCATCCAGTTCGAGATCCGGGCCGATGTGGTACTGCAGGAGGACCAGTTCATCCGCTCGGGGTACAGCGCCAATGCCAACATTGTGCTCGCCCGCCGCGACAGTGTGCTGACCATTCCCGAAGGACTGCTGAAGTTTGAAAAGGATACTGCCTATGTGGAAGTGGAAACCGGTGAACAGCAGTTTGAGCGCCGCAATGTAAAAACCGGCCTGTCGGACGGCATCAACATCGAAATCACGGAAGGACTTGCGAAAACCGACAAGCTGAAGGGCGACAAGGTAGATCCGAAGAAGGCAAAGGCGGAGGCGAAGGCTAAGGCCTGATCAGGAAAAGGTAAACGGTGAACAGTAAACAGTAATCGGTAATCGGTGAGTGGTAAACAGTAAGACAGTAAACAGGGTTGGAGGCAGGTGCTCCGGAGGAGCAAAATATGGGTAGCAAAATGCCCATTCTTCCCAAAGTGCTCCGTCAGGAGCACCATAAGGGCGGCATCCATGCCTCAGCGACAAACCTCACCGGATTCCTTTTCTTCCGTTGCCGCGCGATTCAATCGCGCGGCAGCAAGGGTGACCACTAAAAAACAAAGACAATTTATTCAAGTGAAATATAGTACTTTGGTGTAATTTTCGCATAAAATAAATACCAATTAAACAATGAAGAATTTAACCGCAATATTTATACTGACAATTCTCCTCCAGGGCATGGCCCTGAAAGCGCAGGAGACCTGGTCGCTGCAGCAATGCATTGATTATGCGATCGAAAACAACATACAGATCAAGCAGCAACAACTGTCGGTGAACTATCAGGAGAACCAGCTGAACCAGTCGAGGTTCGACCGGCTGCCGAGCTTTAACGGGCAGATTGGCAACAACTACAATTTTGGCCGGTCGCTCACCTACCAGAACACCTACGAGAACACCAACTCGGTGAGTGTTTCCGGCGGATTGGGTGCAGACCTGACCCTCTGGAACGGATCCACCCTGAAAAATGCCATCCGGCAGCGCGAACTGGACCTGAAAGCCTCTATTCAGGATATGCAAAAAGCCAAAGACGACCTGATGCTTACCATAGCAGCCTTATATCTGGAAATCCTGTTTGCCGAGGAACTCAGCCTGATTGATGAGAACCAGATGGAGGTTACCCGGCAGCAGATCAGCCGCACCCGGCAATTAGTCGATGCGGGAAGCGTTGCCCGCGGAGCCCTCCTGGAGATTGAGGCACAATTAGCCCGGGAGGAATTGCAGTTCGTGAACAGCCAGAACCGCACCCAGCTCTCCTATCTCAACCTTTACCAGCTGCTGGAACTGCCCATGTCAAAGTCATTCAGGATTGAAAAACCCCTCCTGCCCGATCTGCATACCGGTTCGGTAAACTATAATTCTCTGGAAATCTTCAGAAATGCCATACAGACCCGGCCAGAAATATTAGCTGCACAACTTCGTGTGGAAAGCGCCCGTAGCCAGCTCGACCAGGCAAAGGGAGCGAGACTCCCCCGACTGAGTTTTGGGGCCAACTACTACAACAATTACAACGATAACTACACGGAAGCCATTGATAACAACCCGCTCAACAGAAGGGTGATTCCGGTGGGAAGCCAGCTTAAAAACAACCAGCGGTATGGTTTCGGATTTACCCTGAATGTACCGGTTTTCAACAAGTTTCAGGTACGAACCGGAATTTCGAATGCTGAATTGCAGATCATGGACTACGAATACCGACTGCAGAATAACAGAAATGTACTTCAGAAAGATATCGAACAAGCTTACACTAACGCATTAGCCGCCCTGAAACGGTTCATCTCCAGCGAAAAAGCTGTTGAAGCCAGCGAGGAGGCATTTCGCTATGCTGAAGAGAAATATAATGTCGGGATGGTAACCACTGTCGAATACAATCAGATGAAAAACAACCTGACCGCAGCCCAATCACAACTGCTGCAGTCAAAATATGAATACATTTTCAGGTCGAAAATCCTGGATTTCTACAACGGAATTCCTATAAAGCTCTAGATAAAATTTAACCAATTTCCAACTCGAAGATTGCAGAAGAAAGCAAGAGAAAGGCCGGATAAAACCGGCCTTTTGTTGTTTGCGACCGATAAATTACCTCAGGTTAAGTGTAATTTTGCCGGATTATTTGTTACTAAGGTTTATTAACACGGAAATATCACTTTAATTGCTAAACGATGATTGACAAAATGAGAAAAATCAGACATACCATGGGGATCCTGATGGTATTTGCCTTAATGATGGTCAATGTTACCGCACAAAATCTGCCGGTTGACCCTGCCGTCAGGATCGGGAAACTGGAGAACGGCCTGACTTACTATATCCGGCACAATCAGGAACCTAAGGAAAGGGCCAGTTTTTATATTATTCAGAATGTCGGAGCCATGCTTGAGGATGACAATCAGGATGGATTGGCCCACTTTCTGGAACATATGGCATTCAACGGTACCAAAAATTTCCCGGACAAAGGAATTATCAATACCCTGGAAAGATACGGCGTGGCATTTGGAAGAAACATCAACGCCTATACTTCTCAGAACGAAACAGTATATAACCTGAGCGATGTGCCGGTTAATATTCCGGGGCTTATAGATACTTGTCTGCTGATTCTGCACGACTGGTCTGATTTCCTGCTTTTAGAGGAAGAAGAGATCGACCTGGAGCGGGGAGTAATTTCCGAAGAGTGGAGGACGAGGCGAAATGCCGGTTTCCGCATGATGAAACAGTATTATCCGGCTTTGTTTAAAGATTCCAAATATGCTGTCCGGGATGTTATCGGCAGCCTCGATGTGATCCAGAATTTTGAATATGAAACCCTCAGGAAATTTTATCACGACTGGTACCGGACAGATTTACAGGCGATAGCAGTAGTTGGTGATATCAATGTGGATGAAGTAGAGCAAAAGATCATCGCCCTTTTCAGCAAGATAGAAGCTGTTGAAAATGCGCCGGAGAGGGTTTTTCATGAAATTCCCAAACATTCAGAGACTCTGTTTGCCAGGGCGACAGACCCTGAGGCAACGTCTCATTCGGTCAGCATATACATCAAACATGAAGGAACCGCCCCGGAAAACAAATCCGCAAACTACTACCGTAGCAATTATGTGAGGAACCTGTTCAACCGCATGATGAACGACCGGATTGGCGAACTTCTGCAGAAAGGGAATCCTCCGTTTATTTCGGGAAGCGTGGGTTACGGTACGCTGGCCAGAGGCTATGACCTGATGAGCATTTCCGTATCGGCGCATCCCAATCGCATGGATGAGGGGCTGAAAGCCATTTACACCGAAGCCAAACGTGTTTACCTCCACGGATTTACAGCATCAGAACTCGAAAGGGCCAAGAGTAATATCCTGACCCAGACTGAAAACCGCTGGAAACAGCAGGACAAGATCGGTAACGACCAGTTCATCCGGAGTATGGTGAACCATTACCTGACCAATGAACCACTGGTTTCCATGGATTTTGAATGGCAGTTCGTACAGGCGATCCTGCCGACCATCTCGGTTGAGGAAGTTTCTGCAAAAGCAAGGGAATGGATCAGGGATGAAAACCGCGTGGTAATCGTCATGGGGCCCGAATCACCTGACGTGATCCTTCTGACTGAAGAACAGGCGTTTGCCATCATGAAAGAGGTGGAACAGAGCAAAATTGACCCCTATGAGGAGCAGGAACTGGCCCAGTCCCTTATCGACAAAGAACTGAAAGGCTCACCCGTGGTCAGCACCAGAAAGCTCGAAGAACTGAATGCGGTGGAATGGACCCTGAAGAATAATGCCAAAGTGGTATACCGGCATGCCGATTACCAGAAGGATAATGTCATGCTGTACGCCGTCAGTCCGGGAGGCAGCTCACTCTTCGGACCCGAAAAACTGGCCGCGGCCATGATGATGGGTAATTTTACGGGGAGTTTCGGCGTCGGAAACTTTGATGCGGTAACTCTGAGGCGGATGTTAGCAGGGAAAAACGCCAGTGTGAGTCCCGGACTCAGCGGCTTGTATGAAACATTTAACGGCAGCTCATCTCCACGCGACTTTGAAATCATGATGCAGCTACTCTACCTTTATTTTGAACAACCCCGCTTCGATGAAGAGGCCTATCAGGCCATGAAGTCAAGATTAGAAGCATCCATTGCCAATATGGTGAAGAACCCTCAAAAGGTGATGAGCGATTCACTGCAAAGAATCGTCAGCAACTACCATGAACGCACTAAACTGGTCACGCCTGAACTGTTAAACGAATTCTCGTTCGGTCAAATTGAGGAGATCTACCGCGACCGATTCATGGATGCCGGTGATTTTACCTTCTTTATCGTTGGAAATATTGATGAGCAGACAGTTAAAGGCCTCGCTGAGAAATATATCGGCTCACTGACTGATCACCCCAGAACAGAGTCATGGAAGGACAATAACGTTAACTTTCCGGCAGGAAAAACCGAAAGACAGATTCCGGTATCCATGCAGACCGAAAAAGCGAATGTGGTGGTTATTTTCAATAAAGAATCGGATCATAATCCAAAGAACAATCTGATCACCGAGGTTATTCGTGGAATCCTGAGAATCCGGTACACCGAAGAAATCAGGGAGAAAGAGGGCGGCACCTATGGAGTAGGGGTTTCTTCTCAGAGCGAGAAGTTCCCGAAACCGCAAAAAACGCTGCAGATGAGTTTTGATACCGACCCGGAAAGGGCAGAATACCTGAAATCCATTCTTTACCGGGAAATCGATAAGTTGGTCAATGAAGGACCTTCCTTCGATGACTTTGACAAAGTGATCAAGAACATGCAAAAAGAGAGGGAGCAGTCAAAGCCTAACAACAGTTATTGGATGAACGTATTAGCCGGTTTCTATCAGCTCGGTATTAATGGTGATGCCCCTGAAAGCTTCGAGAAGATTCTTGAAAATATGACTACAGAGGATGTCCGGAAGTTTGCCGGAGAATACTTTTCAGGTCCAAATGTTGTGGACATCATATTTGTTCCGCTGAAATAAACCATTTCGGAAAAAAATGTCAGACATGCCAGTGCCCTGCGGCACTGGCTGTACTGTCTGACATAGGATTTAATATGCAAAAAGGGACCTTTAAAGTTTGAGTCATCAGATGGTTAATCTGATACTTCTCGATGGTTATATTAATAGCCGGCCTGTTCAAGGTACTCCACGATTTTTTGCCCCAATCCGATTGCCCACTCCTGGGAAATTTCAGAGGCTTCACGGGTAATCAGACCAATTGTACCTGTAAATTTTTCTCCGGCAGGACTCTGGTAAAACGCTATCAGCGCCTTGATTTCAGCATGCGAAAAATGTCTTTTATATATCGGAACCAATAGTTTATTAAGAGACTGGACCTCATTGGCAAGAATCTGACTGCGCATGTCGGTCCACAGTGATTCCGGAGCCCCGGATCTGATCTGCCTGAAATGCGATATAATCTGATCAAATGCCATGTCGTAAGCCGTAACACTTCCGTTTATGTTCAGAAAGGTTTCAATATCCTTATCCAGGTTCTCCGGATAATTTTCCCCGTTTTCTAAGGATCCGGCAGACCCCGTAACCACAGGATTTTTAGAAAAATCGATCCTGTCAGGAAAAGTCCTGCCTGAAGACTCACCGTCCGGAGTCACTGTCATCATGGTGGTTTCGTTGTTTTGAGCCGCTGCATAAAAAATGGCAGCTGATAAAAAAGCAATAATGAAAGAAAAACGTGTCATAAAACTTAACATATATCATAAAAATGAGCCAATCCAGAGAAACACGGCCAGGGATACCCGCTTGAAATATGTCATTCGGGCAGGAAAAATATACACCCAAAATCCTGCAGAATACAGTTCAGTAAAATTGATTGCAATTCTTATGTTCCTGAAAGGAATCCGTAACATGTGATTCATCGTCAGGGACGGACGCCCGTCGGTCAATACAGGTGATCAGAACGGGGCCGGAACCTGGTTTTCTTCTTTTTTTTGGTTTTTATGCTCATTTCAGACAACTTATTAGATTCAGGAATCAATATTGCTCTCCTATCATTTCTGTCATAAAGTTCGGTTGCCGAATTGTTGAACCATGTGTCGGGGTATTTTGGTAAATGCTTTTCCATGTTGGATTTTGCCCGTAAAAATCCGGATCTCATCCTTCCGGAAAAAGCAATACCGTTTTGAAAAGGGGTTTGTTTTGAAAAAGATTAAATAAAATGTTCAACAAAGGAAAATAACTTAAGAACAAATGCCGGGAGGCAGTTAATCAAATCATCAGTACTCAATAGTTAGTAATTATTATGTTTATAACACTCCTGTTAAGTTGCTGAACCGCATATTTAACCTGCACAAATCGTAAAAGGAAGTTATCCGTTAACATTTATCACAGACAATCCATACTTTTCTGGTTAATGTTAAGCAGAAGATTCATCCACGACCTATAGAAAAATATCAGGTTTAACCTCTCCGGGCATGCAACCGTCATCAAGCCCCGTAAGTCCGGAGAGGTGTCGGAATAAACTTATTCTTTCCGATTAATACATTAAGATCCATAAGGTTCGGGTTTGTAGTTATTACTAAATTATCTTCAAAAAAAGCTTATCATAAAATGACTTAGTAAAACTAAATAATCCGCAACAGATAAAAAATAGACAAATCGGGGACAAATGAAAAAACATGTTTAGCATAAGGATAAATCCTGAAAGCATAATAACCACACATTCATATCCAAAACCTCAGAAAGCTTACAGACATGATCAGGCAAGCCTCCTGACAAGAAACTTTCAAAACGATGATATTCTGATACTTAAAAGATCTCACCAATTTTCCCGGCAACCTCATCCGGATTAAAATCGATCGGAAAAATGAGGTCTGGTTTGAGGTAGAACAACGGTCTGTCCGACTTGAAAAGATGCTCTCCACCTCCGGTAATATTCAGCATGATGACATCCCCCTTATTTACTGAACCGTTTCGGACGGCCCCGATCAGCGTAGCCGTAGCCACAGCTGCAGCAGGGTGAATATCAATTCCTTCCGTATCCAGGAAAAGCTTTGCAGCCTCATCAGCCTGCCGGTTAGTAGCCAGGAGGACATCCCCGCCGGTATCGGTGAGCGCATCGAACAGCCCTCCGGCCGGCGGATAGGGAGGTTTGCGGTTGGATAAAACCTTGGCATTAATTTCCTCCACCTGTTTCCGGGCAAGGTGGTCATCTAAGGGGAGCATGCTTCTGGAACCGGCTCTCCAGGCATCATGAATCGGAATAAATGGGGAGTTCTGAGAAACCATCAGCCGGGTTTTGTTGTTCCCAAAACGGCCGTCAACCAGAAACCGGAGGTTCGCCTCCCAGGCGGCAATTGCACCCGTTCCACTGCCAATGGCCTGGAAATAGTAGTCAGGGATCCTGCCGATGGTGGATACAGCCGATAACATGGTCGTACCCATACCGTCGCGCCGCGCTACATTCCTGGCACCCCCTTCAGCAAAAAAACCGTCCAACCCGGCAATAATGTTCGACAGATGTATGGCATCGAAGTAATCGCTGCCCCCGGCAGTGCATACCAGTTTCACACAATCGTTCAACGGGGCATCAAACCAGAGGGCATCGAGGTTGTCCTCAGGAACACAGATAAGCAGCGGGATCCTGTTGTCGGAACAGACTTTGGCGAAGGCCCGTGCCGTGTTACCTGCTGATGCCACGACAAGAACCTTGTCCATTTCCGGTTTCATCCGGCCACAAACCGAATAGGCCTCAGTTTCCTTGAAAGAACAGGTAGGCATAACAGCACCCTTTTCGGGCCACCAGCCGCTGAAAGTGATCCAGAGTTCATCCAGGCCCAGCGCTGCGGAAAGACCTTCGCTGCGGAATGTTACAGGGGCTGAGGAACCTTCCAGTATCCTCGAAACGGGGAGCCATTGGGCAAATTTGTACAATCCGGGCAGATCTTCCTGAACCGTCAGCTGACGGTTCTCGTACACCGCCCTGATAAGCGTCGGATCGGTCTCTTCCGGTGCGTCTAATGTCCATCCGTTATCGGGGAATATCCTGCCTGTTTTAACCGATTGCAGAAAATATCTGGTTCCTTCAAATGCCATAATCGATTCTTTGGTTTATCGGCAAAAATAATAAATTTGGCCATTAACCTGACTTGCTGCCACAATTGTAGTTTACCCGGAATGGCTCAACCCGGTTGTTTAACAGGAAACCATATGCATTAAAATGCTGTCATTTATTCAGCTCTCCATGATAAAGTGCTTTCATTACCTCAATTTTCTCCGGATCCTGAAGCAGGGATACATCCGAGAACATCATGATTCCCGAGGCAGGCGGTTTTGATCCGCTCAGCATAACCTGCCGGAACTCTTCCGGAGAGATCACGCCTGGCTGATTATGTGCCTGCACAATAGGCCATATCAATGGCTTACCGGTAGTGCCGGCGCCGGTGAGATGGTCCAGCCAGGCTACATACTCGCCCGGCCACTCCACCGGATGGTCCTTCATTTTGTGAAACAGCATGGGTGACATCACCTCAGCGATTCCTGCCAATCCGGCAACATCAATACCGAGTATCCTGAAAAGCGCCGAATCATGGTCGGCCGGATACCAGGCACAATAATAGACCCCCACCAGGGCGTCCGGCCGGATTTCCTTCACGATTTCCTTCATTCCCGAAACCCACCCGTTCAGAATGGTATTCCGCCAGGCCCGCCATTGCGGATCTGCATGCTCCAAAATCCAGGCAGCCTTCTCCGGAGCAGCTTCCCCGGGAATATTTTTTCCAAGGTAATCGGCAAAAAGACCGGTGCAATGATCGCAGAAACAGGTTTCGGGCAGAATGGGATCTGTTGATTCAAACTGGGCATGCCAATGGAGATAGTCGAGGAAAATACCGTCAACCGCAAATTCTGTCAGCAGCTCCCTCAGCTGTTTTTCCCTGAAAGCGCGGAATCCAGGGTTGGTCGGACAAACACCCATAAACCAGTCGGCCGGCGGCGATTGTTCGCCCTTTTCATCAACAGGCCAGGCATCAGGGTGAGCATCTACATACCCGCGTCCAATCAGCGTCGGAAACTCTACAAAGACTTTGCATCCCTGTAACCGCGTGGTGTCGTAAAATACGCGGTTCAGGGAGATACTCCGCACAAACACTGCGTTCATACCCAATGAATCGAATGCGTAACCGGCTTTCAGCAATGATCCCGGATTTCCGTAAACTCCTTTGATAAAAGGTTGCTCCGGACCCCTTTGTGACGGGGCTGTGCAGGCCAGGAATATCAGGAAAATGGCCGGCAGGAATGTAGTTATTTTATAATCGGGATACTTTTTCATCTATAAAGACACAAATTGATTTTTTTGCCACCAAGGCACTAAGGCACTAAGATATAAAAGATTACAGAAAAAGCATCAGAAATCAGGCCATTACCGGCCATACAATGTGCAGTTACCAGCTTTTTAAGTCAATCCTGAATAATTAATCATGAAAGACTCTGCCAGCAAAAACGTGTTTAATAATGGCGTTTTGTCCTGATACCAGATTCCTTAGTGAATACCTTCGTGTCTTCCTGCCTTTGTGGCAAATATTCCTGTCTGGCCGCTTTTTCAGATATTTCATCTGATATACTTTTTTTACTTCCGCACTTGAACAATCTTCCGTTTCACCTGTATTTAGAAACAGTATGTCAATAAGTAAAATAAAATTGGTAATTTAACAGGATCAATTAACCAACACTGCAGATTATGAGAACACTGAAAAAGATGAACTACGTATTTCTGGGCCTCACGATGGCCGGAGTATTCAGTATTTCAGCATTTGTTTACCAGTCGCGCGACATAGAAAAGGGCGCACAGCTTTACAATACCTATTGTGCTTCATGCCACGGAATCGACATGCAGGGCGGGAATGCACAGAGCCTGATCAACGGAGTCTGGCAGTTTGGGGCCGACGACAGCTACATTTTCAGGAACATCAAATACGGGATAACCCACCTGGGCATGCCTGCCTATGAGAATGCCATCAGTGATGCAGACATCAACAATATTCTGGCCTATATCAGGGCCGCCGAAAAAGAAAGGGGTGTTGTCAGGCCCGACATTGCCAATGAGACCGGCACGATGGATTATGACATGAAGATCGAAGTGCTTGCCGAAGGGCTTGAAGTCCCGTGGGCCATTGATTTCCTGGATAAAAACACGGCGCTGATTACGGAAAAACCGGGGCGTGTCCGGATTTTAAAAGACGGAAAGCTGGTTCCCGGTCCGGTGGAAGGTATCCCTGCCGTCCTGAACGAAGGCCAGGGAGGACTGCTTGATGTGGCCGTGGATCCTGATTATGCCGGCAACGGCTGGATCTATCTGGCTTACAGCCATGCACTTGATGTACCCGGACAGAACCGGCCGGTTGCCATGACCAGAATTGTGAGGGGCAAGCTTTCAGGTAATAAATGGACACAACAGCAGGTCATCTGGGAAGCGCCGTCTGAAACATACCGGACCACCCGTCACCACTATGGCTGCCGCATTGTTTTCGATCCGTGGGGTCACCTCTTTTTTGCCATAGGCGACCGGGGCATCCAGGACCAGGCCCAGGATCCCTCCCTGCCCAACGGCAAGGTGCACCGGATCTATCCCGACGGAACCATTCCGGCCGATAACCCGTTCCTGAATGTTCCGGGGGCCATGCCATCCATCTATTCTCTGGGAAACCGCAACATACAGGGAATGGCCATCCACCCGGTAACCGGACAGCTTTGGACAACCGAACACGGCCCAATGGGCGGTGACGAGCTCAACCTGATATTACCCGGAAGAAACTATGGATGGCCCGTAATTACCTACGGAAGGAATTACAATGGTACCATCATCACTGAAAACACCAGTTATCCCGGCATGGAACAGCCCAACTTCATGTGGAATCCGTCGCCCGGATTATGCGGACTCGACTTTTACCAGGGCGACATGTTTCCGAAGTGGCAGAATAAACTGCTGGTTGGTGCCCTTAAATATGAGGATATTACCCTGACAACCCTGGCAGACGACCGGGTAATACACACCGAAACCATCCTGAAAAACGCAGGAAGGGTCAGGGATGTAACATCCGGCCCCGACGGGGCTATCTATGTGGTGCTTAATAATCCGGATGTCGTAATCCGGATGTCGGCGAAGTAGAATTGCACTCCCTCCGGATGGCCGCCAGCAGAAGAAGCCCGATGACAAGGCTGATGGCTGCGTAGTACCATTGGCCCGGACCGGTGCCGAATTCCTCAATGGCTGGAGTGATGCTTTCCTTGTCGATCAGGTAAAGCAATATTACCGCTGCGGCATTGTTGAAAAAATGAGCTGCCACCGGAAGCCACAGGGTATCGCTCCACACCAGCAGATAGCCGAATATTCCGCCTAACAACATCCGGGGGAGAAACCCATAGAACTGCATATGCAGGGCACTGAAAAGCGCTGCCGACAACCAGATTCCCCAATGGTGGTTTTGGGTCATACGGGAGAAAAGCTTCTGTATAACGCCTCTGAAAAGCAGTTCTTCGCCCAATGCCGGCAATACGGCGATCATAAACAGGTTGAAGAGCAGGCCTGAGATATTTTCTACCTTCAGAAACGCTTTGGTGAGCTTCTCAGCGGTGTCCTCAGCATTACGCATCCAGCTTTCAAGACCCGACATCCATTCCGGAAAATGCATCCGGGAATTGATTTCCCCGGTGAAATTCACCAATGGGTTCAAGGCGAAAGTCAGCAGGAGGACCATGATTATGGCAACGGCTGAAGGGGACCTGCGGAGATGCAGGTAAGATGTCCAGCTTTCATGAAAAAGCCAGGCGACAACAAGGGAAGGAATGATGAAAAGCCCGGCCGACTGCCAGACCTGCAGATATTTTAACAGCCTCATCGAAGCAGGGTCATCAAAATTCAGCCCGGTTACCATCTGAAATACCTGTTCAAATCCGAAAAGCGGAATGGCCATTAAAGCAGCCAGAAGCTGAACAACCAGAAATACAGCAACAACTACGAACCCGGTAAACAATAACTGCCGGGAGGGACTCATATCCCTGAAAACATTGACAACCATGCTTTTGAAGATAATATTAACGGTTAAATCCGGATCAGATTCTTAAAACTCCCCGGTTTCGCCGGTTAAAGGTAGTAATTTCGCGATAACCTGACTTTTTGAGCAATTCGATGGCGCTCTGGTAATGTCGGGCGATCTGGTCGGGATGATGCGCATCGGAAGTCAGTGTAACCGGAATCCCATGGTGGTGCAATATCTCCAGCCATTGGGGACCGGGGTTGAACTCCGCACAGGGCCGGTCAAATCCTCCGGTATTTAGCTCCACAACCATACCCGACTGCCGGATAACCCCGGCGGTCTCTTCATACAGGTAGGTCAGATCGGACTCGGGGTAAACAGCAAATTTCTTGATGATGTCGAGATGACCGATAATGTCAAACAATCCTGAGGCTGCGGCCTGTCTGACCAGGTTATAGTACATGGCATACAAATGGTCGTTGGACCATTTCCCGTACAGAGACTGGTCGCCATCAAAATTCCATTCGCCTATAAAATGCAGTGATCCAATGACATAATCCAGCGGCAGACTGTTGATTATCCGGGAAAGCTCCTCTTCTTTTCCGGGGAAATAATCAAGCTCAATGCCATATCTGACGGTAATCAGGTGGCTGTACTTCTCTTTGATTTCCAGAATCTGATGAGTCATCACCGGGAGGTCGATTTCCTGCAGTGCCCAGATAACCGGCTTCAGGCAAACATGATCGCTGAATCCGATTTCATCCAGTCCCTTTTCTATGGCCGCACATACCATATCCTCGTACGAACTCTGGCCGTCAGAAAGCAGGGAATGGGTGTGGTAATCTACCAGTCCGCGCATAACATCCGATTATAACTTCCTGATTTTTATATTCCTGAACATGGTCAGGCCCCCATGGTCCTGAAGACCGATATGCCCCTGAGTGGCAGCCCCGTAAAACGTTTCATTCTTCCACTTGCTGTTGTCCTTACGTTTGTACCAGTCGTCGCTCCAAAGTTCATACTCTACCACTTTTACCCCGTTAAGCCAATGCTGCACCTTAGGACCGTTAACGATCAGTCTGGTTTTATTCCACTCATCCAATCCCAGTACTTCGGCACCCACCGGGGCATGCATATCGTAATTGGCGCCGCTCATCTGCTTTGCATCGAGTTCGCCGGGCCAGTTATAATCGTCAATCAATTGATATTCAGGACCCGATTGGTATAATGCCGGGGCAACGTTTTCCACCACGTTAAAGAATATTCCCGAATTGGAGGCGGTATCGACCATCCACTCCAGATAAAGCTCAAAACTCTGGTACTGTTCCCTGGTAATAATATCCCCGCCATGGTCACTGCCTACGCCCGAATTATGCAGAACGCCATCCACAATTTTCCATCCGGTTACATCACCGCCATTGTATATTTTCCAGTTGTTCAGGTCATTGCCATTGAAAAGCAATTGCCACCCATCGGCAATTTCAGCGGCCGTAAGGGTATTAATGGCGGGCTCCTTAGGTGCTTGCGACCCGCAGGAGGCCATAAAAACTGCAGTTGCTAAGATCAAAAATATTTTTCTCATGTTTATCCGGTTTTAATTTTCCCCGAAATTACGAAATGTCTTTTAATTGCCGACTGCCTCACAAATTATTTAAGAAACAGTTGGGTCTGCATATTTTTCAAAACCAATGATAATCAGATTGCAACTTTGTCCGGAATTCCTTATTTTTAATATTTCTATCGTGTTCAATAAAGCCCATTTTTCTGATGATAATCAAACAAGAATGCTATGCAACTGAACAAAACCATCATCGCCATGATCCACGTGGCTGCACTGCCCGGAACGCCACATAACCGGCTTACGGTTGATGCCATTGTCAGGCAGGCTGAATCAGAAGCGAAACTGCTTCTGGAAAAGGGAGTGGATGCATTGATGATTGAGAACATGCATGACCGGCCCTATCTCAACCGCAGGGTGGGACCTGAGGTTACCGCGGTGATGACCGCTGTGGCAACTGCTGTCAGGCAGGCGGTGTCCATCCCGGTGGGTATTCAGATACTGGCAGGGGCCAACCGGAAGGCCCTGGCGGTCGCACTGGCCGCCGGACTAAACTTTATCCGGTCAGAAGGTTTTGTATTCGGGCATCTGGCCGATGAAGGGTTTATGGACAGCGACGCAGGGGAGCTGCTCCGATACCGGAAGGCAATCGGTGCAGAACATATCCGCATATTCACCGACATCAGGAAAAAACACTCGTCTCATGCCGTAACAGCGGATATTTCCATCGAAGAGACCGCCCGGGCTGCAGAGTTTTTTTTAAGCGACGGATTAATAGTAACCGGATCTTCCACCGGAGAGGAACCGGATGCCAGGGACCTGGAAAGCGTAAAGGCCGCCACTGCACTTCCGGTGCTTATCGGTTCGGGGAT
>JAUWAB010000040.1 GCA_030602265.1 Prolixibacteraceae bacterium | reverse complement strand
GCCCAGCCAGTCAGAAATGAAATGAATGTGCCAGACATACCCGGGTATATTACCTTGAAAGGCGACTTTCATATTCACACCGTTTTTTCTGATGGGGACGTATGGCCGGTCACCCGGGTCCAGGAAGCCTGGATGGAAGGCCTGGATGTCATCTCCATCACTGATCACCTGGAGTATACACCTCATAAGGACTATATTCCCGTAAACCATGAAGCCCCGTACAGTATAGCCCGAAAGACTGCGGATGAGCTGGGAATCCTGCTGATCAAAGGTACGGAAGTGACCAAATCGATGCCTCCGGGACATTACAACGCTTTATTTGTCAGAGAAGCCACACCTCTTCATAATGAAAATTACAGAGAAGCGCTGAATGAAGCCAAATCACAGGGGGCATTTGTCCTGTGGAACCATCCCGGCTGGAGGGCTCAGACTCCCGATGGCCCGGTTTGGATGAAAGAACATGAGGAGCTGTTTTCGCAAGGTTTGTTCCAGGGAATTGAAGTAGGCAATTACGACGAATGGTATCCTGAAGTCCTGGATTGGGCAATTTCCAGGAACCTGACCATCTTTTGCAACTCGGATATCCATGAACCCATGCATCTCTATTTTCACCGGAATAAGATGAAAAGACGGCCGGTTACCCTTGTTTTTGCCGAAACGGCCACAGAGACTGCTGTACGTGAGGCATTGAACAGCGGAAGGACAGCCGGTTGGTTCAATGAATATGTTTTTGCACGGAAAGAGATTCTGCAATCTTTACTGAAGGAAAGTGTCCGCGCAACAGAGATCGCCCGGGACCAGAAAAATGTCAGATATCGCTTGCACAACAGTACTGACTTCGAGTTTAATATGACCTTTTCAAATTTGCCTTCTGAAAAAATACATTTGCCTGAAAGAAGTTCCGTACAGGTTTCGTTGCCTTTAAACCAGGATGAGGTTACCGTATCGGTGCTGAATTTTTTGCATGGATCTGAGGCTCCGTTAACGTTCCCTTTGGGACTCCTTCAGAAGTAAGAAAAAGGAATGATTATGGAAGAAAGGGTGATCAGGGAAGTGGAGAAACTGTTGCAACAGGCAGGTGAAGGTATTCTCGGGGTTTATCATAGTGGCAGGTTCAATATCTTCCAAAAGACGGATATGTCACCGGTCACCGAAGCCGACCACCTGTCGAGCAAGACCATAAACCATGGTCTGAACATACTTTTCCCCGGTATACCAGTGATCGATGAGGAAAATCCCATCCCTGCCTATTCGGAAAGAATGGACTGGAGCCACTATTTTCTGCTGGATCCACTCGACGGGACAAGGGAATTTCTAAAACGAAACGGTGAATTTTGTATAAACCTGGCCCTGATGGAGCATAACCGGCCCGTAGCATCCTGGATTTATCAGCCTGCAGGGAGCCGGGGTTGGTATTGTATTAAGGGATCCGGGTTACGGGAATTTGGCGGACGGGTGGCGGAAATGGCTAACCGGGAGAATGGCAAGCGATTGCGCCTGATTACCAGCCGCTCACATACTCCGGCGAAAGGGTATGCATTTTTTGATGAAATCAGTAAACGTTATGACCTGGAGATTATCCGGCTGGGAAGTGCCCTGAAACAGGTTGAGGTTGCCCTCGGTTTTTCGGGATTGTATGTCAGGGGTAGCGGTTGTTCAGAATGGGATACTGCTGCCGGGCACCTGATGGTGGAGGAAGCGGGTGGAGCGGTTTTACAGTGGGATATGGATTCTACCCTCTTTTATAATAAACCTGGCCTGAAAAATCCTCCTTTTGTAATGATGTCGGAGTATTGGCAAACAGTTGAATTCAAGGAATTTATAAAGAGTGTTCTGCCTCGAGGGATGTGATATTAACATTTTTAAGAGCCGTACCCGGATAATAACCATTATATTGTGTAAAACTTCTTAAGACCTAACAGACACATTTATTGATATTTAACTATTTTAGCATTAAAATATTAAAACAGAAACAATGAAAAAGGTAGTATTATTTGTATTTATTATCGGTGTTGCATTAGCCTCCTGCAAATCCTCCAAGAAAGCAGCATCCACAGCGTTTGAACCTGCTGTACAGCAGACGGCCGCCACTACACAGCCCAAGGTTTTTCAGGTTCCCGAAGTGAAAGAGGCACCTGCCGTGCAAGATGACAAGCCGATCTCCGTAAGAAAAGAAGCCTTTACATTTACACAACCTGAAGACCAGAACCAAAACAGTTATTTCATAATTGTAGGCTCTTTCAGCAGTATGGAAAATGCTAAAAATTTCAGGCAGACCCTTATGTCCGAAGGATTTACGCCTATTGTGGTCCAGAGCGAAACCGGATATTACCGGGTTACAGTCGACTCTTTTACCAGTGAAGCACCGGCCAGAACCAGGTTGATGCAGATACGCCAGAGTTTTCCGAAGTATAGCGATGCGTGGCTCCTGATCAAGAACTGATCCCGGGAAACGCACTGAATAATAAACGTTTTTAGTTCGGTACAGGAGGCTGCCTCAAAAGAGTGCAGCCTCTTTTTGTATGTTTTTGGGTACCGGTTTCAATAAAAACAGATTACATTTGTAACCTTTGGGAATTCTGCTTTACCAATATTATTATATACATGACCGCAGTTGACAACAGCAAACAGTTTCTGCTTGACCAGAGATACCTGAAGATGGCCGCCATATGGTCACTTAATTCCTATTGTAAAAGAAGGAAAGTGGGTGCTCTGCTGGTAAAAGACAAAATGATAATTTCAGACGGGTACAACGGAACTCCGTCTGGATTCGAAAATATTTGTGAAGACGAAAACAACCGGACCAAGCCATACGTTTTACATGCCGAGGCCAATGCCATTACAAAAGTGGCCAAGTCGGGCAACAGCAGCGAAGGGGCAACCATGTATGTAACCTCTTCTCCCTGTCTGGAATGCGCCAAGCTGATCATTCAGGCAGGGATAAAAAGAGTGGTTTATACCGAAAATTATCACAGCGAGGATGGTATAAATCTTTTAAGGCGTGCCGGGATTGAAGTAAGAAATGTTGAAATGGATTTATCATCACTGAAAGAGGAAAATGAATAGAAAGTTCACAGCTTATATACCCGTTTTACTGGCAATTGCAATGATTGCCGGGCTTTTTATCGGAAATGCCCTGAACCGGAAAAGCCAACCGGTTTACAGGAGCATGAAATTACCGGGAGGTAACAAGTTATCTACCATTTTGAATCTGGTGGAGTCAGCCTATGTCGATAGCATCAACACCAGTGAAATCATTGAAAAGACTATTCCCAACCTGTTGCAGAACCTTGATCCGCACAGTACCTACATCCCGGCAAGGGATATGCAGGAGGTGGAGGAAGAAATGCAGGGTAATTTTTCAGGAATCGGGGTTCAGTTTTCCATTCAGGAGGATACCGTCGTGGTCATTGATGTCGTATCAGGAGGGCCTTCGCAGAAACTGGGTATCATGGCCGGCGACCGGATTGTCCGTGTAAACGATAGTCTCATTGCCGGTGTTGGCATACAGAATGAAGATGTACTTAAGCTCCTCCGCGGACAGAAGGGCACAAAAGTAAAAATTAGCAATCTCCGCAAGGGTTTCGGAGAATTGTTCGACTTCGAGATCGTCAGGGGAGATATTCCGATTTATAGTGTTGACGTTACCTATATGATCGACGATGAAACCGGATTCATCAAGGTAAGCCGGTTTGCAGAACAGACCTACCGTGAGTTCATGGAGGGTATGAATAAACTTGTTCAGAAGGGCGCACAGAAGGTGATAATCGACATGAGGGGTAACCCCGGGGGCTATCTCACGGCGGTGATCCGGATGGTCGATGAGTTTCTGGAGAAGGATGAGCCTATTTTGATTACCAGGGGAAAGTCGCAGCCGGAAAAAGTCTATAATGCCTCGAACCGGATGTCGTTCGCAGGTTTGGGCGTTTTTGTCCTGATCGATGAATTCTCGGCCTCGGCAAGTGAAATATTTGCAGGAGCCCTCCAGGATAATGACCGCGGTATCGTCATTGGCCGAAGGTCTTTCGGCAAGGGTCTTGTACAGGAACAGATACCTTTCTCCGACGGTTCGGCGGTAAGGCTTACCGTAGCACGCTATTATACCCCCAGTGGAAGGTCTATTCAGAAACCCTACGATAACGGAAGCGAAAAGTATTTTGAGGATCTTTTTGAACGGATGTTACATGGTGAAATGCTCGTGGCCGACAGCATCCAGTTTGCAGATTCATTGAAGTATTTTACGAAGAAAGGGCGAACGGTATATGGTGGCGGAGGTATTATGCCCGACATCTTCGTTCCTGCCGATACGGCCGGAAGATCAGACTATTTCAATAAAATATACCAACGTGGACTGGTATATCAATTTGCTTTCCAGTTTTCTGACCAGCACAGGGAACATCTGAATACCTTAAAGACGGCGGCAGGAATTGAACAATGGCTGAACAGCAGGAATATCATGGATGAGTTTGCCCGATATGCTGCAGGCAAGGGAGTTCCTCAAGATGCGGCCGGTATGAGAATTTCCGGATCCATTATTTCAACCCAGGTGAAAGCCTATATCGCCCGCAATATATTGGGAGAGGAGGGATTTTATCCTATTATCCAGCATATTGACAAAACCCTTCAGAAGGCCATTGATATTTCCAGGCAAAACCTGCTTGTCGAAAATGTCCGGTAACCGGTTACCTGGATGAAATCTCCAACATTCTGAAAATCGGTACCTTTGCCTTTTCAATTACCTCCTGAGGAAGGGTTATTTCGGGCATTTCATGTTTCAGACAGATATAAAGCTTCTGCAAAGAATTGAGTTTCATGTAGGAGCAGTCGTTACACCCGCAGGTTGAATCGACTGATGGTGCAGGGATGAAAATCTTTTCAGGACAGGCTTTCATCATCTGGTGTAGAATACCGCTCTCGGTGGCCACTATGAACTTATTTGCCTGACTTTTCTGTACATGGTTCAGCAAGGCAGTTGTCGAACCAATAAACTCCGCAAGGATTAATACCGGCTTTTCACATTCCGGATGGGCAATAAACTCGGCATCCGGATGCTGATCCATTAATGCGGCAATCTTTTCGACCGAATACTGCTCGTGTACCATGCAGGCACCATCCCAAAGTACCATATCCCTTCCGGTTAGGCTGTTGATGTAGTTACCAAGGTTTTTGTCGGGTGCAAAAATCAGGGGTTGATCTTTGGGAAAGCTTTCCACGATCTTAACCGCATTGGCCGAAGTACAGATTACATCTGTAAGCGTTTTCAGCTCCGCTGTACAATTTATATAGGAAATAACCTTGTGATCAGGGTATTGCGCCTTAAATGCCTCAAATTTTTCAGCCGGTGCAGAATCAGCCAAAGAACATCCGGCCTTCATGTCAGGAAGGATTACTTTTTTTGAAGGATTGATGATTTTGGCTGTTTCAGCCATAAAATGTACCCCAACAAATACAATAATGTCGGCATCCGTGCTGGCCGCAGCCTGTGAAAGGCCCAGGCTGTCACCCACATAGTCGGCAATATCCTGTAATATACCCTCAACATAGTAATGACTGAGAATAACCGCATTTTTCTCCTTCCGCAGGCGGTTGATCTCTTCAACAAGTCGTACATCAGGATGGACAGGTTCATCAATAAATCCTTTCTCCCGAATCATTTCCACAAAATTTTCCATGACAACCTATTCAGATTTAAAGAGGCAAAAATACAAATTATCCCTGAAAAGGAATAAACTTATGGGCAATGATGGCTTTGTTTTGTGTAATATCTGAAAATCCTGACCGCAGGCTTTATTTTATGGCTGAACTACCTTCCGGGCTTTTATGAATCTGCCATTCGGGTCAACACCTGTTAACTCGATTAAAAATTCAGTATTCAGATCGGTCAGAGGAACCGTAAAGTTCAAAACGCCCTTACTTTCAAACACCCGTACAACATCCCAGAGGAGTGTGGTACGCAGGTCTTTGCCTTTGTCTGTCAGTCTGTTTGCCTGGTTTGAAAAATTACGCGGAATTCGGAATTCGTTTTTATAAAGTTGCTCAGCCGGAGCCTGTATTACACGAGCGGATCCTTCGCCGGTAGGATTTCCCTTTTTTGTCTTTATTTCGATCACCCCCACACTGTTGAAACCGGTATATTTCTGTATATCCATCGGGTCGAGGGAAATGTTGATTGATTCCACATCATTTGGCGGGATCGTATTCAATACGTCGGCACTGGTACCCATTTTCTGTCCGTCTAAAACAATGAGGGCCCCTGACTGGTGGTAAAATGAGTTTTGTGTTCCGTGGAAAACAATCTGGCCATTCTGCAGTGTATACGGTTTCATCATTTTAATTACTTCTGCCAGGCTGGTTGAGGTTTGCAGCAATGTTTTGTAGGACTCATTTCTCTGTTTCTTTGCTCCAGGAGGCTCTTGCCTGATTATCTGCGGAGCTTTTGTGATAAGATCCGGATTTGCACTCAGGTAATCCGGTGCGAAGGGCCTGTATGGGAAGAAAGCTGCATACCTGCTGTCCTGCTTTTGGATTTCCAGACTAATTTGATCTGAAAATGACGGATCAAGTACTACGTTGAAAGTTCCGCGGCCCCTGCTGTCGAGGGCTGTTATGGAATAGTCACTGTAATCGACAGGGTTCAGTCCGGGCAAAGTAAATTTTCCGTTTGCATCCGAAATTGCAGTATACATTTGCATATCCTTGGTATTGAGCAAATTTACCCTCACGTCGGAGACAGGTTCTCCTTTCCTTGTCGTTACCCAACCCGTTGCCCCCTTTTTTACCAGAAAATCCTGTTGTCCGGAATATTGTTCTGCATTCAGGGCTATTTCCCAGGAAAAAGACTTCAGATCGTTGGCAATCAGCATATAGTCTATAGCTGTGGTAAGGTTTGCTTCATTTTCAGAGAGGTTAAGGATATGTCCTGCCGGATTCTTTAATTCGGCATCGAGGTTCATGTAATGATCAATCCCCGGACGGTTTGAGCTGATCCGCGCTTTGTCGGATACAGCTACCGACAGTTTTAACGGGGCGCTTTCCCAACCCTGTGTGTTTATAGAAAGTTGCATCTGGTCGCCCGAAATAATGGCTTTTATTTCAGGATTTAAATCTTTGTTGTTCCTGATATTGACCAGCCTTTTGGCCAAAACATCACCCTTCTGGTCGAAAAAAGTAATTTGCTGTACCCCCTGGGTAAAATCCTCTACCGGTATCTGGATCCGGGCCGATTTGCTTATATCGTAACTGGCCGCCCAGATCAGGTTGAACTGTTCGGTCACGACTACCGTAATCTGCCTGGAATGATTATCAGCGAAGAACAGGTCAGCATTCAGATGATTGTCAGTCCTGCTGACTGACAGTGCCATTTTCTCCTGATGATGCACGGGTATCGGAAAAAACTGACCTTTCCCATATTCGCTGGTAATGATCATCCGGTAACTTTTTCCAGGCTCGGGCCGGAAAGGAAATAAGCCGTAACCTGGAGCATATGTACTGGTCTTGCCCACCAGTAGCCCTGTATTGTCTTGTATGTCGGCCTCAAAAGAAACAGGTACAGAATGGTGTGCCGTGGCATAGTATCCCATCTTGGTTGGAATATTTTCCAGTGCATATCCGCCTTCAGGATAGAATTGCACCTTAATTTTGTCTGCCGATGTTTTGAGATCATAGGTCATTGTCCAAAGGTTCCGGGCGTGTGAAAGAATAATTTTCACCGGATCTTCACGGGTTTCGACAGGTGTTCTGAACTGAATGACGGCTTTACCTCCTTCAGATCTGGCCCTGCCTTCCCCTAAAGTTTTGCCGGCATGGACGACCTGGTAGCCGAAGCTATAGCGGTCGGCAGGTTGTCCGTTAGCTTGAAAAACATTTAAAATTACCTGGACATCGGAGCCTGCAACATATACTTTTTCCGGATCTTCCAAAAGGACCCTGGCATCCTGTTCATAATTCTGCTCAACATAGAATGGTCTGATAAAAATATCTTCGGAATTCATCTGTAATGGGGTATAGGCAACCAGGTAATATCTTCCGGAAGTAAGAAAATCCGGAAGCCTGATGTCTGCATTAACCTGTCCATCTCCTGCCAGGTACTTGTCTCCGGTGATAAAAACGCCTGAAGCATTGTAAATGCTGACTGTCAGTTCCGGGCTGAGATTTACCGGTTTATGTCCCGAACGAGACATAACCTGCGCACTGAACCAGATTATTTCAGACGGCACATAAATGTCTTTGTCGGTTTGGACAAATACTTTTTCAGGAAGAAAAGTTTCCAGATAATCAGATAGCGCTTGGTTTATCCTCCCGGTGATGTCCGGGTTCTCCTGGGCCTGTATACCCAGGAAGAAGAATGTGAAGATCAGGGCATAAATGGTTTTCATATTCATGATTGAGTTTTTACTGATTTAATGATTGCGGAATAAGTCCCCGGATAGCATTCTGTAAATCTTCATCCGGTTTGATGATATTGTAATTTCCCCAGAAATTCTCGTCATATTCCACGGATATTTCGGTAAAGATATCATTTATGGTAAACAACTCTTTCCCCGGAAATCTTTTAAGGTCGGTATTTTTTATATCGGTTACCAGCAGTTCAGAAGAACTTTCAAACACTGAATTTACCCGGTCTTCCCGACTTCTGACCCGGAAGGCAACCTGGGCCCGGGCAGAATGAAGATGCCATTTCTGGTCGTGAAATTGATAATCAACCTGATAATTCACATTCAGCGGCTTAACCCTGAAGCCGCGTGGTTTCTTTTTAATGAGCGATTGTTCGGCCATGTCGAGCCCGTAATTATCGAGGCTAAACCTTGCTGACACGAGGGCCATGCTCTCACGGTCGATATACATCTCTCCCCTGAAGAGCGGGAAGGAGATGTTTTTTGCAGGCCTGAACACCACAACATAGACGGGTCTCTCCTTATACCAGATCACATCCGAAAGCGTATATTTGTACAAATGCTGAAATTCCTTGTCAATAAAGGTTTCGACGGTTTTTACCGCATCCAGTTTGGTAATGGTATAAGGGCCACCCTGCAGTTTGAAGCTGACCCAGTGGAATGGTCTGACATCCGAACTTTTCCTGGCTTTAAGCAGTCTGACCTTATCTTCGCGGAAATCGGCATAGTAGGGAGATTTAAGTACTTCAAGTACGGCTTCTGATACCGATATGTAATCATTGTCCTGCCTGACCGTCTCCCGGTAAAATCCGGTCAGCAGGCGAAATGAAACCGGATAGTTTACCTGAATATTTTCCCTGACCCCGTCTAACAGTTCTTCAACAGAGACGGCCTTAACCCGTACTTCCCTGATCCTAATGGTAGTTGAATGCAGTTTTATGCGGTTGTTCAGTTTTAGGTCCTGTATGGCCCGTGTGCTGCTTACATAGCCAACGAAGCTGAAGATCAGGGAGTCGTTCTGATGTTCATGGGGCAATTTCAGGATAAATTCACCGTCCAGGTTGGTGATGGTGCCCAGGGGTTCACCCTTCAGGGCGATGGAGACATAAGATAAAGGTTCTCCCGTAACATAATCAGTTACTTTGCCGTCAATAATAATTCTGGGGGCGATATCGACAACAGGTTCTTCCATCAGTAAATTCTCCTCTTCACCAAAGGCTGTTATGATGATATAATCCTCTTTCTGGATAAACCTGAATTCTCCGTGTGGGAAAATGGTATTCAGGATTTCCAGAAGAGGTTTTTGGTTGATTTGCAGAGAGAGGATTCGTTCGGTATTCACCAGTGAGGCATCGTACGAAAAAAAGAGTTGCTGATCGTCTGAGATTTTACGGAGGACCTGGGCGACGGGCAGCCTGTCTGCATGAACAGAAACGATTCTGTTCAAAACAGAATCCTGTTGCAGGATACCATGAGCAAACATGGTAGCCAGCAACAGGATGCATAATCCGGCTGCCTTGCGGATCATGGTCAGAAGACGCTTTTTAATTCGAATGAGGTTCTGAACTCCTCTCCGTCACGTAATACTTTCATCCTGATTTTACGGTTTTCCTTACTTTGCAGGAGCAGGTTGATATCATTCAGTGATACCGTCTGGTTCGTACTGTTGTTGATGCTTAATATCTGGTCATTTTCTTTCAGGCCTGCAAGCCATGCCGGAGAATTTTCCTGAACGCTGGAAATGGTGAAAATGGGTAATCCCGGCATAGGATTTATGATCTCCATTCCGCTCATATTATAGTTGAAGTCATCCCTGACCAGCGGTGTCTGGGAAAGCGTCAGCCTTGAATTGCGGTAATCTACGGTGACAATGAAGCGGCGCAGGATTTCAGCCCCCAGGGTGCCATTTCGGTCATTTGCCGAAATAAGCTGTTCAATCATTTCATTTTCGGGGAAGGAAACAATAGGCCTTGCCAAAACCAGCGGACCTACCCAGATACCATCAATCCTTCCTTTTATCCCGAACAAATCGCCGGACAGACCCCTGCCTAAGAAGCTTTCGATATGGCGGTTAGGAATCCTGATCCTGTCATCAGATTTCTCCGATAACCAAAGGGCGTCACTGGCTCCGGTATCTACCATCAGCCTGACCGGGACTTCTGTCAGGTCGTCGGTAACGATGCTGGTATGGATGAATGGTTTATGTCCTTCGAAGTGGAGTGGTAAGATGATATCTCTCTTCCGGTCGCGATATTTGTAGTGTTCCGGTCTCCATAAAGTGATGTTTTCCCGCTGGTAGTCAATTCTGACAACATAATCCTTAAAAAGATTGAACCCGATCAGTCCGTGTACCGGAATTCCCAGAATGTGGGAAATCTGGAAGTTTTCGTCGATTACCATCTGTACTTCCTGGTTACGGGCAACCATTCCGTCGAGTTTAATGGTATTGTTACCCGAACGATAGGCCGTCAGGGTTTCTCCCTCACCGAGTCCTTTCACTTCCACAGGCATCATGTAGTTGAGGTTCAGTTTGTTGACAAATGGTAATTCCGTGATGATGGGGTATTTTATACCGGTATCAAGGATAAAATTCAGGGTGTCAGAATCGTTGATGGTAACCGGGAGGATGATCAGGTTACTGGCGGACTTAAATTTTAAGGTGACCGACTTGTCGCGCGGATTTTCAATCAGAAATCCTCGGTTTATCCCGAAATCCCTGGAAGAACGTTCAAAGTCGATACTCTCTTCGAGCGGTACATACTCCCTGACTACCATCAGGTTGCCTTCGATTTCGAAGATCAGGTAGAAATCCTTCATCAGTTTATCCAATACAAATTTGATGGGTTTGTTGGAGATGTTCAGGCTGATCTTTTTCCCGGCAACCAATTGTGAATTGTAGGAATAGTCAAGGTTGAGATATTTGCATATCTTCTCAATAACATCGGAAAGTGGTTCATTTTCAGTATATATACTGATGTTCTGGTCAAGGGCGGAAGTCCCTTTCGGATCCTGTGCATAGTTCTCCTTCGGCATAAAAAGAAGGATAGTAAAGGTTGCAAGGACGATTGCGAGAGTTGTTTTAATTGTTTTCATGGCTTATGATAATTAACTTGTTTTTTTTCCGGTTAAATAATATTGTCCGTTCATTGAAGTCAATTCGAGACTGAAAGTCAACCGGATCACATCCAGGATGAAATCTACCGGCTGGTTGTTGAAATTGGCGGTGAGCACAAGGTCCCTGAGTGCAGGGTCGGCTAACTGGATATTGACGAAATAGACTTTTTCAAGAACAGAGATAACATCGGTCAGTGGTGTTTCTTCAAACACTAATTGCCTGGTTTTCCAGGCCGATGTATTCAGGTCGGCATTGACAGATTTTACGAGTATCAGCTCTTTATTCGACAAGGTTCCCCTTTCTCCCGGGGTCAGGATCAGGTTACATGCGGTGTTTTCAGATTTTCCGTTACAGGATACCTGTACTTTTCCGGTTTCTACGACCACATCAACCGATTCAGCCTCAGGATATGCACTGACGTTGAATGAAGTACCCAGGACCTTGATTTCAGCGGAACCTGCCTTGATGACAAAAGGTCTTTCGGCATCGGGGCTGACTTCAAAAAAAGCTTCACCCGTAATACTTACTTCTCTGATGTTTCCGGAAAACGTTTTAGGATAAGTAAGTGCAGAGTTACGGTTAAGGGTTACCACCGAACCGTCGGGAAGGGTGATCCCGGCAACTACCTGGTTATCATTGGTAATGACCTCGGTAAAAACAGCTGGTTTGTGTTGCCTGAATCCAATGAAATATCCTGCAGTCCCAAGGGTTATGGCTAACAGGAGAGAGGCAGCCACACGCAATAACCGCCGGAACGCAATACCCTTATCCGGGGTTGGCTGCAAAGGAATTATCGCCGGCGATGCCTCTGTTCTTCTGGTGATTTGGTTCCAGGCGGTTTGTGTATCAAAATGCCTGGTTTCATACCAGAGTGCAGCTTTCTGCATCAGCTCACGGCTTTTTTTTAAGGTGGCAGTATTTGTCCCTGACTGGCCAGCCCAGGTTTCAACTTCCTGCCTTTCAGAATCACTGGCTTCATCGCAAAGATATTTGGCCAGCAATTCCCAGTTAATGTGCTCTATGTCGTGCAATGTTTTCATTTGTTTATAGGACAGTTGAAGAGGTGTTTACCCTGAATGGGTTTTAGATTTTTTTCCCGGAAAAAAATAAAAACAGGAAGAAGTGTCTGAGTTTATCCCGTAAGGACTTCAGAGCTAATCCCATATGTGTTTCTACTGTTTTTACGGAAATATTCAGCTTTTCTGCGATTTCTTTGTATTTCAGTCCTTCTTCCCGGTTCAGCCTGAAAATCTCCCTTCTCTTTTCAGGCATCTCCTCAATGGCGGACTGAATGCCGGCAGCGATTTCCCCTTCTAAAAAAAAGTGGTCGGAAACATCCTCTGCAAAAAGAGCTTCCCTGATCTTTTCGGCATGCATCTGCCTGACTTTTTCGTGCTGGATTAGATTAAGGCACTGGTTGCGTACCGACCGGAACAGATAGCTTTTCAGGGAGGTTTTGATTTCCAGGTGGCTGCGGTTTTCCCAAAGCCTGACGAACAGGTCCTGGACGACTTCCTCCGCCTGGGCATGATCGTTCAGGAACTGAAGGGCAAAGCTGCAAAGCGAAGGATAATAGGTATCAAAAAGGGATTTCAGCGACTGGGTATCGCCCGACTTCAGTAGTTCTACCATATTTTTTTCACGTGCAGAATCCATTTTATCGATCAGGTAAAAATTTCCTAATTCCATAAAGGATACGAATTTAGCGATTTTCATGAAATCATTGGATATGGCCTAAAAATATAAGATCGCATGCTTAGCCTTAGCAGATTAATACCTAATTATAAGCCGTGGTATACTTCGAAATCAATCAAACACAGGATGCAAATTGTAAAGGAAGCTGTATTCAGGGTAAAAAGTTTCAGGTTATATAACCCGCAAGAATTAAGTCATATTAACCCCTAAGCACCATCAGTATGAAGCATTAATGAATTTCTCCCATTGCCCATTCATTATTTGTCCTAAAAGGACAATCCGATTCCAACCGGAGCACTGCTGCATAGCATCCCGTCCTGAAAGGACCATCTGGTTCCCCCCGGAGCCCTGCCACAAAGCAACCCGTCCTGAAAGGACAATCTATTTCAACCCAGGGCATCGCCTTGGGGTAGTAAACAAACTCTTCGTAACCCATCGCCCTGAAAGGGCAAATTAATCGCAAAAAACATGTCACAATCCTTATCCAAATTGCACCTGCACCTCATATTCCGTGTCAAGAATAAATCCGTACATATAAAACCACAGGACAGTCCTGATTTTTTTGCCTATATCGGATCAATCATAAAAGCCAACGGATCGATTCCGATAGTAATCAATGGTCCTGGTGACCATATCCATATTTTATGCGTCATGTCGAAAAATATCTCTCTGGCTAAGCTTGTTGAAGAAATTAAGCACCATAGCAGCCGGTGGATAAAAACACGGGGATTACATTACCAGAACTTTGCATGGCAGGGTGGTTATGACGGTTTTTCAGTTAGTCCATCCATTCATGACCAGGTAAAGCGTTATATCCAGAACCAATTGGAGCATCACCGGAAGAAGACATTTACAGAGGAATTGGTTGAGTTTCTGGTAAAACACAATATTGAATACAACGAGCAATACTTGTGGACGGATTAATTTGCCCTTTCAGGGCGTATTTGTGCTATGGCGGTGGTAGGTCAAAGGGAGGTTGCAGCGGTAGCCCTCGGGGTGTTACAGCAGGTTGAATTGGGTTGCCTGTTAAGGGTGTCTTGGTGCTGCGCGGATAAAAAATCCCACTGCAGGTGTAAGCCAACAGTGGGATCAGTTTTAGTACCCGGGGCGGGAATCGAACCCGCACGATATTGCTATCACTGGATTTTGAGTCCAGCGCGTCTACCAATTCCGCCACCCGGGCGATAAACGCGTTGCAAAACTAATAATTATTTCGTGAATTTTTTTCATGGCTGAATTATTTTCACATGGTGGCCGACTGCCGCCGATTCTTCTCAATATCATGCAGATTCATAAAAAAGATGTAACTTCATCACCACAAACTAATCAGGAAAACCTATGAAAAGATCGACTGTTATACTCTGTCTGGTAACCCTTTTTATGGTTATCACCCTATCGGTATTTCCACAGGGGATGGAGTTTCCTGCCAATAAACAGTTTTTTCCGTTCTCGGTCTGGTATAGCGGAGGTAAAGCGCGTGCCCCTATGCTTTCGGAGATTACCGCACACTCTGAAAAGGAATGGCGTGCCGACCTGCAACAGATTAAAGACCTGGGATTTAACACGGTGCGCACCTGGGTCGAATGGGCTGCCTGTGAACCGGAGCGTGGAAAATATAATTTCTCGAACCTTCACCTCCTGATGCGCCTTGCCAATGAAGTGGGCCTCAGGGTTTTCATTCAGGTATATGTCGACTCGGCCCCCGACTGGGTGGCCATTCAATTTCCGCATGCCCTGTTTGAGGCCCAGAGCGGCGACAAAGTACATCCTCAGGCCGCTCCCGGTGCCTGTACCGATAACCATGATGTGGAAGAGGCTGTATTAAATTTTTACACCGAAGTGGCAAAAGTCGCTGTTTCTTATCCAAACTTTTTTGGATGGGACCTCTGGAGCGAACCGCATATCATTAACTGGGCCTCCCTCGATTATATCAACAATGTACAGTTCTGCTTCTGTCCGGGTACCCGGAATAAATTCAGACAATGGCTCAGCCGCAAGTATGGTTCCATTTCCGAACTCAACAAGGCCTGGTACCGCAATTTTGAGGACTGGGACCAGGTCGACCCGCCCAGGTTCAGTACCATCCTGAGCTATACCGATTTCATTGACTGGAAGACCTTCATCTACGAAAAACTGGTAGACGATATGGAGGCCAGATATCAGGCCATACGTAAGGCAGACCCCGACCATCTGATCACCGCCCATGCCGTGGGGGCTTCGCTGTTTCAGTCACCGCATGTGGGTGCCGGAGCCACCGACGACTTTTTAATGGCCCGGCCGCTCGATTATTACGGAGTGTCCCTTTATCCGAAACACAATCACCCCGACCGGGCATGGACGGTTACCACCCTGCGGACGGTCATGGACTTTACCCGGAGCGCTAACCGTGAGAAGGGCGGCTGGTATGTCGGTGAACTGCAGGCCGGAATGGGTACTATTGCCCTGCTGGTCAGTGACCCCGTGACGGCCGACGACCACCGGATCTGGGCCTGGTCGGCCATTGCCAAAGGAGCCAAGGGGGTCAATATCTATGCCTACTATCCGATGTCATCGGGCTATGAGGCCGGAGGTTACGGACTCATCAATCTGGACGGAACACTCACCGAACGTTCGGTGAAGGCAGGCCAAATGGCTACCGTGGTTAACCGTAACCAGCAGCTTTTCCTGAACTCAAAACCGGTAAAGGCGGAGATCGGAATTGTCTATAATCCCCTCACCCAGATGGTCGGCGGTATGCAGCGCCGGGATTACCCGGCGGCCCTGACCAATTCGCTTATCGGATATTTCCAGTCGTTCGCCAACCATAATATTCCGGTCGATTTTATCCATCGGGAACATATAGAGAAACAGGAGCTCTCGCAATATAAGCTGATTATAATTCCTTATCCGGTCATGTTTACCCTAAAAGCAGCCGAGGGCCTGCGTGAGTTTGTACACAATGGTGGCTATGTTCTGTCTGAGGCCCGAATGGCCTGGAATGATGACAGAGGTTATGCCTCGGAGATTATTCCCGGATTAGGTTTGCATGAGGTTTTCGGAGTCAGGGAGAATGAAGTCAGGATGAGGGAGGAAGTATCCCTTCGGATCACCGGACTGAATCATCCGGTTCTTCAGGGATTGAAAGAGGGTGATGTGCTGAAGGGGTCATTGTATGCACAATCTTCCAGCCCGCTCGAAAACCGATTCGTTGAAATCCTGGCTACTACCGAACAGGATCAGCCGGCAATTGTCGTATCTCCATATGGAAAAGGTGAGGCTATGTTGGCCGGATCTTATCTGGGAATGGCCAATTTTCCGGATGTGGATGCCAACAATGATCTGTTCATTACAAACCTGATACGCTGGGCCGGGATTACACGCCCGTTTACCACCACCCTGGATGGCAGGACTTCAGCACAGGTTGAGGTAAGGTTGCAGGAAAACAGCAATGGCTACCTTTTATTTGCCATCAATCATAGCATAGTTAATGAGAAAGTCGGCATAGACCTTACGGTTAGGTCAAATACGGAGTATCTGATCCGTGAAATTATCTCCGGAACAGAGAGCCGGCAGAGAGCGTCGGGAAATAATCTGCGGATGGAGTCAGAGATTGAGGGAAAGCATGTAAAAGTATGGGAAATTGTTCCGGGCCGCTAATCAAACGGTAAGATTCATAAACCAGAACCAGCAAATACAAACATATGGCAACCATTGGAGTAGATTTGGGAGCAACCAAACTTAGCGCTGCAATTTTCGGCGAGGATGGCTTGATTCTCAGCCGGACCGGAATAAAGACCGAAGGACAGGGCGGGGAGGAACTGGGCAGGCTGATCCTGGCGCAGGTAAGGAAACTTATGTTAGAAGCGTTTCAATCGGGCATCGAAATCGAGGGAATCGGACTATGTGTTCCGGGCATATACCATCAATCCTCTGGAACGGTCTGGGCTCCCAATATTCCGGGATGGGACAACTATCCCCTCGGGAAGGAACTTTGCGGTGCGTTTTCGGGTCTGGGACTAAGTATCCGTATTGAAAGTGACCGGACTTGTTATATATTGGGCGAAAGCTGGTGCGGGGTGGCAAAGGGTTCGTCCAATGCCATCTACTTGTCGGTGGGAACCGGAATCGGTGCCGGAATCCTATGCGACGGCCATATTATCAGGGGAGCGGCGGATATTGCAGGTGCCGTCGGCTGGATGGCCCTGGCCGGTTCATACCTCGGGAAATACCGGGATTGTGGTTGTTTTGAATATCATGCCTCTGGTTCCGGACTGGTGAAATGTGCTGGTGAAAAGATATCCGGAAAGTTTAAGGATGCCAAAGAAATAATCGACGCCTTCAATGCAGGGGATCCGCTGGCTGAGGAACTTCTTGACACAGCGGTAAAGATGTGGGGTATGGCATCGGCCAATTTAATCAGTATTTTCAACCCCGAAATTTTGGTGTTTGGTGGCGGAATTTTTGGACCGGCAGCAACACTGCTGCCACGGATCAGGCAGGAAGCCAGTCTCTGGGCCCAACCGGTAAGTATGAAACAGGTTCGTTTTGCCGTTACCTCCCTTGCCGGGGATGCCGGATTGATGGGCGCCGGCCGGTTACCGTTGGTGGAGCGATTATAAAATTTTCAGAAAATAATCTATGTACAAAAGACAATTGGTAATGTGGGCGGCTTTCCTGGCCATGCTGATTTTTGGTATTGTAATGGCTGTGCTGGGCTCTGTTCTGCCTTCAGTTATTGTTAAATTTGATATTTCGCTTGTAAATGCGGGGTCCTTATTCCTGCTGATGAGCCTGGGCATGCTATTCGGGTCCCTGTTTTTTGGCCCGGTCGTCGACCGTTATGGTTACAAGTGGCTGATGTTGGTGTGTACTGCACTGGTTTTTGCCGGAATAGAGGGCATCGCCCTAGCCCCTTCATTGCCTGGGCTGAAGATGGCACTGGTCCTGGTCGGGTTTGCCGGTGGTGCGATAAACGGCGGGGCAAATGCTCTGGTTGCCGATATCAGTGAAAAGAACCGTGGCTCAGGATTAAGTTTCCTTGGTGTCTTCTTTGGGATCGGTGCGTTTAGTGTACCCTTCCTTTTAGGATCCCTGATGGGGACCTTCCAATACGAAAGCCTGATCTCTTCAGTGGGTTTTCTGGTTCTTATTCCCCTTCTGTTCTTTAGTTCAATCCGGTTTCCGGAATCTAAACACAACCAGGGATTTCCGGTGAGAGAAGGTTTGGGACTGATTAAAGAGCGGGTATTGCTGATGTTCGGGTTAATGCTGTTCATGCAAAGTGGCCTCGAAATGGTAATCAGCGGCTGGTCTGCCACATACTTCAAAGAGGTATTGAATGTTGAATCCCAGGAGGCGGTTTTTCTCCTTTCGGTGTACTGGTTCTCACTGATGATTTCCAGGCTGGCCATTGGCAACCTGCTGAAAAAGACCAGCCATGTTAAGGTACTTTTTATCTCCTACGGAATTGCGTTTGCCGGGGCCCTTCTGATGATTGGTGCTTCAGACAAATATGTGGCGGTTGCCGGACTGGCTCTTGTCGGGATCGGTTTTGCCTCAGCTTTCCCCCTGATTCTGGCTTTTGTAGGCAATACTTATGCAAAGTTCTCCGGAACTGCGTTCAGTCTTGTTCTGGCATGCGGACTGGTAGGAGGCATGCTTTTCCCATGGGTTACCGGAATGTTAGCCGAATGGGCCGGATTGCGCGTGGCATTTATTTTAGCACCGGCGAGCCTGCTCGCTTCTGCTCTGATTTTTAAAACCATCAAAAATAAAACCTGATACAATGATGCTGGCTAAACAATGGTTGTCCAACGCACGGGAGGTAATGGACAAAATCGAGAACACGCAGATGGACAATATCCGTCAGGCTGCTGAAATTATGGCTGCTTCAATCGAATGTGGCCGCTGGGTGCATACCTTCGGATGTGGCCATGCAACCATACCGGTTGAAGAAATGTATCCCCGTATCGGAGGCTTCGTCGGTTTCCATCCGATGATCGAGCTTCCCCTCTCTTTCTTTACCCATATCATGGGAGAAATGGGTGTGCACCAGTTTGTTTTCCTCGAAAGGGTGGAAGGCTACGGAAAAGAGATCATGAAGAGTTATACCTTCGATCCCCGAGATTCCATGTGGCTTTTCTCTCACTCGGGAATAAACAACGTGAACATCGACGTGGCCCTGGAGGCCAAGCGCTTAGGGATGAAGGTGATTGTTACCGGATCTGCTGCTGCATTTAAGGATGTAATTACCCGCCACAGCACTGGCAAACAGATCTTTGAAATCGCCGATGTGGTAATCGATACCTGTGTGCCTAAAATCGATGCGTCGGTCGACCTGAAAAACCATCAGGACAAAATCGGGCCGCTTTCTACCATGGGATTCGTCACCTCGGTGTGGATGATCATCTGCACCGTAGCCGAAATCCTGGCCGACAGGGGCATCAAGCTGCATATCCATCCTTCGCATAATGTGCCGGGAGACATTACGGCCAGGGAACGGCTCGATGCTGCACTAACCGAATACAAAAGAAGAGTCGCCGGGGTGTAAACCGTCTCAGTCAAACAATATTTTCACCGCTAAGAAAAAGACGCGGAGATTATTTCCTGCGAAGGGATTGCCAGGAGCGATCAAATGTACCAGGCCTGCCCCGATGTTGATAGCCACCAGGGAACAAAGGCACCAATGGAATTTCCTGTTCAGTAACCAGGGCAGAAATTTTGCGTCTGGCGTTTTATGCTTTCGGCTTTTTAGCACTGATCAGCCGGCTGAATCGTTCATTGATTTTCAGCGTAAGCATGTACATTACCGGGGAAATAACCAGGGTAAGGAAAGTAGCGAAAGTCAGACCGAAAATTACAGTCCATGACATGGGCCCCCAGAAAGCGACACTCTCCCCGCCATAGGAGAACTGCGGACTGAATGAGCTGTAGAGCGTGAAGAAATTGAAATTGAATCCCACGGCAAGGGGAATCAGTCCCAAAACTGTGGTAATGGCCGTAAGCAGTACCGGCCTCAGCCTGGTTTGTCCTGCCTGAACCAATGTTTCAATCTGTATATCGACCGGCAAAAATCCATCCGGATCAATTCCCAGTTCTTCTTTCTTTCTCTGTCGCAACAAGTCGATGTAATCCACCAGGACGATACCGTTGTTGACCACAATTCCTGCAAGGGAAATAATCCCGATACCGGTCATGATGATGACAAATTCCATCTTGAAGATCCCGAGGCCGAGAAAAACGCCGATCGTACTGAAAATCACGGTGGCCATAATAATCAGCGGCCGGATAAAGGAGTTAAACTGCGTTACCAGAATGATGGTGATCAGGGCCAAAGCTACCAGCAGTGCATAAAATAAAAACTGGCTGCTCTCTGCCTGTTCCTGCTGCTCTCCCGAAAACTCCCAGGAATATCCGCCGGGCATATCGTAGGTATCCAGAATCTGCTTTATCCTGCTGTTTATCTGGTTGGCATTAAAACCTTCCTCCACATTGGAAGTGATCGAAATCACTCTCTTATGGTTCGATCGGTTAATTTTGTCGTAGGTTCCGGAATACTCGAAACTGGCTACTGCAGAGATAGGGATTTTGTTGTCGTTGATGGAAATTTTCTGGTTCATCAGAACTGAAACGTCATTCCGGTACTGCTCCTTAAGCCTGACGAAAATGTCATATTCATCTTCGCCATCCTTAAAATTTCCGGCATCGTAACCATACAGCGAATTCCGGAGCTGTGCTGCGATAGCCTGAGTGGAGAGTTCAAACAGTCTGGCCTTCTCCCGGTCGATATGGATGAGCATCTCCGGCTGGTTTACGTTAATGTTCAATGCAAGCCCGTCGATACCCGGTATCCGGTCTTCTTCGATCTGCCTGACAAAATCGTCGGCAATCCGGATGAGCTGATCAAACTGGTCTCCGCTGATATCAATACTGATGGGAGGCCCTACCGGCGGACCATTATCCTCCTTCTCGACATAGATTTTGGCACCGACAAAGCTGTCGAGGTTTCGGGTAAGTTCCTGCATGATCAAACCAGTATTTATCCCATCCCTGAGTTTGTATTCCTCGAAGGAGATGGCGGTCAGTGATTTATTGGGACTGGTCGAATTTTCAAACATGCCGCCCTTTCCGTTACCTACCGTTGTGGTTACCGATTTCACAATTTTGGCGTAGGGCTCCAGGGTCTCGTTGATTATATTTTCCACATCCCGGGATACCTGGTCGGTGCGGTCGATCGACGTACCCAATGGCAGTTCCATGGTAACATAGACTGTCTGCGGATCGGTATCCGGAAAAAATACCACTCTGGGACTCCTGCTAAAATAGAACATCATTGAAACAATCAGCAGGATTACCGTTCCGGAAAAATAGATCAGGGGATTTTTTCCGGACAGTGCATGGCGCAGCTGTTTGGTGTACATTTTTTCGAGCCAGACCAGAAAACGGGTCTGAAACCACCGGGCCAAAGGACGCAAAACCCCTATACTCAATAATATCAGTAAAGATACGGTCATGATCAGGTTGGCCAACAGGAACACCTTCATCAGATAGAAAGGCAACGATACTACAGCAAGAATTCCTGCCAGTTTAAGTTGTTTCTTCCAGTCCAGTTTCTTCCGGATATCCTCCATTCTCATAAAGGAGGCTATAAATGGCGGATTCAGGATCAGGGCTACAAACAGTGACGAGGAAAGTACGATGATAAGGGTTTGGGGAAATACCTTCATGAATTCGCCAACGATTCCTTCCCACATCAGCAGCGGGAAAAATGCGGCCAGGGTGGTGAGGGTTGATGCTATGATGGGAAAAGCAATCTCACTGACCCCTTTTTTGGTGGCGTTCAACAACGAGTATCCCGAGCTGTAGAGCCGGTAAACATTTTCAACCACTACAATGGCATTGTCGACCAGCATGCCTAATGCCAGGATGAGGGAGTACAGCACCATGTTGTTGAGTGTCGTTCCCCGCTGGTCGAGTATGATGAATGACATAAACATGGACAGGGGAATAGCCAGTCCGGCAAACAATGCATTCCTGAATCCCAGAAATAGGTAGAGCACAAAAACAACCAGGATAACCCCGATAATGATACTGTTTTCGAGATTTTGTATCTCATCACGGATATATACCGAATTATCGTCGGTTACCATGACGTTCAGGTTCGCGGGCAGTGATCCGTTGCTTTTGAGTACATCAATGGTTTTACGGACGTTGTCGGAGGCATTGAGGATGTTCTCGCCCGATTTCTTGGTCACCGACAAGGTTACAACTGGCTTGTTGTCGAGGCGGGCTATGGTCGTCCGGTCCTTATAGGTGTCTGAAACCTCGGCTACATCCCTGATGTAGACCGGTTTTCCAAAGTTTATCTTTACAATGGTATTGGCAATCTGGTCAATGCTGGTGTAATCGGCTACGGTACGGATCACCCTGCGGGTCTGATCGGCTGTAAATTCTCCGGCTCCCATGGTGACGTTCTCCAGCTGTATGGCCATGGCGATGTCGTCAAAAGTAAGACCGGTAGCTTCAAGTTTGAACGGGTCCACATTCACCTGGATTTCCCGTTCGTCAATTCCACGGATGTTTACTTCGGAGATTTCCCTTAATCCTTCAAACTCATCGCGCAGCAGTTCAGCATACTTTTTCATGTCGCGCATACTGAACTCTCCGGAGAGGTTGACATTTACGATGGGGAATTCTGAAAAATCGAGGTCCATAACCAAAGGATCGGTGGTAAGATCCTTGGGTAATTTGGATTTTGACTTGTCGACCCGGTCTTTGGTATCCTGAAGGGCCTGCTTCACCGGCACGTTGGTGTTAAATTCGACCACTATGGTGCTTACATCCTGATAAGAAGCTGAGGATACTTTTTTTACTCCCTGCATGCCTTTCAGTTCCTTTTCAACTGGCCTGGTTATCAGGTTTTCAATATCTTCCGGAGAATTTCCCGGATAGATGGTCTGAATGAAAATGTATGGAACAACAATCTCGGGCATAAGCTCCCTGGGCATCTGGTTGTAGGAAAAAATCCCGAAAAAAACCAGTAGTCCGGTAAAAATATAGATCGTGGTTTTGTTCTTTAAGGCCAGGATGGTTGGCCCGAATTTACGGTCAATGTGCTGGGCATTGTCCTTGTATTTATTTTCTTTCATAAATAATAAGCCTGTTCAGGATAAATAATTGGGTCAGCCTTGAATCTGAAGTGGGGTGCCGTCGTTGACCTGTACATAACCTTCAGAGATGATTTTCATTCCCGGTGTCAGACCGGCAGTTACTTCAGTACGGTTATTATTGCTTAACCCGGGCGTCACATAGATTTTCCTGGCGACCATCCTGCCTTCGCGTTCTTCGGCCACATAAGTGTATTTCCCGTTGAAATCCTCTTTGATCAGGATGTTGGGAATAACAATGGCTTCGCTGGCGCTGTAATCCCTGAGCCTGATAATGCTGATCAGGTTGGGTTTAATGGTACCATCCGGATTGTTCAGGTTGACCCGGATACTAAACGTTCTGTTGTTGGCATCAATGCTTCCGCTGATACGGTATACACTGGCCTCTACTTCTTTTCCGAGTGCCGGAAAGAAAACCACGGCACGGTCACCTTGCTTGATTTTCGGAAGGTAGGATTCAGCCACATCGGCATATACCCGGATGCTGCTGCTGTTAATTACCCTGGCGAAGGGTATCTGCGGGCTGCCGATTTCCCCTTTTTTCTGAAATACCGTTTCAATGGTACCACTTACCGGCGACTTTACAACTGCCAGGTTGATCTGGGCCTGGGTACTTTCAATCCTTTTCTGAAGGGCATCCATGGTACTTTTTGCCTGCAGAAGTTGCAATTCAGAACCAATGTTCTGATCCCAGAGATTTTTCTGCCGGGCATAGGTGGTGGTAGCCAGCTCATGCTGAATCTTCAGTTCATCCATGGCTCTTTTCAGCGCTTCTGTGTTGAGAACGGCGAGGACCTGTCCTCGTGCCACGCGTTGCCCTTCTTTAACAAGCACCTCCTCGATCACGCCTGCGGATTCAGGGCTAACCTGTACATCCTCTTCTGCGTCTACCCGGCCGGTAACTTCGATAAACCGTTCGAAATGTTCGGGAATCAGTTCGGTTACCTGTACGCGGACGGCATCATTTTTATCCGCTACGGCAAGTTCTTTCTCCAGGGCTTCAATTTTCAGCTTCAGTTCTGAAAGTTCTTTCTTGTATTGTTGAAGCTGTTCTGATTTGAGGGCGAGCTCATCGGCCGGTTTGGCACTGCACCCGGCAAGCAGTGCAGTAATCACTGCAAAGATGAATAACCGTTTCATATTGTTTTCTGTTTTTCTGTTTTTTGCATTTTCTGTTATAATTTTCCCATTGCTTTCTTAAGCTCCAGGTCACTGCTGAGCAGTTGCATGATCGATCCTATATAGGCCGCATGGGCCTGGATATATTGGTTCTCAAGCTGCATCAATTCCGTACTGGAAGAGATACCGTTGTTGAATTTGATTTTCCCCTTATTCAGGATTTTAATGGCTAACTCCCGGTTTTCCTGGTCATTGCTGTATTTCTCAACGGCGGTTTCCATATTGGCCAGGGCGGTCAGGTAATCTTTCTGGATGGTTTGGCTGGCCAGTTCCCGGTCGCTGGAGGCCTTGTCGAGGTCAACTTTCGCCTGGCGGACTTTAAATAGCCGTTGTCCCGAGGTGAACAAAGGCACGGTCAGGCTTAGCCCAACCAGCGATGAGGGATACCATGACTGTTCTGAATCAAAAAGATTGGCCCGGTTTCCGTATGCGGTTTTCGAATAGCTGTAGAAGCCGTTCAACCGGGGAAGAAAGGTGGACTGTTCCAGTTTCAGCAGTTTCTCCGCGGCACTCAGCCGGGTGGCAGCCAGACGGTAATCGACATGGATGGTATAATCAAATGGTAATCCGGTACCATTCCCAAGCAACGGCCGGATAAAAGATTCCAGCTGATCGGTCAGCACAACCGGCTCATCCAATGGCATGCCCATGGTATATTTCAGTACGGTGGTGGCAATGGAAATCTCCCGTTCAGCCTTCAGTACTTCATTTTCAGCACTCTTCACCAGCATCTTCATCTGGTCAACGGCCTGTTCTTCCATAAAGCCGTTTTGGTACATCAATTCGGTTTCCCGGAGCATTTTCCTTGTGTTATCCAGGTTTTCCGTCATGACTTTAAGGTTTTCTTCTCCGATTAATACCAAATAGTAGGACTGGGCAACTGCATTGCGGATATCAATGGCGGTTTTTTCATTTGCCTGCCGGGCCAGGCCCAGGTAAATCCGTGAAGAACCTACCCCGACGATATAACTTCCGTCGAAAATCATCTGAGAGACCGTAAATCCAAAGTCAGAACTGTAATCCTGACCAAATTTCACGGGAATATAGGTACCGGGCTCTGCCCCGAAAAATTCACCCGGAATAAGTGATACCGGAAGGTTGAGGAATTTGTTGTATGTGCTGCTCCCGCTTACCTGAGGAAGTCCGGTCGTGATGGTTTCCCAGACTTTCAGCTGTGCCTTCCCGATGTCAAGGCTGGTATTCCGGAGAAACCAGGAATGTTCCATGGCATAGCTCTGAGCTTCGGGCAGGGAAAAAGATGTCTTCATGTCTGAAGCATGGATTCCTGATGAAATAAATATCATCAGCAGGAAATATTCAATAGTTCTGATTAACTGTCTCATCATAATTTGTTTTCAATGTCTGCGACCCGAATAAAAGACTAAATTGACTGATTTTGTTTAGATTTTCGAAAAAAAACTTAAGGTTTCAGAAAAACCGTACAATATTAATCTGTATCGGGATCTTATTGGGAAACAAAATCGGTGAATGGCTGAATAAATGGCATGAATGGAGAATATCGGGGTATATAGCATACCTGAATGATCGGGATTTTTTCTGATATGTAGTAAAATTCACGGTACTGCAGGTTTCTGACTGATAAGCAACTCCGCCAGGATCAGATCTTCCGGCCAGGTAATCTTGATATTTTCCCGGTTTCCTTCTGTAAGGAAAATGGGGAATCCGTTCTTTTCCAGAACTGAAGCATCATCTGTAAATAGTGAATCATAGGGCTGGTTGTAGGCTTCCCTGATCAGGGAGAGCCTGAAAGTCTGAGGAGTCTGTACCAGCCTGAGGGTGCTCCGGTCGATGGGTTGGCTGGTACCATTCTCTGCTTTCCTGACCGATTCTGAAACCGGAATTACCGGAAGGGCATTGCCGGTTTGTGTGGCCAGACTGAGGCACCGGTTTAACGTGTCATGGCTGACCAGTGGCCTTACTCCGTCATGAATAAAGACGAACCCTTCGCCGGCAAGGGTCCCGAGTCCGTTTTTTACGGAATAAAACCGCTCCCGGCCACCCGCAACCATTTTGTGAGGCACCCCGAAGTGATGTTTCCGGCACAGATCTTTCCAGAAACCGAACATGGTCTCCGGTAATACCAGTATAATTTCCATCGAAGAGTCAAACCGGAAGAAATTTTCCAGCGTATGCATTAATACCGGCCGCCCGGCTAATTCGATAAACTGTTTGGGGATATCGCCGCCTATCCTCTGGCCTGAACCACCGGCAACAATCAGGGCAAATATTCCTGAATCGCCTTTGGCTTCAGCCGGTTTCCAGGAATAACAGGGTTTCTTATCCTGACCGGAAACGGAACAGTCAGTGCCATTATCCGGATTAATTTTTCCGGGAGGAGGAGGTGTCTTCATAGAAAATTGATATGTACCTTTAGGGCATACAAAATAATCAGATTATTTCATTTCAGAAAAATATGAAACAGGTAATTGAATTTTTATCCGAACTGGAATTGAACAATAACCGTGAATGGTTTAATGCCAACAAGGCACGTTATGAGGAATGCCGTGAAAAGGTGCTCTTTGTGACTGAAATGCTGATCAGCGAGATCCGGAAATTTGATGGCGACATTCCTGCCATGGACCCCAAAGACTGTCTGTTCCGGATCTACAGGGATATACGGTTTTCACCTGACAAGCGGCCTTACAAAACCCATTTCGGGAGTTATATCGCCCGCGGAGGCACCAAAAGCACGCGTGCCGGCTACTATATTCACCTGTCCCCGGAAGGAAGTTTCACCGGAGGCGGTATTTATATGCCCGGTCCGGATGTGCTGAAGGCTCTCCGGAATGCCATTTACGACCAGCCTGATGTTTTTGCGGAGATCATTGAGAATCCGTCTTTCAGGAAACTTTATCCGGCAATTGACGGAGAAAAGCTGAAAACCAATCCCAAGGGATATTCTCCCGATTTCAGTTATATTGATTTGCTCAGGTATAAATCGTACGCTTTTACGACCACCCTGGCTAAATCTTCAGTTGAAAACGGAGACCTGATATCCGTGGTTATGGAGGCTTTCCGTACGCTCTATCCTGTCAACCGTTTTCTGAATGATGCGCTGGACAACTATCTGTAAATAGAAAAAACCGGCCGGATATCTGTTTGATGTCCGACCGGTATTAATAAAAATATTCTTTCAGGAGGCTTTTTATCAGCCTTTTACAGCACGCATTACGCGGGAGATGGCATCATCCATATGGGCAGGGCTTTCCATACCCAGGGTCATACAATGTACATTCCCGCTGTTGATGGCATATCTGATGGAGCGTTCGCGTTCCTCTTCCTTCACGTTATCCCCGTTTCCGAAGATTTTCATGGCGATAATTCCCTTGCCGTTTTTCCTGGCTTTTTCGAGCAGGCCCATAACGGCTTCCGGGGTTCCGTCCATGTGGGTGCCAAACGGATTGATACGGGCTAAAATAACATCTACCCACGGATCTTCCACGGCTTCTGCCATGGCATCCCAGTTGTGGCAGGACACCCCGACGGCCTTCACAATCCCGTCCTGTTTGGCTTTATAGAGCCCGTCGACATAGGATTTCCTTTCCTCTTTCCAGTTGCCTTTCATCAGGCAATGCATCAGCACGATGTCGAAGTAGTCACTACCGGTCTCCAACCTGAAACGGTCGAGGACTTCGGGAACCGGCTGAACTTTGTTCCAGCTGTTTTCGGTCACCCACATTTTGGTAAGGATCTGGGTTTCATCACGTGGGATCTCTTTGAGCGCTGCCTTTACGAATGGGTGAGACCCATAGGAATCGGCCGAGTCGAACAGGCGGATACCCCGCTCATGCCCGTAACGGGCCAGTTTAACGAAACCGTCCACACCCAGGCGGGTTTGGTTGGAAGCACGGCCTCCTCCGTGTGATCCGGTACCCATCAGGATCCGGGGGACGCTTAAACCGGTATTGCCCAGTTTTACCCTGTCGACCTGCACATTGGAGGGGAGAGAGAAACTCATCTGGGAAATTCCGGCACCCAGAACCGAAAAGCCGGCAACACCGGCAACACCGGCCTGTATAAATTGTCTCCTGTTCAGCTTTGTCATAATATATTGTATTTGTGGGCATTAATATAGGAATTTTTCCTGTTTCTGGAATCCAGTTCAGTGAAAAAAATTTGTAAGTGTTTAGTAAAGAGTTGGTTATATTTAGACTAAAATGCCGGAACTGTTTGAAAAACCTGGTTCCGGCATTTTTATACTGAGACAGCTGATGGATCAGCTGATTTTAAATGCTTTTTTGATCCGTTCCACCTCATTCAACTGTTCCCAGGTAAAGAAATTAAGTTCCATTTCCTTGGGTTTATGGTATGATGAGTTGAAAACCTGTTTCCGGGTGAACGGTGTGCGTCCCATATGACCGTAGGCGGCAGTTTCGAGGTATATGGGTTTGCGCAGGTCGAGTTTGGCTTCGATATTTGCAGGGCGCAAATCGAACAGTTTCTGGATTTTTATGGCAATTTCACTGTCAGATTGTTTGACATTGCTTCTGCCATAGGTGTTTACATATACTCCCACCGGTTCGGCCACACCGATGGCGTAGGCTAACTGGACAAGCATTTCGTCGGCTACACCGGCGGCTACCATGTTCTTGGCGATATGTCTGGCTGCATAGGCTGCCGAGCGGTCGACCTTCGATGGATCCTTGCCCGAGAATGCGCCTCCGCCATGTGCGCCCTTGCCGCCATAAGTGTCTACGATGATTTTACGGCCGGTGAGGCCGGTGTCACCATGAGGACCACCGATTACAAATTTTCCGGTTGGGTTTACATGGTAAACAATCCCTTCACCAAACAGGGCTTTCATCCTGTCGGGCAAACCGGCTACCACACGGGGGATGAGGATATGGATGACATCCTGCCTGATTTTTTCGAGCATGGGTTCATCTTCATCGAATTCGTCGTGTTGGGTCGATACGACAATGGTATGGACCCTGAGGGGAGTGTGGTCGTCGTTGTATTCGACGGTAACCTGCGACTTGGAGTCTGGCCGCAGATAGGTCATCTCTTTCCCTTCGCGGCGGATAGCTGCCAGTTCGATAAGTATCCTGTGTGAAAGCTCCAGTGGCAGAGGCATATAGTCGTCGGTGTCCTTACATGCATAACCGAACATCATTCCCTGGTCGCCGGCACCCTGGTCTTTTTTGTTTTTCCTGACCACGCCCCGGTTGATATCCGGGCTCTGTTCATGTATGGCGACCAATACGCCACAGGAGTCGGCATCAAACCTGTATTCGGCTTTGGTATACCCGATTTTCTGGATTACCTTGCGGGCAACTTCCTGAACTTCAACATAGGTTTCCGATTTTACTTCACCGGCAACCACAACCTGTCCGGTGGTTACCAATGTTTCAATAGCTACTTTTGAACTGGGGTCAAATGCCAGAAAATGATCCAACAGTGCGTCGGAAATCTGGTCGGCCACTTTGTCTGGGTGGCCTTCTGATACGGATTCGCTGGTAAATAAGTAACTCATTATCCCAAAATTTTGTGTCGGAATAAATATTCCGGCGATTCTACAATAAAATTACACTGCGGGATAAATGATTGAAAAGCAAGTACTAACCCGATTGTTTTAGCATTTTTTACGGTGGTTGCAATCAATCACAAATTTTTCCACGTAGCGACGGCAAAGATAAATATCTTTTCCAACAATTAAAAGAGTAATTGGTTTTTTTATGGATGATTACAGATAATTTAATGTCAGTGAGTAAGTTGCCTGAAAATGCTTTCCAGGTTTTGCTGTTTTTCCGACATTTCAAGAATAACAAGATTATTCTCTACGGCAAACCGGAAAACTTCGGGCCGGATATCCGTTGGGCCGGCTGCCTTGATTATCCAGCCGGATGTATCCAGGATTGCGTCTGCCACTCCCTGAATTTCCTGCAATTGATCCCGCGTTATTTTTTTGTCGAAAACCACCCGGACCTGCTGAAGGCCGGTAAGGTTATCCGATTTGAGTTCTTCTATCCGGCTGTCGGCCACTAGTTTGCCCTGGTTGATGATAACCACTCGCTGGCAGATGGCTTCAATTTCATTCAGGATGTGCGACGAAAGAATTACGGTTTTCTCCCTGCTTATATCTGAAATCAGGTTTCTTATCTCTGACAACTGGTTGGGGTCGAGGCCGGTGGTGGGTTCGTCCAGTATAAGTACTTCAGGATCATGGATAAGCGCCTGGGCAAGTCCTACCCGCTGCCGGTATCCTTTCGAAAGCTGCCCGATCTTCTTGTGCTGTTCCTTTTCAAGGCCGGTCAGCCCGATCATTTCATGTATCCTCCTGCTGCGCTTGCCGAGCCGGTAAAAACCCGCGACGATGTCAAGATACTCAGCTACATACAAGTCGGTATACAATGGGTTGTTTTCAGGCAGATACCCGGTCAGACGCCTGAGTTCTACATTTTCAACAGTGACTTTTTGCCCGTTGATAAAGACCTCACCTGCCGAAGCAGGCAGATATCCGGTTATGATTTTCATAAGCGTCGATTTTCCGGCACCGTTAGGTCCCAGGAATCCCAGCATTTCTCCCCGGTTAACCGTAAAGGTTACCTCACTGAGCGCTTTCTGATTTCCGTAATATTTTGTTATCTGCTTAATTTCTATTGACATATGATTTAATTGAAAAACAAAAATAGAGGAATATTTTTATATTACCGTTAATGGATTAAATTTGCATTTCAAGGCACGGGCTTTTTGGATATGGAAAACGCTAATTTCAGATATATCAATAACTTATGTCGTTATGAGCGATATAAGACCTCGGAGGTTCAGATCGGGGACATTCCGGTTGGTGGTGAAAACCCCATCCGGATTCAGTCTATGACCGATACAGACACTAAAGATACAGAGTCAACTGTAGAGCAAATCATTAAAATTATTAAAGCCGGTGCCGACTATGTGAGGGTTACCGTCAAGGACCAGCGCGATGCAGAGAATCTCCGGTACATCAAGAAGGAGCTGGTTGACAGGGGATATCATAATCCACTGATCGGTGATATCCATTTCAATCCTAAATTGGCCGAAATTGCAGCTCGTTATATATCCAAGATTCGCATTAACCCCGGAAATTTTTACGATAAAAGGGCTCAATTCAAGCATTTGTTGTATACCGACGAAGAGTACCGTGCAGAATTGCAAAAAATAGAGGAATTATTTGTCCCTTTCCTCAAGATGCTGAAAAAAACCAACACCGCTCTGCGGATAGGAGCCAACCAGGGATCACTATCCGACCGGGTCATGAGCCGCTATGGAGATACCCCTACCGGGATTGTAGAATCGGTCATGGAGTTTCTTCGTATATGCAAAAAGGAAAACTTCAGTAACGTGGTCCTGTCCATCAAGTCGAGCAATACCCGCGTCATGGTGTATACCGTACGGTTACTTTGTCACAAAATGCAGCTTGAGGATATGAACTATCCTCTGCATTTGGGAGTTACCGAAGCCGGTGAAGGCGAAGACGGCCGCATCAAATCGGCGGTGGGGATCGGTGCATTACTTGCCGACGGGATCGGGGATACCATTCGTATCTCGCTGACAGAAAGCCCAGAACGGGAAATTCCGGTTGCCAGGAAACTGATCGACCATTTCCGGAGTTACTATATTCATCAGCCCATAACCGCTCCATTACATGCCCAGACTAACCCGTTCGAATACGAACGACGGTCAACAAGACCGGTTATTAACATGGGTGGCAGAAACCTGCCCGTCGTGGTTGCCGATCTGGGCGACCGTTCATTAGCTGAAATTCTGCCCATCCGTGGGAAAAGAATTCCTGATTACTTCCTTTCAGGAAATAAAGTCCTGGATATTGCCGGGAATTCGTCTCCGGTGATTTCGCTCGAAGAGTATCTTTTTGAAAGCACCCGGTGGGGGCGTATGAAGTTTATCCGTACCAACAAGCAGGAATTCGACCGCTTCATGAATATGCACCCCGAAATTATTACCAAGCTGAAACAAACCCGGAAAACGGTGCTGATCCTGGAAAGTGCCAACAAGAACCCGTTTGCTGAGCTCAGGGCTTTTTTCATGATGCTTGAAACACATATCTGGAAAGTACCGGTTATCCTTTACCGGAAATATAACGAAAGAAGTCTCGAGGATCTGCATATCAAGGCTTCGGCCGACCTGGGCGGACTGTTTATCGACGGATACGGCGATGGTCTCTGCATCAGCAACGAACACGACAATATTACCTTTACCGAACTGAAGGATCTATCCTTTGGAATCCTGCAGGCATCAAGAATGAGGGTATCAAGGACCGAATTTATCTCCTGTCCGGGCTGCGGACGAACATTATTCGACCTGCATGAAACCACCAGGAGGATCAAGGAGCACTTCGGGCATCTCCACCATCTGAAGATTGGAATTATGGGATGTGTGGTGAACGGTCCCGGCGAAATGAGCGACGCAGACTATGGTTTCGTCGGTGCCGGAAAAAATAATGTTAACCTTTACAAAGGACAGAAACTGGTTAAAAGACACATTCCTTATGAGAATGCTGTGGAAGAACTCGAACAGCTGATCAGGGAAAGCGGTGACTGGAACGACCGGACCTGATCCCGGGACTGATGTTCCGCATATTGAATGGCCTGCCGGTTTTGGGTAATTGATGATGAAAGTCTTTTCCTGTTATATAGTTTTTGGTAGGTTTGCAGTCAAATAATCATTACATGAAGAGGTTATTGACTGGCTTTTTTATGCTTACGGCAATTAATGTATTGGCTCAGAAAGATATAAGCTTGGAATTTCAGGCGGATATCTTTTCCCGGCATTACTGGAGAGGATTTGTGTTTGGAAATACTCCCGCCATTGAACCCCAGATAACCCTGTCTGCGGGTCGTTTCAGTTTAAATCTGTGGGCCGCGCAGACCATTAACGAGACTTATTCCGAAATTGACTTGATTCCGTCATACTATTTAGGGAATTTTGAGATCTCCTTTCTGGATTATTACAATCCTGTGCAGGATGAAACCAACCGCTTTTTTGATTTCAGCAGAACAATGAACCGGCATTCCGGAGAACTGATGCTGACCTACAACGGTGAGGGAAAATTTCCTTTGAGCCTCATGGCGGCAACATTTCTCTATGGCGACCGGCACCTTGATACGGACAAACACATGTTTTCGACATACGTTCAGGCTGGCTTGCCTTTTTCTTTAGCCGGATCGGATGCAGAATTATCGGTGGGATTGAGTCCGTGGGAAAGTTTCTACTCGGAACAATTTGCGGTGGTACATGCGGGATTGTCTGTCTCCGATCAGATCAAGGCAGGAGAAGGGGTAACCCTGCCCTATAGCCTGTCGTTATTTGCCAATCCTTCGACCGCTGAAGCATGGGTCATTTTCAGTTTTGGTTTTAACAGAATCCGTAACCGTAATTAGCAACCTGAATATGGGGAAAACTGACTTTAAACCCGGAACCATGATTTATCCGCTGCCGGCGGTCATGGTGAGCTGCGGGGAAACCCCCGAAGAGTACAACATCATTACGATTGCCTGGACAGGCACCATCTGCAGTGATCCGCCGATGTGTTACATTTCGGTACGTCCGGGACGGACTTCTTACCCGATCATAAAGCGCACGGGAGAGTTTGTGATCAACCTGACGACCGAAGCACTGGCCCGGGCGACCGACTGGTGCGGCTGCCGGCCCGGTAAGAAGTACAACAAGTGGAAGGAGATGAAGCTGACGCCACAGCCCTCGAAGGTGGTAAAGGCCCCGGGAATTGCCGAATCGCCGGTGAATATAGAGTGTGTGGTAAAGCAGGTCATCCCCTTAGGCACACACGATATGTTTATGGCCGAGGTGGTCAACATTTCGGTTGACGACCGCTACATGGATGAAAAGGGTGCCTTCAGCCTGGCTAAAGCCTTGCCCCTGGTCTATAACCACGGCCACTACTTTGGCCTGGGCAAAACGATCGGCAAGTTTGGCTGGTCGGTGGAGAGGAAGAAGGGGAAGTAGGGGAACCGCGATTAATTATTGCACCTGCAGTTTTTTTACGGTCTTTTGCCCACCCGAAATATCGGTATGCACAAAATAGATTCCAGGAATCAAATGAGAGAGATCCAGTGTAAGGGTTTGGTCTCTATTTGTAGAAACCTGGTATATCAACCGCCCCCAGATATCATAGAGAGATACTCCAGAGAGAGCTTGAGACGATTTGATAGTACATTTTCCCCTACAAGGATTGGGATAAATCAAAAAATCTTGATCAGAAAGATGAGTATAAGAGAGAGTATTGATCACTTGATTTTCATATGCTCCCATATCAATCTTTCCATAGATTCTAGGATTACCCGCTAGATCAAATGCAGGCAAGAGATGACCAATTCCTACAGTATCTCCCGCATTGATATAGGGAGACTCAGGTCTGAGTGTCCAATCCGCA
>JAUWAB010000072.1 GCA_030602265.1 Prolixibacteraceae bacterium | reverse complement strand
CACATGAAAGCCTCACCACTAAGGAGTTCTGATTTTAAAGGAAAAGTGACAAAAGGACATGAATATAAGCGATTGCGGCACAGCAGACGAGGGATGGATTAAAAAGCCCACGTTGAATGCACGGCAAGAGCCCCGTAGGGGTGAAATATGGGTAGTACAGAGGTATCAAAAATGAATTCGATCCCAGCCGGGATCGCATGTTCGTCCGCAGCATACAGGTTACCCATCTGTAATCCCTCCGGGATTTGGAGCATGATGACAACGTATTGTATATGAATGTTTAAACTAAAATATATTCAAGTGAAATACATATGATTATGAGAAAGCATTTATTAATCATTGGAGCCATTTTTCTTTTCTCCTGTAATAATGATTCAACCGTCAAGGTGAATCAGGGAGAAGCATATTTTGAGTATGTAAAATATTCAGGCAGTGACCCTTACTATGATCAACATTCCCTTCGTGATGGGCAGTTTTACAATCCGGTTCTTCCTGGTTTTTACCCTGACCCATCCATTTGCCAAAAAGGTGATGATTTTTATATCGTCACATCAACCTTCTCTTTTTTCCCGGGAGTGCCAATCTTCCACAGTACGGATTTGGTAAACTGGACTCAAATAGGCCATGTCCTCGACCGTCCTTCTCAATTTAATAATGATTCTTTACCCGTGTCGGCTGGTATATTTGCGCCAGCTATTTCTTACAATCCGCATAACGACACTTTCTACATGATTACAACTTTTGTAAGGGGGGGAGGCAATTTCTTCGTCACTGCCAAAGACCCTGCCGGACCATGGAGCGATCCCATTTGGTTGCCGGAAGTGCCGGACATTGACCCCTCTATATTCTTTGACGACGATGGCAGAGCTTATATTACCAATAACCAGGATCCTGAAGGAGGATCAACATACCAGGGACATAAAGCCACCTGGATACAGGAATTTGACTGGAAAAACAACAAAACGGTTGGTCCCCGAAAGATGATTCGTAATGGTGGGCATAATCTGGCAGACAAACCCATATGGATTGAAGCGCCTCATATTTTCAAACTTCACGGGTATTACTACCTGACAACAGCCGAAGGTGGGACATCGATCAACCATTCGCAGGTGATTTTCCGCAGCAAAGACATCTGGGGCCCATATGAAACCAATCCTGATAATCCACTTTTAACCCAACGTCATTTACCCGCCGACAGGGAATTTCCGGTTACCAATGTAGGCCATGCAGATTATGTACAAACAAGCACGGGCGACTGGTATGCAGTATTTTTAGGTTGCCGTCCTTATACGGCTAATAATGAATACAATATCGGTCGTGAAACTTTTATTCTGCCCTTTACCTGGGACAAGGATTGGCCTGAAATCCTGCCCATGGATGAAACGGTGCCATTAATTCTTGATAAACCTAATTTAGAAAATAAACTTTCGTCCGACAAACCTGTAATGGGTAACGGCAATTTTTCATGGACTGAAAATTTCAATGGCGGCGAACTTGCTTTCGATTGGATATTCTTAAGAACACCGCGTGAGAAATGGTACACACTGGAAGAAGGAAAACCGGGTGTAAGCATAAAACTCAGAGACGTTAATATCCGTGAATTAAAACAGCCTTCTTTTTTAGCACGCCGTCAGCAACATCACAATATGTCGATAGAAACAAAACTCGTGTTTACTCCTCAAAATGAGCAAGAACTGGCAGGGCTTCTCCTGTTCCAGAACGAAGCTTATCATCTGACTTTGGGTGTTACTCAGATCGATGGAAAAACCCATGTGGTTGTTCAAAACGCAAAAGAAGATCCGGGCATTGTGCGCAATATGTCTGGTGATAATTTTGACGGTACAGTGGAAAAAGTAATCCTGGCCAAAAAAGATATATCTGCCAGTTACAAGGGTGAAATTCTTTTGAGAGCATCGATGAAGGATGGCAAATTTAGTTTTGAAGCCAATTCAAATGGGAAATGGGAAACATTATCAGAAGGAATCGATGCCACTTATCTGAGTACCGAAAAAGCAGGTGGATTTATTGGTACACTAATGGGGCTGTACGCTTCTTCAAATGAATAGATCGGCTTGACCTTATAAATAGCAGGAAAAATGGCTTACGAAAGTAAATGGTGTAAGCACGGTCCAAATCATTATCATGTTCAATCGCAGCTTTCTTAACCGGACAATTATGACATTTATTTTTTTTAAACATATAAAAACTCTGACATGAAAATCATATCGTGGAACGTGAACGGCCTGCGCGCCGTTGCCCAAAAAAACTTCTTTACCGATTTTGAAGCCCTTGCACCCGACATACTTTGTCTGCAGGAAACCAAGGCACAGGACGACCAGGTGGCCGAAGCCCTCGCCCCTGTTTCAGGGTACCATATCTATTCTAATTCTGCCATAAAAAAAGGGTATTCGGGAACAGCCATTCTTTCGAAAACCGAACCGTTAGCGGTTTCGAAAGGGATTGGACTGGATGAACACGACAACGAAGGCCGTGTACTGTGCGCCGAATATGAAAAGTTTTTCCTGATAACGGTTTATGTCCCGAATTCAGGTAGCGACCTGAAAAGGCTTGGATACCGTCAGGAATGGGACCTTGCATTGTTCAACTACCTGAAAAACCTTGAAACCTTAAAGCCCGTTATTGTTTGCGGCGATCTGAATGTGGCACACCGCCCCATTGACCTTACGCACCCAAAGGCCAACTACAACAAATATGCGGGCTATATGCAGGAAGAAATCGACGGGATGGACCGCTTTACCCAGGGTGGTTTTGTTGACAGCTTCCGGCACTTCTACCCCGATAAAACCGGTGCATACTCATGGTGGAGCTACCGTGCCGGGGCCCGTGCCAAAAACGTGGGCTGGAGGATCGATTATTTCCTGGTAAGCGAAAGCTTCATGCCGCAAGTGAAATCGGCGGGCATTTTACCCGAAATCATGGGCAGCGATCATTGTCCGGTGGCCATTGAACTAATTTGATTATAACTGATGATCATTCAGATACCATTAATCGCCATTGACAGGAAATAAACCGCCATTCACCGATAAAATTTTCTCATTATAGATAGATTACGTACCTTGGTAGCAGTTTTAAATACTTAGCCATGAAAACCATAATTCTTTTTTCTTCCATCTTTTACCTGATAGGATTAAAAATCGGCAGTACCATCGAAGGAGTGAAGAATGCAATTATTCCATCCAAATCCATTATTACTGCACCTTTGAAAAAATCTGAAAGATCTGAAAAGAATTACCATTTCAAATCAGAAGAAAAAGAGACTGAAAAGGAAGCCGATTCAGAAAAAAAGGACTCCGGTCAGGACAAAGGATCCGCAAAGCTTACTGCTCCGGTCGACACCATCGCATTCGGGCAGGGATAGTTAAAACAGAACAGTTTTTCGGAAAACAGGGGCTCATGTTCCTGTTTTTTTATTCTATCTTGGCAGTAAAATATACAACATGTGCTGTACCATAACTTCAAACGACATTATTATCAAAAGCTGGGAACATCTGGCAGAGGAGGTTTACCACGATTCCTGGAAACCCGAAATGAGCAGGTACCGGAGTGATTATGCCTTCCGTGGCTTGTCTGATGCCAGCTATCAGTTAAAAAACAGCTTTCTCCGGAACAGTGGCAACCATCCTGAATTCGAGTATCACCTTTTGAGAAACTTCAGGAAATATGCCCGGACGACAGAGCCCAACCAGACCAGTACCCAATGGCGCTCGCTGGTGCTTGCACAACACCACGGATTGCCTACCCGCCTGATAGACTGGACTTACTCCCCCTTTATCGCTATGCATTTTGCTACGGCCAATACGGAGAAATTCGATATCGACGGGGTCATCTGGCAACTTGATTTTGTCAAGATTAACCAGCTCTCCCCCGAACCATTGCAAACCATCCTGAAAAACGAAAAATGTAATGCCTTTACGGTAGAAATGTTAGAGGAGAGTTTTTCCTCTTTGTCAAGATTTGATGATGTTACAGGGCACGGGCATGCCATTTTCTTTGAACCGCCTTCTCTTGACGACCGTATTGTAAACCAGTTTGCCCTGTTTTCGGTAATGACGTCACCCACATCGATCTTCGACGACTGGCTTTTAAAACATCCTGGACTATACCGGCGCCTCATTATCCCCAAAGAACTGAAATGGGAAATCCGCGACAAGCTGGATCAGGCCAACATTACTGAACGGGTGCTTTTCCCGGGCCTGGACGGGCTTGCCCACTGGCTGAAACGACATTACCAGCCCAGTTCCGGGTCGGGACTGATGTAACCGATACGCTGACAATTTTTTTAACCGAAAAGAATAAAAGGCGCAAAGTTGAGAAAAGCCATGCACCACCAAAGTACTTAGAGAAGTTTTGTGGTTCTTTGTGACCCCTTCGCGTCCTTTGTGGTAAAAATTTCAAACACAGAGATTTCAAAGCATTTTGTTTCTTATGCAACTGATATTTTTTAACCACAAAGGTCAGAAGACACCATGTACCACTAAGATTTTGTGTCTTGATACCTGATACCCGCATGTAATTAATTAGCGTTTGCCAGTTATTTGAATACGGGCTCCATTATTTTATACTACCGAACTGTTGTCTGTTGTCTGTTGTCTGTTGTCTATTGTCTAATATCAGATGTCTTTTACACATTAAACACCGCAGACTTCAGCGGTGGCCACTGTAAATCCATCTCCTGAAGGGTTTTCAGCAGGATACCTGCGGCCACAAAGAGCTTCTGCCAGTTCCGGTCACAGGGGATCACATGCCACGGCACGTCATTACACCTGTCCATGATCTCTCCGTACTTTTCCATATAAAGGTCACGCTTCTTATAGGTTTCCCAATCACCGTCATTGTGCTTCCAGTGCTTCTCCGGATCTGTCGTCCGCTCCCGGAGCCGTTCCATCTGACGTTCAGCCGATACGTTCATGAAAAATTTCAGGATAGTGGTTCCATTATGCTTTAGAAGCCTTTCAAAATCATTAATCAGCCCATAACGCTGTTCGATCACTTCCGGAGGAATAAATCCCTCAACCGAAGGCACCAGGATGTCTTCATAATGAGAACGGTTAAAAACCTGCAGTATGCCCTTCGCCGGAACCTGCTGGTGTACCCGCCACAGAAAGTCATGTGCATACTCCACCGGAGTGGGCTTTTTGAAACTGTAAACCGACAGTCCCACCGGGTTACAAAATTCCAGCAGGTCGCGCACCAGACCATCCTTCCCTGAGGCATCCGGCCCCTGCAGAATCAACAGGATACTGTGCTTTGCCTCTGCCATCATTTTGTATTGCAGCTGGCCTATTTCACGACACATCTCTTCTGTTTGCTCCTTAACCTGCTTCCTGTTCAGGCCCTCAAGTTCTGTAACAAATTGTCTCATAATAATTAGCGGATTATTTTCCCTGAAAGTTAATAAACATTGTCCGGAATAACAAAACCCGTTTTCAATTATAATCACAAAGCATTATCATACAACAACTTGACCAATCCACCCAAACAAACATAATTCATACCGGCCATCAGGGTTTCACCCCTGTTTTTAGCCATTGTTTGACTAAAAATACCTAAGGCATTAAAATCCAGCAATTAACCTTTAAGTAACATAAACACAAAATAAAGCGGTACTCTCAAAAAAACTATTTTCCTTTGCAGTTGTTTAAAGGGCAACATACTGAAGTTGTGACAGTAAGAAAATAGGTGACTAATGTTAAAATTAATATCATGAGCGTTAAAAAACAATTTCTGAAATCGAAACCCGTATGCAAGGTTGGTTTCAAATTATCAAAAGAACAGGCACCAGGTGCTGCCAAAGTAAATCTGGTGGGTGACTTTAACAACTGGGATGAGACATCTCATGAAATGAACGGACTGAAAGACGGTTCATTCTCTCTTAATCTGGACCTCGAAACCGGGCGTAACTATCAGTTCCGCTACCTGATCGACGGTGCCACATGGATTAACGACGAAGCTGCCGATGGTTTTGAACCCAGTGGTTTCGGCGATGCACAGAACTCATTGATCGTTCTTTAATACGATAAGTATCATAAATAAAAAATCCACCCGCATCATGCAGGTGGATTTTTTTATTGGATATAATCAGCGGTTATTTTGACACAAACCTGTATTTCCCTGCCAGAACAACAAGATTTCCTTCATCATCCCGGGATAATCCGGGGATGCCGCCTTTGGCAATATCTTTTCCTCCTTCCGTAATCACGGCGCCTGGTTTCAGCTCAGGGAATTCCACAAGGGCACTCGTATTGGCAGGTACCGTCAGATCCATGGTAAATGTAGTACCTTCCACTTTCCAGTCCACCACAACAGCACCATAGTTGGTTTCATATTCTGCTTTAACCCACTTCAAATCACCAACTGGTTCAGGCCTGATAATCACTCTTTTAAATCCGGGGAATTCATCACAGATATTCACACCGGCCAGCGTATTCCACATCCATTCCCCAACACATCCCAGGGCAAAGTGATTCCGTGAGTTCATCCCTTCGGGCCTTTCGGTGTCTGAATTCCACAATTCCCAGATGGATGTGGCGCCTTTCTCGACCATATAGCCCCATGAGGGATAGGTAGTTTGGTTGATCATGCGGTAAGCCAGGTCGTGATGCCCGTATTTCGAAAGCATGGGCAGGATATAACCGGTCCCTAAAAACCCGGTGGTGGGGTGAACATCCTTTTCCTTGACATTCTCCACCAGGTTCTTCACCACTTGTCCTTCCAGTTCAGGGGGAGTAATCCCGAAGGCCAGCGGCAACAGGTTGGCTGTTTGTGTGCCCCCCGGATAACTGAGGGTTTCCTTATCCCAATATTTTTCCTGATAGGCTTTGGCGATTTTTTCGGACAAATCCCGGTAATAGGCAGCATCCGTTGATCTTCCGGTAATTTCAGCCATTTCCGATAGCAACTTGGCCGTATAGCTGAAATAAGCCGTTCCTATGGGCGCCGATGGTGTAGGTTCAACCGCGATCCAGTCGCCATAGCCATGCCACTGGCCGTTGCCTTCGTTCCAGATATAAATCAGGTTATCGCTTTTGGAATGCATATAATCTACCCATTTCTTCATTCCTTCGTAGTTTTCCTCCACGATCCGGGTGTTCCCGAAATAACGGTAGGTGATCCAGGGTACAATCACAGCCGCATCGCCCCAGCCCGGTTTGGAGGGGCCACCGACCACGATGGCCGGACTAACATCGTGCACCCAGCCTGATTCATGCTGACCGTCGAAGATATCGAACATCCATTTGGTCCAGTACCTGTCTAAATGCATGTTGAAGTTGGCGGTGGGTGCAAAAATCTGGGCATCCCCCATCCAACCCAGCCGCTCGTCGCGCTGCGGACAATCGGTAGGCACCGTGAAGAAATTCCCGCGTTGTCCCCAGGTGATATTCCGGTTGATCTTATTGATCAGTTCATTGGAGGTTTCCAGTTTACCAACGAAAGGCTGGTCCGTGTGGATCACTTTTCCGATCAGGGCGGTCTGGGCAGGTTTTTCCTTCATTCCTGAAATCTGCACATACCGGAATCCATGATAGGTAAATTTCGGTTCCCACACCATCGGTTCACCGTTACTGATAATTTTATCGGTCACACGGGCACTTCTGAGGTTCTCCTGGGCAACCGTACCATCGTCGTGCAAGAGTTCAGCATAACGCAGGGTTATGGTATCGCCTTTGGGAGCATTCACCATAAACTGTGCCCAGCCGACCATATTCTGGCCCAGATCATATACATACTCTCCTGAAACCGGTTCATTCAGGCTTACAGGAGATAGCTGCATCTGTTCCCTGAGGGCAGGGAAACGCGGACCTACGAGCAAACCCTCATAACTGGCTGGCTCGGCTGCAAACCATTCAGCATCATCAAATCCGGGAGAATTCCAGCCTTCAATCTCCAGGTTGGCATCGTATGTTTCACCGTGATAAATATGGTCAAAAACGATGGGGGAATCATGCCATTTCCAGGTCGTATCCGTAGTTACCATATCCGCAGATCCGTCGGAATACTCAATCTGAAGCTGAGCTAACAGTTTCAGGGGGCCCTCAGAATACCGGACTCCACCCTGCCATCCCAGGCCTCCCGACCACCACATGCTGCCTAACATGGCGCCTAAAGCGTTACTGCCTTCGCCCAGCATGGACGTCACATCGTAAACCTGATATTCCAGCCTTTTCGGGAAATCGGTCCAGCCTGGGGTAAGCAGGTCATTCCCCACCCTGCTGCCGTTGATAAAAAAGACATAATTCCCCAGACCGGTAACGAAGAGCCGGGCCTTTTGTACAGATTTATCAGACAAACTGACTTCTTTTCTCATATAAACCGACCGGGTGGGCGCATCCATAGAACGGGCAATCCAGGATGCCTGCCAGTCTGCAGGATTTAATAGCCCCATTTCCCAGGTGGCGGCCTCACTCCAGGCCGTCGGTTTTCCTTCAGCGTCCCATACCCTGACTTTCCAGTAAACTGCTTCTCCCGAATTAAGTGGTTTACCTGAATATTCCAGGTGGACAGACTGATCAGAATCCACCTTCCCTGAATCCCATAGATCACCGGTGTCCTTATTCAGCAACTCAGCGGAAGTGGCTGCCAGCACCTGCCAGGCAGTCTGAGCTGCCCCCCGCCTGTCATCCTTTAACTTCCACTGCAGTAGTGGTTTTTCACGATCGATACCCAAAGGGTTTACCTGAGACTCGCACTGAAGGCCAGTTACCCTGGCAGGCGATTCTGCCATATTGCAGGACATAAATCCAATGGCCGCAATCAGCCAGAGGACTATTGCGAAAGTCAGTTTCTTAATCATAACCTTGGTTTTATTAATGATTTATTCTTTTGTTCTTTAATACCAACCGGCACATACATTCCGGATATCCACTCAACCGGAGCTTCCGGTTCAGGCCTCAATTTTTTGCTGTGCTCTTTTTCCGAGCCAGAACCAGGCGCTTAAAAACCATGCGAGGAACCCGATAAGCATCAGGGTATTCTGCTCGGCAAAGGTGATGGTTCCCCTGAAAAAAAGGAATGGAGGAACAATGGTCAGTAATAAACCTGCCAGCGAAATCATATATAATACGTATTTCATAGGAATATGCTGTTAAAGTATTTTGACATTATAGATGTTTATTCTCTTTTGGACATTTGCACCTTTTGCAACAGGGTGAATCCTGAAAAAGATCCTCCCTGAACACAGGCCTTATTTCATCAAATAACCATTTTTTTCTGATATATCTTACTGAATACCACGAAAAAGACAACCGCCAGAATCCAGACCGGCAGCGGCAGGAAGTAAAGTTCGATGCCTATCCACATATTGGCAATCAGCGCCAGACCCAAGAGGATAAACCAGGTAAGACCAGCTGCCCAGTTAAAATTGATACGGGCTTTTTCGGCATAATAATCAGTCAGGTTCCATTTTTTCATCAGGTAATAATCTGCAAATATTACTCCTCCCATGGGTATGAGGATCAATCCGTACAAGGCCACGAAATCGAGCAGCTTCATAACGAGAGCAGGAAAGAGGGCGGCGATGGTGGTAATCAGTCCGGCCAGAAGGGTTACTTTCCATCTTGACCATCCGGGCGAGGCAACCTGAAGTGCCAGTCCGGCACGGTACAGCGTTGGATTGGCGGTTGTCCAGCCTGCGATAATCACACAAAGGGCACCGGCCACGCCGATGGCCTGAAACGCCACTTCACCCGGCGCATCGCTGGTAGCGGCGGCATAGAGGATTCCTGAGGCGATCCATGCGGTATAATGCCCCAAAAACATCCCCACCCCCGAAGCAAAACCATACTGCCATTTTTTGGCGTAACGGAATATCGACAGGTCGCTCATCCCCAGGTGCATGGCGGCATTCGCAAACCAGGTAAAGAAGATAACGTGCCAAATGGTAAACTGCGACTGACCCGGCAGGGCGGTACCCGTCCAGATCTTTGTCCGGGCGATCTCCCAGAAATTGCTCATATCGCTGTTCACTCCCAGCTTCGGGAAGGAGGCAATGGCTGCCCCTACGAAGATCAGGAACATCCAGGGAGCAGCTACTTTGGAAAAGCGGGCCAGCCTTTCGAAACCAAGTATGGCAAAAGTGGTGATGACTGCGCCTACCACAAATACGGTGATAACCCAGCCTGCACCGGTCGGGTACATGTCGGTCAGCGATGGCATCTGAACATTAAAGGGAATACCCACGGCGGTTGCCGATACAGCCACCATTGATCCTGCTAAGAAACAGAACATCAGCGCATTGACAATATTATAGATAAACACCAGTGCCGGACCGCAGATTTTTTTCAGCTGCCAGTAGAGCGACAACCTGACGTTAACGGCGATGGGTGCCGTTATCAGCGCCCAGCTCAATACGGCCATTATATTACCGATCAGTCCGCCGATAAACATATCGGTTACCGACACCCCATGCGCAACGAACAGCATACCGATCACAAACTCGGTACCCGCCACATGCTCCCCTGCATAACTTCCTAAAAAATTACCGACACCCTGAAGGGCATTCTTGCTGACCGGTTCACGGTCAAACTCATACAATTGATCCAGTTTCTTTGATATAGTTCCGATATTCATAGGATATGATCCTTTTAGGTTTAAAATAATTTTTAAAGATAAAGAAATCATTTCAAGTCCGAACCGTTATCCTGTACCTTCCGGTATATTTGAAATATTTTTCAGAATTAACCAATTCAGCCATTAAATTATGGATATCATTGATCTTTCCCATATCATGACCCCCGACATGCCGGTCTATCCGGGCAAAGGACAACCTGTCATTCAACCGGCCGCCAGAATTGAAACCGACGGTTACCGGGAGATGTCCCTCCATCTGGATGGCCATACCGGCACCCACATGGATTCACCTGCCCACATGCTGGTTAACGGCAAGATGCTGAATGACTTTCCTGTCTCGCAGTTTTCCGGGAAAGCGGCAGTAATTCCGATTCCAGAAACTGTTTCTAAAATTGACTTGAAATTCCTCGCCCCTTTTGAACCGGAAATCCGGGATGCATCCTTTGTGCTGTTCAACACAGGATGGAGCAAATACTGGGGAAGTGACCATTATTTCCGGGATTTTCCGGTACTTACCGAGGAAGCCGCCAAATGGCTGGTCACCTTCAACCTGAAGGGGATCGGACTCGATGCCATCTCTGTCGATCCGGTGGAATCCGCCACTTATACCATCCACCACATCCTCTTCAGGCATGACATGGTTATTGTCGAAAATCTGGTATTTCCTGAAAATTTCTCATCACGGGAAGGAATCTTCCATGGTTTCCCGCTCAGTTTCAGGGATGGGGATGGTTCACCGGTCAGGGCCGTTCTGGAAATTCAATAACTAAATCCTGAAGGGCTCAGCGGTTCATTTCTATCCTGGCCAACAACTCCATGGTACGAAGGCGGTCTTTGTAGAGATTATGGTTATTGGTTTTCACGATATCCAGTGCGGCATCGGAGTTGTCCTCCCATCTTCGGCAAAGATAGAGCGGCTCATAGATCCGGCCGATCTGGTAATGCCTTGAAATTCTGAGTCCGACGGCATAATCCTCACCATAACTGGTATTGGGTATCCTGATTTCGCGGAGAACCGGTGTAAAGAATGCCCTGGGAGCACCCAATCCGTTGATGCGCAGCGCATTGTTCCGGCCATTGTCAGGTGTCCATTCGCGATGGTCAATCAATCCGGGCGGTATCTCCTCCAGCTTGAAATTTACCATCTGGTAAGATCCGACCACCATGGCACACTGCTCCGCATAAAATGCATCCACAATTCGCTGAAGTACGGTATTGTCTATATAGAGGTCATCGCTGTCGAGCTGCACGGCAAATTTCCCGCACCGGCTGTCCATGACGGCAGTGGTCCAGCACCCGCCGATGCCCAGGTCAAACCGGTCGGGTATGACATGCACCAGCCGGCTGTCTTCGGCAGCAAGACGCCTGATTATTTCTGCAGTTCCATCTGTAGAGTGATTATCCACCACGATCAGGTTGAAACGGAAAGATGTCTCCTGACTGAAAACCGAACGTATGGCATCTTCGATGGTTTTGGCGCGGTTGCGCACCGGAATAATCACTGAAGCTTCCATGGGAAATGTATATCCTGAAAAGTCAACCGGACTGAATTCCGGCTTTAACCAGCCGCCAACGTCCTTCAGATGTCGGGTGCAGGCTTTCTCCATCTCTATCTGAACCTCTCTGTTTCGGGGATCAACGTAATCGAATTGCTTCTCACCCGAAAGGCGCGTATCGGTTTCCACTTCGGTGTAGAGATACTCCGGAATCCTGAATAAACGGCTGGTTTGAGACACCTTCAGGCGCAGGTCATACAATCCGGCGTGCAGATAATCCGCATCCATTTTCGCAACCGCCGCTTTCAGCACTTCGGTACTATAAAGCAAAACCGAACCAAAGTTAAAATCATCACGCAGGCTTCCTTCCTGGTAATCGATCACCGGATCAGGCTGAAATGTTCCATCTTTCAGCACATAATGGTCGGCATAAACCATACCAGCCCGGGTATCTTCAGCCGCCTGGACAAGCCGTTCAATAGCCCAGGGCCCCGGCTTCAGGGCAAGCGGTTTGGTGTACAGCAGAACATATTCAGACGTTGCCAGACGGGCAATCATTCTTACCGCTCCCGTGGATGTAAACCTGCCTGCATCAATCACTTCGGCGTCACCTTCCGTTATCCGGAGATCCTCGCTGCCAACCTTCAGAACAACGACCCTGTCAACCAGCGCCGATTGTTTCAAATTGCCAATTGTTTGCCGGATATCGGTAGCTTCTCCTCCGGCGATAAAGCACTGTACACTGCCTTTCTTCATTTTTACTGATTTTATAGCTGAATACTTTGTTGCCAATCAAAGGTCAAAGTTAACCAACCTTTTTCAAATCAGGGAAACCGGAATGAATATTTCACAGGATAACTATACCTTTTGTATCTTTGCAATGAAATTTAATGACAATCAGAGAGAAAACGATTCATCTCAGAAAATCAGTTTGCGTATGATGATAATTGCCGACAGTGGCTCAACCAAAACCACCTGGGTCCTGCTTCATATGGAAACAGGAGAACGCCAGACCATCCATACTTCAGGCATAAATCCCTTTTACCAGGGTTCTTCGGAGATTTTACAAATGATCCGGGATGAGTTTGACGCTCCATTCTACGGTGTGGATGAAATCCATTTTTACGGAGCAGGGTGTGCCAATCCATCCGTCAACGATACCGTAAGACAAGCTTTGCAAGTTTTTTTTCATTCGGAGACTATTGAAGTATCGAGCGACCTGATGGCCGCCGCCCGATCATTATGTCTGCATGAACCCGGGATTGCCTGTATTTTAGGCACCGGCTCGAATTCCTGTTATTATAACGGCAATACCATCGAAGAGCAGGTTTCACCCCTGGGCTTTATCCTGGGCGATGAAGGCAGCGGCGCTGTACTGGGGAAAAAGCTGTTGGCCGATATCCTGAAAAAACAACTGCCGGGTCACCTTATTGATCGGTTTTTCGCAGAATACCCTGTGAATCAGGCCGACATTTTAGATAATATATACCGCAAGCCTTTTCCGAACCGTTATGCCGCCGGTTTTACCCGTTTCCTGGCAGAACATGCCGGAGAACCGACGATACGCGGTCTGGTCGTCACTGAATTCCGGGCGTTCTTCAGCAGGAATGTCCTGCAGTATACCCGGGTAAAAGAACTGCCGGTACATTTTACCGGGAGCATTGCCTGGTATTTCCGGGAAATGCTTGAGGAAGCTGCTACCGGTTTTGGACTTCAGACCGGCAGGATAGTTCAGGCCCCAATGGAAGGCCTTATCGGATACCATAAGGACCTTCAGTAAAATCAATTAAAAAAAGAAAATTTCAAATCGCCATGGCAGAAGATAAAAGCATCACACTGAGCGTAACGGAGACCCCGTCAAAGTTCAAAAACCTCGACAAGATGGAGGCTGCACAGATATTGAGCAGCATAAACCGGGAAGATGCCAAGGTACATAAGGCCGTAAAAAAAGCACTTCCCCAGATCGAGCAGCTCGTCACGAGGATCATCGAACGGATGAAACAGGGAGGAAGGGTCTTTTATTTAGGCGCCGGCACCAGCGGCCGCCTGGGGGTACTTGATGCATCGGAACTGCCCCCCACTTTCGGGGTACCCGACAACATGGTGATCGGCCTGATTGCCGGAGGGGATGTAGCCTTGAGGAAGGCGGTTGAAAATGCCGAAGACGATCCGGAGAAAGCATGGGAGGAACTTCAGGTCTTTCAAATCGGGCCTTTGGATACCGTTATCGGGATTGCTGCATCGGGCACTACACCGTATGTAATCGGGGGGGTTAAGCGGGCGAGGGAGTCCGGACTCCTTACCGGCTGCATTACCTGCAATCCGGGTACAAAAATCGCGGAGGTTGCTGAATTTCCGATAGAAGCCATCGTTGGTCCTGAAATTGTGACCGGAAGCACACGCCTTAAGGCGGGAACCGCCCAAAAACTTATTTTGAATATGATTACCACAACCATCATGATCAAATTAGGCAGGGTAAAAGGCAACAAAATGGTGAATATGCAGCTGACCAACTCCAAACTTGTTCACCGGGGTACCAGGATGCTGATGGAAGAACTCAGTCTTGACGAAGAATCTGCGCGTAAACTGCTGCTGGAATTCGGTTCGGTAAAAAAAGCTATGGATGGTTATAGAAAACTCTGATTATCAGTAAATAAATCATATCTTATAATTCATTTCTGACTTTACCGAGAAAACCCTCCAAAGTGCGGAATATCTCCTGTGATGTACCAGGAAAGTTATTGACCATAACCGCGAAGGCTACCTCACGTCCAGACCGGCATTTCAGATATCCCGCATAAGCCCGTATGCGGGTCATGGAACCGCTTTTACACCGAAGGGTCACTCCGGGAAATGTATCCGTACTGAATGACCTCAGGGTGGCAGCACCTGCTACTGGCAGGGTAGATTTAAATACATCTCCGGATTCACTTTTGTGCATAAAGATCAGAAAATCGGAAATTTGTCTGGCCGAAACAGCCGTTGCTCTTGAAAGGCCGCTCCCATCCTCCAGAAAGAAAGGATCTGTGGTAATATTCTCCTTCAGGAATCCGGAAATAATTTTCATACCTTCATCGTGACGGCCCTGGCCATTTTGCCTGTAAGAGAGTTGCATCACCAACGACTCGGCAATCAGGTTTACACTCTCGTAATTTAACACAGAACACACACGGGACAGGAGGGGCGAATAGAATGACCGTATGATCTCAGCCTCCGAAAGGTTTTCGGTAATTACAACTTTTCCTGCCACCCGAATCCCAGCCATAGTCAGCTTCCTCTTCAGAATATCTCCGAAAACCAGTGGTGGTTCGGGCATCGAGGCGTTAACTACAAAGTTGGTACGCCTGACCGGTATGGTTCCCCGGACGACCCTCCGGGTATCCCAGGGACTTCCGTATACATAGGCCAGATCGCGGTTTACCTCCGACGAGTATAACATATTCAGCCACTCTACACCTTCAATGGATGGTTTCACGGAAACCAGTTCTGCAAGGTTGCCAGGCTGTGCAGAAGTATTAAAATACAGCTTTGCGATATTATCATAGAGGTTAACGGCAGACGGTCCCGCACCATAATAGTTGCCCACGTCTTCCCACATCCATCTGTCGGGAATGGTCCATCGCTGGAAGCCGGAAATATCGATAAGAATATCACCATCGATTGAATGTATTCCGGCAGCCATTAATGCTTCGGAAATATCGTCAAAAAATTTATCAACCGGTATTTCTCTGTTAAAATATTCTGATCCAGTAGTTGGGTCACCCCCACCCCTGACGACCAGGTTTCCCTGCAATCGTCCGGTTGACTGTTCTATCCTGCCTGAATACCCTAACAACGTTTCGAACCTGAAATCAGGCTTCAGCAATTGCAGGGCAATGCCCGAAGAAAACAGTTTGGCAACAGATGCCGGAGAGAGCAACAGGTCGGGGTTCCACTCAGCGAGAACCTGCCCGTTCTCCACATCGGTAATAACCAATCCGGCAGAGGCTCCCCGGATAGCAGGATCATACCGTAAATCATTAATTACCCGGGTTGAAACCTGGCCCCGGGCAAAACCGAAAACCAATATCAGGATAAAAAACCAGGCAAATCGTAAGTTCATAGGCATACAATTGAATAAAATTTTAAACCTGCAGGTGTAACAAACTTGTCATTCGACAGTCTAAAAACGTATAAAACCTGTAAATTGCAGCGAAATTAACGAAAAAACCGAATGTTGAAGACATTACTGATCGTAGGCTCTGGCGGATTCATCGGGAGCATTTTGCGCTACCTTGTCCAGGTGAACGTTGAAAAACTGATGT
>JAUWAB010000037.1 GCA_030602265.1 Prolixibacteraceae bacterium | reverse complement strand
TGGTCGGAATTGTATTGGTAACACAACTCAAACCAATTGAATGTCAAGGACTTATCCAAATATTGGAACGCATTGTTATTAACATTAAACACATAAGTTATTAACTATCTGATAGTTATATATTTTTGTCATGTACTAAGAACCATTAAATAACAGATTGTTTTCAATTAACTTCTCAAGCGTATCTTTTGCCTGGTACAATGTTTGAAAATTATAAGGCGAAAAAAATAGATTTCGCTGCCTGAGTTGCTTACAACTTTTTTTTCTGTTGAACCCTTATCCACTATATGGGTTTTTAAAAAATCCACTGCCTTATGTTCTTCACATTCCTTACAAGATATTGTAAAGAGGAAGATTATTACAACAACCAATGCCGCAATTGAATAGTGATATTTTGAAAATAAACCTGGCATTTATCAAATAAATTATAGAACTGCCCTCCGCAAAAGGCAGTTCTGTTGGATACCCTGGTTGAGTTACTTGTTTTCCTCTGTTAAGTTTTTTTTCATCCTCCCGACTGAATATCTGACAGGATAATATACATAAGAAACATCTGTATAGAAATATTCATGCCCTATAAAGTCAAACTCTAAGTTTAATGACAATATTTCTTTTTCAAGTTTTTCAATAATTTTCAGTGGAATTTTAGCCTCCCGATCATATCTAAATACTAATTCACAAACCTTTCCATCAGGTTTTGCATGAAAATAAATTTCAAATTCTTCAGATTCATGTAGAGATATGGATTTAAAGTTGCGATAAAAAGGTGCAATAGTTTTTATAACCAGATTATCAACTTTTGTCCTTTCAGGCAACCTTAAGATAATGTCTAAATTTATTTCATTGGTTTTAGTTTCGAAATCTGATTCATAAATCATTAAAACATTGTTTTTATTGTAAACAACATTTAGGTCTCCCTGGTGGTAAATAATAAAACTATTTCTGTCTGCCTTCTTCTCAAACTTTTCCCCTTCAATTCTCTTAACTCTATTTTGGGCAAATAAATGAGCCGTTGGGATTAGTATTAAGCAGATTACGATTATGGTGATTATTCTTTTCATAATATTATTAATTACAGTTTTTAATATCAAATGTTGTTTTCGGATAATATGAGACATTGGTAAAGGACAAGTGGTGATAATTCCTTACCTGTGCGAAAATTGGTCCCCAATAATAAAAATCTCTCTCAAGTGCAGAAAGATTTGAAAAAGAGTCAGGGAAAGTGGTGCCGTTCTGAGTTATTGCGTTTAACCAATTCTGATAAGGGATTTTTGACGGTTCACTATTACCATAATTATTCGCATAACCTGCAAAAGGATGGTTCGATGAGGCAAAATCACCACCCACCCTGATAGTTTCTATGATATCGAGAAACAGCCAGGCTTCAAACTCAGCAAACCCATCTGTAGCGTTATTAACATTGTTCAATTTTCTTTGCCCGATATGGAACCACTCATGACTTAAGGCGTGCGTACTAATTGCCCAATCTCCTGTAAAGGTTAGATTATTTCCATCAAAGGATGCATTCCCCATATGATCGGGATTTATCGAAAGTGTACCCAATTTAACACTGTTAAGTTCAAGTAATGATGTAATTTCATTTAGCCGGCAATCCATTTTTTCAAAAGCTTTCCTTAAGCTATCAATCGCAGCATTTGGAAGATTAATATTTGTGAACAATGTTTTGAGTGGTACAGGGAGAGATGATTGGGGATCGGAACCATTACCGGGATTATAACCTCCGCCACTGCTACCTCCTGAGCCACCGCCGTCAACGTAAGTACATTCAATACGTTCGCCCATGAAGTCCATATACTCGGCTCCACAGGAGGTATAATTATAATTGCGTGATACTTCCTGCCCGTCAACCTCTCCAATCGTCCACCATTCGATACAATCCTGGAACCAGCCATATACAGAGTATGTAAAACAGTTGTAATACCCCGATTTTAGCGAAACGCCAAACCCATTCTCAAAATTAACATTAACGATGTGGGTTACTTCCCCGTTGGTGAAACGCCAACCGTTTACAAACTCTCCGGCAGGGCTGTGAAAAAGCACTAGCCCGCTGAAGTCTTTCTCTTTTTTTAGATAGGTATTCCCCCACATTTTGAACTGTTTTGTTTCAAGATATTCTTTGTCGCCCACTATGGTCATCAAAAACGATACCATTTCGCCCGATTTCCTGTATTTCATTACCACAAGCCGGGTTAGCGAAGTCATATATCCCGGGTTATTGGTGGCTTTCCAGTGCTCGTAGGCGCTTTCGGTGGCAAAACCAAAGCCCCCATTGGTAACAATATGTGTTTCCACAATTTCAACTTTATCGTTCCTGGTTGCAAATGCACCTTTCCATTCGGGTTTGGCAACTTTCGTTTTCTTCTCTTTATTGCCCGATTTTAACAATAAAAATTCAAACTGCGATGATTCGAACCATGCTTGTGCTTCCTTGACAGTCAGCGCAGGTTCAGTTCCCTCTTTTTCAAATAATTCTTGCCGGCATGCAAAAAAAGCCGCAGCAAGAATTATAAATATCCATCCAATTTTTAAAATATGTTTTTTCATCGATTAAATTTCATTTTATACGATTTGATTCTAAAAAAATTAACACGTTATGTTGCTGTTTACTTATAAATTATAAGTCGACAGGAAAATAAATTACATTTGCCCCGGGAGGGGCTACCAGAATTGAATTGCAATGCCCGTTGCTTCACTCATTTATTGGTTTCCCCTCTCTTTGTTTTAAAAACTGTTTCAATCCCTCTTTTTAATTCAATCAAGGTAAGCTCTATTTCGTAAGAAGCCATTGTCCTCTTTTTCAGTTCCCCTGCAAGGTAATTATCAATTATACATAGCGCTTCATGGTCGTTACCTGTTTGCATATATAGCTTTGCAAGGTTATAAACCGGCTTTATTCGTGATGGGACCATCTGTAATGCATACCTATAAGCATTTTCGGCCTTATCAAATTTTTGTTGTTCAAGTTAGCAGTCGCCTAAACTTAAATAAACATCACTTATAGGAAGCAAATGAGCAGCTGTTTCCAGAATATTTACTGCTCCGTTATAATCCCCTGAATTTTTAAGCAGATTTCCATATAGGATCATAAAAAAGCCATCGGTTTTTAAATATGGAAAAGCTTTTTGGCAATGAAAAATTCCTGTCTCATACCTGTTTGATTTTAATTCGTCCGAAGCAGTTTTCCAGTTACGGCAGGCAATGGTTAAGCCTGTTAAGCTTTGAATTCCCACGAATAACAAACCAGTATAGGCTACAGCAACAAGCAACTTTAAAGATTTTCTGGTTTTCTCTTTTATCAGTATTGGTGTCGGATGTTTTTTTGTTGTACTGCAATCATTGCAGCAAATGATACAAAAAGCACCTTAATAGGCAGAATTGAGCCAGGGTACGATAAAAGGCTAAAAATCAGAATGCTTAAAATACCCGATCGGGCAACAATGAAACTAAATCCAATATTTTTTCCTGGCCGAAATATTACAAACAGCATCAACAGTACTAAAAGTAATCCGGTGATACCCATTTCGGCAGTTAACCGGATAAACTCATTAAAATCAAATATGGTGTTATCGGCCAATAAAAGTTCATTTGTATTGTTGTTGTTCTGGAAATATTTTGCCTGATAGTGCATATAATTTGCCGCAAACTGGCCGGCGCCAACTCCTGCAACAGGGTTATCAGCAATCATAAGAGCCGTGCTTTTCCAAACCAATAACCTGCCATTTGCAGATTCTGGCCTGATGGAATATAATTTAAAAACTCCTGCAATTAATAATATAGCCAGAATTACAAAAGCAAAAAGTTTTCGGAATTTCAAGTTTTGAAACTTATACAACGCGGAAAACTTGTTCAGATGGAAAGACAGATATACTGATTTCCCCTTCAACCACAATAAATAAAAAATCGAAATTGCCCCCGCCAACCATGCTGCACGCGATTTTGATAATATTAATGCTGCAAGAACTAAAATAATTCCGGATAAAAAATAAGATGATATTTAATTTGTTTATGCTTCAAAAAATAAAAAAACATCCCAAGGATAACAGGTAATACGGTCGCAAGATATCCGGCAAAAGGAGCGGGATTAAAAAAGGTACCTGTTATATTAAATGAAGTGTGTTGCGGGGAAATAACATGAAAGTGCTGCAATATACCAATTACTGCCTGGAGAAAAGCAGCCGCACATAATGTGTTAAGTATCCAGAAAAGTTCTTTTACGGATTGAAGCCTTACAAAAAGTCATCACGGTTTGTGTTTCTTAAATCACGGAAATTCATCTGCTATACATTTAGTTGCGGTTAAAATATTTCTTCAGGGTATACTCAGGTTGCCATTGATCCGGCTTGCGAACCAGCCGGGCAGGATCATACTCCATTGGCAGAATAACCGGGGATGTGAGTGCCACAGTATCCTTTACTGCAAGCTGCCATTTTTCCATCTGTTCAAACATTTCCTTTAGCCGGTCTTCCATTCCTGGTATATACGCCAGGTTATTCAGTTCCAATGGGTCGTTAATCAGGTTGAAAAGTTGGGAATAATCCCTTTCAAGATACCGGATCAGTTTCCATTCTTTGGTGCGGACAGCCCGTACGGTGGAGCGGTAAAAAGGAAGAGCACATTGGGGCGGTTGGGTTTTTCGACTCTACCCTGTTTTTCTCCTGACGTACATGAGTTTAAAGCCAGGGCAGAAACCAAAACGTTGGCTATTACTAAAGATTTCATAAGTGGTAAGTTTTCACCGGACAAACCGGACAATCAAAAATAAAAATATATCAAAAATTTCTATGCCGTTTGATCCAGAAATCTGGATAATCCTTCCAGGCAAGCGGTAAGGGGATACAACTCCTCATCATACCATAACGAGGCAAAATACAAGCCGATGGGTGCGGATTTTATTCCATGGCGGGCATGATAAGCTTCGAGCCAGTCCAGCGCTTTTTCACACCGACTAACGTCATCTTTGCCGGCCAGGGCCCCAAGGGCAAGGGCGGTTTCCTCAACAGATCCCGGGACGCCGGCATCGCCTCCCCAGCTGCCATCCTCATTCTGCGAGGAACGCAGGTATTTCTTTCCCCGGATGACGATTCCGGAGACCCGGGAGCGCAGGCTTTCAGGGAAGCCTGACAAAGCGAGCAGGTCGTTCAGGTAGGTAAGAACCCGGGCGGTTCCATAGACCGGATTCAGGTGATCCTTCGCATACTGATTTCCGAACCACAGGGGCAGTAATGAGCCATCACTCCGCTGGTTGTTAATGAGATAAGAAACTCCGCGGTTCAGGACGCGTTCATATTTTCTGATGAGCACATGAGGCATTTTGTCACCGTAAGTACTCACGGCAAGGCCCAGGGCCAGTACACCGTGACCGGTCAGGTCGGCGCAACTCTGGTCGAAGGGCAGTTTTCCCCAACCCCTGACAAAAGTCGGAAACCCGCCGTCATTGTTTTGAAGGTTCAGCAGCCAGTTACAACCAGCCACCACAGCATCCATAACCTCAGCCGGATTATCCCGGTTCAGGGCAATCAGCGCAATAATGGCTCCGGGGGTGTCATCCCCGTCGGGCACCGATCCCGAATGGCTGGTCCAGCCCCACCCCCCCGGTTTTGCACCATTGAAGGGATGGGTGGTTTTATACTGCTGTTCCGTCAGGTGAAGGGTAATTTGCTGCCGGTCGGCTGTGCTCCAGACGCCGTCAGGCTGATGGCGCAGGGCTTTTACGGAAAGCGTGGTGACCCATGTGGACAGATCGATGTCAATCGGCCAGCTGCCATCCTCCCTCTGGGTACGCACCAGAAAGCCGATTCCTTTCTTTACCACCTCATGATCTCCATGGCCCGAAGCGATCAGGCACATGCTGACAAATCCGGTGAGCGGCATAGCCTCCAGGAAACCGCCGCTCTCAGGCATCAGACGGTGCAGCAGCCGGAGCGCAGGCTTCACCGCCCAATTCCGGAATCTGTTCACCCATGGATTCCCTCGGTTTTTGAAATGGTGAATCGCAATCCCCACCGCGATGAGGGCCGGAATGGCATAGCTTACCACATTCAATTTCAGCATATTGTAAAATGAGCGGGGAAGTAATGCCAGTTCGAACGGCAGTTGGGGAATCTTTCTGAAGGCATCCTTTCCGGGGATACCACAGAGGGCGCACATGACCAGAATGGGCACCGAGAAGGTGTAGTCGGTCTTGTAGTGCGCCAGGATGGCATCCGCGACCGACGGAGAATGAATGTCAATACCGGCGCTGTTCAGGTATCCGGCAAGCTTTTCCCGGGCAGGTGCCACGGCCGGATCATCAACGTCTGCCAGATTCAGGGCGGCATATACCAGTGCGCTGGTACTGATGTTACTGATGCTTTCCGGGGTATCCCCGAAACCGCCGTCTTCATTCTGGTTGAGGACCAGCCAGTGGATTCCTGCCTTAACAGACTGACTGTGCTTTTGCGGATCGGCAAAGCGGAGGGCAGTGACCGAAACCGCCACGCCCAGGGCACTCGATGAGAGCCGGCCTTCCCAAATCCCTTTTTCATTGCGCCGCTCCAGCAGCTTACCGGCAAGATCCTGCCGGCGTTTTATTATTGCATCCCGTTCCATAGTCTTTTTTAAGTGAGCAGACCCAGCGCCAGAAGGCCATAGAATGTATATTCCACATCCCGGAAGCTGTCGCCGTTCCCGGCCAGAAAAGCACCCTGGTCGTAGTTATCTTCTACCAGTGCAAGGCACCCTGGCCGGACGATCCGAAGATCCGCACCGGCCATCCGCAGGGCAGTAAGGGCCACTGCCGTTGACAGCAGGTCGGCAGAAGGAGCTCCGGGTATCGCCCTGAATCCGGAGTCTTTGAGATGGAAAGCCCAGAGCCGGGAAATCTCCCGGCCGGCATCCAGTCCAAGTGCGGTCTTAATGACCACCAGCGCAGCAATCACCGGACAAGGTAATTCCCCCAGCTGTTCATCGTTGCTGAACCGGCTCCGGATTATCCATCTGCTGAGCCGGTTATTCCATCCATAGGCATCCAGCATCAGAAAAACCATGAAATACTGGTATGAACTGCTGATACTGCCCATGTCCCGGAAGAATTCCCTGATAACGGCGGCAAAACACTTTATGCGAACCGGCATGCCCGATCCGGCACCTTTTGCAATAAGTGCCAGACAACTGCGGTGAACAAGTCCGGTGGCTGAACTGTCCCGGTTTGTTATAATATATCTTTTCAGATGGTCGGCTTGCTCTTTCATACCTGCAGCTTCACTCAGGAAAAAGCCGAATAGGGAATAATAGGAATCGGGCAGTCCGGCGCGGTCAGTAAATGCACCGCAAGTGTGTTGCTGAGAGGCGATAAACTGCCGGACCTCAGCGGCCGTTTCCGGTTCAAGGGCTTCGATGCCGGCTGCTGCTGCGGTGATCATTTGCCGGTAGAAAGGTACAGAGAGATCAGGACTCATAGGCACTGAAAATTTTCCCCAGAACACCATGAAGGCTCAGCTTCAGTCTGAGGTTCGACAGTCTGTCCAGGGTCTCATATGCCTGTGCAACATAAGCCTTAACCAGGGAAGCGGTTTTCAATTCAATTCCGGCTTCATCCACAATCACCTTTAAATCACTGAACGGCAGCTCCGTAAGGTTCACTTCCGGGCTATGTCCATTGAGATGTTCCTTCAGAAAAGCCATCAGAAAGGGATAGTCGAACCATTGCAGGGAAGGCCCTGCCCGCTGAAACTCTTCCAGGTCGTCGCGCACCTGATAAGCAATCCCGAACTGGCGGGCAAACTCTTTCAGCACTTTAAGATCGGCCTCATCGGCTCCGGCGGCAACCGCTCCCAGCAGCAGGGCTACTTCTACGGCGGCTCCTGTTTTCTGGGCATAAATCCGGAGGAGTTCTGCTGTGCTGTATAGGGTGCGGTCACGCCCGGCAAGCAGGTCGGCACCCTGGCCAAGGGTCAGGGTAACATGGGCCGAAGCAACCAGGCTGAGGCAGGCGGCCCGTTTTTCACAGGAAACCGGAAGCCGGCCCAGCAGCTCATAGCCCTTTCCGGTGAGATAATCCCCGGCGTTGATGGCCAACGGAACGCCTTCCCGTTTATGCAGGGTTTCCTGGTCGTACCGGAAATCATCCCGGTCTTCAATATCGTCATGGATCAGCGAGGCCTTGTGGAAACATTCGATAATCACCGCTAACATCCCGGGGAGTTCATCCTGGTCACCATCGCTGTAGGCCGACCAGGCCAGTACAGTCAGCAATGGCCTGATTCGCTGTCCGCCCTGCAGCATCGACCGGAGGGCCATCTCCATGGTGGGGTCGTTTTCATTGCCTAACAGCCGGCGCAGATTCTCCTCACTGAAATATCCGGACACCTTGTTCTTGAGCAGAGAAACGGAGAGGGGCTGCAAACGGGGGTCAGGCTTATGGTGATAAAGTTCCCTGAACAGCCAACCTTCATCCACGGTAGTCTCGGAGCAGCCCTCGCAGAGCAAGGGAATACCCACCACGGGGAGGGCTGATCGCTTAACGGTGTCGAAAGAACGCTCCAGGGTCGACATGCAGCTGACTCCGATAACGGCATCCACCGAACCCTCCTCAACCAATCCGAGGGCTACGGTAGTCCCTTCGGCAATCAAAGAGTGATAACCCAGCCGCTCGGCAGCTGTGACAATATTATCCAGGCTGCAGCTGTGGCATCCGTTACAAATCAGGCCAAGTTCATCAAACACCCCCCGGCAGTTATGGTTGTTCTTAAGACACTGCGGAAGCAGAAGAAGGCGCCGGTGGTAGGGAGTGGCTGCCACCATTGGGCGCCATATCTCATTGCCCGCCAGCACCATGGCAAATTCCGTATAGTCAGGATCGGCGCCTGTATTATTCACCACCCGGACAGCCAGAGCCTTTAGTTCAGCAAAAACCACCGGGGGCTGCAGGCCCAGAGCAGATACCTCTGCGCGGACAGCATCCGCCAGTAATGCCCTGGTTTTGGCATCTTCCGGCACCCTGTGAATCCGTGTTTTTGTTTTGCTCATTTCCTTATTTTAACCATAAGCCCCCAATCCAAAAAAGGCGTGCTTTTTGGCAAACCGGTACCAGAAGCTTTTTTCCGGAATGGCCGGAGCGCTGCCGTGACTGGCAACCACCGGTGCTGCGGATAATCTTTCCAATTCGTTGTTTCTTCCTGATGTGTCGGTTACCTGATGTTCACGGGCAAAATCAGCCAACCAGGCCGGATCATCCATGAGAATGCAACCGTTGGTCTTTTCACTGAGGGACTTCCGGAGATTTTTCAGGTATTCAGAATCATTATACAGCCGGGCCAGCGGCTTGCCATTCAGCCGGTCGGTGGCCAGCTGGATAACAGGACACGGCTCCACATAGCCGGCGGCGTTGATGTGGTGGCTGAGTCCGGTGGCGGCCGGACAAAGTCCGTTCCCCAGGTGGTCCCAATAAGCATCAATAATGGCAATCGGATATTCAGAACGGGCATTCACCATGTGCCGGCGCAGGATTTCTATCTCAGCCGCCGATAAAGCCAGCTCGTACGATGGATTTTCTCCCGATGGCCGGTAAATGTAATACCACAAATAAGCCACGCCATAGTCAACCAGTTTCCGGATAAATTCCGGGGAAAGGGCCATTTCGAGGTTTGACTTGCACACACTGATGGCCACTCCGGTAAACAGTCCGGCCTTGGTACAATGCTGAACCGCTTCGATGGTCCTGCGGTACACATCTTTCCCTCCCCTGCGGATATCTGCCACCACCTCATCACCTTCGAGGCTGATGAGCGGTGTGACGTTGGCACACCGGCGCAGTTGTTCCGCGATTTCCGGAGTTATGAGGGTACCGTTGGTGAATAACTGGAAATAGCCATCAGAGTGTTTCCTGAAAACATCAAACAAAGGCTTATATAAAAGCGGTTCCCCGCCTAAAATTCCAAAAAAATAGCTGCCCTGCTCCTTGGTTTCTCCTATGATCCGGTCTAACATGACAGGATCCATCCGGTGATTTTTCGTCTTTCCCATCACCCAGCAACCCTGGCAGTTCAGGTTGCAATCGTCGGTTACCGAGATAAAGTGAAAAGCCGGAAAAGGCTTTCCCTGCTTCATCCTTTTCTTATACTTCCTGATGCCGGAAACCCCCTTTATCCCCAGGTTTACCACAAGTTTATAAAGGCACTTTTTATCGGTCTGCCGGATCAGGCGTGTAATCATTCCCATGGAAATCAGTTGTTTTGATTATTTTGTTCATCGATGGCCTTCTGCCTTTCCGCCTCAGCCTGTTGAATAAGGCTGGTCCGAAGTATGCTCCTGCGCACATCGCCGCGTTGCTGCAGGCGGGACAGCAGCGGGCCACCCTGTGGGGCCGACAGATCGACCCGCACTTCACCCGGTTCAGCACCGGCAATTACGCCGTCTTCCTTAATCCGCGGGAAGATAATGGCAGAGACGGGGCATGAGCGGGCACACGCCGGGCAGTTGTTCTTACAGTTCAGGGGATTCTCCACATGCAGCTTCTTCTCCTCGAAACGGTATACCCCGAAGAGACAGAACCGGGCACACTGCCCACAGCTGGTGCAGCGTTTCTGTTCTATAACCGGGAACCACGCCGGTACAGAGAGGCTGCTCCTCAGGGATTCTCTCAAAGGGGATTCTTCGGCGGGCAAAGCCATAAGTTCTTCGCGTACGGAATCGACGGACTGCCGCCTGAAATTCAACACCTTCAGGTTATCCACCGGCACACCCGACTGCAGTAACATGTTCTCCACGGCCCGCGGATAGCAGGCCACTATTACCTTATTTTGGAACCGGTTTACCAGGGTTTTCAGTTTGTCCGCGTTGTCGACACTGAGAGCACATAAGTCGTGAAGCTCCACTACATGAGCCATAGACTCTGCCACAGCAGAAGCCATTCTGTCCAGTTTTTCCGGCGGAATAATCCCTGCGGAACACCGGCAAAACAGTACACCCGTATTTTTTAAATCATTCTCCAATTTCAGCCTTCTGATTATCTGATTATACCCGGAAAGTTTAAGTAACCGGGTCATTGTTCAATAAAACCCTCTCCCTGAATTGCGTAAACACCTGTTATGCAATTTCAGAGGGAGGGCTAAAAATAACAAATAAATCGGTTTTCAGGCAGAAACTGACGGAACCAGCAAACTGGCAGTCCAAAAAATTAACAGATTCCGGTCAGCACACCAGAAACTGGGAAAGATAGTTCCGGGCGGTCAGAATGGCACTGACCACATCTTCGGGTGACCCTTCGTAGGCCTTGTCCTCCACTTCGATACACACCGGGCCCCGGTATTTTACCGTGGTAAGTGCTGAAAAGAAATCCCGCCAGTTCACGTCACCCAATCCGGGAATTTTCGGGGAATGGTACTCCAGCGGATAGGCCATGATTCCCACCCGTTTGAGCTTGTCGGGGTATACTTTGGCATCCTTCAGGTGGATGTGGAAGAGCTTGTCCTTGTAATCATAGATGGGCTGAACCGGGTCCATCATCTGCCATACCAGGTGCGACGGATCGTAGTTGAGTCCGAGGGCCGGTGACGGGATCAGCTCAAACATGCGGTCCCAGATGGCCGGAGTGGTAGCCAGGTTTTTCCCGCCCGGCCATTCGTCGTTGGTAAACAGCATCGGGCAGTTTTCGATTCCGATGCGGACATTATTTTCCTCGGCCGTTTTGAGGATAACCGGCCACCTTTCGGCAAACAGCTTCAGGTTATCAGCCACATTCAGCTTCGGATCGCGTCCGACAAAGGTGTTGACCACGCCGATTCCCAACCGGGCGGCAGCTTTAATGATCTTCTGAATATGGGCAATATACACTTCCGCCTTTTGTACATCCGGATCCAGGGGATTAGGATAATACCCCAATCCGGAGATATACACCTGGTTTTGATCGAGGATGGTTTTAATCTCCTGCACTTTGGCGTCGTCGAGCGAATCCACGTCGATATGGGTAACCCCGGCGTAGCGTCGCTCGGCCTTACCAACAGGCCAGCACATGATTTCCACGCAGGCAAACCGGTTTTGGGATGCAAAGGTTATGACCTCTTCGAAACGGTTATCAGCCAGAATGGCGCTTACAAATCCTAAATTCAGCATAGTATCTTTGATTTTATGGTTGTCCTTCCAAAAATAGGAAAATCCATGATAGAAAAATCCATTAATTCATCCGATCCTGCATTTTAAGGCATCCGGAACAACCTTATCTTTGATCTGTAAACCAGATAAAATGGAATCAGCAAATTATAACGGCAGATATATCGCTGGGCTTACCCTGGTATCGGCCATGGGAGGATTACTTTTTGGCTACGACTGGGTGGTGATTGGCGGGGCCAAACCATTCTACGAGCGATTCTTCGACATTGCCCAATCGTCTAATCTGCAGGGATGGGCCATGAGCAGCGCCCTGATCGGCTGTCTGGCAGGCGCATTTTTCTCAGGTTTTCTGTCGGACCGGCTGGGCAGGAAACAGCCACTGATCATCGCCGCACTCCTGTTTACCATTTCCGCGGCAGGCACCGGGGCTGTTGACCAGTTTACCCCTTTCGTGCTTTACAGGTTGTTGGGCGGACTGGGCATTGGCCTGGCATCCGCCATTTCGCCAATGTACATTGCCGAAATCGCCCCGACCGCCATGCGCGGAAGGCTGGTAGCGGTAAATCAGCTGACCATCGTGATCGGGATACTTGCCGCACAGATGGTCAATTACCTCATCGCCGAAAAGATGCCTGCGGATGCCACCCATGAGATGATCCTAAACTCGTGGAACGGACAAATGGGGTGGCGATGGATGTTCTGGGCAGAGCTGGTCCCGGCGTCCACTTTCCTTTTGTTAGCCTTTTTTATTCCCGAAAGCCCGCGGTTCCTGGCCAAGGCTGGGCGACACGAAGCCTCCCGAAAAATTTTGGCACGGATCGGAGGCGATGCCTATGCCGCAAGGGAGGAACTTAATATTGCCAATACCCTTCAGGATATTACAGGGAAGGTAGACTGGAAATCACTGAAATCACCCAAAATCAGGCCGATATTGGTATTGGGGATCGTACTGGCAGTGTTTCAGCAATGGTGCGGCATCAATGTCATATTCAACTATGCCGAAGAAATTTTCACCTCGGCAGGATATTCCGTTTCCGATATGCTCTTCAATATTGTGATCACCGGAACGGTAAATCTGGTATTTACCCTGGTTGCCATGCGGCTGGTCGACAGCTGGGGCCGCCGGAAAATGATGCTGCTGGGGTCCTCAGGCCTGGCCTTCATTTACATAATTTTAGGAACGAGTTATTTTCTGGGAATCCAGGGAATAATGATCCTCATCCTGGTGGTACTGGCCATCGCCGTTTATGCTCTTACCCTCGCTCCCGTTACCTGGATTGTCTTATCGGAAATTTTCCCGAACCGGGTGAGAGGAGCAGCCATGGCTGTGGCCACCACTGCCCTGTGGGCCGCCTGCTTCGTGCTCACCTATACCTTTCCGCTGCTGAACAAAGCCCTTGATGCATCAGGGACTTTCTGGCTCTACGCATTGATTTGCCTCTCCGGTTTCCTGTTTATCCTGAAAAGACTCCCCGAAACCAAAGGAAAAAGTCTCGAAGAACTTGAAAAACAATTATCCGAATGAAAAAAGTTACGCTGATTATGGTAATCCTTGCACTGGCCTTTATGTGGTCGTGCCGGAATGATGTCCCGCAAAAAATCGACTTGTCGGGAGAATGGGCCTTTGCTGCCGATCCTGAAGACTTGGGTGTTACCGACAGGTGGTACAGCCAGATGCTGCCGGAAGTGATTCAACTCCCCGGCTCGATGACAAGCAACGGCAAAGGGAACGACGTGGACATAAGCACACAATGGACGGGTCAGGTTGTCGACAGCTCATTTTTCCTGGATCCGGCGTATGCCAGGTTCCGGGAGCCAGGCAACTTCAAGGTACCTTTCTGGCTGCAACCCGTGAAACACTATGTGGGCGCCGCATGGTACCAAAAAACCATCGATATTCCCGCCGGCTGGGACGGGCAGTATCTCGAACTGTTCCTGGAAAGATGCCACTGGGAAAGCAGGCTATGGGTCAACGGCCAGGAAGCGGGTATGCGCAATTCACTGGGAACCCCTCATATCTTTAACCTTACAGAATGGATAAAACCGGGGAAAAACACACTGACCCTCTGCATCGACAACCGGACCAAGGAGATTGACCCGGGCATCAATTCACACAGCATATCCGACCATACCCAGTCAAACTGGAATGGCATTACAGGTCAGATTCATCTTGAAGCCAGACCACTGGTACACATAAGCCACATAAATGTTTACCCTGATGCAGAACAAAAGAAAGCCTTGATCCGGATCGGCGTGGCCAACCATGCAGGCTCCCCTTCAGACATCAGGCTTGAACTTACCGCCAGGGGAGCAGGCAATCCGGGCATACTGAAAAAAGAACTTATGATAGACGCTTCAGGAGGTGTTGCCGAAGTGGAATACCCGCTGGGCAACAACATAGCGCTGTGGGACGAGTTTGATCCGAACCTGTATGAACTTGAGGTAAGGCTCAAAGATAAAATCAAGGGAACCACCGACAGCCGTAAAACGACTTTCGGCGTACGTAGTTTTGTTGCCGACGGGCAGCAACTTACCATAAACGGCCGGCCGATTTTCCTGAGGGGTACGCTCGAATGTGCCATCTTCCCGAAGACCGGTTATCCGCCCACCGACACAGAATCCTGGGCACGGATCATTAGCATTTGTAAGAATCATGGACTCAACCACATGCGGTTTCATTCATGGTGCCCGCCAAAAGCGGCCTTCGAAGCAGCCGACCAGGCAGGCTTCTATTTGCAGGTGGAAGCCTCCTCATGGGCTAACCAGTCGACCACCTTAGGCGATGGTAAACCGTTTGACCAATACCTCTATGAGGAAACCGAAAGGATGATGGAACAATACGGCAACCATCCCTCGTTCGTAATGATGGCCTACGGCAATGAACCTGGCGGACCCAGGCACAGGGAGTTTCTGACAGAATATGTCACATACTGGAAAAAACAAGACCCGCGGAGGCTCTATGTCTCCGGCGCGGGATGGCCGAACCTGGAGGTAAATGATTTCCTCAACGATCCGGCACCCAGAATTCAGGCATGGGGATCCGGACTTAACAGCCTCATCAACCGGGAACCACCCCGGAGCGATTACGACTGGTCTGCATATGCCGGGCGCCACCCGCAGCCGGTTGTCAGTCATGAGATCGGCCAATGGTGCGTTTATCCCAATTTCAGGGAAATTGAAAAATACGATGGCGTGCTGAAAGCACGGAATTTCGAGATATTCCGGGAAACCCTGGGAGAGAATGGAATGGCACATCTGGCAGACAGTTTCCTGCAGGCCTCGGGAAAGCTGCAGGCACTCTGTTATAAAGCGGATATCGAAGCCGCCCTCCGCACAAAACCGTTCGGGGGCTTTCAGCTGTTAGACCTGCATGATTTTCCCGGACAGGGCACCGCACTGGTAGGTATCCTCGATCCATTCTGGGAAGAGAAAGGCTATATCACCCCGGAGGAATTCAGCAGGTTCTGCAATACCACCGTTCCCCTGGCCAGAATGCCCGGGCATATTTTCACCAATGCCGAAACTTTTTCAGTGCCGGTTGAAATTGCCCATTACGGAAAGTCTGCGCTCACCGGGATTACTCCGGTCTGGAAAGTATATGATGCTAATGGCCAAATCCTAAAGGAAGGCTCCCTGCAAACGGCCGACATCCCCTTAGGGAACGGTACGAAACTGGGCGTGATTGAATTTCCGCTGAGCGGATTTAATAAGGCAGCGAGGCTCATTCTGGAAGTATCGGCTGCAGGATTCAGCAACACCTGGGATTTCTGGGTATATCCCTCTGTAAAGGATGAAATTGCTGATGCCGCCAGGATCAGGATAATACAACAACCGGATGCCGCCACCCTGAAGTTTTTAGAGGAGGGTGGTACGGCACTGCTGCACCTGAAGAAAGGAACCCTGAGTGATGAAGCAGGCGGCAACATCGGGATCGGCTTCTCCAGCATCTTCTGGAATACAGCGTGGACCCGCGGACAGAAGCCCCATACACTGGGCGTACTTTGTAACCCGGAACACCCGGCGCTTGCAGATTTCCCCACCCAGTTCCACAGTAACTGGCAATGGTGGGATGCTATGAGCCATTCGGGGGCAATCAACCTGACCAACTTCCCGTCTGATATGAAACCCATTGTCAGAGTGATCGATGACTGGTTTACCAACCGGCCGCTGGCACTGATCGTTGAGGCTAAGGTTGGGAAAGGGAAACTGCTGATATCCGGGATTGACTTCAGCACCAACATCGAAAACAGACCGGAAGCGCAGCAGCTGCTCTACAGCCTGACCAAATACATGGCAGGTGAAAAGTTCAATCCACAGGTTGAGGTGACGGCAGATCTTTTAAAGAAGTTAATTAAGTAATTTATAGGAGGGGACCATTAAACAGATCTTGCCACAAAGGCACTATGACACGAAGATTCACAAAGAAAAATATGGTCTTGGTGATCCTTCCTGCCTTTGAGCCTTCGTGGCAATCTTTTCCTTATCAAGAATAACAATATGACAGCAAGAGCCTGGTATGAAAAGGTAACCATTCCGACCTATGGTACCGGAAAACCGGAAAAACATCCCATGTTCCTGGAGAAGCGTGTTTACCAGGGAAGCAGCGGGGCAGTCTATCCCTATCCGGTCACGGAGAAGATCCTGGATGAAAACCAAGACAGGGAATGGAATGCTGTTTTCATGGAAAACCGCTACCTTAAGATCATGATACTCCCCGAACTGGGTGGGCGTATCCAGATGGCGTGGGACAAGACAAAGGAACGCCACTTTGTATATTATAACCAGGTGATTAAGCCGGCGCTGGTCGGACTGACTGGTCCCTGGATTTCCGGTGGTATTGAATTTAACTGGCCACAGCACCACAGGCCAACGACTTTTGAGCCGGTTGACCACCATATGGAGGAAAATTCCGACGGCAGCGTTACGGTTTGGTGCAGCGAAGTAGAGAGAATGTTCAGAACGCGGGGGATGGCGGGGTTTACCCTTTACCCCGACAAAGCCTATCTGGAAATCCGGGTAAAACTATACAACCGCACCGACCAGCCCCAGACCTTCCTCTGGTGGGCCAATCCTGCCGTAAAAGTGAACGACCATTACCAGTCGGTATTCCCCCCGGATGTACATGCCGTTTATGACCACGGCAAACGGGATGTCTCGGAATTTCCGGTGGCCAGGGGCACCTATTACAAAGTAGACTATTCTCCCGGAACCGACATCTCCAGGTATAAGAACATACCCGTCCCCACATCCTATATGGCAGTCGCCTCCAAATACGATTTTTTAGGCGGGTATGAGCACGACACACAGGGCGGGCTCCTCCATGTGGCCAATCACCACATTGCGCCGGGCAAGAAGCAGTGGACCTGGGGAAACGGTGATTTCGGGAAAGCCTGGGACCGGAACCTGACCGACGAGGATGGCCCCTATATTGAACTGATGTGTGGAGTATATACCGATAACCAGCCCGACTTTTCATGGCTCATGCCGGGTGAGGAAAAATCATTCTGCCAGTATTTTATGCCCTACCGCGATATCGGCGTGGTTAAAAATGCGAATAAAAATGCCATGGTCAACCTGGAAACCGAAGAAGGGACAGCCACCGTCAGGGCATACACCACCGGAGTGTACGAACATTCGAAGGTTGTGCTGTCTTATGGCAGTAAGGTGCTGATGGAGGAGGAATTCGGGTTTCACCCGGAAACTTCATTCCTGAAGTCGGTGTCGCTTCCTGAAACCTGTGATCCTTCCCAGTTGAAAGTCACAGTAAGCTCCAACCTCGGAGAAATTCTGGTGGATTGGGTGCCCGGAGTACCAACAGGAAAACCTGTCCCGCAGCCGGCCATGCCCGCACGGGAACCGGAAGAGATGGAGAGTGTGGAACAGTTATACCTGACCGGTCTGCACCTCGAACAATACCGGCACGCCACCTGGAACCCCACCGACTATTACCGGGAGGCACTGCGGCGTGATCCGAAGGATAGCCGTGTGAATAACGCCATGGGACTCTGGAACCTGCGACGGGCCCATTTCGCAGCAGCCGAAGAATTCTTCAGGCAGGCTGTAGCCACACTGACGGAGAGAAACCCAAACCCCATCGATGGTGAACCGTTCTACAATCTGGGCATAACCCTTATTTTCAGGGAGAATGAACAGGAGGCTTTTGATTTTCTGTACAAAGCAGTCTGGAATTCGGCATGGCAGGACAGCGGATACTTCCAGCTGTCGCGGCTGGCCATGAAGGCCAACAGGCTGGACGAGGCACTTGAACTGGCAGACCGGTCTCTGGCTAAAAACCTCAACCACCACAAGGCACGTCATATCAAAGCGGCTATTCTCCGGAAACTCGGAAGGATTGAAGAGGCAGCACAGTGTATTGCCGCGTCAAGGGCATTGGACCACTTCAATTTTGGAATCTTATTCGAAGACATTTTAAACAAATCCGGCGATCCTGACCAATTGGACCACTTCAGGAAGCTGATCCGGGGAAATATTCACACTTACCTGGAATTTTCGCTGGACTATGCCTGGGCCGGAATGTATGATGAAGCCGACCGTCTGATCAGCCTGGGAATAGAGGAGCAGGGTGAAACTGCGGTTTACCCGCTGGCCTGGTATTTCAAGGCATGGTTTCAGATGAAAGCCGGAAAGGAGGCCGAGTCCCTGGATTCGCTGCATTGGGCTGCAGAGGCCTGCCCCGATTACTGTTTCCCGAACCAGCCGGAGGCAGTCCCCGTACTCGAATGGGCCATCAGCCAGAATATGAACGATTACAAAGCGCTCTATTATCTTGGCAATTTCTGGTACCATGCCCGGAATTACGATGCCGCGACCGGATGCTGGGAAAAGTCGGTAAACAGCAGTGACCGTTTGCCTTCTGCCATGCGCAACCTGGCATTAGCCAGTTTCAACAAACAGAAAAATCCGGAAAAGGCGCTGGCCATTTTAGAGAAAGCGTTCAATACAGACCCTGAGGATGCCAGGATACTGATGGAACTTGACCAATTATACAAACGCATGAACCTTTCGCCGGAGAAACGACTGGCTCTGCTGGAGAAGCATCCGCAATTAACGGAAGAACGCGATGACCTTTATCTGGAACTGGCCACACTGTACAACCTGCTTGGGCACCACGAAAAGGCACTTGCCATGCTTCAGGACCGGAAATTCCACCCCTGGGAAGGCGGAGAAGGCAAAGTAACCGGTCAATATGTCGCCAGCCTTACCGAATTGGCAAAAAAGGAAATTAAAAAGGGAAATCCGGGCAAGGCGGCAACGCTGCTGCAGCAATCCCTGGAATACCCTGAAAACCTGAGCGAAGGAAAATTAACCGGGGCTCTGGAGAACGAACAGTATTTCTGGCTTGGAATTGCTTGTGAACAGATGGATGACCTGGAAAATGCCCGGAATTGCTGGGATAAAGCCGCTGCAGGCATGGATGTTCCGGCAGCAGCCATGTTTTACAACGATCAGCAGCCGGATACCATATTTTACCGTGGATTAGCCCTGAAAAAAATGGGCAAAAGAGAACAGGCGGAAGCGCTTTTCGACAGACTGGTGGAATATGGTGAAAAGCATGAGAACGATATGGTCAGGATCGACTACTTCGCAGTCTCGCTGCCAGACCTTCTGATCTGGGATGACAATCTGAACTTCAGGAACCGGCTGACCTGCAGATATCTGCGGGGTCTGGGGGAATGGGGCAAGGGCAACCATGAAAAAGCTGTCTCGCTGTTCAGGGAGGTGAGCGAAATGAACCCCGCCCATGAAGGCAGCAGGATACTTCTGAGACTGCCGGAGTATGAAACATACCTGGATTTTTTTGAAGGCGGCAAAGGTGGAAAGGGATGAAATTGGCTACCCATCTGCAATCCCTCCGGGATTGAACGGATAATTGTAACGTACTGTATATAAATGTATAATATATCACAGATCAGATGAAATGAGCCATGATTTAAGAACACAAACCCGGATGAATAAAACGTCCCAATCATGGCGACCCCGATAGATATCGGGGCCATCTGACCATTAAAAAACAAGACAATTTACACAGATAAAAGCCTCACCACTATGGAGTTCTGATTTTAAAGGAAAAGTGACAAAAGGATATGAATAAACGCGATTGCGAGTCAGCAAATGCAGGATGGATTGACTGACCCAGAGTGGATGTGGGGAAGAAGACCCCGGAGGGGTCACATGTTTATAGAAACATGCGATCCATCAAAGGGTACGACCCCGGCCGGGGTCGAATTTTCTTTTCACGAACATTTGGCTATAAACATGCAATCCCTCCGGGATTGAAGGCAAAGATGTAACAATCTAATTATAAATTACTAAGATATAATATATTCAAGTGAAAAATTGGATAAATAACCATTACCTGCCGGCAAGCATGGCTGGAATAATGCTTTTGCTTGTCATATCCGTCATTTCAACCGCACAGGTTCGTCCGGGGAAAGAGGTCACCCTGCTGAGCATTGACTACAAGCTATCCGACAAGCCATTGATAACCGGGCACATCAGGGGCGGAGAGAAAACAGCACCCGACGGTACCCGTTACGACATAGATTCGCGCTCGATGTTGCTGAACGGAGAACCCTGGATGCCTGTGATGGGTGAGTTTCATTACTCGAGGTACCCTGTTGAATTCTGGGAAGAAGCCATTCTGGCCATAAAGGCCGGAGGAGTGGACATTATTGCCACCTATGTATTCTGGATCTTTCATGAGGAAATCCGCAATAACTATTTATGGGAAGGCAACATGAATCTCAGGTATTTTCTGGAGTTATGCCAAAAACATGATATTCCGGTCTGGCTGAGAATCGGGCCCTGGGCACATGGAGAATCGAAAAACGGAGGGTTTCCCGACTGGCTGTTCACGGTCTGTAAACCACGGACCCTTGATCCGGCCTACTTCAGGGAAGTGGACAAGTGGTATGAGGCGGTTGCTTCCCAGGCCAGGGGCTATATGCACAAGGAGGGCGGACCGGTTATTGGCATTCAGTTAGACAATGAGTTTGGCCATGTGGGTGGAGTTGGCGGAGATGCTTATATCCTCCAATGCAAAGAGCTGGCCATCAAGCATGGCTTTGATGTACCGTATTATTCTGTCTGCGGCTGGGGAGGGGCTTATGTTCCCCGGGATGAGGTTATCCCTGTCCAGGCAGCCTATGTGGATCCCTTCTGGGGCATGGCCCCGCTCTGGAGATCGCATTTCGAGAGAATGCCCTATCCTCCGGAACTGGTCTTTTCCGATTTTGAAGAGATGATTGCCAGGTCTCAGGTAGGAGGCGATGTAGCCAGGAACCTCCCGGTACAGTTCCAGCTAAAATATGACTTTAACCGCTATCCGCTGGCCATGGCAGAGCTGGGCTGCGACATGCTGCCCACATATGGCCGGCGCCCTTTGCTTACTATTAATGATAACTACGGAAATGCCCTGTGCCGTTTGGGGGAAGGGGCAAATCTTATCGGATACTACATGTACCACGGAGGCTCCCACCCTTTCGGAGAAAGCGGATCGCTGGTGGAAGCCTCTGATGAGAAGGCCGACGGATTCACCGAGGTAAGCTACGATTTCGGGGTGTTGAGCGAATTCGGAAAGCGGAAGGCTTCCTTTAACCACATCAAACGCCTTCACTGGTTTATCAGGAATTTCGGCAGGTCGCTTATTCCCATGACCCCCTCATTGCCGGCCAATCCTCCCCTGCCCGAAGACCCTGACCAGCTGCGATATATCATCCGCTCAGACGGCCATTCAGGATATCTCTTTTTCAACAATTACCAGCGCTTTCTCGAAATGCCCGGCCGCGAAAACATGAAGTTCAGCGTCAGACTCAGGAACAAGGAACTGGTTTTCCCCCGTGAACCCATCGATATACCCTCGGGCACCATGGGAATCCTGCCTTTTAACATGAACCTGGGAAGTACCGTAATGGTATACGCCACCCTGCAGCCCATGATGGACCTGAGCACCGAACAGGAAGACATATATGTATTCCACACCCTGTCCGGAATACGGCCTGAAATCTGTCTGGAAGGAGTAAAGGGCATCTCAGAACAAGGAGGTTCATCCTGGGTGGAAGACGACCAATATATTATCCATCCCGAACCGGATCATGAAATTATCCTGAACCAGGTTAACGGAAAACCGCTGCGAATACTGGTCCTCGACGAAAAAACCAGTCTCGACAGCTGGGAAATCACGCTGTCAGGAAAAAAACATCTTGTCATTTGTGAAGATGAAGTCTGGCAATCCGGGAACCAGATCAGGATGCGGTCCACGACAATAAACAACAAGGAGTTGCTCATCTATCCGGCTGCCGGATGGGATAAAACATCAGGCCATACGGTAATTCCGTTCAGCTATCCAACTACCGGGGAAATAACGGTCAGCTTCCTACAGACTGAAGTAATGCAGACTGACGCTGATGGTAATTGGGATGAATCCCACCCATCGGTATGGAATATTGAAACAGGGCATATCGACTGGAACGGACTGAGTGATGTTATCATGAAAATTAACTATACAGGTGACGTAGCCCGCCTGTATCTCAACGGAGAGCTGGTGGCCGACAATCTCTGGAGGGAACCAGAGTGGCGGCTGTCACTTAAAAAATGGAGAAACCAGCTACAAAAACCTGGTGCGAAACTTATACTGAAAATTGATCCGTGGGAGAATGGCCATAAGGTCTACGTGAACGAAAGGCCTGAGACTAAAGGCAGGTGGACTGCAGAAATCAGAAGCATTAAATGCTTGCCAGAAATGGAAACAACCCTTAAGCTGGATATGTAAGGTAATAGACCGTCGGGCAATGACCAATCCTGAGACCGGCAAAATCCTGAAGTCGGACCTGAAAACGCAACTTCCGGATGTTGACGGATTTGGCATGGATAAGATATTTTTTTCAGGCAGGGCGCTTTCTGGTAACCCTGACAAATGATCCCGGGCTGGAGCCAATGTGCCTGTTGAAAATTCTGGAAAAATAGAACGGGTCATCGTAGCCCAAAGCGAAAGCCACCTCCTTGACTTTCAGGTTTTGGTTGGTCAGCAGGCGAATGGCTTCCTGCATCTTCAGATTGATAAAATAATCCATGGGCGACGAGCCTGTTTTGCTTCGGAATAGTCTCGAAAGATGAGACTCCGAGAACTGGACATGACGGGCAATATCACTCATTTTCAATGTGGCGTGCAGGTTATCCTGCATGAAGAAAATGGCCTTATCGACGGGATCTGTACTCTTGAACCCCCTTACCGACCTGAACGTTTCGACATAGAAAAAAGTAGCCAGCAGGGAATTGAGGCACATATTGGCGAATTCGATATTCTCCCTTGAAAAGCCCAGTTCCAGGGCGGTTATAATTTCGCTGAACAGCTTAATCCGGTCATCGATCCTGGAAGATGTACAGGGTTTTATCCGCATGACCTTTGAATAGAACGAGGCAAAACTCAGGGAGCGCTCACCGCCGAAGTGCAACCAGTAAATGGACCAGGGATACGATGGATCCGCCCAGTAAGCGTGTGGTTGCCCGGCAGGTATGACAAAAAAAGTATTGGGATCCAGGCAATGTTCGCTGCCTCCGATCTGAACAGTTCCCGAACCGTCGACACAGTATATCAGGATCTGCTCCCCGATGCCCTCACTCCTGCTCCGGTAATGATTTTTTGCATGCGGATAAAATCCAATATCGGTAATGTACAGCGAATTTATTATGGGATTTGCCTTAATGCTGCCCAGCAGCCTGGCCGACATCACCACGCTCCTGTCACCGTAAAAACTGTCACTCTTGCCTCGCGGCAGCGGTGAAGTATCTTTTGTCGTATCCTCCATGGTGCAGTTCTTTAAAAGGTGAATTACAGCATTGCTTCTTTGTTGCCATGATTAAAAAATTCATCCGGCTTTACCGTCATACGTCATGGCCATTTCATCCGGTTAATATCAGCAAAAAAGTCGGATTGTCCAAATAAACAGATTATCGTCTATTCTGCAAGTGACCATCTCTTAATAGCTTTAACTGCAATATTATCGATACTATGAAAAGAACAGTCACATTCCTCATGTTTTTACCCCTGGTCTTTCAATTGGCTGCCAGTAATTTCTTGCCCATTCCGGATCACCAGCTCTGGCCCCGGCCGGTAATCATTCCTGTTCCTGATAAAACTGCAGGCGTGAGCCAGCCGGTTATTTCACTTACCGGGATCTGGAAGATCTCCACCGACCCGAAAGGCGAATACTGGTCGGAGCAGGCCGCTGAAACAACCTGGCGTGACATAAAGGTACCTTCATCTGTCGAAATGCAGGGGATAACGGTACTGCCGGATAAAGAATATGCCTACCAGACCACCTTCCGCATTCCTGAAGATTATTCAGGGAAAAGGATCATTATTCGTTTTGAGGGAGTTACCGGTACGGCAAAAACATGGGTTAACGGCCATTTCCTGCAGGAGCATTTCGGCGGTTTCAACATCTGGAACTGTGATATCACCCAACATGTTACACCCGGAGAGGATGCTGTCCTGACCATCGGCATTACCGAAGAGCGTGAGAGAACCAGTTCCGGCTTTAACACCGGCGGGATCATCAGGGATGTCAGGCTTATGGCAGTACCAGCAAACTACATCAGCCGGTTTCATGTGGAAACCGACCTGGACGATGCTTACCTGAACGGAGAACTGAAAGTCTGGCTAAGTGCCCGGTTCAATGTAAAGGGCAGTGCAATCATTAAGCTTTCCCTGAAGGACCCTCAGGGTAGAGAAGTATATATAAAACCCGACAGGCTGAAACTCACACCAGGGAAAGATGAAACCATACTCCGTATTCATGTTGCAGATCCGGAAAAATGGGATGCGGAACACCCGAACCTCTATAAGCTGGAAGCCACGTTAATGGATAAAGGTACTGCAGGACAGGTTGTTTCCAGAAATGTCGGATTCCGGAAAGTGGAGATCAGGGGGGTGAAGATGCTGGTAAACGGCAGGGAGGTAAAACTCAGGGGCGGCGGCCGGTTCGACAGCGATCCGGTATATGGCAAATACCTTTCGGCGGAGGAAAGTTACCGCGAAGTGAAGATGCTGAAAGACGCCAACCTGAACTTCGTCAGGCCCTCATGCTACCCGGCGACTGACGACTACTTCGATGCCTGCGACAAGCTGGGCCTCTATGTCCAGGCGGAAAATGCCGTCACCTTTGCCAGGGGATCACAGGACAATCCAGCACATACCGACATCTACATGAACCAGATGGCTGAAATGATAGAAGCCCACCGCAGCCATCCCTCGATTATCATCTGGGAGCTGGCCAATGAAACCTGGTATGGGAGCAATATCGGCAAGACCTACGAATATGCGAGGGCAGAAGATCCATCACGGCCGGTAATTTTCAGCTGGTCACAAAGTGTGCCGGAGGGAACGCCATGGCCTTATGAAATTTACAGTTACCATTATCCCGACTGGGACCAGGACCTGGGCACACCCGGGGTGGCTGTTTTCAACGGGAAGGCGGTCAGGACGCTTCCCGAAGGCATGCCCGTATTGCACGACGAATTTGCCCACGGTTCCTCTTATTATCCGCTATCGCTCGACCGGGACCCGGGCATGCGAAACTTCTGGGGAGAGAGCATCAAAAGATTCTGGGAACGTATGTTTGTTACCGAAGGCTGTCTGGGAGGAGCCATCTGGGCGGTAATTGACGAGAATGCCGGCGGCTCCTGGGCTTACGAATGGGGAATGATAGACCTTTGGCGCCGGGAAAGACCGGAATACTGGCTGATGAAAAAGGCCTATTCCCCGGTTCGAATCTGCGATCAGCCCATTGAACTGCCCGAACAGGGAAAGACCTTCCGGCTTCCGGTTAAAAACTGGCATGACCATACTAATCTGAATGAAATCACCATTCACTGGTCACATGGACCGAAAACGGGCATTATGAGGGGCCCTGACATCGAACCGCACCTGGAAGGGTTTATTGAATTCCCCGGATTAATGCTGAAAAAAGGAAGTACCCTGGACCTGAAATTCTTTGATCAGGCAAACAGGTGCATCGATGAATTCAGCCTGCCCGTATCCCCTGAACCGGTCACCTTTGCACCGCCAGCCGGACCGGCTCCTGCCATCTCTGAAGATGAGGATCGGATAATTATAAGAGGAGAGGCATTTTCAGTCAGCTTCAGCAAAATAACCGGACTTATTGAAACAGGGACATTTAAAGGGAAGACCTTGCTGAAAGGCGGCCCATATCTTAACCTTATCGGTGGCAGTCCGCTTAAAAACTGGAAGCCTGAAAAGATCTCGGCCGTCACAGACCAAAACGAAGCAGTGGTTACGATCACCGGATCATATGACCTGACAGACGTACAGTTCAGGATACGGATAGATGGAACAGGGTTGTTCAGCACGGAATATACGATTGAGCGGACCGGGATTATCCCACCGGAACCGACAAAAGTACCGTGGAACAAACAGGATGCGGGTGGATTTGAGGAAGTTGGCGTGTATTATGTCCTTGCATCCGGAATCGACCGGTTTTCCTGGGAGAGAAACGGACTCTGGTCGGTATATCCTGAAGATCACATCGGGAGAAACAAGGGAACAGCCATGCGGCACATTCAGGGCAACCAGACCGTTTTCGGGAAAAAACCGTCGCGTTCGTGGTCACTCGAAGAATGGGATTTCAGCCTTTACGGTAAGTATGATACCGGAGGGCGGGGCACCAACGATTTCAGGAGTATGAAGGAGTATATTTACAGGGCATCCGCCGACATTTCAGGAACCGGACATGCAGTCCAGGTGGAATCACCGGGGACAGAGGCTGTCAGGCTGGAGGTGATCCCCGACCGGTCGCAATGGATCGACAATAATGATCCGCGCATAAAATACCAGGGCCGTTGGCAGCCGGCAGCCGACACCCTGGAATATTTCGGGGAAAGGGAATACCGCAGTTCCGGGGCGGGTAACTATCTGGAACTGACATTTAACGGAACCGGGATAAGCTGGGTTGGAACAATGGGAAGCATTCCCGGATCGGCCGACGTATACATTGATGGAGTCAGGGAAGCAGAAGGACTGGGTTTCAGCACCCGCGGAAAAACCGGGGCTCAGTCGGTACTCTTTTCAAAGACCGGGTTACAGCCTGGAGAACATACCCTGAAAATTGTTGCAAAACCTCCACGCAGGCAAAGTCAGCAAACGAATGATATCCAACAGGAAGCCAGGGCGGAAATTCCTGTGGATGCTTTTGCAGTCCATAATGGATTACCCGCCGGAGGAGATGTAAAACTGGTCATCAACAATAGGTGGAACCACACCAAAATGGGATTGGGCAACTATATGAAAGCCCCCATTTATATCCAGGCGGGACATTCAGGCAAAGTAACTTTCAGGCTTTTAAAAAACACATATTAACCATTCAGGTAAACTGGATTTGTATTTAGTTTAAAGATCTTATACATTTGGAAGAATTAATACAAGTGAACCTATGAAAAACTTAATTCTGATTCTATCCGTAATGATATCTGTCTCTGTGTTTGCCCAGAGCGGTAAAGTTTATGACAACCTTTCCATGGAGAGCATGATCCTGAAAATGGAGCGCAAATATGCCGTTTACCTTCCTCCCTGTTACGAAACTTCAGAACGGAGTTATCCGGTGTTATACCTGCTGCACGGTTCGGGCGATGATCAGTCGGGCTGGATCCAGTTCGGGGAGGTCCTTCATATTGCAGACAAGGCCATCCGTGAAGGTATTGCCACGCCCATGATAATTGTTATGCCTGATGCCGATACCGGTCAGCGGGGATATACCAACGAAATCAGCGGGGAATGGCGGTACGAGGATTTTTTCTTTGAAGAGCTGATGCCGTATGTTGAAAAGACCTACCGGATCAGGGGGCAGAAACGCTTCCGCGCGGTAGCCGGTTTATCGATGGGCGGCGGGGGTACCTTCTACTATGCGCTTCACCGCCCCGACCTTTTCTCGTCTGCGGCTCCGCTCAGTGCTTCGGTAGGGCCCCTGAACCGGGCCGAGATGGATGCCTGGATACAACGCCGGGGCATGAAAACGGGTACCAAAACCCAGATCGACGACTGGTTTGCAAAGTACAGCGTCCTGGATGCCATAAGGAACATGCCGGAAGAGCAGAAGAAGGCTGTCAGGTGGTATATCGACTGCGGCGACGATGATTTCCTGTTTGAAGGCAATGCCCTGGTGCACATCGAGATGCGCAAAAACAATATTCCGCATGAATACCGGGTACGCGACGGAGGCCATACCTGGACCTACTGGAGGGAATCACTGCCGGAAGTGCTGAGGTTTGTTTCAGAGGCGTTCCATCAGTATTGAAGTCTTTTTTGCCAGGAAGCTTTTTGCCACGAAGGCTCGAAGGTATTATGTTTGTTAATTAATTATTCCAATTCAAATGCCCAACACATACACACAAATACACATTCACGCAGTTTTTGCTGTGCAGGATAGGATTTCCCTGATTCACAAGTCATGGAAAGATGAATTATATAAGTATATAAGTGGGATTATTAAGAAAAATGGTCACAAAATAATCGTAATTGACGGTATGCCTGACCACATCCATTTGTTTTTTGGGATGCGGCCAGCACAATCATTATCAGATCTGATGCAAGACATTAAAGGTGATTCGTCAAAGTGGATCAACAATATGAGATTTATAAAGGGCAGATTCAGTTGGCAGGAAGGCTATGGGGCATTTTCATATAGTAAATCACATATAAATAATGTCATTGAATATATCAGAAATCAGGAGATTCACCACAGGAAAAGATCCTTTATTGAAGAGTATATTGACTTTCTGGAAAAATATGAGGTACCATATGACGAAAGATATATTTTCAAACCAATTGATTATACAAAACCCTAATAATTAAGGTATAACAAGAATACAAGGTATAGATATGCCGTCCCATACGGGACGAATTTTCCGTATTGCATATTTGATTGCTACCCAGATTTAATCCCTGACGGGATTCAAATCAATATTGGAAGTCTGTCTTCGCAATACCATGATAATATTAATGTGCCGGCAGGCACAATATATGGGTAGCAATATCAAGATGGCCTTGATTAGGAATTTGTGCCGGCAGGCACAATATATGAATAGATATAAAACGAACGTATTATTTTTTTTGCATATACTGAACCACCGGCAAAAGGTTACCCTGAAAATCAAAGAAGGCAGCATTCTCCCACGATGAACCACTACCCCATGAGTCTTTCATCGCGGAAGTAATCCACGCCGGTTCCCAGTACATAATCCCAGAACCGCCGGCCGATTTCACAGCTTCTGTCAGAGCCATCATATAGCCCAGCTGCCCTTCCTTCGTAAACGGGAATCCGGATAAAGGCTGGCCGCCACCAAGGATATTGCCATAACTGTCGGCCCCCTGAGTCGTCCACGGATAAGCCGTCTCCAGGATCATCACCTCCTTTTTGTAGCTGTTTTTGAGTTTGGTAATCAGCTGCGGAAGAGCTCCGAACGCAATTTCGGTATGCCAGTTATAATAGTATGAGAAACCAATCACATCGAAGTCGGTCACCCCCCCGGATGTAGTTACCTGCTGGAACCACCATTCCAGATTTTTCGGGTCGGCAACATGCAGGGCAATTTTCGGTTTAACCTGCGACTGCGCGGCAGCGTCGCGTACCGCCTTAATTCCGCTGTTAAGAACGGCACCAAAGTTGGCCCACTGCCCGCTGCATCCGTTCAGTCCCGGGAAACCAGCGGCTGTCCCGGTCATCATCATGCCGCAATTGGTTTCATTGCCAATCTGGACCATTTCAGGCATCAGCCCCTGGGTATCCAGTTTCCGGAGTACCCTGAACGTATAATTATAAACCGAATCCTTCAGCACATCGAGGTTTTTAATCTCTTTCCAGGCTGCAGGCGGATCCTGGTGGCCGGGATCTGCCCAGAAATCGGAATAGTGAAAATTGAGGTTTACCGCCATTCCGGATTGTTTGGCCCTCCTGACCGACTTTTCCACATCGTCGTAGCCGCTGTATAGTGTTTTACCCGGATCGCCATAAAGATCCCTCACCCACTGCGGATTATGCCACAGCCGCAGGCGTACTATGTTGGCTCCATGGGATTCCAGGATTTTGAAAGGATCACGTACCTGCCCCGAATCGCGGTAAACACCACCATGGTCTTCCACCTGATTAACATACGAGAGGTCGACACCCATGGCAAATTCATTATGGGTGTAGTATCCAGCCGGCTCTTCCGCATCCGGGCTATTTGATTTCTTCTGACAGCCACCAGACAGAAAGGAGAGTCCAAGGATATAGAATAGTAGTTTCATTCAGTGATTTTTTCAGTAAAATTAATCATTAACCTTAATGGACCATCATTACAGTCTGCGACCATGAATATCCGGCATTCAGGGATATCCCCAGGGCCAACAACATCGAAATGATCATCCGGTTCATCATCTGGTAAATTTTGGAAATTACCTTACTTCTACAATGCGGGCAAACCGCTGGTTTTTACAAATTCAATCTCCGTAGTAGCACCCACGAGGCCTTCGGACGAAACTTTCACCCTTACTTTTCCGGGGGTACCTGATTGCACAAGAGCCAGACAAAGGCCATTAAAGGCTTTACGCTCAGATGTTTTCACGGAATCATGATCGCGCATGTTACCGTTTTCCATTCCGGCAACCCTGGCATCGCCCTCAATCTCCACCTTGATGAGGTTTCCGGCTAAAGGCACACGGTTTCCGTTGGCATCCACAATTTCCATCTCCAGATGGACCACCTCGTTAAACCCGGTGCCTGCGGTATGGCGGTCGGCCGTCAACCGGACGGCAGCCGGACGGCCTGTGGTCACCACCTCCTTGGTATAGACTACCTCGCCAGCCCTTTTGCCGACCATTTTCAGGGAACCCGGTTCATAGGGCACATCCCATGCCAGATGCAGGTCTGCCGTGGTTCCATTGACCAGAGGCCTGTCGTAAAGGTTCCATGCCTTTGAATTTCCCTGCCTTGGGAATTCCAGGCGTTTTTCGCCGTAAGATTTGCCGTTCAGGAATAATTCCACCGCCTCACAGTTGGTATAGCACAATACTGGCATAATCTGCCCTTCCCTTCCTTCCCAGTTCCAGTGCGGGAAAATATGGATCATGGGATCGCCGTCTCTCAGCCAGTGACTTTTATGGAAATAATAGCCATCCTTGGGGAATCCGCAAACATCGAGCATCCCCGAATAAGCACCCTTGCCGGGCCAGCGCGATTCTCCGTAATAATCAATGCCGGTCCACATAAAGTCACCGATGACATGGTCGTACAGCATGGTATATTTCCAACGCTGTTCCGTACGGATCATCCTGAAATGGTAATCTGGCCTCACTACATCCGGGTCATTCCCCAGGTTATAGCTACCCCGTTCGCCTCCCAGTCCGCCGCTTTCGGTAGCCACCATCTTCCATTGTGGATTGGCGTGCCGGTCGATACTGTAGAACAATTCTCTTCTTTCATGCCATCGGTCCACATAATTGTACCCGACGATATCCAACATATTGAGGAATTCCGGGGTAGCCGGACCATTATCCGCCGCGATATGGTCGCATCCTGCAGTTACCGGCCTGGTAGGATCTTCTCGATGGAAAACGGTAATCAATTTTGCCAGTATCTCATGGCCATCGGGGGTATGTTGTTCACCGATCTCGTTGCCGGCACTCCACATCACCACGGAGGGATGGTTGCGGTCGCGGTGGATGAACGACACCAGGTCTCTTTCATACCATTCATCGAAATATTTGCTGTAGCCTTCAGGTACCTTACCCCGCTGCCATTCATCAAATGCCTCGTTCATAACCAGAAAGCCCATACGGTCGCACAGTTCATAAAACTCAGTCGCCATTGGATTGTGGGCAGTGCGGATGGCATTGCAACCCCCAGCCTTCAATATCCGGAGACGTCGCTCCCATACGCCGGCCGGAACAGCCACCCCAACCGGTCCGCCATCCTGGTGCAGATTGACCCCTAACATTTTCACTTTCCTGCCGTTCAGCAGAAATCCATGGTCGGCATCATATTGAATGCTTCTAATGCCAAAAGAGGTTAATGTTTCATCCAATAAATTTCCTCCGTCACTGGCAAGCACTGACTTAAGAGTATATAGCCGGGGATTGTCTATATCCCATAAAACGGGAAAGGAAATCCTGATTTCCTGAGAAATCATATCCTCCATTCCTACCGTAAGGGAAACGGCAGAAACCACCCTTCCTGCCTCATTCCCTGCCGGATCAAGAATTATTGATGTAACAGAAGCTGCCCGAGCTATCCTATCCTTGTTGACAACAGCTGTCTCAACGCGCACAACGGCCTCACTGTCTGTTATTTCCGGGGTGGTAACATAAACCCCCCATTGGGGTATATGCAGCGGATTGCTTACCACCAGCCTGACATGCCTGTAGATTCCGGATCCTGTATACCACCGGGAGTTGGGCTGAAGCGAATTATCCACCCTGACGGCAATCACATTCCGGCCTCTTGAAAGAAAAGGTGTAACATCATAGCTGAACCCAACATATCCGTTAGGTCTTTTTCCCAGATACTTGCCGTTGATCCATACCTCACTGTTCATATGGACGCCGTCAAATTCGAGCCGCACCTGTTTGCCGGCGATATTAGCCGGAGCAGTGAAAGTTTTACGGTACCACCCTTTTCCGGTCGGGAAATAGCCACCCCTCCCCCCGGCAGGTTCATTTTCATCGATAGCCATTTCAACGCTCCAGTCATGCGGTACATCAAGCGTCCTCCAGTTTCGGTCATTGAATGCCGTTTTTTCGGCTCCCGCCGGATCACCAAAATAGAATTTCCAGTTCTTATCCATTGAATAAACCTGGCGGGCAGGCAGCTGTGCAGATACCAATGTACCGATCAGCAGCATCAGGGTAATTGCCAATATCCTCTTCATCTGATTAGTTTTATATGTTATTGCCTTGTTTTCAACTGGTTGTATATTTCAGGGTAGAGTTTAATGAACTCAGTGGTACGGCCATTCTCATCGAAAAGTTTTCCCCAACGGGGCGAGGTGGCTTCCCAGATAAAACTTCCCGGCACCGTTTTCGCCGGAAGGGCGCCAATCACCTCATGAACCTCCTGTTTCATTTCGGAATATTCGACAACGATTACAGGTTTGTTGTACCTGACAGTCAGGTCCTCCAGATTGTGCTTCAGATCATCTATGGTCCCGTGCCACCGGGGATAGTAGGACTGTCCGATCACATCGAAGACCACATCGTTTTCAATTATTTTGTCGAAAAATTTCACCGACCTTTCATTCTGGCCACCCAGGGCCACATGCACCATCACCTTTATCCCCGGATCGACACTTCGGACGGCTGCACTGGCCACTCTCAGCGAACCTGCGAAGTGTGTCCAGGATTCATCATTCCTTCCGAAGGGCCACAGAAAACCGTTATTGATCTCATTGCCCACCTGAACCATTTCCGGGGTAACGCCTTCGTCACGAAAACGCTCAATAACATTCCGCGTATACTCATAGATGGTCCTTTCCATATTGGCACTGGAAGTGATGGAAGACCATGCAGCCGGGGTAAATTGTTTCCCGGGATCGGCCCAGTTATCGCTGTAATGGAAATTGAGCAGCAGTTTCATCCCCTGAGCCTTCACCCGCTTAGCCATGATCAGGGTATTTTCGAGATCGCAGTATCCTTCGGCGGAATATCCGTTTTCGGCGGAGGGATTCACGAACAACCTGAACCGGATCCAGTTAAATTTGTAATCCTTCAGGATTTCAAACACCTCTTTTTCCACGCCGCCGTCGGAATAAACCATACCCTTATCCTCATGTTCCTGAACCCAGGATACGTCTGCCCCGATCACCGGTTCATCAAAGATTCCGGTTTCAGGAACCGTGAATACGTCGGGCAGTTTGAACGTACCTTTTTGCCAAGCTTCCACATTACGGTTAACAGCAAGATAGTCCAGAATATTCTCATTGGTATTTCCCTCTCTGTCGAAAATCAGGCGGCGGGTAGGTTCCCATATCATGGTACCGATCCCCATATTCCCCGGAACACTCATGACGATGTCGTTGATCTCCTTTATTCCGGGGGCAGTATGCTCACAAACCAGGATTGGACGGCCATAACGCGCAGCCAGCTCATCAAGGTTATTCTTGAGGTCTATATAGGTACCATGCCATTGCGGATAATAGGACTGGCCAAGAATATCGAACTCCGCATTTCTGCTGAGCATATTGTCCAGGATCAGCCTGGATCGCATGTTCTGCCCGCCTAAAGCCAGGTGGAGCATCACCTGTGCTTCGGGCAGGACTTCCCTTACAGCCTTTACCCCGGCGTTATAAAGACCGGTAAAGGCATCCCACGCTTCCGGGCCCGAAGTATCTTCAATTTTCCCGTCGGGCCATACCATGCCATTGATGATCTCATTTCCGACCTGCACCATATGGGGCGGGGTACCCTGGTTCTTCAGGGCAATAAGGACTGCTTTGGTGTAGGTATACAGGGAATCTTCCAGAAGTTTTCCCTCTACGCCTGCCCATGCTGACGGCTTATATTGTTTGTCGGGATCAGCCCAGGTATCGCTGTAGTGAAAATCGAGAGCAAAACCCATTCCGGCCTCATAAATCCTCTTGGCCATGAGCATGGTCTGTTTCAGTCCGCAATAACCATCGGCGGAGTAGCCGTTTTCGGCAGCCGGATTATGAAAAATCCGCAGCCGGATGTAATTCACATGGTATTTTTTAAGGATATCGAAGAGTCCCATTTCAATGCCGCTGTCACGGTAGGTAACTCCCCGGGCTTCCATTTGAGGCAGGAAGGATATATCTGCCCCTACAATATATTCAGGTTTCCCTTTGCCGGTGCATCCGGCTAACAGAACGGAAATCAACATCACGGCAAGGATGGTGTTCCGCTTGATTGAATCGGTTAAACTGGTCGGTTTCATTCGGATTAATTTAATCTTTATTATATATTATCAGGTCGTTACTATAGTCAGTTCAATCCCGCAGGACTTACATGTGAGTAGAATAAATGGTATAGGAAGAACATTCGACCCCAGGGGTCGGTTCCATCGTTGATACCTTTGGTTTATCATAAGGATTAACCGGAGCCGAATCTGGTTTTGCCTGTCCATTGACCGGTTCCGGTTTATCTTATTAAGGGTTTGCCGGATGTCAGCAAGATCAAATTATTGGGTCTCTATCTCCAGCAACCCTGCTTTAAGCCCTTTTGCCCTGGCTTCGAACACCATTTTCCCGGGAGTCTCCGACGACTGCACGATGGCCGTCAGCTGACCATTGAAAAGGTGCATCTGGGGCAGGTGAAACAGGTCGAGGCTGGTAGGGTCACCATTGGCGGAAGCCCGGTATGATCCTTCGCCTTTCACCGAAAACTGGATCAGGCGCTGGTCGAGCGGACAAAGGTTTCCATCTTTGTCGACTACCCTGACATTAATATACGCCAGGTCTTTTCCGTCAGAGCTGATGGTGCTGCGGTCTGGAATCAGTTCAATCCGGTCAGGCTTTCCGGCGGTACGCACCACTGCTTCCGCTGCCGGCCGGCCGTCCTTACCATATGCTATAACCTTTACCTCACCCGGTTCGTATTTCACGTCCATCCACATCAGCCGGTAGCGGTGCTGAAGCGAGCTGTTATTCTTTTCCTGCCGCCCCTGGCTTTTCCCGTTGATGAACAGTTCAGCCGAAGGATAGCTGGTATAGACAAACACCGGGGTTATTTCCCCTTCGCGCCCCTTCCAGTTCCAGTGGGGAAGCACATGCAGAGTCTCGTCGTTCTTGTTCCAGATACTCCGGTAGAGGTAATACCTGTCTTTCGGAATACTGGCCAGGTCGATGATCCCGAACATGGAAGAGTGGCTTGGCCAGTCATTCTGATCGTAGGGAGTCGGTTCTCCCAGATAATCAAAACCGGTCCATACGAACTGCCCCATGGTCCAGTCATAATCATCGGCCAGGGCAAAATCCTCGTCGGGCAGATTCGACCACCAGCAATATTCCACATCATAGGAAGAACACTGGTGATCCTCATATTTAGCGCCGGCTTTCATTTCCACCGGAAACTTGTACACTCCGCGTGAACTTACTGTCGAGGCGGTTTCGGAACCCAGGACCAGGCTCTGGGGAAGCCTTGCATAGGTCTCCTGATATCGTTGCGTGCGATAGTTCAAACCGGGAATATCAATCATGGCCGCAAACCCGTTGTCGAGGACGCAGGTGACCTGGTCCATGCCACAGGTCACCGGACGGGTAGGATCTTCCCGGTGGCAGATGTCCTGGAGGAACTTAGCCACTTTATAGCCATCCGGACTGCATTGGGTTGGCACTTCATTTCCGATGCTCCACATCACTACCGACGGGTTGTTCCTGAAGTTATGGATCATATTGACCATGTCCTTTTCTGCCCAGTCATGGAAATAACGGTGGTAACCGTTTTTGGTTTTCGCCCTTTCCCATTCGTCGAACGACTCCACCATCACCATAAATCCCATCTCATCGCACAGTTCCACCAGTTCGGGCGCAGGCATATTGTGGGAAGTCCTGATGGCATCGCAACCCATATCCCTGAGCATGGTAAGCTGCCGGCGGAGTGCGGCCACATTGATCGCGGCACCCAGCGGCCCAAGGTCGTGGTGGTTATTGACTCCCTGGAACTTCCGCAACTGGCCGTTCAGGAAGAATCCCTTGTCTGCAATTATCCGGATATCCCTGATTCCGAAACGGGTAGCCAATTCATCGACCTGTACATCGCCAACAAAAATTTTTGATTTGGCCTGATAGAGGGCAGGTGATTCGGGAGACCACAGCTGCGGATGGTCCACGATGAAATACTGTTCAAAGGGGCGGTTATAATTGATCCGCTGAACATTATCCTTCTGAGCAACGAGATTACCCTTACTGTCGAAGATTTCGGTCAGGCACCTCACATCAGTGCCTTCCTTTACGTTGGCAATCTGTGTTTTAAGCCTTACCGACGCATACTCTTCCGACACAAAGGGAGTGGTTATGTAGGTACCCCAGACCGGCACATGAATTTCTTCGGTGGTGATCAGGTGCACATTCCGGTAGAGGCCTGCTCCCGGGTACCAGCGCGATGACTGCTCAAAATTTTCAAGCCTCACGGCCAGCAGGTTTTCTTTTCCTTCCGCATTGAGGTAATCGGTTATATCGAAATGGAAAGAGTTATAGCCATAGGGCCAGAATCCCACTTCATGGCCGTTCACATATACCCTGGCTTCGCTCATGGCCCCGTCGAACAGCAGAGTCACCCGCTTGCCGCTCTCTTTAGCGGGAGCATCAAAAAAAGTACGGTACCATCCTACACCGATATAGGGCAATCCGCCTGTACGGCCAGTCCTCAGGGTAGCGTTCCGCTCCAGGTTCTGGGTAATGGCGACCGTCTGGACATCAAATGTTTCACTAAAAGGCCCGTAAATGGCCCAGTCGTGGGGTACGGTTACCGGTTGCCAGGCTTCATCCCGGAAATCGAGGTTAATGGCATCAGGATGATCACCTTTCGAAAACTTCCAGTTCTTTTCCAGTTTAACCGAAGTGCGGAAATCCTCCTGTCCGGCATAAGCCTGTACCGCAAACAACAGAGAAATAACAAATACAAGAATATTCTTCATAACAAACAGTCTGAGATGAGTTTAATTGGTAAATTCATTTATAATTTTCAGGGTATTACCGGTATCTTCCATCCGGAATATTCTGGGCTGAGCGTCGCGGTTATTAGGAGAATGAAGCACCATCATCAGATCGCCTTCAAAAGTTTTGAATACCATACCATGTCCTCCGTCTTTGGCGTAAACCGGTTCATCCTGCTGAATCCACGGGCCAGCCAGCTTTCCCGACTCAGAGACGGCAATTCCCTGGGTATATCCGCTAATGCTTCCACTGGTCCATAACATATAAAGTTTCCCCGTTTTACCGGTGTAAAGATAAGGTCCGTCGGTCACATTATTCCCATATTGTTTACCTGTATTTGACCAAGAGGCTTCACTGGCATGAAAAAGTTTCACCGGCTCGCCTGCTGTCTCCGACAGATCATCCTTCAACCGTACGTATGCCATTGATCCGTTGGTAATCTGGACCCACTCATGACAGAATACCATGTAAGGAATCCCGTCTTCAACCCATAAGGTACCGTCTAAAGTCATCATATCCACAGGAAGGGTAGAATGATTACGGAAAGGTTTATAAGGTCCGGTGATGGCATCACTGACCAGTACCTGGGATCCGCGGGTAACTCTGGGCAGCCAGTCACGCCATTGTTCCCTGAACATATTCCGGGTATCGAAGGTCAGAAACAGGTAATATTTCCCTTTGTAGTGATGCAGTTCAGGAGCCCAGATACTGACAATATCCATATCTCCCCAGAAGTTTTCGGGGATGGTAAATATGGGCCTGCCATCTTCCCAATTCAGGAGGTCCCTGCTTCGGTAGCAATAAACCGACTTTCCTCCCGGACCTACCATATAATAATACCCAGACTGATCATCGGCAAGAATGCAAACATCCCTCCATTTCATATCCTTCAGCTGAACTTCGGCTGGTCTGTTAATCCCATACTGTGCATTCACCTCCGTTCCGCACAAAAAAATCAAAATGACTATCAAAGATTGAATGAATCTATTCATGTGACTAATTGTTTTGTTTTTAAAGGTCAGATGGCCCCGATTGCTATCGCCCCGATTGCTATCGCCCCGATTGCTATCGCCCCGATTGCTATCGGGGTCATGTGGAATGTTATTCCTGCCCGTCCGGTCAGGCGGGCCTGCCCGAATGTTCAGGCGGGCATTCTGGTTTGTGTTTTGCTAATCATGGTGATTTCATTTCAGCAATTCTTATTTCAGGATTACAGAGTAAATTTCAAATCCCGGTTTTTCAGGATTTCCCTCATTGGGCACAACCAGCTGAATTCTTTCGATTTCGTTCAGCTTAAAAGGTTTCACGACGGCATGCTCATACCAGAAGGGCAGGAAACCGGGATAAGGCCTGGGAAGCAGAAC
>JAUWAB010000056.1 GCA_030602265.1 Prolixibacteraceae bacterium | reverse complement strand
AACAGCTCTTGCTTTAGGCCGGGCAAACGCCACCAACGACAAGATACTTCTCCGTATGGAAAAAGGGCATGAATATGTGTATGACTGGGAGGTGAAAACCTATTCAAAAAATGAAGCCGGCGACTCAACAAACCTTAATCTTCGCAGGAAATTGATCCGGATGGAAGTTGTTGATGTAATCCCCGGAAAGGAGATTTCCCTGAAAGTAAATCTGCTTAAAAATTACAGAGAGGTTCCCGGCAGCATACTAAAAACCAAGACCGACTACTTCTTTCCCGATTATTACGACGATATGGGGGCTGCATTTGGCCGTGACCTCAGCGAAGAATTGTTTTGCAGGGTTAGCTTTGTGTACCGGCTCAACCTGATTGAACCGACCCTCGAACTGGTTAACTGGACCGAACTCTTGATAGAAATGTCGGATCTGCTTTACGAATACGGTTATGATGAGGATGTCAGGCAAATCCAGATTGATGATTTAAAAAACAAGCGGTTGCATGATTTCTCCACACACGTTTGGTTTCTGTTGGATTTTAATAATGCCGGAATCTTAAGCGACAGCCAGGTTGCCAGGACTGACGGAAAGGAGAAACTGCCATACCTTCGCAACAGGGAGGGCCATCTGGTCATTACGTCCGGAAAGGATGAATTTCTGGCCGGCAATAAGTTTTCCCGTTTATGGCTGAATCCCGACAACGGGCAGGTTATCAGAATGATAAAGAAGGATTATCACGAACAGAAAGGGCTCGGGATTATCGGAGGGAACTGGAATGTGACCGAAACCAATGTCAGCCTGATAAAATCCGGAATTCCTAAACCAAAGACCCTTTTTATATCGGGAACTGTTTCGCACCCGGTAAGCAACAAAATCCATATCACCTACATGGAGCGTCCTTTTGGCATTGAAATGCGGAAAAGAACTGCATACCTCGACGAAAACAATTCATTTTCCCTCGGTTTCGACTACCATCATGGTGGTTTTTTGTACGTCGAAAATGAGAATCTGAATAAACATTATCCTCCGGTCACCTTTTTGTTTTATGCCGAGCCTGGGGATACCCTGATATTTACATCTGAAGGAAATGCTCTTCCTCGAAATGTAAGTTTCGGAGGAACACGAGTAACAGAAGCAGATTTATTGAATGAACTCAGGCAATCGTTTTTCATACCCTGGCATTCAGAAATTAACACAAGAAGCAAAGTTCTGTTCGATGAGCCTATACCTTCATTTGGCATAGACCACAGGGATGGCAGTATAATGGGAGTTCCCAGGCCTGCACAGGTCATGGAAATTGTACAGAATTCGGAGCAAATATGCTTGAAGTACAAGGATCTGATTTCGCATGAGGCTTATTCATTCATTACCAATGAAACAAAAAGCTATCTCTATTCTTTCCTGTTTGCCTTTATAAGGTCTGCCAATACATACAGACATTTCTCCAACAGGGAGAGCCGGGATATGAAGGAGATAATACCATTTATTGATTATATCGGAGGAATCGATATCCATGATATATACAACGACTACGGATTATCCTCCAGGATGCTGACCGGCTTTTATCTGACTTTCTATTATGATAAAATAAAGAAAGTTAATGCCACCCTGCCCGTTCTCAGCCAGTATACCGGATCATGGAGAAACCTCGAACAGGCCATCCAGTTAGGCCGCATTGTTCTGGTGGGTTCGCCTTTATACAGGGAGATCGCCGGTCAGCTCGACCGCGAACTGCTATATCAGTATCATGATCCGCGGTTCAGCCGGACTCACTTGCAATTTATTGTTGAGAAGCACTTTACGTTTATGTCGAAAAGTGTCAACGACACGGAATTCCTGTCTGAGATTCATAACCGCTTAACGCAAATGCGGCAATGGATGAGAGACGATTATATTCCGGATGCCATTTTTTACAATCCGGCATTTCAGGAGATGAAGTTTCATGACTTTATCGGGGAAAAACCTGCCATATTTTTTGTTGCCCAGAACTGGTCAAATTCACGCTACTCGTTCGACGACAGGGCAGCCGAGAATCCCGGCATCAACTTTATAATGATCCATGAGGGCAGCAATTTCAGAGAATGGACGGAATACCTGAAGGCTGCCGAACCGGTCGCAAACCAGCTGTTTCTGCTGAATGATAAAATGACGCTGATCGACCTGTTCGAAGGAATCCGTACGGTGTATATTGTATACGATAAGGATGGAAAGCTTTTGGGAACCACCAGGCTGGAGAAGGAGGCACTCAGTTTGGCAAAAGCCAGCCTTCAGCAAAAGAAGGAACTTAATAAGTCGCAATTGAAGTGGGTTGTGTTTGGTTTGTCCATATTGACCTTAACGCTGATGGTAAGTTTGTTAATATGGAAGTGGCGGGCCAGGTTGCGCCTGAGGCAGGAGATCACGGCCCGTCGGTTGCGTGAGCTGGAGCTCACTGCCATACGTTCGCAGATGAACCCCCATTTCCTTTTCAACAGTCTGAACTCACTGCAAAACCTGGTGCAGCAGAACAGGGCCGCTGAGGCCCTTTCCTTTTTATCCGATTTTGGCGGAATTATCCGCAAGGTGCTCCACAACAGCGAAAAGCAGGAAATTCCCCTGGCCGATGAGCTGCAAATGGTGGAGCAGTACCTGAAGCTTGAACAGCTTCGTTTTGATTTTTCCTACCGCATTAACGTGGAAAATTCCATTGACATATACAATTCAATGGTACCATCGATGCTGCTCCAGCCTTTAGCCGAAAATGCCATTCTGCATGGTTTGCAGCATAAACTGACGGACCGCAGCTTTCTGATCCAGGTCTTCCAGGCCGATAGGGGAATAAGGATCTTGCTGGAGGATAATGGAGTAGGGAGGAAGGTTTCGGAGATGCTTAACAGGGAATCCAACGGAAAAGGACTCCGGTTAAGCGCTGAAAGACTCCGACTGTTAGCCGAAAAGGCAGGTGAAAAGTATGAGATGAAGATTCATGATCTCTCTGATCATGGCGAAACCGGAACAAGGGTTGAGCTTTTTATTTCAAATGAAGATTAAAAGGGGAGGGTGGTTATGAACAACATGCGTCTTGAAAACGGGCCTTTAAAAAAGCTGCTGATGGATAATCTCTGATATATGCGTGCCATAATTGTTGATGATGAGGTAAACGGCAGGGAAAACCTTGCCGGTATGCTGAAGAATTTTTGTCCCGTGATTGAACTCGCCGGAATGGCAGCTTCTGTGGCCGAAGCCGTTGAGCTGATTCGTTCGCTTGTCCCCGATCTGGTATTCCTCGATATTGAAATGCCGGGAGCCAACGGTTTTCAGCTGCTCAGTCATTTTGATGAATTCAGGTTCGAGGTGATATTTGTTACGGCCCACGACCAGTACGCTATTCAGGCGATTCGCTTTTCGGCTGCCGATTATATTTTGAAACCCATCAGCATCACCGAATTGAAATCGGCCGTTGATAAGGTGGCCGGTCGCGTTTACCGGAAAAATGAAGACCATCGTCTCCGGGAACTGCACCGCAACCTTTTTACCTCATCGCCACCGCGTATCGGGTTGCCGGTCGACGGAAAGGTTGAGTTTGCCGAGGCGGATAAGATGGTCCGTTGCCAGGGTGAAAGCAACTATACCCATATCTGGTTTGAAACGGGCCGCCATCTGCTGGTGGCAAAAACTCTGGCAGAATTTGAAGAGTTGCTGGGCGATTTTGGATTTTTCAGGGTGCATAAGTCCCATTTGGTAAATGTCAACTACATTGTGTCACTCAGAAGCGGAATTAATGCCTGTCTGATCCTGAAAACCGGCGAAGAGATCCCGGTTTCTCGCCGCAGAAGGGATACTGTAATGGAAATGGTAAGGAAAAAGGGAATGAAAAAGGGTTGATTTCTGCATTGAAAATGTTAAAATCTTGTTATCATACTCCATTTATAACCTGAGATCGTTCTTGGATTCTATATTTGGGTTTTCAACTTATTTTCTGTCCCGGGGGCGTTGGAGCTGAAGTATTACAGTTACATGCCTTTGTGCCGGAAAGATATTATCAAACAAAGAAATCTTAAACAACTTAACTTTGAATCACAAGAGCGAACTTTTAGGTGAGTTTTTAGGGACATTCCTGTTGGTCCTGTTTGGATGCGGGTCAGTTGCCGTTACGGTTCTTTTCAGTTCCCACCAGGGATTGATGCAGGTTGCCCTGGCATGGGGAATAGGGGTATCGCTGGCAATATATGTAACCCGCCATTTATCCTGCGCACATCTGAATCCGGCTGTAAGCATAGCCATGGTAATCAGCCGGCGGATGTCAGCCGTAAAACTGCCCGTTTACCTGGTTGGTCAGTTCTTGGGGGCATTTACGGGAGGTCTGTTTGTATACGCCCTGTTCTACTCGTCAATCAATGATTTTGAGGCCGCTCACCAAATAATTCGCGGATCTGCAGATTCTGTTCAAACCGCAAAAATGTTTGGGGAGTATTATTTTAATCCTGTTTCAGGGACAGGTATTTCCATGTTGCAAGCTGTTTTCGCAGAGGCTCTGGGAACGTTTCTGTTAGTCCTTCTGATATTCAGCCTTACGGAAGGTTGTAACGTGGGAAGGCCGGATCATACGCTTGCTCCGCTGTTTATTGGTTTGTCCGTAACTTCTATAATTGGACTGATTGCCCCATTGACACAAGCTGGATTAAATCCTGCCCGTGATTTCGGACCCAGAATGATTGCGTGGATTTTTGGATGGGGTGAAGCGGCCTTCCCGGATAATTCATTCGGTTTTTTTTGGGTTTACATGCTTGCCCCTATTGCCGGAGGAATAATGGCATCGATGGTTTTTGTGAAATTTATCGAACCTGCCATGCATAGAAATTCAGGGAAATGTTGCCGGAAAGATTAAATCAATTACATATAAAAATAGAACTAAAGAATTTTATAATTGAATTATCCAATGAGCAAGACCAGATTAATATTTGTCGGTGGATTCCTGGGTGCGGGGAAAACCACTCTTTTATATGAAGCTACCCGGATTTTTATGGAGGAAGGGAAACGGGTTGGCCTGGTGACCAATGACCAGGCGCCCGAACTGGTCGATTCTGCCATACTGCTTCAGACCAGGGCAGAAGTTGAGGAAGTCAGTGGAAGTTGCTTCTGCTGCAATTATAATGGACTGATGAGTTCTTTGCAAAAGATAAACCTGCAGTCAGGGGCAGATGTCATTATTGCCGAACCGGTGGGCAGTTGTACCGATCTTTCGGCAACGATTATGCAACCTTTCAAGGATTTGCACAAACAAGATTTTTTATTGTCGCCACTGACGGTGTTGGTTGATCCATACAGACTTAAGGAGATGCTTGCTGGAAACACCGGTGGTTTGCACCCCAGTGCTTCATACATTCTGGAAAAACAACTGGAAGAGAGCGATATCATCGTCATTTCCAAGTCTGACTTGCTTCAGGAGGACGAGTTGAGGCTTCTGATACAGCAGGTTAGTGCGTATTTCCCGGATTCTGAAGTAATGGCTCTCAGTTCACGAACCGGACAAGGTATTCGTGAGTGGATTCAAAAAGTGAGGGAACATTCAAAAATAGGGTCAAGGCTGATTCAGGTTGATTACGATCGGTATGCTGAGGGGGAAGCGGTGCTTGGCTGGCTTAATGCGTCTGTTTCCATGGCGGGTAATGGGGTTGACTGGGACAGGCAGCTGACTGCCCTTATGAACTGTCTCGCGGAGGCTTTTGATCAGGAAAATCTGTCAGTGGGGCATGTCAAGGTAATTCTGAAAAATGGAGAACAGTCTTTGGCCGGTAACCTGACCGGCAAATCATCGACACTGCTCTTGCGCGGATCGGCAGGGATTTCAGACCATGCAGAGCTGATAATCAACGCCCGCGTCGAAACGTTACCTTCAAGACTGGCGGAAATCGTGCAAAGGTCGATGCAGTCAGCTTTTGCCAACAGCCTGCAATATGAAATCCTGGCCTGGAAATGTCTCAGTCCGGGCTACCCGTCGCCTACCTACCGGTACAACAAGGTCGTTGGATGAAAGGGGATTAGCAGATGTATGGAATTAATCGTAAATTTGGGCAGGCCCGCCTGGCCGGACGGGCAGGAATGACTTTGCAAATGGAACACCGATAGCTGTCGGGGCCATCTCACCATTAAAAAAACAGAACAATTATTCCGATGAAGAAGGGAACAATATTATTCATATGGATAGCGGGCTTTATTCAAATTCAATTTTATTCATTCGGACAGGAAACTTCCGATAAACAATCCAATCTGAATTTCTTTCTCGATTGTTGGGAATGTGACTTTGTCTTTGTGCGGCAAGAGCTCAAGTTTGTTTCTTTTGTAAGGGATCCAAAACTGGCTGACGTACATATATTGTCAAGTTCACAGCGAACGGGAAGCGGCGGGGAAAGGTTTTTCCTGAATTTTATCGGGTTGAACACTTTTAAAGGACAGGATTACGAATATGAATACCTGGCCGGTCAATCGGAGACCCAGGACGAAATCAGGCATGGGTTGCTGAAAGTCATAAAGGTAGGGATCCTGCAGTATTATTCACAAACCGACTTTTTTGGCCGGATCAGTATTGATCTTAAAGACAATGAAAAAATGACCGCAACAGAAATTGTTTCCGATCCATGGAATAAATGGGTATTTAGCATTGAAGCAGGAAGCGATTTGCGAAAAGAGAAGAGTCAGGATGAATTTTCACTGAACACCGAACTCCGCATCCAAAAAGTAACCGAAGAATGGAAAGCCCGGATAGAGGGCGAATACAACCTGGACAATGAAAATTATTACGACGATGGTAAAAAAATTAAGAATCGCCAGACTGACTCAGAAATTTCGGGCAATTACATAAAAAGCTTGAGCCCGAAATGGTCGGCAGGAGTTTTTGGAGAATACAACTCTTCCACCTACCTCAATATCAAAAATGCCTACAGCGTTGATGCCGGGATCGAATACAATATTTTTCCATGGGATATCAGCAACAGGAAAGTTTTTGTTTTCAGGTATCTGGCGGGAATTTCAAATCATGACTACAAGGAAGTAACCATTTACGACAAGTTGAATGAAACGCTTTATTATGAAGCCTTGCAACTGGACCTGGAGATAATCCAGCCCTGGGGAAGGGTTGAAACACGTCTGGAAGGGAGACATTATTTTCACGATTTCAGCAAAAGCCGGCTGATTCTTGATTCGCAGGTCTCGATACGCCTGACAAGGAATCTTTCGGTATTTAGCGAAGTGGAGTATCAGTTGGTCCACGATCAGCTTTATTTGCCAAAAGGAAACGCATCGTTGGAAGATGTACTTTTGCGACGCAGAAAAATGGCCACCAACTATGAATTAGGCTTCGAGTTTGGATTCCAGTTTACCTTTGGGTCCATTTACAACAATATTGTTAATGAGCGTTTTTAAAAGGTAAACGGGCAGATACAATTTTTGAGATACTATCTGACTTCTTCTGAAAGCAGCCAAGATTGAACAGAAAAATACTGCCACAATCCCCCCAAACCTGGCAACAACGAAAAAACCACCCACGAAATAAATCGTAAGTAGTTCATTTTCAAGTTGACCTGCCAGGGCTCGAACCTGGACTCTTCTGATCCAGAGTCAGACGTGTTACCAGTTACACCACAGGTCAGTGAATCTTCAATCGGTGATTTTTGATTCTTATCAGTCAAATACCCCTTTCTGGGCACAAAAATAATAAATTATCAATAACAAATCACAAATCTTTGTTGACCTACTAGGGCTCGAACCTAGACTCTTCTGAACCAAAATCAGACGTGTTGCCAATTACACCATAGGTCAATCATTAATTGCCTCTTTTTTGAAAGACGGCGCAAAAATAGTAAAAAATCGTTTCGTATAACCCCCATATGAGAAAAAACTGAATTGTGCTGGGTTATCTTTCTGCCACAAAGGCTCAAAGACACAAATAATCTATATGGGGCAGCTTCGATGTGAGGGGAGGGTTTGATGTTTCCACGCCTGGCTACCCATATATTGATCCTACGGATCATTTCCAACCAGTTACGTTTGTCTTATCATTTACTGTTTACTGATTACCGTTTACTGATTATCGTTTACCGGTCGATAGACCAGGGCAACCGCAAGGGTTGCCCCTACAGCGCTTTTCATGGCGAGGTCCGGATTCCGGATTCCGGTCTCCGGTTTCCAATTACCGTTTACCTTTTCATTCGTATCTCCCTGGCCAGCTTTTCCGCCAGTCTCCGCGCCCGGGCCTGAACGCCGGCCGACTCCCGGATCTCTATCTCAAACTTCAGGATCTGCAGTAACTCTTCCTTCAACTCCGGCTCATATTCTGAAATATTGTACATCACCTGCATCGCATGGGCCTTGACGCCCGGTGGCTCTGCCGCACTTTCCAGCACCTGAAGGCAGTAATCCATCAGGAAACTTCTGTACTCCTCCGAAATAGGGTAGAGGCTTAGCAACTTCAGGAATTGCCTTTTCTTGCCCGAATGACTGGTATCCCGAAGTTTTTCGGTAATCTCCGGTATCCAGGGCTCAATAATCCCCGGATATTGTTCGTGGATTTTGTCGGCTATCCAGGCGGCCCGCCAGCTGTGACGGTCACGGCCATTCAGGGCAATATCCATCAGCCTGGGAAGGTAGTCCGGATGCCCCTCCACGTTCATCTTCATCAGGGTCAGCGAATCCCATGAATCCAGAATGGTTGTCAGCTCATCTTTAGTCATCATTTGCAAAGATATATGACAGAAGTCTATCTTTTATATTCAAGGCTTTTCTATTTTTACAAAATGAAGCTGGTTGTCTGCGCATTAATCATCCACGAAGGCCTGCTGCTCATCACGCAGCACGGTCATGATTCGGGTCATCCGCTGATGTGGGAGTTTCCGGGGGGTAAAATTAAACCTGGTGAACCTGCCGAAGTGGCCCTTGTCAGAGAGATATTCGAGGAACTGGATATCGAAGTGGCGGTTGATCAGTCACTCGAAGTGGTTGATTATCAATATCCGGGGAAAAATATCCGCCTGATGCCTTTTCTTTGCCGGTGGATTTCCGGGGATATTACCCTGAATGTACACCTCGACTGCAAATGGATTGAACCGCAACAATTGTTTGAGGAGAATATGCTTCCTGCTGATTTTGCCATGCTGAACGCCGGCAACAATTTTCGCGATCTGCTACATTATGCCGGGAAACAAACTGAGGAGAGCCGAGAAAATAATGCCCCATCCGGCAATCGACCCCAGCATGTATAGCACGATATTCCGGTGGTGACTGAAATAATGCCTGGCCAGGAATGCCCCGACCGGTATGCTGAGAATCACAGGCGTGGCCACCACTATGCCCCATAATCCATACGTTCGTTTGATTTTTACGATCCTACGGCTTCTTTTGGTAAAAAGCTGCCTCTTCCGGGGATTTATCCAGCGCTTACAGAAGAGGGAAAAGCGTGCTCTGAATCCGTCGGGAACGATCCGGCAGAACGCCGGCATCAGCGATCGGATCAGTCTGGAAACCGGTTTCATGAAATAGTAGAACAACAGGAACCCGCCTATGCCTCCCATCATGATGGCCGCAACGGCGTACTCAAACTGCAGTCCGATGATCAGGGCATACGGAATGGTCAGAAAATACTTGACCGATGCCAGCAGGGCGACCTGTAAAATCTTTGAAATCATATAGATGTACTCAGCTGAATATTAACGTACAATCCTGGCCAATGTTTGCTTTTCATGCCGTAATTAATGTTAAATTTTCTGACACTTTCCGATACCCTTCACCGGATTATCCGTAAAAGGAAATTAGTCCCCTTTTATTAGGGATTCTGTTTTTAAAAATTTAAAGGATTTTGTTATGCCTGAAAGTACGTACAAGATTATCGAGCTGGTCGGAACCAGTAAGGAATCATGGGAAAAGGCCGCTGCCAATGCCGTAGCCACTGCTGCCGAGTCACTGCGCGACCTCAGAATTGCTGAAATCGTTGAGCTTGATATGCTCCTGAATGAAGGGAAGGTGGAATTCTACCGCGCCCGCATTAAAGTATCATTCAAATATCAGTCGAAAGATTGAGATTTGAGTCTGATCCGTGAAGTTTTTTGCCACCAAGGCACGAAGACACTAAGGATTCACTAAGTTTATTCGGTTGATAGACATAGCTTTGTGAACCTTGGTGCCTTAGAGCCTTCGTGGCAGTAAGATTTAATTAACCTGCCATTTGGGACTCTGTTTTTAATATGTAAGTTTGAAGTGCAAATAAATAATACCATGAGTCTTAAGAATATTTTAAATCTGCTGATAATGATTTGCTTACCTGTGGTGCTGTTGGGAAACCAGAAGTCCTCGGCACCATTGCTTACCCTCCATGAGGCCAACCGTCTTGCCACATTGCCGCTCAAGTGCCTTCAGCAGGAATACCCCAACAAGCTGAATCAGACGCTGGCAGACGCCTCCGAGCTGGCCGGTCCGCGGGAGCTGCACCCCGCATTTTATGGGTGCTTCGACTGGCACTCCTCAGTACATGGCCACTGGATGCTGATCCGTTTGCTGAAGATGTTCCCGGATCTGGAGCAGGCTCCCCTGATCAGGCAAAAGTTGGCCGAAAATATTTCCGCGGAAAATATGGCCGTGGAGGTGGATTATTTCAAACGGCCGCATGAGAAATCCTGGGAACGTACCTACGGCTGGGCATGGCTGCTGAAATTAGCCGAAGAACTGCATACCTGGGACGACCCGCTGGCACGAAGCCTGGAGGCCAATCTGCAACCGCTGACCAACACCATTATCCAGCTCTATCTCGATTTTCTGCCCAAACTGAACTACCCCATACGGGTGGGTGAGCATACCAATACGGCATTCGGACTGGCATTTGCCTGGGATTATGCGCAGACTGCCGGTCACAATGAACTGAAAAGTTTACTGGAGTCCAGAGCCCGGGATTATTTTATGGCGGATGCCGGATGTCCGCTGAGTTGGGAGCCGGGGGGCTACGACTTCTTCTCACCCTGTTTTGAAGAAGCCGACCTGATGAGGCGTATCCTTGAGCCTGCTGAGTTCAGTAAATGGCTGGGCCGCTTCATGCCGCAGCTCGGATCAGAGAGCTTCGCCCTGGAAGTGGCCCGGGTTTCCGACCGCACCGATGGTAAGCTGGTCCACCTCGACGGACTCAACTTCAGCCGCGCCCGCTGTCTTTATGGTATTGCCGAAAGCCTCCCGGAATATGGCCACCTCCGGAAAACTGCCCTCGAGCATATCCGGTTCAGCCTTCCTGCCATCGTCGACGGTAGCTACGAAGGCGAACACTGGCTGGCCTCATTCGCCCTGCTGGCACTAATCGCAGAAAAGTAGTGACGCTATCAGTACCCGTCTTTAGATTCATCTAGCAGTGCTTCGAGGAATAGCTGTATCTCCTCACGAAGTTTGCCATACTTTTTCTCCCATTGCCTGTGACTGGCATGGTATCCCCAGATGCACAGTGCGGTGTAGAATATCAACCAGATTGCCAGAAGCATCCCGAACCGCTGGGTGTAGTTAATCATTCGCTGAATAAAATGAATTCCGCCTCCGATCCTCAAAATGAGAATTACCGGAAGGATGAAAAGTATTTCATTGAGTGGCATCTTCAGCATCCTCTTCAACGCCAAAGTGCCGGAAGCACAACCTGAATATTTTTTCAGCAAATATTTGTTGCCCAATCTCGCCATTCAGCATATTAATGCTTGTCAGAATAGTATAATTCTTAATCGAAACGTACATTTCCGAAACGACTGTTTCTTTATGTGAAGGTAATCGGTTTTGGGGTAATAAACATTCTGGACCATTCATCATAAGACAACTCCAGGATAAGGTATACCTTAGTATGATGCAGGGTATGACAAATATCTCAATTCAAAGCTGGTCATAGTGCCTGTTTGGTTAACTGGATTTACAACAGGATGAACACTGTTCTAACATTTCAAAGGTATGAAAATTCCTATTAATGCAATTCCTAATCATGTTTTGAATTGTAAAAACCAATCTTATTTAAGATACCTTCCTTAAGAATTCTTCGCGATAGAACTTCTTCTGAAACCTCAAAATATCGATTAAGCCCTGTTGATAAGTATTCAGCTAGTGTTGCCGGGTCTCCTTCAGGATAGGAATCAAAAAATTTCTGAATTAATGGTTTTAATTCCATGATATTGGTTAAAAGTTGGTCATGAGGTACCATTAATCGACCACCAAATTCCATTGCTTGATTTTCAAACCACATCAAATCATCTTTGTTGAATTTCTTCCTAAGTGAAATCCACTCCTCTGTTGATGAGAACTTTAGGCTCTTAATTTTTTCTGAATGTAATACAATGTGTCCGACTTCATGGGCTAAAGCAAACCTATATCGAAATAAGTAGCGATGATTTTCGACTAATGACTTATCAACAAATATTACTTTGAGATCATTGGATAAAAGTGCATCGATATCTGTCAATTTTAACATCTCAGCCACTGGTCTAATTTCGATTCCAAGGTTAAACTCTATTATGTCTTCAATAGGAACAGGGCACAGGTTATCACACTGGGATTTTCTGAAATCATCTGCACGTTTTCTAATATCGTTAAATGGAATTCTATCCGGTTTTATCATGAGTTCTTAATCAAGGCGATTAAATTCCTAAGTTCAATTTCGTTCGGATTGTCTCCTCTAGAGGCGCGAAAAAAAATAGGAAGCTTTTCTATTATTTCTTCATTGCTTATTAGTCCTATTGGAATATGAGCTGCTGCTGCAGCATCAAATAGAAAATAATATTCATCACTATTAAAATTGAGGTCCAAAACCAAAGCAATCTTTTCTATGAAGTCTCTGCTTTTAGGAGGAGGCAATAAACCTCTTTCAATTTTACTCCAATTGCTTGGATCATACTCAAGTTCATCACAAAATCTTCGTAGACTAATTTTCTTGAGGGCTCTAATTTCTTTAACAAATTCGCCAAACTTTCTCATAGTAGTGTTTATTAAAATGGTTTCATAAAAGTGGTATAAAATTACCACAAATATTCCAATAATGAGTGTATTTTGTTCGGGCATTTGCATTTTTTTAACTATTTTTTTGATAATAGCAATCGGGTATAGATATTTTTATGTCTTCAATGCGTAGATATGCACATTGGTTGCACATTTGGGTGAAAGAAAGAGAAATAAAAAACGCAACACCTTGATTTTCAGATGTTGCGTTTACTTGCTTTGTGGTGCCACCAGGAATCGAACCGGGGACACACGGATTTTCAGTCCGTTGCTCTACCTACTGAGCTATGGCACCATTTTGTTTTTGGTGCTGCAAAAGTATACAAATTTTTAAAAACAACAAGCGATTTCAAAATTCTGCAAAAAATTCAGCTTCATTCTAAATTAAGGTTAAGGCAAAGAATCCGCTGAATTTATATGGATCGCCAAATTTTCATACTTTTGCAGGCTCAATTTGAATACATGATTGACTCTGAATATCTGACATATACATTCCCCAACGGAATCCGGCTGATTCACCAGCAAACTGCCTCGCCGGTCGGACACCTGGGGATCATCATCAATACGGGCTCGAGGGATGAACTCCCCGACGAGCACGGCATCGCCCATTTTATTGAGCACTGCATTTTTAAGGGCACCCAAAAGCGCAAGGCATACCACATTCTCAGCCGGATGGAGGACGTGGGCGGAGAACTGAATGCCTACACCACCAAAGAGGAGACCGCTCTTTACGCAACCTTCCTGTCGGACTATTACAGCCGTGCCGCCGAACTGCTCAGCGACATCCTGTTTAACAGTGTCTTTCCGGAGAAAGAGCTCAAGCTGGAGAAAGAGGTGGTGGTCGAGGAAATCAACTCCTACAACGATTCGCCTTCGGAACTGATCTTCGACGAGTTTGACGAGCTGATTTTCGACGGGCATTCCATCGCACGGAATATTTTAGGCACCTACGATAGTGTCCGCAGCTTCGGCCGCGAAAATATTTTCCGGTTTACCGGCCGGAATTACCATACCGACCAGATGGTGATCAGTTCCGTGGGAAATATTTCCTTCCGCAAGCTGATTGCCCTCACTGAGCGCTATTTTGGTATTGCCCCCCAGAATCTCCGCGCCTTCTCGCGGGAGAAATTCAATAATTATATTCCCGGAAACCGGGAGGTAGCCAAAGATACCTTCCAGACGCACTGTATGGTGGGCAACATTGCCTACGATAGTGCCGACCCAAAGCGCATCGTGATGATCCTCCTGAACAACCTGTTAGGTGGACAAGGCATGAATTCACGCCTGAACCTGGCCCTTCGTGAGCGTAAGGGGCTGGCATATAATGTGGAGTCTTCCTATACATCTTATTCTGACACCGGACTGTTCAATGTCTATTTCGGGACCGATAACGACCATTTTGAGAAGGCACTGCAGATTGTTTTCAAGGAATTTGAGAACCTCAGGAAAACCAGTCTTGGCACCTTGCAGCTGACCAGGGCCAAAAAACAGCTGGAAGGCCAGTTAGCCATTGCCACTGAAAACCGCGAGGACCTGATGCTGACCATCGGGAAGAGCTTCCTGTTCTATAACCGGGTGGATCCTATGCCGGTGGTTTTTGAGAAAATCGAAGGGGTTACGGCACCCCAGATCATGGAAGTCGCCAATGAAATCCTGAACCCGGCACAGATGAGCCGGCTGATTTACCGCTAAGATGAAAATCCCTCCTGAAATTGAACGGTATATCCTGGAGCACAGTGACACACAGGATCCCGTATTGGCTGAACTGGAAAGGGAAACCAGCCTCAAAGTAATCAACCCACGGATGCTGTCCGGGCACCTGCAGGGAGAAATCCTGGCCATGCTCTCCAAAATGATCCGACCGGTTTCCGTCCTTGAAATAGGCACCTTTACCGGATATTCGGCTATTTGCCTGGCCCGCGGACTGCGCCCCGGAGGCCGGCTGACCACCATCGAAGCGAACGATGAGCTGGAAACCATCGCGGCACGGTACTTTGAGAAAGCCGGACTGAAGGAAGTGATCGACCAGCGGATCGGGACTGCCCTGGAAATCCTCCCCACACTGGAAAGCCCGTTCGACCTGGTCTATATAGATGCCGATAAACGCGAGTATGTTGCTTATTATCAGATGATATTTGATAAGGTTACTCCGGGTGGCTGGATACTTGCCGACAATACCCTGTGGGATGGCAAAATCACCGGAAACATAGAAATGGCAGACCATCAGACCCGCGGTATCCTGGAATTCAATAATCTGGTGGCCGGCGACCCGCGTGTAGAAAAAATTATCCTGCCCGTACGCGACGGAATCTCCATCATCAGGAAGAAAGAAATTTCCTGAATACAACCGGAAACAGATGGCCGGTTCCGGTTGACTACAATATTCCGGATTGAATATAACCAATAATGCACAGCAGGACGGTTGCCCCGGAACCTGCTAATTGGAGGATGGCCTGAACCTGACCTGTTTGCTGCGCGTCGGACCAGCCTTTTTCTTCTTCCGGGGATTTCTCGAAAGATTCTTTTTATTATCCAGCGCCGACTCGCCGGAAACAAACTGCTCAGACTGGTCCTGGCGGACTTTCCGGGTTTCCATGTCGGGTTTTAACCCCCGTTTGTTGTCCTGTATAAACTGCCTCACTTCCTCTAATGAAAGCTGCCAGGTTTTTTCCGCACCGTTAATATTTATCGAATACCAGATTTTTTTAGACAGATAGTCGGTTTTAAACGATCTGGCGGTTCCCTGTGCGGTTTCCAGCACCAGCAATTCCTGCGGAAATTCCCTCCCGGCTTCGATGTAGGCATCAAGCTCATAAAGCAGGCAGCATTTCAGCTTGCCGCACTGTCCGGCCATTTTCTGTGCCGACGCCGATAATCCCTGGAAAGCAAGGGCATCTACCGGTACCGATTTGAGGTCGGTAAGCCACGAAGAACAGCAAAGCTCACGCCCGCACGACCCGATTCCGCCCACACGGCCGGCTTCCTGTCTGGCCCCGATTTGTTTCATCTCAATCTTCAGCCTGAATTCGGATGCATATACTTTGATAAGTTCCCTGAAATCGACCCGGCCATCAGCGATATAGAAAAAAATGGCTTTTCTGTTATCTGCCTGGACCTCCACGTCGCCAATCTTCATGTCCAAACCGAGGTTGCCGGCAATCTGACGGGATTTGATCAACAGCTCCTTTTCACGCGATTTGGCATGCATCATGCCCTCCATATCCCTGGGTGTGGCTACCCGGTAAATGATTCCGGGGTTATATCTCGAAGGCTGATTCACCTTCCTTTTGAACTGCTTGTCGGCTAAATATCCTGTTAACGACACCTCTCCGATGTCGTGCCCGGGGGTGATGGAAACCACCACTTTGTCGCCCCGCTTAAGAGGAAGCCGGTCCTGATTCCTGAAAAACTCCTTCCGGGTCGACTTAAATTTTACCTCTACCAGATCGAACTGGTCGGACGTGTCGGGTAAATCATTGATCCAGTCAAACTGACTGTTGTATGATGGATAATTATCTTTGAATGAACATGTTGTGCAACTCATAAAACGGATGAACTTTTGGCAGTGCCCTTGCAGGCACCTGTATATATTATTAATTTCGAATCTTATATAAAAGACAAAAATATATTTTTTTGTAACATGTTGATGTTTTTTTACAACTGTTTACTCTGTTCAGAACGGAATTGTGGCTTCTCTATTCAAGAAAAACTTTACCATAGGTCGTTTGGGTGCTTCCTCAAAATGTCGTAACTTGTTTAGTGCTACCAACTATCCTTCTCCCTGAATCAGATAACTGATTTTACTGAATGGGTTATTCATTTCAACCGAAACATCATCCAAAATGAAGAGATTATTGATGACAGGTTTAATCCTGACTATCTTCTGGTCTGTCATGGCTCAGGATATCAGGTTGTCGAGGCTGTATGAACAGCGTGAACTAAAGGCTCCTGCCCAGGTAAGGGAGCAGCTGGCAACAGCCAGACAGGAGATTGCGTTTAAAAATCTGAAATATGTGGTAGGGTTTACATCGAAAGCTGACCTGCCGATTGAAAAAATTACGGGGGAAATTCAGATCGCACCCGCTCAGGAAAGAATGAAGTTTGAAACTATTCAGAAGCAGTTTATTGCCATGAAGCAGTTAAGGGAAAAGGTGCCTTACCGGGATTTAACCCTGACTCCCCCCGGATATGTTTATGGCAGTCCGAGCCAAAGCAGTCTGGACCTGCGAAAGGCCGGTTACGTTACCATTGTGGGTGATCAGGGCGCTTATGGTACCTGCTGGGCTTTCAGTGCCCTGGCCAGTCTCGAAAGCAGCTATAAGATCATGAACAATCAGAATATCAATGCATCCGAGCAATATGTGATCAACTGTTCCGGTGCGGGCAATTCTGTTGGCGGACTGGCATACGAAGCCATTGCGTGGATGGTGAATAACCACAGAAATGTCGCCGATGAAAACCATTTGCCCTATGTGGGAGCTGATGGTGCCTGCCCGGCCGGCACTCCCGCCACCGATTACTTCGCTGTTAACTGGGGCATGGTTGATCCTTCACTGGAGCCGTGGCAGATTGCCCCGGTTGCCCTCATCAAGGAGGCCATCTGCAAATATGGGGTGGTTTCGGCATCGGTAATGGTGACCAACAGTTTCAAGTTATATGCAAGTGGTGAGTATTTCGGATTTACCAGCGATTACAAGGCCCCGTCGTCGAACCATGCTGTCGGCATAATCGGCTGGGACGATGCCAAACAATGCTGGCTGATTAAGAACTCCTGGGGTACCGGCTGGGGCGATGAATGCGGGTTCGGTTCAGAGAAGGGTTACATGTGGATTAAGTACAACAGCAATAATATCGGACGGCGTGCTGCCTGGGTGCAGGCCGAGAAGAAGGTTGTCTACCCGTTCGCTGCCGGGGTAAAATGGCACGACAGCTTCTGCCTCGGAACCGAGGTCCCCTGTGTCGGCGACTTTAACGGCGACGGCAAGGATGATATCGTCACTTTTACCCGGGGCACAGCAGCCGATGTCTTCGTGGCTTTGTCGAATGGCTCCAAATTCACCGGAACGGGAATGAAATGGCACGATAACTTTTGCAAGGGCGATGAAATTCCCCTGGTGGGTGACTTCAACGGTGACGGCAAGGATGATATTGTCACCTTTACCCGTGGAACTTCGGGCGACGTATATGTGGCTTTGTCTGATGGCTCCAAATTCACCGGTACGGGCGTCAAATGGCACGACAATTTCTGCCTTGGGTCCGAAATTCCCTTGGTAGGTGATTTCAACGGTGATGGTAAAGATGACATTGCCACCTTCACCCGCGGAACGGCTGCCGATGTCTATGTGGCCCTTTCCACCGGAACTTCCTTTTCCGGGACCGGCGTCAAGTGGCACGATAATTTCTGTGTGGGCAGTGAACTCCCGCTGACAGGCGATTTCAACGGCGACGGAAAAGATGATGTAGCTACTTTTACCAGGGGAACTAACGCCGATGTGTATGTGGCATTATCCACCGGATCGGCATTCTCCGGAACCGGATCCAAATGGCACGACAGCTTCTGCTACGGCACCGAAATTCCGGTTTGCGGGGATTATTCCGGGGATAAAAAATGCGATATTCTGACCTTTCTCCTGAATGCTACCGGCGATGCCTTTGGTGCCACCTCGACCGGAAAATCGTTCTCAGGATCAGGAGTGAAGGTTCATGACTGGTTTGGACTGTCCAATGAAATTCCGATGACCGGGGATTTTAACGGCGACGGCAAGGCTGATCTGGTCACATTTTTACGCAACACCCAGCCGGATCCGGGGAGGGGAGATGTGTATGTTGCCCTGGCAAACTAAGATGATATGCGATATTTCTTTTTAGTTCTGTTTGTACTGACTGCGGCCGGTTGCGGTGGTCAGTACAAACAGACATCAGTAAATTTACAAAACCCGGATAGTTTGCCGCAGAAGATGGTTTTGGAGGATTGCCTTCCTGAATCTGCGGTTAAAGTAGGTGATTCCCTGCTCTTCAGGTTTACCGAATTCCCCGGAAGAGGTTATTCATGGTTGCTTTCGGAGCCCGACTCCGTATTGCAGTTTCTGAAGCTGGTTTCAGTGGACAGGGTGCAGCTTGCTGATCTCGACGGCTCACCCGACCGGGTGGAGTTTCTGTTTACGGCCACCCGTGCAGGCCGGCAATCCCTGCGATTCATTTATATCCGTCCCTGGGAAACGCATAAGCCTCCGCATGACAGTTGCGTGGTTTCCGTTACCGTCAGAAAATAGATTATTGTCCACGGATTACTGTCCACAGATTACACAGATTACACAGATTACCGGTTACCTGAGAACAGGGCAACCACACAGGGTAGGGCAACCACACAGGGTAGCCCCTACCGCTTTTCATGGCCAGGTCGCGTTGCCGATTTCGACCGTTTACTGTTCACTGTTTACCGTTTACTGATTTCTGCAAGCGAAAGCCGTTCGCGACATGAAAGTTTTCAACACCCCTCTTTGACAGGTGCATTTATCATTTATCTTTGCCCCTAAGGTATGGCAGGAAATAATAAATATGTGGAAACGCCCCTGATGAAGCAGTATTATGCCATCAAGGCCAAACATCCTGATGCGGTTTTACTGTTCAGGGTGGGTGACTTTTATGAGACCTTCGGGGATGATGCCATCAAGGCTGCAGAGATCCTGGGAATTACCCTGACCAGAAGGGCAAACGGCGCTGCAAGTTTTGTGGAATTGGCGGGCTTCCCTTATCATGCCCTCGATACCTATCTTCCGAAACTGGTGCGCGCCGGACAGCGGGTTGCCATCTGTGAGCAGCTCGAAGATCCGAAGATGACCAAAACGATCGTCAAGCGCGGAATCACCGAGCTGGTTACCCCGGGCGTTTCCATCAATGATAATATTCTGGAAAACAGGGAAAACAACTTCCTGGCTTCGGTACATTTCGACCGGAAACTGGCCGGTGTGGCGTTTCTCGATATATCGACCGGGGAATTCCTGACTGCCCAGGGTTCCATGGAGTATGTCGACAAATTGCTCAGCTCTTTTCAACCTAAGGAGGTGCTTTATCAGCGCGGACGGTCTCAGGAGTTCACCGAAAGCTTTGGCTCAAAATACTATACCTATAACCTGGACGACTGGGTCTATACCGAAGATGCCGCATTTGACCGGCTGACCCGCCATTTTCAGGTAAAATCACTGAAAGGTTTCGGGGTAGATAATCTGCCTTTGGGGGTCATCGCCTCGGGAGCCATCCTGCATTACCTCGACATTACCCAGCACAAACAGGTCGGGCATATCAGTAATCTCAGCCGGATTGAGGAGGACCATTACGTGTGGTTAGACCGCTTCACCATCCGCAACCTCGAGCTGTTCAATACGCTGTACGAGGGGGCCAGATCCCTGCTTCAGGTGATTGACCGGACGATCTCCCCGATGGGCTCCCGGCTGCTGCGGCGCTGGCTGGCCCTGCCCCTCAAGGAGACCGGGCCGATCAACGAGCGGCTGGATGTGGTGGATACTTTCATCAAAGATGAATTGCTGAAAGAAAACCTTGAGGAACACCTTCGCATGATCGGTGACCTCGAGCGACTGATCTCCAAGGTGGCGGTAGGACGGATCAATCCCCGGGAAACGGTGCAGGTGAAGAATGCCCTGAATGCCATCCTGCCTATCCGGAAGGCTTGTGCAGATTCCTCCAACCCGACGCTGCAACGGTATGCGGAGCAGCTTAATCCCTGTGATATCATCCGGGAGCGTATTCAGCGTGAACTGACTGAAGACCCGCCCGTTATGGTTAACAGAGGGAAGGTTATAGCACCGGGCGTGTCAGCCGATTTAGACGAACTCCGGGAGCTGGCCTATTCAGGAAAGGATTACTTAGCCCGCATGCAGAAGAGGTTGAGCGAACAATATGGGATCACCTCCCTGAAAATCAGTTTTAATAATGTCTTCGGATATTATATTGAGGTGCGCAATACCCACAAGGACAAGGTGCCTTCCTCCTGGGTCCGCAAGCAGACCCTGGTCGGCGCCGAACGGTATATCACCGAGGAGCTGAAGGAGTATGAAACCAAAATCCTGGGTGCGGAGGAGAAAATCCTGGAACTGGAAACCCGGCTTTTCAATGAGCTGGTTTATGCATTGTCGGATTACATTGCGGCGGTTCAGCTTAATGCCAGTATCCTGGCCCGGATCGACTGCCTGCTGTCGTTTGCCACTTGTGCCATGGATTACGGGTACAAGAGGCCGGTTGTCGACGAGGATACCGTAATCGATATCAAAGAAGGCAGGCATCCGGTCATCGAGCGGCAGCTTCCGATAGGGGAATCCTATATCGCGAATGATGTGTTGTTGGATCAGGAGAGTCAGCAGATTATCATCATCACAGGTCCCAATATGGCTGGAAAATCGGCCCTGCTCCGGCAAACCGCCCTCATCGTGCTGTTGGCCCAGATCGGTAGTTTTGTGCCAGCGGCTGCGGCAAGGATCGGGATTGTCGACAAAATATTTACCCGGGTGGGGGCTTCCGACAATATTTCGCTGGGAGAATCCACGTTTATGGTGGAAATGAACGAGGCGGCCAGTATCCTGAACAATGTTTCCGGCCGGAGCCTTATCCTGCTGGACGAACTCGGCCGCGGTACTTCCACCTACGACGGGATTTCCATAGCGTGGTCGATTGTGGAATACCTCCACGAACATCCCAAGGCACGGGCCAAAACCCTCTTCGCCACCCATTATCATGAGCTGAACGAAATGGAGAGCTCCTTCAGGCGGGTGAAAAACTACAATGTATCCATAAAGGAACTGGGCAACAAGGTGATTTTCCTCCGGAAACTGGTGAGGGGAGGCAGTAACCACAGCTTCGGGATTCACGTGGCCGCTATGGCCGGGATGCCCAGGAGCGTGGTGCAGCGGGCCGAGGAAATCCTGAAGCAGCTTGAGAGTTCGCACCAGCAGGAGAGCCTGGCCAAGCCGCTGGAGACCATCGGAACCAAAAGAGAGGGGATTCAGTTAAGTTTCTTCCAGTTGGACGATCCGGTGCTGAAACAAATCAGGGATGAAATAAAGAATCTGAATATAAACCAGTTGACACCCTTGGAGGCACTGAATAAACTGAACGATATCAAAAAACTGACCGGCCTGAAATAAGATTAAAATATTTTTTCAGGGCTGATGTTTGGAGAGAAAAAAAATAGCTTTATATTTGCAGCGCGAAAGCAAAAAGTTCTGAACAGACCGGAAACACCGGAAAGTTAAAAATCTGCGGGAATAGCTCAGTTGGTAGAGCACGACCTTGCCAAGGTCGGGGTCGCGAGTTCGAGTCTCGTTTCCCGCTCCCTTTGAAAGCGTAAAATTCCGGTTTTACGCTTTACTTTTTTAAAGAAGTTCTTAAAAGGATGCCCGGATGGTGGAATGGTAGACACGTTGGACTTAAAATCCAATGGCCATAACGGCTGTGGGGGTTCAAGTCCCCCTCCGGGTACTTAAAGGCTCCGATGATAATCTGTTGGTCAGATGTTTGTCGGAGCTTTTTTGTTTTAATGGGGAAAACCTATCGAAACTTTGTTCTTCGACTGCAAAGAAAAAATCATTTCTTTCTGAGAGTACATAATATACCGCCGATTATTCCGGTTAAAATTCCCGGAACACAAACCAGAAATGCCAGACCCATGGCAAAACCTTCACTGAGGTATTCGGTTTTGTCTATTTTAGCTAGAATAGTAATTCCAAGCCATTCCAGGAACAGGATACCCACACATACCACAACCAGTATCCAATAATTGATTGGCTTTTTCCAGGGATGTAACACAGCAAAGAACAGCAGGATTAATCCGGCTAAACACAAGGCAATCATGGGCAGATTGTCACCAATTCCCACCACTGACGAGATGATAATTGACAAGGATGCCAATACAAAAAGAGCGATTGTCCATTTCAAGTGTTCGGAGTCGAATAGTGAAAGGAAATGCTGTTTCATCATTGAATTTTCTATTCAAGTTACGAAATAAAGAGCGGAACTCCAATAAAGAACAGGATTTCTGATTCTGAATTAAATATCAGAGGATGGTAACATAAAGGTTCCCAGGTATGCAATGATCCAGCCAATTGCTTATCTTTGGTATTATGAGATTCAGTACTTCACAAAGGTATTTTTTTATCATAGGAGCTATTTCTGTGGGAATGAGTATGCTCATTCATTTTAATGCGATTTTTACTCAGGTGGTTCCTGCATCGTTCGATACAATAATTGATTATCGCGAAAAAAACTCTTATGTATTAGCTAATATAATCACAACCACAGTCATCACATTTTGTGTTTTTGCAGTGAGCTCCTTAATGCTTAAACCTCTGAATGGACTGTTTAAGGTTAATATCAGTCGTTTTTTGCTGACTTTTTTGTTGACAATGGTATCTGCCCTGCTGTTGAGTGAACTTTTTTTTAACCTAAACCACCTGATTACGGGTGAAGATAACACTGGCAAGAATCATCTTCTATTTTTTATAAAAGATATTTTTATTTCGTTTATTGTATTACTGAGTGTATACATACTTAAGACTTTTAATGAGAAAAAGGCAATTGATTCAGACAATCAGAGGCTTAAATATGAAAACCTGCAGGCACAATACCATTCCTTAAAGAACCAGATTAGTCCTCATTTTCTTTTCAATTCACTTACAGCACTAAAAGAATTGATTGATACTGATCCGGAAATCTCAAGAAAATATTTAAGCCATCTGTCACATGTTCTTAGGTACACCCTTACAAGTTATGACCACCGTACAGTCAGTCTTTCTGATGAAATGATAGCGCTGCATTCGTATTTGTTTCTGTTTCAAATGCGGTTTGGGGAAAGTCTGAATTTTGAAATTAGCATTGACGACCAATTTAAGAGTTTCAGGTTACCCCCGCTTGTTTTACAGACATTGATAGAGAATGCAGTAAAGCATAATGAGGTAAGCAGGCGATCTCCTCTGATTATCAGGGTTCACACTACGACCGGTGGAGGTCTTGAAGTTGTCAATGAGCTGAAACCTCGTTTGACAACTGAATATGGAACCGGAATCGGGCTTGCCAACCTGTCACAACAATATAAACTATTAAACGGAGAAAATATTAAAATTACACGGGATCAGAATGAATTCAAGGTAGAGGTTCCATTATTAAAACCCGAATAAGATGAGAGTAGTAATAATTGAAGATGAGAACCTTGCAGCTCGTAATTTACAGACTATCATTGAGGGATTAGGAAGAAATTTAAGGGTAGTTGCAGTAATCGATAGTATTGCTGAAACCGTTGAATGGTTTTCTTACAATCGGGAGCCTGATATCCTCTTTATGGATATCAATCTGGCAGATGGCTCTGCCTTTGAGGTTTTCAACCGTGTCAAAATTAATTGTCCAGTGATTTTTACCACTGGATACGATGCCTACGCCTTGAAAGCTTTCAAGGTAAACAGTGTCGATTACCTGCTGAAGCCTGTTGAACCAAATGATGTCCGAAAGGCTCTCGAAAAATTGGAATTTCTTTCATCACATGGGAATTTTAATTCCGCAATTCAAGCCCTCACTGAATCATTAACTGCCGCCCAGTCTTATAGAACTCATTTTTTGGTATCAGTCAGAGGAGATAAATTAATACCATTAAAAGCTGAAGATATTGCTTTTTTTTTCACCGAAACAGGCATTGTAAAGGCCTGTACTTTTGATAATAAAGTCTACAGGCTTGATTACATAATGGATGAACTAATTAATTCACTGGATCCTAATGTGTTTTTTCGGGCAAACCGGCAATTTATAATTTCGAAGATGGCGATTGCGGATATCGATTTGTGGTTTAACCGCCGTTTATCAGTTAACCTCAAGGTTTCAACGCCTGAAAAAATTCTTATAAGCAAAGCCCGTATCCCTGAATTCAAACTATGGTTCGGTCGAGGTTAAATTATATTATTAGGACAGAACCAATAAAGATTTAATATTCTATTTCAGACGCTTTAACTCCCATTTTGTCTGCTTCAGTTCAATTTCCTGAAACTCAGTTTTGGCTATAAGTATATTTGACAACATGAATTGGAATGCTTAGCATTCAATATTTAAAGGAAATGAATTGATAATGGAAAAAAAAATAGCTATCTCACTTCTGCTTATGTTGGGCCTTTTTGCAGCCGGAAAGAGTTTAGGGCAGCCCATCCCTGTTGAAATTATGTTGGGAAGTCGGTATACGGCCATAAATGTTGTAGTAAGCAAGCAATTTGCTGAACACTCAAAATTTGGATTCTTTCACTTGAATAGCCTCACTATAGATTATCAGGATAAGAATAAGAGTGACCTGGCTCTTCAGAACCTTTTGTTTTATGAGTTTATTGAAAATTTCCGGCTGACCGCTGGTGTATTTTACGGTACAAAACCTGGATTTAGCCCTACAGCAGGAGCACAATACCTGAAGATAGGGCCAAAATGGTTTGTTCTTTTCTCTCCGAGGATTAATATTGAAAGTGATCCCTCTGTAAACCTGTTCACAATTGTCAGATACAAGACCAAAATAAATGAGAAGATCGGATTGTATACCTCCCTCCAGGCATTAAATATTTTTGATGGTTATGGTCACATTAAAAGTTACCAATGGTTTCGGGCAGGTATGGATCTGAAGGGTTCACAGTTTGGAATAGCCGCCAATTTTGATGAGTTTGGGCCCGGTGGAAGTTTAACTGCCAGTGTGGGGGTTTTTCTTCGGAAGGAAATCTTTTAATAATGGGAATATTGCCATACAACTTATATTTTACTACCTGTCCCGGGTCTATGTCTTCCTGAGTCCCGCTGATTAATACATCCCGATCCACTTTTCGCTTCAGGATCAGAATGATCTCAAGTGCCCTGGCAACATGTCCGTTTTCTGTACCCTGGAGTGCATGTAATACTTTCATTGGATCATGAATGGGTTACCATGGCCAGTTTCGAAAATTCGCTTAGAATATCATCAAAGAGTTGCTTTTCCTTTAAATCGACCCTGGCATATTCTTCAGACGATCCTGGTTCATTCTCGTCACCGGATTCGACCAGTGTATCGTTCATGTACTGGTATACCTCCCATGTCTGGTTGTTATATTCCAGGGAGGACATACTTTCAACCCAGTCTCCTGAATTCAAATAGGTCACTTCCTTTCCCTCCTTGTTTTTTATTTTGCGGTATTCCGGTTGATGAATGTGTCCACATATCACCGTGTCGTATCCATTTTGGATGGCTATTCCGGCCGCTGTCGACTCAAAATCATTAATGTATTTCAGGGCACCTTTTACGCTGGCTTTTATCTTCTTCGACAGCGAAATTCTCCCTTTTCCCATTTTTCGGCTGATCCAGTTCATGAATGTATTCAGGTGAATCAGCGCATCGTACCCGATCGCACCTAATTTCGCCAGCCACATTGAGTGTTTCATGGTAATGTCGAAAACATCACCATGGAAAATCCAGGTTTTTTTCCCATCCAGTTCCAGCAAAAGTGT
>JAUWAB010000148.1 GCA_030602265.1 Prolixibacteraceae bacterium | reverse complement strand
TTCATAATCACCCGATGATAAATATTCAGCAGCTACCCAATGAACACCTTCAGAAAGGTTGCTTATCGCCAGTGAGGCTGTACCGTTTTCCAAAGAAATAGTGGCAAGATCACCAGGCCCATCCATGAACTTGACAACGCCAGTGGGTACGATTGCGCTTCCCTTAGGTGTTACCACTGCCTTGAAAATCAATTCTTCCCCAACGAAAGAAGGATTTTTGGAGGAATAGAGCACTACTTCCACCTGCTGGTTTGTAATGCACTTGATTCCGTTATGAACAACCAGATTTCCACCTTCAACCGGGAGTTCTTCTGTTTTATTTACCGGCCAGTTGGAAGAATAAAGCAGGGTATTTCCGTCGTAAAGTGTAAAACCTATGGTACTGACTGCCCCGGGCGAGGTGTTGTTGGTCATGTTTACCTGCAGGTTGAGGTTACCCTTTATCTCAACCGGAAGCCCGGGCAAAGTTACATCAGAAAGGTTGGCCTTGCTGGTGAACACTGCCTGCTGCGAACATGGGTTTACTGAATTGATGGACAGGCTGCTCATGGCATTGGTCCTTATCTGGTAGACTTTCTCACCTATTCGGAAAACCAGGTTCAGATTTCCCTGAAGATTTTTCAGGGTTTTATTCCATTTAATGTTGAACCCGAAATTAACCCTTCGCCCGGGATCGGAAGCAAATGTGCCTTTTGAGTCTGTTGGAACGATATGCCCGCCGCCGGTTATAAATTCATACAGGTCGGTGCGGAACACGTTGACAACCGCCTTATCCGATCCTGTGTAATAGCCGTTATCTTCGGGGTTCTGCGTTCCTAACTGAACGCCTATGGAGAACGTGTTGTAACCCGATGATGGTACCGGTGCGTTCCAGACGTGGGTTACCACGCCCTGCGTCAGGTCGCCCGGGATAACAAGCCCGGGAGTGAGCCATCCCGAAAGCGGGGCAAGGGTGTTTACATCGTAAAACCTTACCCTCGCATAGCGGATATCGCCCCTGAGACCGTCGTCCGCATCAATTACCGATGCCGACAAAATCAATGGCGTTGTTGTAGCCAACGGGTTTTGCTCGCCTACAAACTCCTGCCCCGTGTAGGTGGTGATGGCATTTTCCTGGGTGATGTTGAATGGATCTTCATCACTGGCAGGCGAGCAGCTATCATCTCCTTCAAATTCAGCTTTGACCGTATATACAGGAATTGGCGATTGATCAAGAATTAACGTTGCCGTTGCAATTCCGTCCTTAGTAATAGTGGATACGGATTGCGACCCAATGGTGAATTTAATGGTTTTACCGTTAACCGGGTTACCGTCTTTATCCACCAACAGGGCGCTCAGACTGACTTCGTCGGAATATTGTTCTGTGAGGTCACCTGTATAGGCCAGAACATGCGTACGTTTTTGCACGGTTACCACTGTCTTGCAATCCGTTGTATTTCCGTTGACATCAGTTGCCGTCCAGGTAATTAAATTGTCACCCAAAGGCAGTTTTATACCGGAAAGTGAAGTTCCCGAAGTGACTGAGGCGGTCGGACAAGAGTAAGTTAACGTAGCAATGCCACAGGCATCTTTTGCCACAGCATCGAACTCTTTACCCAAAACAGTGTAATTTATGCTGTATGCACTACATTCCCGGGTGAAAGACGAACCTGCAGCACAGCTAATTTCAGGAGCAATTTTGTCTTGCAATGTAACGATGGCAGTATTGGATGCACTGTTTCCCTTTGCATCGGTCACTGTCAGTTTCACGGTCACCGGTGTTCCCACATCATCACAGCCAAAGCTGGTAATGTCGACCGCCCTGGATGCTATTCCACAGTTGTCGTATGAGCCGTCATCAACATCCGAGGGTAAGATGGTGGCAACACCTTCCGCATTCAGTTGAACCTTGATGTTCTTTGTTACAACCACAGGGGGAGTGATGTCATCAATGGTCCAGCTGACAATTTGGGTGTCGGTATTGCAATCACTCTGGCAGCCGCCCCGCTGTGTGCGGACTTCAAGCAACGAATGCCAGGTTGTGCTTAAGAGGACACCAGGGGTATATTCAATCCAATCCCCGGTACCGTCGTATCGATATCCATAAGTATCTGTACAGCTAACACCACCAGATCCTGCGTTAAATGTTGCAGAAACTCCGGTGCCTTCACATATTGTTTCCAAATCAGGGGATTTGATGATATTGCCGGCCACTGGCTGTGGAACGACAGTCCAACTGGCATATACCCAATCAGATGTGCAAACATAGCCTCCGCGTTTGGCGCGGATTTCTACACCACTCTTGCCGGTAGTTAAAATACCGGCGCCGGAAATATAAGGAACCCATTCTGACCATACTGAACCGGATTGGGTGCGGTAAAATAGTATTTCATTATTAACACCTCCTGATCCACTTATTTTTATGGCACTTACACCGTTGCCTTCACATACTGCTTCATAATTAGGAAACTTTATTAACTTCGGAGGAACAATCGTGGTTTCTACTAACCAGCTGACTATAATGTAACCTGAAGGATTGCAAGCATCAGCCCCACGGCGGGTGCGGATTTCAATACCACTCTTGCCGGCGGTAAGGATAGCAGTACCCGAAGTATATTCTGCCCATTCATCCCAGTTTGAGCCGGTCATTGTCCTGAACTCGAGTTCATCGGTGCCATTGCCTCCCGAACCGGGAATAAGTAGTGCATAAACATCCGTCCCTTCGCAAACCTTCGATTGTTCTGGTTCCTTTTCCAGGGTGCCGGCAACCGGAGTGGCTTCCACAATCCAGTTTGCAATAACCTCTTCCGATGGACTGCAATAATTACCCCAACCGTTGGTCCTGATTTCCACTTCGGTTTTACCGGTAGTGTTTATGCTGGTGCCCGATTCGTACCACCCTAAAGAGGGTGACCAGCCTGTATTGTCTTTAGTCCTGTACCAGAGTGCGTAAGTGCCATCGCCCCCTGATCCCGGGGTAAAAATGGCGGTAACGCTTGTCCCTTCGCATACCATGTCCACATCGGGTGTTTTGGCTAAGGTACCCGAAACCGGGGGGTCTTCTACAGTTACCTCTACCGTCTGGCAATCACCGGGAGTTGCACAGCCGCCTTCGCCCCGCACATAATAGACAGTGGTTTCTGTGAGCGTTACCGTTATGGATTCTCCCGTCCCTAACAATGTACCCCCGCAACTGCCGGTGTACCATTTCCATTCAGTAGCGCTGTTCAGTGTTCCAACAACGGTCAGGGTTGATTCACCCCCGTCGCACAAACCATATGGACCCGCTTCAACCCATATAATTTCAGGTTGCGTATTGTCGAGTATCGTCACTTCAAAAGCATCGGTAAAATTCGAGCATCCGGTGCTACCATCGGTAACCTCCAGCCAATAGATATCTGATTGCGTTACTTCAAGCGTAGAATTTTCCCCGGCTGGTATCCATACTTCATCATTAAACGTGTACCAGGTATAAGTCGGACTTGAAGCATTGGTTTCTGCTGTAAGTAAAGCCGACCCACAGGCAGTGTGAGGGCCGGAAATGCTCACTGTTGGCCAGGGAATGACATTTACAGTGGAAGTATTGTTTAAAGCCTTGTTACAACCGGGTGCATCCATTTTGATGCTGATAAGCGAAAGTGTTACGTCATTTGGAGCCTCACTGAATTCGATCGTCGCTTTTCCTCCGGTCAGGCTTACTGTTTTAGTTGTTGCACCTCCGTCGAGACTGTAAACGATTTCAGCGCCGGGTGTCCCTTCAAGTAAGAATGTTGCATTATCGTAAATACAAACAGGATCGTTATTGCTTTTGATGTGTACT
>JAUWAB010000033.1 GCA_030602265.1 Prolixibacteraceae bacterium | reverse complement strand
ATCTGCTTTCTAATGAATGTCAGATGTATTTTTATTTTTCCAATAAATCAACCGTGCCAAACGATCACCGCTCTGGTAGCGGTACAAACTCCGTTTCTCCCGGTATCTCCGGAAAGCGCTGAGCTTTCCAGTCACTCTTCGCCTGTTCTAACCGCTCCTTTCGGGTGCTGACAAAATTCCACCAGATGTGCCGCTCCTCGGGGAAAGGCTCGCCGCCGAGGAGGTAAACCAGGGCGTTGTCTGACAGGATAACGGACTCAGGAGCGCCATCCTCTAAAACCACCATTTTCCGGGGAGGATAGGTCTCCCTGTTAATCGTCACACTGCCTTCGAGGATGTACAGGGCGCATTCACCTGACAGAGCATTTCCGGTTTGCAGGGTGACGGCCTCCCGGCTCCTGACTTCCATCAGGAACAGCGGACTGTAAACCGGCACGGGCGATGTTCTTCCGAAGGCCTCGCCGGCGATCAGCTTCAGGGAGGCGCCGTCCTGCTCCCAGACCGGGATTTCCGGGGCGGGGATATGACTGAAATTGGCTTCTGTCTCTTCAAACTCCGCAGGAAGGGCTACCCAGATCTGGAGTCCGTGAAAGGTTTTCTCCCGGTGCCGCAGGTACTCCGGGGTGCGCTCCGAGTGGGCCACCCCGCGGCCGGCGGTCATCCAGTTCACCGCACCGGGTTGAATCTCCTGCACCGACCCGATGTTGTCGCGGTGCATCAGCGCCCCGTCTAAAAGGTAGGTAAGAGTCGCCAACCCGATGTGGGGGTGCGGCAGCACATCCAGGTTTTCCCCGCCGCCGAGCGTAACAGGTCCCATGTGATCGAGGTAGATGAAGGGGCCTACCATCCGCTTTCTCCGGAAGGGGAGTACCCGTCCAACGGTAAAGCCACCGATGTCGGCCGTACGTTCATCAATAACCAGACTGATTGGCATAATAATAATTTGTAATTTTTGTTTTATATAGTCCGAAAGATAGGGGAAATTTTGGAGCCAACGTCGGTTAAATCCTGCAAAAACCAATTTCCGGAAGACAACTAATCCGGTGGAATGAAGAGTCCCTGAACTGAATGTTTCATTTTTTTGGTTCAGAAGAAAATTATTAGGATGCTTAATCGAATTTTCCTTAAATTGCAGCATAAATATATAATGTTCCGGTCATTATGATCAATCAGGATTTCTCGCTATATGAAATGTTCCTGCAGGATACCAAGGATAGTTTAGTGCGTAACGCCCGGCATCTCGGACTTAAGGTCAACAGCAAGGAGAAAAAGACTGTAATTGCGGCGCGGTTTGCCAAAACCATTCTGCAGAATCCCTTGTATCTGCTGAAAACCCTGCCATTTCAGGATGTCCTAAAGATTCAGGCGATGGTTCATGCAAAGGATCATGCGATTGTGAATCATGAGGGATTATTTTTCTGTTCTATGGAGGAAATTGGCCTTACGGACTTGGTATTCAGGAAGAACAGGCCTATGTTGTTTTTGTATCCTGATTTGGTTGATTCACTTAAACCTGTTATTGATAAATATGTGGAGTCGGTTGATCTCAATTCCGGGAAGGTTTGGAATGAACAAATTGCGATCGGTCTGATCCATTTGTATGGGATTCTTACCTATACAGATTTTTTGGAGTTATGCAGAAAAGCAGATTCTGGCCTGACAGCTGAAGTGATGAATCAAACCATCGAGAGTTCTTATTATCTTATGAGAAGTCTTGATAATAAGATCTACCCGCCAACTTTTGTTTCCCCTTTTGTTTTTAATTATGAATCGTTGCGAAACGCTTTGGATTTCCGTAGGTCCATAAACTACGCTTCATTTACTACCGGTCAGATCCTGGCTGCCGGGGATCCAGATTTTCCCTTGCCTCCTGAAACAGAGGCCATCCGTTCATTCAGGGCGATATGTCATAAGTTGCAAATTGGATCGACGACGCGTGGAGAGGAGGCCGAGGCCGAAATCAACCGTAAAATCAGCATGAACTGGATGCTTCAAAACAATGAAAGGGATCCTGGGGATTTGATTCAGAACATTTTGAAAAATAACGACCTGGATCTGCCGGCGATTAAAGAACTGGTACCGCGGATATTCGAAATGGGGAACCATTTTCCCACATGGATACTGAAAGGTAACTCACCCCGGTCGGTTTTCGAAAAGAGTGAACGGGATCAATTTCTGAAAAAACCACCAGAGCTGGTTATGGGTCCGGGTGCCATCCGGGCAGGACACCATATTCCGCAGGAGGCCTTCAATAAAGCGTGGGAAAAGAATGTCCCGAAACAATCCCAAAAAGTTGGAAGGAATGATCCCTGTCCCTGTGGCAGCGGCAGGAAATACAAGCAATGCTGCCTGAGTGAAATGAATGGATTCACAGCCTAACTGATGTGTGCACTTAAGTTCCAGGCTTGAATATGTTTGATGCCCGCTTTTATTGGCATCGTAATATCGTCGAGTGAAACGACCCATTTTTCATAATTATCGCCAATGGATTCAAGGGCTGAATATTCTCTTTCAATGGTAGTTTCATCAGTGAGCAAATAGGAACTTTGCAAATAAATGATTCGGTCAGCCTGTATGGCGACAAAATCAACTTCCTTATTCCGTAAAGCCCCAACATAAACATCAAATCCGGCACGGCAAAGTTCCAGGTAAATCAGGTTTTCAACCAGATAGCCAAATCCATAACCAAAGCCTGGATACAGATAGTTTTTGTATGCCAGATCATTGATATAGAATTTTGCATTACCGGTCAGGGTGTCTTTCCCTTTAATATCATATCTTTCGCACCGGTGAATGAGGAATGCCTCTTCTATATAACCAATATAGCTTGATACTGCATCGTAGGTGGTTTTTCGGTTCATACCTTTAAAATATTTTACAATATTGGGAATTGAAATCAGGTTCGATGCATTATTTACCAGAAAGACAAAAATGTCTTCCAATAATTTTGTATCCCGGATATTGTTTCGATGAATAATATCGCGAAGCAGCACAGTGTCTTTAACAGCTGAAACATAATTGCGCCTAATTTCAGGTGTTGGCAGTGAAAATAATTCTGGTAGTCCGCCGCTGCCCATATAGGACATATAGCTTTCGCGGCCTTTTTCCTTACCCGTTATTCCTGTGTACTCGGAGTAACTGAACGGAAAAACCTCAAAACATATGTACCTGCCCGATAAATAGGTAGCCAATTCACCCGAGAGCATTTTTGAGTTTGAACCACTTATGAACAACTCATAGCTTTCAGAGAAATCCTGTGAATACGAATTGACAACCCGCTCCCATCCTTCAATAAGTTGTACCTCATCAATGAATATGAATATTTTACCTGAAGGTCTAAGTTCATTTTTAAACATCTTGATCAGTTCATCAAGGTCCTTGTAGGTTTTCAGGAAATCGAAATCTGTAAACTCCTTGTTTATAAAAAGTATATTTTCCGGTCTTACTCCTTTGTCAAGAAGAATTTTGGTAACCTGCCTCAGGATATAGCTTTTGCCCGATCGCCGCTGCCCTGTAAGAACTTTAATGAGCCTGTTCCCGGTGGAGCTTACTATCTTGTGCGTATATTCGCTCCGGAAATAGCCGCAGTCAGGTGTGTTTTGGCCCCAGAAATTGTATTTTTCCAGTATTGCAATATATTCGTTCATAGCCAAATATTTTGCATAAAGGTATATAATTTTCGTTTATGAATTACTTTTTTATCTTGTTTTAATTAATCTATCCTCCTATGGATGGCGAAAGGGCTGCCTCCATCCGTGGAGACAGCCTCTCTGATATCTTCACATGCAGGTGTTTATGGGTTTTATGGGTGTAACTGATTAATTCTCCGGCTATTAATTATTCAGATTATAAGCGCTGATCTCGCCGTTCCCGGAGAGGTAGTAGAGGTAACCGGCCATGTCGTCGACTTCATAGACCGGTTTTTTATCCTTCAGCACGATTTCCTTGCCGGTTTTTCCGCTATCCTTGTTTACTTTGACCAATCCGACGCCATCGCTGAGACTGGTCAGGATGAAGCGGTCGTTTTCGGTGGCCATGGTGGCCTTGAACCGTTTGGTCATCTCCTGGAAGGAAGTGGCAGCGATGTTCGAGAACACTTCTGCGGCTTTGGCATTCTGGTTGGCCCGCATGGCGCCGGCACTGCTGTAGTTGCCCAGTTCGTAGTGGTAGGTCGACTGCGACGCGGCAGCAGCTGCTGTTGTGGCCGCGGCGACCGTCATGATGCCCATGGCCACCTTCATCACGGTGCTTTGTCCGGGTGCCTTATGGTAAGCATGGAATACCTCGTTGCCCTGATTGTTGAGCATCATCATGTTCTGGTCGGAGGTGAGGAGTATTCCGGCGCTGCGCACATCGATCCCGCTGATCGGCTCCTTTCCTTCAAATTTCACTTTGGCTAAGGTGCTCACATCGCCACTTTGCTCATTGATCGCGATTACCTCGTCGCCGGTGCTGATCAGGTAGCGCCCGCCTGCCTGGTCGTAGGCGCTCGACACCGTAGTGGCTTTTTTGTATTGAATGGGTTTTTTCCAGATCGACTCTCCGGAAGTCAGGTCAATGATATCGGCATCGGTATCGGTAATGTAGATCAGTCCGCGCGGCGTCATAGCCATGGTATGGATGTTCTCACCGGTTTTCAGGGGTCTTTTGAAAAGGGGGCTTCCGTCGAAAGAGATCTTGTTTATCCCGCCGCTTTGCAGTCCGAAGAGGATGCCGTCGTCCATCACATAAAAGTGCTGCACGTAGCCCTGGGTTTTAGGCGCTTTTTCCCAGAGGTCGTCGCCGGTGGCGGCGCTGAGAAAGGCGATCTTCGACTCGCCGCCTGCTGTCAGCCGCCCGATCATGCTGCTGCCGCCGCCCTTGAACACGTCGCTCACCACCGCTAATCCTCCGGGTAATATCTGGAACCTGCTGATACTGCCCTGGATTTTCCGTTCCTTTGCCCACAGGCTCTGGCCGTCCTTGCTGAATTTGTAGATCCGTGTATCGCCGTTTGCCCGCTCCTCGAATCCGTAAATCTCATTCCCCGAGGGATCTGCGGTCATCAGGGAGATGTTTTTGATGTCATTTTCCCAGATGATGTTGCCATCTTTGAAGTTGGCGCACACCACATTCCTGGTCGTCGGTACAAAAACGCGGTCGCCTGATAAAAACGGGGCTCCGGAGCTCATGGGTATGGCGGCAACACTGCGGGTTTTTCCGGCGTTGGGATCGAGATTGGCAAAGCCGTCCTGCTTCCCGGTGGCCAGGTCATAAATACCGACCGCCAGGATCTCTTTTTCCTGCTTGGAGCGGTTGCCCACCACTACCAGCTTGTTCTCGGGGAGGAAAACCTTGAGCTGTGCAATTTGCTTCCAGCCGTTTTCCTCGGTGACAAACATCTTTTTTCCGGAGATTACATCAATCACCGTTCGTTTGGAATTGGCGAAAAGCGTTCCGGGGATTTGCGATTTGCCGCCTTCGGTAACAATTACGTAGGGTGACAGCGGCACGGGTTCCAGCTCTTCAGCTTTGATTTTGCCATATTCGGAGAACACAAAATGGGGCGCGGAGGCTCCCGGCATGATCCCTGCCAGTCCGTTGCTGCCTATGGCTAACAGTACACCGGCATCGGTAATCATCATGGTTTCAATTTTTCCTCCGATATTGTATTTGAAATCGGGGTTGGTTTGTGCCGTGGCACTTGTTATAGACCAGAAGGCCATCAGCAGAATAAAGTACTTTCTCATCGTTAAAACTTTTAATTAATTTCTCTGTGATTTGCTGGTATAAAGTTCGTGCATTGAGAAAGGCTGGTCAGTACGCAGTTCTTCGTATTTTAACAGTGGGTCATACGAAATATTCGTGCTGAAGCTTGGGATTAAGAAAGGCAACTTTTTAATTATAATCAACTTATGTTTTACACCCTGGAACTGTGTTCTGAAATTTATATTAATCTCCTTTCTGTCTATCAAACTCACGTAAAGCATCCGGTAATTTAGAAAATGGAAAATGCGTTCCAACGCCACCTTCCACTAATTGTTGCAAAAGACGTCCGGCCCGCTCAATGGCATATGTTTCACCTTTAACCATTTCTTCAAACCAGTCTTTCTTTTCCAGAAACGACTTTCGTTTCTCATATTCCGGCAAATAACGCTTTAGTTGGCGCTCAACTTGTGTGCAGTTTGGAAACTCACGTGTGGTATAGGTGAAATGGAGCAGGAACCACAGTTCAATTGCTGGCATCGATTCACAAATCAACACTTCATCTTTGCTCCCGTATTCCCTAATGAGTTTTTCGAAGGCATTTCGCTTCCCTTGTGAGACTATAGTATCATAGTCCGTCAAATAGGTGACCTGGTCATATCCGTCTGCTAACAATCCATCAATGATGCACTCAGCTTTTTCAATGCCAACATCAGCAAACAGCGAAGGACTGATTTTGTATTTGTAGGTCTTCCAATATTTTAAATGATATAAATACCACTGCTCAGTTATGCCATCTCCAAGCACCGCATAGCGTGGTTTTAGGTTTCGTTCCGGTCGATTCTTTCTCATGGGTTATAATTCCGGAATCCCCCCAAACTTCCCAATTTTATATGCATTGTAAAAGGACAACTCTTTCCGGAAATTGAAATCAGCCATCGAATAAAGATCGGAAGCCCCATCTTCTCCTTTTTCCGTAAACCATACAGCATCTTTCCGTAACATATCTTTTTCATTTAAAAGCGACATGTTGTGTGTGGTAATAAGCAATTGCGCCTGATCAGACTTTTGCAGAAACTCCTTCAGAAAATGCATTACCAGCAACGGGTGTAATGCAGAACCAATCTCATCAATCGGCAAAAAACCATTATTTTCAATAGCATGAAAAAAGGGAGCGGACAATCCATAATAACGGAGCGTGCCTTGTGATTGATTACTTTCCGGCAAGTTATAGGATTCCTCGCGTCCCTCGTTGACCACACGATGCGTAAACATGGTTTCATCATAATGCCATGCTTTTTCTTTCTCAATCCTGTCACGTTCTTCATCAATCATTGGCAGGGCATCCAAATACTTAAGGATCTCTTCAGGAACCTTTCGCACCCGGTCCACAAACAATACATTTGTAATATTGAAGTCGGCTTCTTTTAAAAAACGAAGCGCGTGAAGCTTCATCTTCTCGCTTACCTTGATCGAATGATCAGAAAAGCTGGTGAGATCTGTATAACGATTTATCACTTGCATAAACTGATTTCTGAACCAACTCACGACCTCATCTAACTCGGAAATGGCCAGGTTTACCTGGTTGTAAGCAGCCAACACGGAAGCATTTTTCAGGGTTTTCAGTTGAATGGCCTCCAAAGCCTGATTCGAAATCTTGATTTTGGAACCAAACTGCACGACTGAAATTTTACTTTTGTTATCGAAATCGCGCGAAAAAATAAGGGCAGGTTGTGTCCCCGGATAAACAAACAGCTTTTCCTGTAACACTGTATTGCGATCAACGATTAATTGGTAACGGTGTTTTTTCCCCTTTACATAGAAGAGCAACTCAAAAGAACCTGGCTTTTTGGCCGTTTCTCCAAATTCGAAGGGCTGAAAGTTAGTGCCGCCCTCCTTTTCTTCGGGGATGTGGCGGGTAAAATTGTTCAGAAAGTCGAATGCACCGAGCAAATTACTTTTACCTGAAGCATTGGCTCCATAAACCATAGCCATTTTCAGGATTCGTGTTCCATCGTTTTGAACGGCCACATAGTAATCGCTGAGGGTATTATCAGAAGTGGCCTCAAAGCTAAAGCTCACTTCTTTTTTAAACGAGAGAAAGTTTTGTATTTTTAATTCAAGTATCATTTTGTATATCCTTATTCTGTAGTTTACTTGCAAAAATACAAAATAGAAATTTAATATCCATTTTTATATCTTAATATTTTGCAATTTAATTACACAATATTTGAATAGAGCCAGTAGAGGGCGACGTTTATCTTGCAGGTGCTCGATGTGCACGAATGGTCACCCTACCAGATAGTGATTCAGGACGTATCGCAAAATTTCCATATTGTCAAACCGGACCGGAATCAGAACAGAACATCAGAAAAGTTAATCTTAGTACCAGACTTTTCCAAAAGCTGCAGGATAAGCTAATTTCATTGATTCTATTACTGCTGGATAGTTAGCATTCATGTCTCTTAGTAAGATATTGTACTCTTCCGTTTTTTCAAACCTGCTGTGAAAATAGAAAAACCAGAATGAAACCTGTTGACCTGCATTTAGTTTACTAAGCCTTTCAAACATCACATCCCTTTTTTCAGCTACCAAACGATGAAGTAACCTTTGCAAATAGCTTGGGGCATCAGCCTCCCAGAATCCGCCAAGACTCAACCAAATTATTCTATCACAAAAAGTCGTATCTGGTATTAAATCAAGTTTATATAATCCTGAAATAATGTGATCAACTCCCTTGTAATACATGGTTAAATCATAGTCCTGACCTTTTTGGAACTGATAAACCATCAAAAAATCACGGAAGTTTTTTGGGAAAGCATCCAGAAATGCCATTTGATTATGGTATGAGGTTGGTTCATTTAAGAAAGCCTCATAGGTCTTATTCAGATTCAGCGTATCTGCAGGAAAATACTGTCCCTTCGATAAGTAACAGGATAACAGCGTAATAGAGAGTAGTAAGCATTTCACTTTTTTATTCATTTCTTCAATTATTAAATTAAGTTTTTCATACTATTTCCAATAATAAATTGATCCTTCCAATATTTTCCTGTTCTTATATAGGGCTTTCAAATTTTCTGGTGAGTTTAATCTGTTTTTTTTCCACCATTCGCTATAAATATGCTTAACAGCTTGAATGTCATTATAATCAAGGATGCTATCTTCGTTCTTCAGGAGTACATTATTTTGATATAAATAGAAATTATGCATCGTTTTCATAAATGCCTGGATTTCGACGCTCATTTCAGCATTTGTTTTAGGCTTGTCCATACCATTTGCCAGAATCAGTTCAATAAAATATGCAGACCGTATCCCTCTGAAATTTTCCTCCCAATAGTAGGATGGGAATGTTGAAAGATGAGCACTTCCAAGACCGATTATAACCCTTTCCTCCCTTGAAATATCTTCAATTAAAAGAGGTATTGCATTTATCCCTGATTTGAATAAAGAATCACACCAAAGAACCATTTCATCATAAGGAACAATTCCATTTGTACTTAAATTTTCAAAATAGGTTTTCTCTTGCTGGGCATTAGAAACAATCCATAAAAACAGACTAAAAAAAATTAACACTTGAATGTTTTTCATAATTTAGAGAAATTATGCTCTGTGGTACAGTCTATAAGTATATTCAGGGATTGGGCATAAGGTAACCCTGTTTTTTGAGAAATTTTGAATACTGGCTGTAATTTATATCTGGTCTTAATATTAATAACTGGGGTCAGCAGGGGAGGTTTAGGGTTTCAGATAATTTGGTTGCCGGAGGCTTTGATCACGGCTTCTACCTTACTGTTTACCTGGAGTTTGCGGTAGATGTTCTCGATGTGTTTGCGGACGGTGTGGTAGCTGATGTGGAGGTTGGAGGCGATTTCTTCGTAAGTCAGCCCGTTTTTCAGCTGGTTCAGCAAAACAGTCTCCCTGTCGGTGAGCCCGAAATCCTGCGGCTTGCTTTCCCGGGATTGCGGCTGCCTGATCAGCCGGAGGGTTTTCATGGCCATGGCCGGACTCATGGCTGCCCCGCCGGCAAGGGTGTCGGTAATGCACTGGTGTATCCGGGTGGCATTGTCCTCTTTCAGTAAATACCCGGATGCCCCGGCCATTATGGCGTTGAAGAGCAGTTCCTCGTCGTCGAACATGGTCAGGATGACCACTTTTATCTGCGGATAGCGCTTCTTGACCTCGGCGGTGGCCTGTACCCCGTCCATCCCGGGCATCTCGATGTCCATCAGTATGAGGTCGATATTATGGTTCCTGCCAAGTTGCTGCAGCAACTCTTTCCCATTGCGGGCAATCAGCTTTATGGCTATGTCGGGATAATCCTTCAGCCGCTGCTGAATGGCCGACAGGGCAAAACTGTTATCTTCCGCGATGGCAATATAAATCGGCATAGACATGTTAATATACGTGTAAAGTTAAACGCTCTGAATGGCTTCGGCTATACGCAGATATGCGTATTCTTCAGTTCAAAACATCCGTCGATGACCGTCCCCTTTCCGGGGAATGACCGAATGTCCAGCTCGCCGTGCAGCTCTTCCATCCTCGATTTCATATTCCGGATCCCGTTGCCCGACACGGCTTTTCCTGGATCAAACCCTTTCCCGTCGTCTTCAATCCTGAGGCATAGCTTCTGATCTTCCTCAACGCGCAGGTGTACCGAAATCTGGCTGCAGGATGCATATTTATAGGCGTTGCTGGTGGCTTCCTGTACGATCCTGAAGAGGTGGGTCGACTGAATCTCGGTCAGGTTCACTTCGGTATTTCCTTCTGATGTTACCCGGATGATGGTGCCGTTCTGGTGGAGCGGTTTGAAGAAATCGCGCAGCCTGACGGTGATTTCCTCCACGGAGACCTGCTGGCGGTTGAGGAGCCACACGGTTTTCCGTAGCTCGCGCATGGTGATTGACAGGTGATCCTGAAGCTCCCGGAACTTGGCTGCATGTCCGTTTTCCCCCTGGAGCTGTTCTACCGAAGCGCTCATCAAAGTCAGGTAGGAGCCGATATGGTCGTGCAGTTCGCGTGAGATCCGGAGCCGCTCTTCCTGTACCCTTGCCAGCTCCTTCTGTTCGGCTAAGCGGAGTTCCAGGGCTGCCTGCCGGGCAATGGCTTCTTTCCGCCGGAACAGGTAGAAAAGGAATCCGGAGAGAATCAGCACTACCGCAACGGCCATAACCGACCAGAGGGTACGCTTCTGGATTTCGAGCTCCTTCTGCTGGATGGTTTGCTGCTGCTGCAGTATGGTGTTGTCTTTCCTGACGGTCTCGTACTTCTTCTCCATTTCGGCTAACGACCGGGCATTTTCCTGCGAAAACAGGGTGTCGCACAGCGCCCGGTAATGCTGCATGTGGCGGCTGCCTTCATCTATGTTCCCGAGCATGTAGTGGCTTTCGGCGATAGCATAGTGAAGGCCTTCCGAAAAATTGTAGAGCTGGGGATGTTGTTCCAGTATCCCAAATCCCCTGGCGGCATGCTCCATGGCTGTACGGGGCTGTTTCAGCTTATTGTACAGGGAAGCCAGGTTGATGTAGGTGCTCAGGTCGCTCTTGGGGTTTTCCCCAACCTGCGGCGGGCGGTCCAGCGATTTCTTGTACGCCGCAATGGCTTCATCCGTCCGCCCCGTCAGGTTGTAAATATTGGCTAAATTGTCGTGCAGGGAGTAGTACATCCGCCAGTTCTGTGCCGTTTCGGTCTTTTCAATGGCCTGTACATAGTATTGTTCGGCAACGCTGAATTGTTCGAGATGCCGGTAACATGCCCCAAGGTTGGCAAACGAAATGGCCTGTCCGTTGATCAGGTCTAGCTCCTTGCGGATGGCCAGCGCCTGTTCGTGGTATCCGATGGCCTTGTCGAACTGCCTGAGCTCCTGGTAAATCAGTCCGATGTTGCTCAGGTAGTTGGCCCGGCTCTCTTTCCGGTCGGGGAAATGGGTTTCGTTCATTTCAAGGGCCGCGAAGAAGTTCTCCAGCGCTTCCTCAAAAAGACCGCTTTTCCACAGGAAGAGCCCCATTCCGTTGAGCGACATCACCTCAATGCTTCGGAAACCATGTTCCCTGCTGATGGCCAGCGACCGGTTGAAATGGTACCGGGCAGAGTCTTTTTCGCCCCTGACATCGAAATAAATGGCTTTGGTATTCAGCAGCTCAGCCTTTCCAAAGAGCAGCCCGTGCCGGTCGGCCTCCTGCAGTCCCTGGTTCATCAACGGCAGCGCTTTCCCCATGTCGTTGAAGGTGTAGTGGAAGGCCAGCTTGTTTAGTGCCCTTCCGCGGATGGAGTCATCGCCAGTGATGCTGACCAGCCGGGTCAGGCTGTCGACCTCGGCTGCCGGAAGGGTCTGCGCCGAAGCTGGCGATGTCCCGTTCAGCAAAAACAGGACTGCCGTTAATAAAGTGGAAAAGCAGGTTGTACGTATCATCCGGATTGCTCTCAGTTATTCCGTTTATCAACATACAGAACAGCTGTTTTGTTGATGTTCCGAATGAAGGATTTCGTGGAATTTTGTTTAACTGATCGGGTATTAAAGGGTGATATGCCTGCCTGATCCGGGCGGATTTTTGTATTTTTGAAAGCTATTGATTCCGATTAATGCTGTCTGAACAAACTGAACTGATCAGGTATGTTCAGTGAAGCCATCCGGGATTTCCCCGGAATTAATATTTTTGTGACTGAGGCATGAGCATCATCGACATCATGATATTTATTGGCTACCTGGCGGGTATTGTCCTGTTCGGCAGCTCCTTCTACCGGAAAAACCGGTCGGCTTCGGCATTTACCCTGGGGCACCGGAATATCCCGGTGTGGGTGGTCTCGATGTCGATTTTCGCCACCTATGTGAGCAGCATCAGCTATCTGGCGATTCCCGGACAGGCGTACTACTCGAACTGGAATGCCTATGTCTTCAGCCTTTCCATCCCTGTGGCCTCCTGGGCGGCGGTGAAATTCTTCGTGCCGTTGTACCGGTCGGTCAACAGTCCTTCGGCCTATACCTACCTTGAGAAGCGTTTCGGGCCATGGGCCAGGGTGTATGTATCGCTGATGTACCTTTTCACCCAGCTGATGCGCACGGGAACCATCCTTCTGCTGCTGGCCCTGCCGCTGAATGTGCTGTTGGGCTGGGATATAGCTGCCATCATCATGATCACCGGACTGAGTGTCCTGGTGTATTCGCTGTTGGGTGGAATTCAGGCGGTACTCTGGACGGACGCCATCCAGGGGATTATCCTGATCGCCGGAGCTGTTGTTTGTGGGCTGGTGCTGCTGTTCTCGATGCCGGAGGGGCCCGGGCAACTTTTTGCCATTGCCGCAGAAAACCATAAGTTCAGTCTGGGGAGCTTCGGTGTTTCCTTGTCGGAATCGACCTTCTGGGTGGTGCTTATTTACGGGCTCTTTATCAACCTGCAGAATTACGGCATAGACCAGAATTTTGTGCAACGATACATGACCGCCGGCTCGGAGCGTGAAGCCAAAAAATCGGCCCTGATCGGCGGCTTGCTGTATGTGCCGGTGTCGCTGCTTTTTTTCTTCATCGGGACGGGCCTGTACAGTTATTATACGGCTGTTCCGGGGATTTTGCCTGAAGGAACGCCCGGCGACCGGGTGTTTCCGTTTTTTATTGTGAACCAGCTGCCGGTGGGACTTACCGGTCTGCTGATTGCCTCAGTCTTTGCCGCCGGGATGAGTACCATTTCGACCAGTGTGAACAGCTCGGCCACAGTCATATTTACCGATTATTTCAAACAACTCTCCGGAAATCCGGGGAATGAACGGAAGCGGATGAAGGTACTTTACCTATCGTCCTTCCTGTTTACAGTGCTTAGTATTGGAGTAGCCCTGGCGATGATGAACGTGGAGAGCATCCTGGAGGCTTGGTGGAAGCTGGCGTCGGTGTTCAGCGGGGGTATGCTGGGGCTGTTCCTGCTGGGTTTTGTGGTGCAGCGGGTAGAAAAAGCGGCTGCCGTGGCCGGTGTGGCCGCGGGAGTGCTGGTGATCGCCTGGATGAGCCTCTCGCCGCTCCTTTTCAGGGGATCCGCAGAAAATTTTGCAAGTCCGTTTCACCACTATCTTTCCATCGTATTCGGGACAGCCGCCATTTTTATCACCGGGTTTGTCCTTAGTCTGATTCCGCGGAAAAAGCCTTTGAAGGAATAATGAATTTAAAACTAATACATATTCAAATGAGAAAGATCAATTTATTATCTGCAGGAATGCCGGTCCGTGCCGTTTACCTGCTCCTGATGCTCCTGATGGGGGCGCTGACACAGTGTACAACCCAGCCTGCCGCTGATCCTGTTCCGGAGAAGGATTTTGTATTTGGCGACGACCGCGGCTTTGAACAGTGTCATGCCTCCACGCTGGTCAGGCTTGACGACGGTTCTTTCCTGATCGCCTGGTTTGGTGGCACGCGCGAAGGCCACGACGATGTGGGCGTGTGGATGTCGAAGGGGAAGCCCGGGCAGTGGTCTGCTCCGGTGCAGTTGGCCAAGATCAGGGATGACGCCCACTGGAACCCGGTATTGTTCAAGGCCCCCGACGGGCGGGTCATTCTCTATTTCAAGGTGGGCAAGACCATTCCGGCGTGGGAGACCTGGTATGTGGTTTCGAACGATCAAGGCGTGACCTGGTCGGAGGCCCGCGAAGTGGTGGAAGGCGACAAGGGCGGTCGCGGTCCGGTGCGCAACAAGCCGATCGTGTTGTCGGACGGCACCTGGCTGGCCGGCGCATCGTTTGAAGACAATGAAAAGGAGCTCTGGGATGCGTTTGTCGACCGGAGCACGGATGAGGGTACGACCTGGGAAGCCACTCCTTACCTGGAGATCGACCGCAGCGTCATCAGCGGGCGCGGGATCATCCAGCCTACCCTTTGGGAATCGTCCCCCGGCGTGGTCCATATGCTGCTGAGAAGTACAGGCGGTATGATCTGCCGCAGCGATTCGAAGGATTTCGGGAAAACCTGGTCGCCGGTATATCCGATCAACCTGCCCAATCCCAACAGCGGGATCGACCTGGTGAAACTCAGCGACGGTACCCTGGTGTTGTTGTACAATCCGGATGAAAAAAACTGGGGGTCGCGCGGGCAACTGAACCTGGCGGTTTCGTATGACAACGGAGCTACCTGGCCCCGGATCATCCCGATCGAAGAAGGTGTGGCAGGCGAGGAGTACAGCTATCCGGCCATTATTGCCTTTGGCGATACCGTGGCGTTCAGCTATACCTGGAAGCGCGACCGGATCAGGTTTGGTACCATCACCGGTCTGAAGAAATAAGCCTTTCCGGGCAGTCGTCCAATGGATAATAACAGTATGCCTGACGACGGCTGCCCGGGAATATCTATTTATGTTAACTCATCATGGGTGTGAAGCAACTGCTATTCTGCAAGGTTCTTTTCGTACTCCCTGACAATCTCCAGTGCCGCTTCCAGGTCGGTGCCGGCAACAAACACCGAAAGTGCGCCTGCCCCGCCTGGGGCTGTCCACCAGGGATTGTAGGTCCCCATGATCTCATTCTGAACGAACGCGGTTATACCCGCATTTTCCAGCAACGATTTGACCATACCCGCCTGCCAGGGCGTTCCTGCGAAAACTTCGACGGGGTCGTTGGATGCTTTATTCTTCATGGTAACGGGCATTAGATGTAGTCAAAGGTAGTTTAAATAGTAGCTGATAAGCAATCCCATTGGGGATATTTAATTAACAAATGCTTATTAGCGTACTAAACCCTGAACGCAGCAGCCATAAGCAACTGTTCCCCCCTTGGAATTCCCAGTTGTTTGGCCAATTTCTGCCACCCGGAAACAGCGAGCTTTGCTTCCGAAAGGATATTGTTCATCGATTTTTCATTCAGGCGGAAGTACGCTCCGACACTTATAGCCAGTTCAACGTCGGCCGTATTGTTGTTCATGTCAATATTCAGGGCAAGGCCTGCCTTGTCTGTTGATGGGTTCAGGTCGTATGCAGGTGAAATCGTCCATCCGGCTTCGGTCAGAATAAATCCATGATTTCTTAGATGATCGTCTGTGTTGGAAATGAGGATGTTAAAGATTATCCTCCTCCAAAGCTGGTGTAGGTTGACTTCCACATTTACTCCATAAAACTGGATGAATTCCACTATATCCAAGTAGGATGGAGTCTTGTCACGGATAAGCTCTTCCGTTTTTCCGGTCATGGTCATGGCTGAGGCAAAATGGATTCTGTCAGATTTGTCTCTGTCAAATCGTTTTGTAAAAAAGGTATCATGTTTCCCTGTAATATGTTCCAACCTGGATTCAGCCACCTCGATCCCTGCATCACGAGCCAGCGCATTGGACAGATATTCCCATGCGCCCTTATTCACCTGATCATTACCGGATGGAAATTTGGCGATCCATAGATGGCCATCCGTATCCATAATGTTGGCTTTTGGCCTTGCTCCACCCAGCGAGGACCCCGGTGCAATCAATATCTTCAGCCATTTTTTAATATCTCCGGATTCATTCCCGGATTCAATCGCTTCGGCAGAGTATTGCAACTCCCTGATATTGGCCCAGGGCGGGGTGGGATTTACAGGATCATTATCAAGAAAATCTCCGGCTGGATCTGTCTTGAAACGAAGCGCTCCCATCCTGCAAATGTCATGAACACCCAACAGGTAGTCGGTGTCATGCAAAAAAGGAACTGGTTTCCCGATTTCCCTGGCTTGTATGGCAGCCCGCCGTTTCATCAGTGTTCTTCCCCATGTGTCAGGCATCGAATCCAGAAACATGCCGAAGTTTTCCTTACTGGCAGGAAATTGCGGCCCGCTGTACCATGAAAGATCAGGATCCAGAAGGAATTGATCATGCGTATTGATCCAATCAGGCTGGAATGTGAAATTAACGGCTCTTTTTCCCCTGATCTGATTAATGGTCAGCTCACCTATGCATTTAGGTGCTGGCATTCCTTTCCAGTGTGCATATACCGATATGTCCTGTCTGGTTGTCATGGCTTGCTCTTTAAGAGTTCAATATCCTGCAACTTCCTTCCAAGAATGTCATCGGCACCCAGCTTCAGGAAATCATCCTGAAAACCCAGTACCCGGAAAACATTGAACCAGGCTCCCAACGAAACAGAGGGGTTCCCTTTCTCGATCTGGTACAGAGTGGTACGGTTAATGCCCGCACGTTCTGATACCTGCAGCATGGTCAGCTTCCGTCGTTTCCGGGCTAATTTTATGTTCTCCCCCAACTGCTCAAGCATTTTCTGATGCTGTGGAAGTACAATTTGTTTTTTTGTGCGCATAAATGTTGTATAATATCAACAAATATATTATAAATGTTTTTAATATACAACATTATTAATGATGTATTTACTTTCTTCCCGTATGCCTTTTCTGGTTTTCCTGCCCGGTTCGTCGCTTCATAATTCCGGTTGGTCGCCCTTATTCTACCATCCGGCAATAATTATTTTCAAGGCCGCCAATCCTTCCGGATATTTGTATCATGATAAGAATAATGGTTATAAAAATCAGGAATATAAGTGATTGCGGCTCAGTAAATACAGGATGGATTGATAAACCCACGATGGAGGCAGGTCAAGGGCCCCGGAGGGGTGACATATGGGTAGCACAGAGGTATCAAAAATGAATTCGATCCCAGCCGGGATCGCATGTTCGCCCGCAGCAAATATGCTACCCACATGCAATCCCTCCGGGATTGATCGCATTAAGGTAACAGCTTTATAATAAACATGTAAAAGAAATTATATTCTAGTGAAGACTTATTTGTGGATTCTGTTTCAAATGATCCTGTTGAACGCGCTGGCCCAGCACCCCATTTCAGGAACGGTGATCACGGCGGCCGGGAATCCGGTGGCCGGGGCCAACGTTTACCTTCAGGGCTCGTTCGACGGGGCTACCTCCGACAGCCTGGGGCACTTCCGCTTTATCACGGATCTACAGGGCAGTCAGGTGCTGGTCGTGAGCTTTGTAGGCTTTGAAACCGTTATGCTCCGGCTGGAGGTTTCCGGGGAAATCGCCGGTTTGACATTAGTGCTTGCCGAAACGGCCGGCGAACTGGATGAGGTGGTCATCAATGCCGGGACTTTCGAAGCCTCGGACCGGAAGAAATCGGTGATCCTTAGGCCTGTGGACATCGCGCTAACTGCCGGTGGCAACGGCGATATCTACGGAGCATTCGGTACCTTGCCCGGATCGCACCGGGTAGGTGAGGAGGGGCGGCTCTTCGTTCGCGGCGGCGAGAGTTATGAAACCAAAACCTATATGGACGGAATGCTGATCCAGACACCGTACTTCTCGAAAATGCCCGACCTGCCCACACGGGGACGGTTTTCGCCCATCCTTTTCAACGGGGCGGTGTTCAGTACCGGTGGCTATTCAGCCGAATTCGGCCAGGCCCTCTCGTCGGTGGTCGCCCTCAACACCACCGCCTTAGAGGCTGAAACCAAATCCTCTATATCCCTGCTGACCGTCGGGGTGCAGGGTTCGCACGCCCACCGATGGCCCAGTACCTCGCTGGCCGTAACGGGCGAACTGTTGCACACCGGACTCAGCAACCGGATATTTCCGCAGAGTATCGACTGGATCCGGGAACCGGTTATTGCCGGCTCCACGCTGATGTTCAGGCAGAAAACCAGTGAAACCGGTATGCTGAAGGCCTTTGGCAGCTACAGCTACAACGCCGGCCGGATGAGGCACTTCAGTTTCAGTGAAGGTATATTCCAGGAAATCAGTATGAATAACCGCAATAACTACCTGAATGTCACCTGGAACGAAATGGCCGGTGAGTACTGGATGGTCCAGGCGGGAATCGCTTTTAATCAGGATGCCGACCAGACCGGTGTCGATCGGATGACGCTGGAGGAGAACCGCAATAACCACCAGCTGAAAGCGGCCCTCACATATTCCGGGTTGAAGAACGTCACGGCCAAAGCCGGGTTTGAGTACAATTTCTATAAGTACCGCCAGATAATCGTGGGGGAGGAAACCTGGACTCTGCAGTTCGGGAACCGCCTGCTGGCTGCCTTCTTTGAACCTGAGGTGAAGATTGGCCGCAATCTTGCCCTGCGGGCCGGCATCCGGCTTGAAAACAATTCATTGCCAGGGATTACCAGACTTGATCCGCGTTTGTCGGCCGCCTTTAAAACCGGTCGCAACAGTCAGCTTTCGGCTGCATACGGCACTTTCTTTCAGAATCCTGAAGACCGCTACCTTAAATTCAGCGCTGCCATTTCACCGGAGCGTGCGGAGCACTCCATCCTGACCTGGCAGTACCGCAAGGACTCCCGCACCCTCCGGCTGGAGGCCTACTACAAGGATTATTCAGGCCTGGTCAAGTTCCGGGAGGAATTTTCGCCTCTCCCCGGAAATTTCACGAACGCAGGTAAAGGATTCAGCCGCGGATTTGACCTTTTCTGGCGCGACCAAAAGCCGTTCGGGAAGAGCGACTACTGGATCTCCTATTCCTGGAACGACTCGAAGCGCGATTACCGCGATTATCCCATGGCGGTGAGGCCCCCTTATGCCTCCGAACATAACTTGTCGGCCGTCTATAAAAGGTTTATCCCGTCGCTGAGTTCTTTCGTTTCAGCTACCTGGTCGTATGCCAGCGGCAGGCCATATCACGATCCGAACCGGCCGGGGTTTATGAATGGCCGCACCCCGGCGTACAACGACATCAGTATGGGTCTGACCCATATCTTCTATCTTTTCAATACCCAGGCAGTCGCGCATATGATCGTGAACAACCTTTTTGGTTTTGAACAGGTGTTTGGCTATGCCAGCAGCAAAGAACCCGACAGCCGGGGTGTATATGCCCTGCAGCCGGTCACGCCTCCGCAGAAGCGGATGGCCGTGCTGTTGATTTCGGTTCAGTTATAATAAAGAGTATCAAGTATCAGGTATCAAGTATCAGGACAAAAGACTGAAAGACATGAGACATCAGACAAAATCTTGGTGATCCTCTGTGGAATCTTTGTGTCCTTTGTGGTTAATTTTAATTTAGTATCAAGTATCAAGACAAAAGACTGAAAGACATGAGACATCAGACAAAATCTTGGTGATCCTCTGTGGAATCTTTGTGTCCTTTGTGGTAGAAAAATGTGGCATGGCTCATCATTCTGCGCTATCCGGGAGTAACACATAAGTATGTTATACACAATAAATTAGAACTTAAATAATTTATACCAATGAAGACTTTTATTACCATTCTGTTTCTATTGAGTATGTCTGGTGTATCCGGACAACAGGACGCGTACCGTCAGGCTATGCAAAGGGCGATGGACAAGATGAGCCAGGCTTCGGAACCATCGGATTTCCAGGATGCCGCGAATATGTTTGAGCGGATTGCCCAGACTGAAAAGGCCGAGTGGCTGCCGCTGTACCATGCCGCGCATGCCTGCATTGTGACGGGCTTTACGGAATCCGACCTATCCCGGAAAGATGGCTACTTTGACAAAGCGCAGCAGTTCCTCGACCGCGCTTTCAAGATTGCCCCGGAAGAGTCGGAACTCTATGCCCTGCAGGCCTTCCTCTATCCCGGCAAAATCACGGTCGACCCGATGGGGCGAGGCCCGGAGCTGATCGGGTCCATGAACGATGCCATCGATAAAGCCATCCGACTGAATCCGGAGAATCCGCGCGGCTATTACCTGCGGGCCATCACTTTGCTGAACATGCCCGAAGCGTTCGGTGGGGGCAAAGCTGTCGCAAAACCCTGGTTTGAGAAGGCAAAAGAGCGGTTCGACCGCTTCCAGCCTGCATCGGCCTTTTCGCCCGATTGGGGAAAACAGCAGAACGAGGAGGAACTCAGCAAACTTTAACCGGGAATTTTCTACTTTTATCCAGCTTATTCAATATCCTGAAAAATGAAGTTAAACCGGAAAAAAATCGGCGTTGTCCTCCTGGGAATCCTGTTCCTGGTATCTTTCGGGAACGGTATTGTTCTCTTCATGATTCCGGTTTCCGAGTTCACCTTCAGGATATTCCTGTCGAATTCGCTGATGTCGCTGCTGATCGGCGGTACCATGGCAGTGGGTATCACACAGATCGTGTTGTGGCTCGAAAAGAATCATCCCTGGCTGAAAAATCCGATTAAAAGACTTGTTCTACAGTCGGTTACCACCATAGGTTTCAGTCTGCTGGTCATTGGTGCGGTAGTTCTTTTTCTGATCATTTCCGAGAAAGACAGGATGCCATCAGAAATTATCCGGGAGAGTGGTATTTTCATGGTAAAGGTAGCCCTCTTTTTTCTGGTACTCTCCATGCTGGTCACCAATGCCCTCCTCTTTTTCGTTAACTGGAAGAAGTCGGTGGTGCTGCAGGAGCAGATGAAGCGTGAGCAGCTGGCCTTGCAGTATGAAACCCTGAAAAGCCAGGTGAACCCGCATTTCCTGTTCAACAGCCTCAATTCGGTTACATCGCTCATTCAAAGCGATCCCGGAAAGGCCATCCTTTTTGTCCGGAAATTATCGGAGGTATTTCGCTATATCCTTGAGCAGAAGGATAATGAGCTTTGTCCGCTGGAAGATGAGCTGTCATTTCTGGAGTCCTATATCTTTCTGCAGAAGATCCGGTTTGGCGACAATCTGGTGGTCAGTACAGAGGTGACCCACCGGAGCCGTTTTGTAGTTCCGCTCTCGCTGCAGATGCTGGTGGAGAATGCCATCAAGCACAATGTCATTTCGAAGGAGTTCCCGCTGACCATAGAGATTTCCTCCGGAAAGAACGGTTATGTGCTGGTATCCAATAACCTGCATAGGAAAGCTGCGCTGGCATCGGGTGGTCTGGGATTGGCCAACATCCGGTCGCGGTATGAATTCTTTACTTCAAATCCGGTAATCGTGACTGAAACCGACACCCGTTTTACGGTGGAGATCCCGTTGATAGAGAATAGATCAAGCTGAAAATTATGAAGGTACTTATTCTGGAAGATGAACAACCGGCAGCGGAGAATATGGTGAGGCTGTTGCAGGCCTACGATAAGAATATTCGGATCGAAGCCATCCTGGATTCCGTGAAAGATGTGGTGGAATGGCTGAAGTCGAATGCTCGTCCAGATCTGATTTTCATGGATATACAGGTGGCTGACGGCTTGTGTTTCGAAGTTTTTGGCCAGGTGCAGGTAAGCTCGCCGGTGATTTTCACCACGGCATACCAGGAGTATGCCATCCGGGCTTTCAAGGTCAACAGTGTGGATTATCTGCTGAAGCCCATCGATTTCAAAGAGTTAACCCGGGCGATGGAGAAGTATGAACGGCTTTACACGGGAAATCAGGCGGTTCCGGTGGTGCCGGAAGGCCTTATTGAACAGGTGCGGAAGATGTTAGAGAAACCAGGCAAGAACCGCTTCGTGATCCGGGTGGGGGAGCACCTGCGGACCATCGGCATCGGGGAGATCTGTCTGTTTATCAGTCAGGAGAAGACCACCAGCGCCATTACCTGCGACAACCGGTCGTATGTGATCGACTATTCGCTGGACCGCCTGATGGAGATCATAGATAACAACCAGTTTTTCAGGATTAGCCGGAAAGCCATCGTCAGCCGCGATGCCATTTCCGACATTGTAATCTATTCGAACAGTCAGCTGAAGATCAGGTTGACAGTGCCGGTGGACGAACCACTGCTCGTAAGCCGCGATAAGGTAAGTGCCTTTAAATCATGGCTCGGTGATTAAATTCCTTTCAGGAAATCCATCCATGCATTTTTTTTTACTTTTGTTGTTCAATGCAGAGTATCGATGGAGAATCAACCTAAACTGGAAAAAATGTTATCAGGCCTTTCCAATGACGATAAATCGGCATTAGAAGCGCTTTTTAACCATTTTTATCCCAGATTATACCACTTCTCACGGTCGTTTCTGAAAATTGATGAGGGCGTAGATGACATACTTCAGGAGGTATTCCTGAAAATCTGGATAAACCGCAAAAAAATCACCAAACCTGATACTTTCAATGCCTACATTTATACCATAACCCGTAATATGCTGCTGAATGAGCTCCGCAGCCGGATGAACAGTCAGAAGGCAAAGGAGGCTTTATTAGAGAAAAGTGTGGCGGAGGAATTTTTATTGTCGAAGCAGATAGAGTACCAGGAGTTGGAATCTATGGTCACACAGATAGTTGCCGGACTGCCGGAGCGGCAGCGTGAAGTTTTCATTTTGAGCCGTTCCGAAGGATTATCACACCGGGAGATAGCCCAAAAACTTCAGATTGCGGAGAAAACCGTAGAATACCATATCGGTCAGGTCATTATTCAACTACGAAAGCAATTGGGGCAGTTAGGAATCAGTTCGTTACTCTACATAGCTATGTTTCTGCATATATAATTGCCGGAATTATATTGCGCTTTTCAAAAAAAACAAAAAAAAAACAGCTTTTGCACCCGGGGATCCGGCGGTGTGAAGTGTATTATAACTGAATCAGGCAAAAAATGAATAAAATATTTTCAAAATATCTGCAATCGGTCTGCTCTCCTGAAGAGTTTCAACAGGTAATGGAATGGGTGGTGGAACCAGGGCATGAAAAAATGCTGAACACCATGATGAAAGCCAGTTGGGACGACCAGATGCAGGAAGAGACAGCTGCACACGGCAATCCGTTACTTTGGGAAAAGATCCGGAAGGCCATTGAGCAGGAAGAACATACTGCCACTGTGCGCAGATTAGTTAATTACAAGTGGATTGCCCGTGTGGCTGCGGTGCTGGTCGTAGGGCTGCTGGTTTCAAACCTTCTTCTTATCCGTAATACGTATGACGAGGTGCTTGTGCCTACCGTTCAGACGGTTTCAGTCCCCAATGGTGCACGTTCAAACTTTTCTCTTCCGGATGGCACACAAGTATGGCTGAATTCGGGTTCTACCCTGTCGTGGTCGTCTGATTTTAAATCAAAACGATTAATAGAACTGGAGGGTGAGGCCTATTTTGAAGTAGTAAAGTCGGAGATCCCTTTTTTTGTAAATACTTCCTTAGGACAGGTAGAGGTCACGGGGACATCGTTTAATGTAAAATCCCTGGCAGAGGAGCAAAAGTTTGAGACCACGGTCGAAGAAGGGTCTGTGAACGTATACTGCAATGATGTGCCAAAAATTGCCGGGCTCAAGGCTGGTCAGCAGGCCCGGCTGATGGGTGGCCACTGGGAACTCAGCAGGGTGGAAACCGAAATTTTTACTTCCTGGCGAGAAGGGAAGATCATCTTCAGGAAGGAGTATCTGCCTGAAGTGGCCAAAAGACTCGAGCGTTGGTACCATGTAAGTATCGAACTGGACAATGATCCGCGCTTATCGAAGATCCACTATACCGGAACGCTTGAAATGGAGTCTTTCAGTGAAGTTTTGGAACTGCTTGAAGTTACTGCATCAATCAATTATACCTACAATGATAAAACCAGGGTGATTAAAATTACCCATCGCTAAACAGATTTTATTTAAACCGAAAAGTTATGCCTATGGAATAATGTAAGTGATGAATGAAAATGAAGGAAGGGGCTGAAATTGCCGTTTCTGCCCCTTCGGAAAATTTAATTTAACCTTGTTAGTAATTAAACCAATATGTAAAAGTATGAATAAAAAACTAATTTGCAGTGGCCATAATCCATTGCTAAACCAAATTTTACGAAAGATGAAACTAACTATCCTGCTCGTAACCTTTACTGTTGTTTGCAGTCTGGCGATGGAGAGTTACTCACAGACAGCCAGACTTACCCTGAACATGGATAAGAAAGCAATTAAAGAGGTTATCCGGGCGATCGAAAACCAGAGCGAATTCAGATTTTTCTACAGCGGAGAAGTCGACGTCGACAACGAGGTGTCTGTTAATCTGAATAACAAAAACATAATTGAAACGCTTGATCAGATATTCCAGAACACCGGAATCCGTTATGAGATATTTGGCCGTCAGATTGCCCTGCTTGCCGAAAAAGAGACTTCATTGCCTGCCGGGATACAGCAACCGGCGGCCCTGACAGGAAAGGTATCAGACAAAAGCGGGGCTCCTCTGCCAGGGGTTACCATTGTTGTGAAAGGAACCATGTCGGGAACCATTTCCGATGGAAACGGTAATTACGTTATCAGCAATGTACCGGCGAATGCCTCCCTGATTTTTTCTTTTGTGGGGATGAGAACTCAGGAGGTGGCAGTAGGCAACCAGACCACCATCAATGTAACCATGGTGGAGGAGACCTTCGGGATCGAGGAGATTGTTACTGTGGGTTATGGTGTCCAGAGAAAGGAAACCCTGTCGGGTTCGGTTGCTTCCATATCTGCTGATGAAATATTATCCACCAAGAGTGAAAACCTGATCAGCAATATTCAGGGTAAGGTTCCGGGACTGCTGATCCGTCAGCTGACCGGCGAACCCGGGAAGTTCAACAACTATGTGAGCATTCGAGGGTTTGGTGCTCCGCTGGTGATTATCGACGGAATCGTCCGTGATGGAACAGCAGACATGGCCCAGCTGAATCCGAACGATATCGAAAGTATATCCATCCTGAAGGATGCTGCCGCTGCCATTTATGGTATGAATGCAGCCAACGGGGTAATCATCGTTACCACCAAGAAAGGCCAGGATGGCCGCGCCAGGTTCAGCTACTCCAATCTTCTGGGTATGAAGGGAGCCACAGGTATGGAATATACCGTGGATGCCTATACCTATCGGGTTATGAAAAATGAAATGGACAGGAATTCGCAGACTGCCGAGACCTATACGCCTGACATTCTCGAAAAGTACCGTCTGGGTGTTGATGGCTATCAGGATGTAAACTGGATTGACCTGACCCTGCATGACTGGGTATTCCAGCAAAACCATAATATGTCGGTCAGGGGTGGCACCAATACCGTTAAATATTTCACCAGCTTCGGTTACAGTGAAGACAATGGGTTACTGAAGAGTGGCATTCAATATTACAAAAGGTTTAACCTCAGGTCGACCACAACTGCCGATCTGACCAAAGACCTCAAACTGAATGTGTCGGTCTCGGGACGACTGGATGAGAACCAGAGTCCGCGTGAAGATTTCCTCTGGACATTTAAGACCATTATGGTGAATGACCGCGGGATAAACTATCATACCCTGGCCAATAAAAACCATTTTTCGGTGATCAGTCCGGAGAACAAAAACGCATGGGCGCTCATGCACCCCGACATCGATGGTTACAACCGGCAGAAGAATGCGCAGTTTCAGTCGACCGTTGACCTTACCCTGAACGTACCCGGTGTGAAAGGCCTAACGGTTATTGCCACGGGAGCCTTTGACCAGAACATCAGAAATGCTTCTTTCCTGCAGAAGTCCTATAACCTGTACGACTATTACACCGACAACTTTTCGCAAACTACCGGTACCGACCAGTATTCCAATACCATTACCCTCTTCCAGCGTGCGGTGGCCAGGGGGCAGGTCAATTATAACCGGAGAATGGATCAGCATAACCTGAGCCTGACCGGTGTTCTTGAGTTTACCGGGACGCGCATGGATAATATTATGGCCAGAAGGTTATACTCCGATCTGTTTACCAATGACATCATCAACCAGGGTACATCCACTACGGCTTCCAACTCCGGTTATCGTAGTTTTGGCAAATATGCGGCGTATATCGGCCGGGCCAATTATGACTTTGCCGGCAAATACCTGTTCGAAGCCGTTGCCCGCTACGATGGTTCCTACCGTTATGCCAAGGCAAACCGCTGGGCTTTCTTTCCATCAGCCAGTGTTGGCTGGCGCCTGTCGGAAGAATCCTTTATCAAGGATAATCTGGCTGCCATCAATAACCTGAAACTGAGGTTCTCTTACGGTGAAAGCGGTACCGATGCAGGGAATGCTTTTGCCTATTATTCAGCCTACACTGCCTCCTCTGGTTCAGGATATGTATTTAACAACGGAGAACTCACCGTCGGAATGGTTCCTCCGGGTGTGGTACACGACCGGTTGTCGTGGGTAACCTCAAAAATTCTGAACCTTGGGATCGACCTGGGTATTTGGGATAATAAACTGGGCGGTTCATTTGAACTGTTCGAACGCCGCCAGGAAGGCTTGCTGGCCACTTTGATCCAGTCGGTGCCGAATACATTCGGGGCAAGTTTCCCGCAGGAAAACATCAATTCTGAGCTGAATCACGGTTTCGACGTTTCGGTCTTCCACCGGAATAAAATCGGAAATGACTTTAAATATAGTGTAACCGCGAACTTTACCTACGCCCGGACTAAAAGACTGCATGTTGAATCTGCCGGGTATACCAGTTCCTGGGATTACTGGCGCAACAGCAATATCAACCGTTATACGGGCCGTATGGGTATTTATGAGTGGAGCGGCAGATTCGGGTCCCTTGAAGAGTATGAAACGGCACCACTTTACGGAGGTACTGCCGGTAACTCCAAAATGCTTCCGGGAAGTTATAAACTTATCGACATGAATGGTGACGGGATCATCAACACCAACGACTATACCTATCAGAACTGGACTTTTGGTTCGGTCAACCCGCCCATGCAGTATGGTCTTAATCTGGAAGCATCCTACAAGAGTTTCGACCTGACCCTTTTGTTCCAGGGAGCTTCAGGATATTCCATCAACTACCGTAACAACGATATCTGGGGTTACGGACGTTATCCCACCCTGCATGAAAAGTTCCTCGACAGATGGCGCACGGCTTCCCCGACAGACGATCCCTACAATCCGACCACCCAGTGGTTAGCAGGATATTATCCCGCACTGCGTAATTATAACTATACCAATACACAGGAAGCCGCTCTGATCGATGTCTGGCGTCCAAGTGCCACTTATCTGAGGCTTAAGAGTATCGAACTGGGCTATGCCTTGCCACAGAACTATATTAAAAAGGTAGGCATGGAAAGCGGAAGAATTTTCCTGAATGGCTATAACCTGCTGACTTTCTGCAATAAATTACTTAAAGATGCTGACCCGGAACGGCAGGAAGCCGACTGGGATGCCAACCTGGCCTATCCTCTGATGAAGTCATTTAATATTGGTTGTACCCTGAATTTCTAAACAGTAATCATTATGAAACGAAAAATAATTTCCCTTTTATTCAGTTTATATCTGATTTTTGGAATGGCTGGCTGTAGCGATATGCTGGAACTTCAGCCATTAGACAAAACTTCAGCCGAGGATCTGCTGGCGAGCACCAAGGGGCTTAAAACCCTCATGGCTACCCTGTATAACAGTCTGCCCATCGAAGATTTCAGTTTCTATCCTGCCGACGGCGGATTTAACCGGTACGGCTGGGGCGGTGGTCTACAGAGTACTTTCCGTCTGCCGATGTATACCGATGAGGCTACTGCCAGCGCAGGGTCGGGAGTGGGGCCGCAGAATATCAGTTACTGGCCCTACGCTCAGATCCGGCAGGCCAATCTTTTCTTCGAAAGTCTGGAGAAGGTAAAGAGTACACTAAATGAGACTACTTACAAACAGCTAAAGAGCGAAGCTCATTTTGTGCGGGCATATATTTATTACGGACTGGCCAAAAGGTACGGCGGCGTGCCGCTGATCGACCGGGTTCTTGACGGTGATTATGCTGCCGGTACACCCAATGAGGCTCTTTATATTCCCAGGAGTACAGAGAAGGAAACCTGGAACTTCATCCTGAAGGAACTGGATCTTGCCATCGAAAATATGGCCACCACTACCAACTCAGCCGATGGAAAATACCGCGCAACCAAATGGGCGGCACTGGCATTAAAATCAAGGGTTGCATTGCATGCCGCCTCTATTGCCAAATACTGGAGCAACGCTCCGCTGACAGGAGATGCCGTTTCGCAGAACCTTGCCAAAATGGATGCAGCTGATGCCGCAGCATTTTACCAGGCTTGTATCCAGGCTTCTTCTGAATTGATCAACAATGGCGGTTTCGCCCTGTACAAATCCAATCCGGCCAATCCGGAGGATGCTGCCAAAAACTTTCAGAATCTGTTTGTCACCGAGAATGAGGAAATCATCTTTGTAAAAGCTTACCTCGATGGTACAACGGTTGCCAACCAGGGCCACAGCTGGGATATTTTATACAATCCTTCACAGACCAGTCCGGGGTTCCACAAATGGGGAAGGTATAGCCCGACCCTCGACCTGGCGGATATTTTTGAAGATTATACCGACAGTGGTACCGGTGCCAGTTCAAAGATTGTTACCCGGACTGATGGTAATGAAAATTACATTTATACGGATCCCAACAAGATCGACCTGAATCTGCCGTTCAAGCAATACAACAGCCTGTATGAACCTTTTGCCAATAAGGATGCCCGTTTTCTGGCCAGTGTCATTGTGCCGGGCGCCATCTGGAAAAACACAAAGATCATCATTCAGGGTGGTATGGTAAAATCAAACGGTAAAGTGGTTGCCTATGCCTCCGATTCGGAAACCAAAAACGGGGTAACCTATTATACCTATGGAGCTGAAGGTACTGCCGAATTTTCAGGATTCTACAAAATGGGAAGTTCTGACGATGCCAATTTTACCTGTTCGGGTTTTCTGATCAAGAAATACCTGCAGGAAGGCAAAACCGTGTTGGGCGTTTCCAACTCTTCCACGACTCCGTTTATTGATTTCAGGCTTGCTGAAGTATATCTCAACTATGCAGAGGCCGTGGCAGAAAGCGGTGCCGGGGATGCCGGTCTCGCTAAAACTTATATTAATGCTTTGAGGAAACGTGCAGGACATAAAGACGAAATTCCGCTTACCCTGGAGAATGTTCTGAAAGAACGCCGGGTTGAACTGGCCTTCGAAGGTTTCAGGTACTGGGACCTGATGCGCCGCAGGGAGTTTCATTCCCTGTTTGCCGGCACCCGCAGGACTGCCCTGGTTCCCATGGTTGATCTTCGCGGTGACACTCCGAAATATATTTTCGTCAGGGCCAACAACTATTACGATGAGTTCTCCAATGGCCGCACTTTCCCCGCTGCCACCGGATACTATCAGTCAATCCCCGGCAGGAATACCAATAACCTGATTGAGAACCCGGGTCATTAATTTTAACCATTAAAATTCTTGAAAATGAGAAATTTGCTTAAAATATTTGTACTGCCATTAATCATCTCCCTGTTTGCCATTTCCTGCGAGATTGACAATTACGACGGTCCGGATGCCTCTATCTCCGGAAAGTTTATTGATAACGTCACGGGCGAACTGGTAGGAACCGACATAACCAACGGCAATACCATCGGAGCTTTTGAACTGGGATGGTCCTCTGAAGCAAGACAATCCTGGGCTATCAAGAATACCGGGGAGTATGCCAACAATCTGGTCTTCGCTTCCACTTACCGCCTGGAATTCAGCGATTGTAATTTTTATCCGTTTAAAGTCAACGATTTTGTGATCAAGAAGGGTTCGAATACCTATGATTTCAAGGTAACTCCCTATATCAGGATCAAAAATCCGAACATTACCTTCAATGCTGGAAATAACACGGTAACCGCAACCTTTAATCTCGAGGCAGGTGGCGAAAATGTAAGACTCAATGAAATCAGGTTGTTTGCATTTACCGACCATTGGGTAGGTAACTATGTGAAATTTGCCATCACCAGCAGCGACTGCTACAAAAGGGCTGCAAGCAACCAGGTCAGCTCCACCATCAGCGGTGACCAGTATACCCTGACCATGAACGTGGCTAATAATGCCGCACTGTTCAAGTACTCCCGGAATTACTACTTCCGGATAGGTGCCCTGGGAACTGTTTCCGGCGTCGGAACAGTCAGGCACAACTATTCGCCACTCACAGTAATCAAAATTGAGAGGTAGCATTATATTCTAAATTGGCTGAAAGGGGAGACAGGTTAAGTGTACTGTAAGTAATCCATACCTGTTTCCCCAATTTTGCCTGAAAAATCTTGTGGTTATGATGATCAGAAAATCAATCATAGTGGGCTTACTGTGTCTTCTCAGTACGGTTATGCAGGCAGTAAGACCAGAGTCCATCTATACCCGGCGGCCCGATGATCCGGAAGCATTTTATTTCACCCCGGAAAATTACCGGTTCCGCATGGGTGCCGATGTGTCGGATGCTCTTCAGCAGGCAATTAACCAGGTGAAGCGGGAGAAAAACTTTGGTATTCTCTTTATTCCCGAAGGAAAATATTATATCAGCCGTACCATTCATATTCCCAACGCCATCCGGCTGATCGGATACGGCAAGAACCGGCCGGAATTTATCCTGAAGGAGAATTCGCCCGGTTTCCAGGCTGAGGTTCCCGGTGATAAGGGCAAAGCCAATTATATGTTTTGGTTTACCGGCGGAATGGTCCAGGATGGACAAGCCCCCAGGGATGCCGGTGCCGGCACTTTCTACAGTTCCCTGTCGAACATCAACCTCCGGATCGGGAAGGGAAATCCCCATGCCGTTGCCCTGCGCACCCATTATGCTCAGCATAGTTTTGTCAGTCATGCCGAAATTCATATCGGTGATGGCAAGGCCGGGCTTTTCGATGTGGGAAACGAAATGGAGAATGTGTCATTCTACGGTGGTGATTATGGAATTTATACGACCAAAGCATCTCCCGGATGGCCGGTAATGATGGTGGACGCATACTTTGAAGGCCAGCGCCGGGCTGCTTTGCTTTGTCAGGAGTCCGGGCTGGCCATTGTTAACCTGCAGGTGAAAAATGTACCATCGGTATTTATTATCGAATCCGGATACAACGACCGCCTCTTTGTCGAGAACAGCCGTTTTGAAAATGTTTCAGGTCCGGCCATTGTCATCAGCAATGAGAACAACAGCAATAACCAGATTACTTTCAGGAATATCGACTGCCTGAATGTCCCTGTGCTGGCACATTATGTAAAAAGTAATACGGACACCAGGGTAAGTCATAAGATTTACCGGGTCAACGCCTACGATCACGGTCTCCATATGGAAAGCATGGTGGCGCCCGCCGGGTACAGGACGTCGACTGATATTGTACCTTTAAATAATCCGGGAACCCCGCTGGCCAGTGACCTGCCTGCACTGCCTCCAATGGAAAGCTGGGTGAACATCAGGAGCCTGGGAGCCGTGGGCGACGACATCACCGATGATACCAAAGTGTTCCAGGATGCCATTGACCGTTATGATAACATCTATGTACCTCAGGGTTGGTACCTGATATCTGAGACACTGAGGATGAAACCCAATACCAGGCTGATCGGTTTACACCCGTTTGGAACTCAGCTCAGACTGGCCGAGAGCACTCCCGCCTTCAGCGGTTTCGGAGCACCCAAAGCCATGCTGGAATCTTCGGAAGGAGGTCCCAATATCCTTAACGGTATCGGAATCAGCACGGGGGCCTATAATTACCGGGCTGTCGGACTGAAGTGGATGGGCAATGCCGAATCATACGTGAATGATGTCAAGTTTGTCGGAGGCCACGGCACCATGCCAAAACCCAATCCGGATGATCCTGGATCACAGGCCCGGGGAGGACGCCAGCAGGGAGGTTCGCGGATCAGCTCTCCGACTAATCCGGTTACGGCACAGGGTATGGACCTGGCCTGGGATACCCAGTACTGGAGTATGTGGGTAACCAAAAACGGCGGTGGTACCTTCAAAGACATCTGGACCGCCTCGACCTATGCCGCCAGCGGATTGCTGGTGACCGACACACAAACTCCGGGGCGAATTTATGCGATGTCACTTGAGCATCACGTCCGAACCGAAGCAACCTTCCGAAATGTGGAAAACTGGAAGGCCTATGCGTTCCAGCTGGAAGAGGAGAGCCGCGAGGGAACGGAATGCCAGCCGGTGGAAATGATCAACTGCAGGAATATTACCTTTGCCAACCTCTACCTGTTCCGGGTAATCCGGGTCAACGAACCCTACCATAACTCCGTGCGGCTCTGGAATTGTGAGAACATCGACTTCCTGAACCTGCACAATTTTGCGCAGACCAAGTACTCTAACGATATACCGGTATACGATATCAACAGGGATGTCGAAGTTCGTCCCTGGGAGCTGCAGAAGCTGACGGTAACAGGCATGGAGCCCCGCCGTATCCCTCTTGATTTTTCTCCGGGGAAAATGAATCAGTTAGGGTCCGGGTTCGAGTTTATCGAAGGAATTTCGCGCGACAGCAAGGGCAATATATTCTTTTGTGAGCACCGTTTCAGGCGTATATACAAATGGAGCGCCGAAACCAACCGCCTCACCCTGGTTGCCGATTTTCCGTGGAAACCTTCCGGTCTGGCCTTCGACTCCGAAGATAACCTCCTCGTGTTGTTCAGGTACGATCCACAGCCGGGCTTTCTGGTGAACGGTGAGCAGGAGCAGGCACCCCTGCTGCCCGACCGGGCCGGCACATCGTTCAGTGCCTGGGGAAACTCCGGGTTTTCCATGCTGATGTACTCCATGGATCCCGACGATCCGGAGCATACCATACAGGCTTTGCCGCTGGTCCCGATGGGCAGTGTACAGACCGTCCACAAAGCCTTATACCCGGCTAACCGGTGGAGGGATTTCCACGATTTCCTCACGGCGGTGGCATTTGTCCCGGAATTCTGTTTTGTGGCTCCCGATGGAAAAACCATCATCCCGCAGCAGTACGACCTGGCACGTTGCTCCGGCTTGTTTGAGGCCTGGCCTGGCAAACCGTTCTATGCCTCCGACGATTATGACCGGAGAATGGTGAAAACGGATGTCGCTCCCAATGGAACCCTGATAAATGTTCGTAACTTCGTCGAATGGGGTGAATTTGGTTCGGCTGTCGACCAGCAAGGCAACCTGTATGTGGCCGACGGCAATATCCGGATTTTTGATTCCGAAGGCAGGGAAACCGGATATATTGAAGTGCCTGAGCGACCCTCTACCCTCCAGTTTGGTGGAAAAGAGATGAATACCCTGTTCATTACCGGCCGCTCAAAGTTCTTTGCCATCAAGTTAAAATGAGGTGTGATCAGGATCACTTCAGAAATTTCTTTGTGCCTTGGTGCCTTCGTGGCAACAATTCGCGGGAGCTTTTCTCCCTTAACAGAAATAAACCAACTATAAATGATATGAGAAAATTTGCTTCACTATTATTCATTGCACTGGGAATCTGGATCTCCACCGGATGCAGTTCTCCCAAAGAGCCAAAATTCAAGGTAGTATTCGATTCGTCGAAGGAGGTGTCAGGCAAAAAGTTTGCCATCAGCGACATAACTCCGGGTTTACCCGGCAACTGGGACGAGTTTAACTATGTGGTTATTGAATTCAGGATCACCACCGCCCAGCGTTTCCATATCGGGTTTACCACCGATTACGGATACAACGAGCTGCGGGTAATGAGCTACGTCCCCAATGGCTGGAACAAACTGGCCATTCCGCTGAGATTCTATAAAGAACTTCCCGATGCCAATATCGACCTGGCTGCCACCTATAATCAACCCCGTTATACCGGCTGGATAAATCTGGGCGGAAAGCGTGGACCGCTGCACGGTGTCGATTCCATCGGGGTGCGTATGCATGCCCCGATCGGAAATCCGGAGATTGAAATCCGGTCTATAGCCCTGTCGGTAGAAGATCCTGGTGATGAATACCTGGAGACCGTGCCGTCGGTGGACCAGTTTGGCCAGTGGAACCTCGGCGACTTTGAGGGCAAGGTCCATTCTTTGGAGCAGCTTCAGCAGGAATGGGCAGCAGAGGAGAAAGAAGATTATTCAACCGAAAAGTTCAACTATTCACGATATGGTGGCTATCTGCAAAAGCAGGTAGGGGCAACGGGTTTCTTCAGGACCGAACTTATTGACGGCCGCTGGTGGTTTGTCGATCCCGATGGTTACCTTTTCCTTTCGGTGGGGGTGGATTGTGTCGCTCCCGGCCGGGGTGGCAATGCCAAGGATGTGGATAAACGCCGCAATATGTATGGTGAGCTGCCTCCGCAGGAGTTCCCGGGAAGCCAGCCGGCCCGGCCCAATGCCGGTGGCCGTCCGCAGCAGCGGAATGATTACAACTTCGGATATTGGAACCTGCAACGCAGGTATGGCGATGACTTCAGGGAAAAGGCCAATGAAATGGTTATCCACAGGATGGATAAGTGGGGGATCAATACGATCGGAAACTGGTCGAGCGCCGAGGTTATCGGAATGGACCGGAAGGCATTTATGGTCTCCATGCGCACTGCCGGTGTTGAGCGGGGTCTTATGGGCCTGGCCGATGTTTACGCCCCCGATTTCAGGGAAAAACTGGATGAGGCCTTAGGGGCATCCGTGTCGAGGTACAAGGATAATCCCTGGCTGATCGGGTATTTTGTGGGGAATGAACCGGCCTGGTTAGAGCAGGAAGCCCGGTTATGCGATATCATTCTCAACGGGGAAGATAAGCCCATCAAGTCCGCATTGACGAAATTTCTGGCCAATGGTGACTCCCCTGAAAGGCGCAAGGAGTTTATATTTGAAACATTCAGGATATTTCTGAAAGCAGTGAAAGAGACCCAGATGAAACATGATCCGAACCATCTCAATCTGGGAATCCGTTTTGGTAACATCAGTCATATGGATGAGGAATTGCTGGAGATCTGCAAGGAGTCGTTCGATGTACTCAGTTTCAACTGTTATGATCTTTATCCGGATTGGGGAATGATGGACAGAGCGTTAAAGATTACCGGACTGCCGATGATTATCGGGGAGTACCATTTTGGTACCGTCGACCGGGGTATGGCGCAGTCGCTCTGGCAGGTCGATTCCCAGGAAGAACGGGGAGTAGCCTACCGGTACTACACTGAGATGGGATATGCACATCCCGGGCTGATCGGTACCGCCTATTTCCAGTGGGGTGACCAGGACCTTACCGGTCGTCGCAACGATGGAGAGAACTATAACTGCGGACTGGTTGACGTCACCGACCGGCCTTATCCGCACCAGGTGAAGGCCATGGTGGAAACGGCGAAGAGGTTGTATGAAGTACACAGCGGAACCGCACAACCCTACAGTACCAAACCGGTCAGGGCACGCGGCCACCACCAGATTCCTAACCTGTGGAACCAGTAAGAGGCATATTGAAAAGCTGAAAAAAACGCAGATGCTCAGGATAGCCAGGGTGCAGGCAGAGTGGATGCAGGGATAAAATCCTTTCAGCCAGAGCCTGATGTGCGGTGAAGGCTACCGTTTCTCTCTGCAGTATACTGTGTTTACGGGCGATATGAACCCGGGTATATTTTTAAAATGTAAATTCAAAATAATCAGATATGAGGAGTGTAATAAAATTATCGGTTCTGGTATATGCCGTTTGCCTTTTAGGCATAAGTAACCTACAAGCCGCTGATGCCGGAGGGCCGTCGAAGGTGGAAATCCGGCAGGTGTCAGGGAAATACAGCTTTTTTGTCAATGGTGAGCGCTTCGACCTGAAGGGCGCCGGTGGTAGTGGCAGCCTGGCTGAGCTTCACCGGGCGGGCGGCAACTCCCTCCGCACATGGAATACCAACAACGCAGCCCAGCTGCTCGATTCGGCCGCCAAATACAACATCATGGTTGCCTTGGGCATCGGGATGGGGCAGGAACTGCACGGATTTAACTACAACGATACCGCCGCGGTGGCTGCCCAGTACCGTCGTAATATCCGGCAGATCGAGCTTTATAAAAACCATCCGAACGTATTGTGCTGGGTAGTCGGCAATGAGCTGAACCTGAGTCCGAACCGCCGGGTACCCGTAAATCCCAAAGTTTATGATGCCCTGAAGGATATCGTCGACTACATCCATCGAGAAGATCCTTACCACCCGGTAACCACCACCTTTGCCGGAGCATCCCGCGAACATATTGCCGTTGCCCTGGAGCGCTGTCCTGACCTTGATTTCGTTTCGCTGCAGGTGTATGGCGGCCTCGCCCGGATGCCCGAAATGGTACAGGCTGCCGGTCTGACCAAACCCTTTGCCATAACCGAGTATGGCCCGGTAGGCCATTGGGAAATGCCCCGTACCGAATGGGGCCGGGAGATTGAGGAGCCGAGTGCATTGAAGGCCTCCGGCGTCTACGACCGCATCCAGAAAGGAATCGTAAATGATCCGACCGGACTTTGCCTGGGGGGATATGCCTTTTTGTGGGGGCAAAAACAGGAGCGTACCCCCACCTGGTATGGCATATTCCTGAAAACCGGAGAACCTACCGCCGTGGTGGATGCACTGACGCGCTACTGGACGGGCTCCTATCCTGCCAACCGCGCCCCGGTGGTGGATTCCCTGAAGCTGGATGGTAAGAATGCCGTAGACAATATCTATCTGAAGCCCGGCACCTCTGCTACAGCAAAAGTCTTTGCCGCTGATCCTGAAAACGGGCCTCTTGCTTACAAGTGGGTCATTATGAGGGAGGTCGGACAGCGAAGCGAGGGCGGTGCCCGGGAGATTGAACCTGACGGAGTGCCCTTCACCATCCTCACTGAATCCGGTGGGACCATCACTTTCCGGGTTCCTGCTGAAGGAGGGGATTACAGAATATTCTGTTATGTGTTTGATGACCAGCGAAGAGCCGGTACGGCCAATGTTCCGTTTTTTGTTAAATGATATAAGGCATAAATAGAAAAACCTTAAAAATATAGACATGAAGATTCAGAAATTGTCCCTGATATGGGTATTGCTTTTTATTTCCGGAATAGCCCTGGCGCAGGTCAGTGCCACCCGGACCGGTTCGGTCTACACCTTAAAGCCTGAAGATCCGGAGGCATTTTATTTCACACCGGAGAATTATGCGGTCAAGGCCGATGGCAAAACGGATGTTACCGATGCCCTGCAGACTGCCATCAATCAGGTGAAGACCGAAAGGAATTTCGGCATTCTTTTTATTCCTGAAGGCAAATACCGTATCAGCCGTACCATTTATATTCCCCCTGCTGTCAGGCTTATCGGCTATGGAAAGAACCGTCCGGAGTTTATTTTAGCCAAAAACACCCCCGGATACCAGTCGGAGGTAACCTCCGACAAGGGGAAGGCCAACTACATGTTCTGGTTTACCGGAAATATGGTGGGGCCGGGCGATTCACCGCGTGATGCCGGCGCAGGTACTTTCTATAGTGCCATCTCCAATATCGATTTCAGGATAGAAGACGGAAACCCGCATGCCGTGATTCTGCGCACCCATTTTGCCCAGCACGGATTCGTCAGTCATTCGGTGATGAACATCGGGAAGGGTAAAGCCGGGATTTTCGATGTGGGCAACGAAATGGAGAACGTTCGCTTTATCGGCGGTGACTATGGTATTTATACCTATCGTACTTCCCCCGGATGGCCCATGATGATTGTGGATACCTATTTTGAGAACCAGCGTAAGGCGGCTATTCTCACCTATGAGGCCGGACTGGCCATTGTCAACATGCATGTGAAGAATGTGCCGGTGGTGGTGGAAATGGGCAAGGACAGAGTGGACCGCCTCTATATGGAACGCTGCCTCCTGGAGCAAGTGAAGGAGGCTGCCGTAAAAGTCAGTATGGACGGGAATACTTTTACTCAGGTCAACATGGTGGATATCCTCTGTAATCAGGTTCCGGTGCTGGTGAGCCTGATGAAGAGCGGCGTTAAGGTGGCCGGTCAGGGGAAGGCTTACCGGGTTAAGGATTTCACCTATGGCCTGGTGATGAAGGACATGGTATCTGATTCGCAGTTTGAAACCATTGCAGACCTGGAGCCGCTGGCAGTGGTCCCTGCTACGCTTCCGATGGAGATTCCTGCCTTGCCGCCCATGGAAGAGTGGGTAAATATCCGTGAGCTGGGAGCTGTCGGTGACGGTGAAACCGACGACACGAAGGTCTTTCAGGAGGCCATAGCCAAACACAAAAATATCTATGTACCCCAGGGATGGTACCGCATCACCCAAACCATCAGGATGAAGCCGGGAACCCGGCTGATTGGCCTGCATCCGTTTGCCACCCAGCTGATCCTGCATGAAAGCGAACCGGCTTTCAGCGGATTCGGTCCTCCCGCGCCGATGGTGGAATCTTCCGAAGGCGGCGACGATATCTTCAATGGTATCGGTTTATCTACCGGAGGGTACAACTACCGGGCGGTGGGATGCAAGTGGATGGCCGGGGAAAAATCGTTGTTCAACGACGTGAAATTTGTCGGAGGGCACGGTACCATGCGCAAGCCGGCACCACCAGCAGAACGCGATCAGGCCACACAGGCAAACCAGGGCCGGCAGGCCGGTGCCAGGGGAAGGGCCATCAGTTCACCCACTTCTCCGGTTGCTGCACAGGGGCTCGACCTGGCCTGGGATAACCAGTACTGGAGCCTGTGGGTCACCAACAACGGAGGCGGAATCATCAAGGACATCTGGACAGCCAATACCTATGCTTCCAGCGGACTCTATGTGAGCAATACCTCTACCCCCGGAAGGATTTATGCCATGTCGCTCGAGCACCATGTGCGCAACGAAGCGCGTTTTGAGAATGTCAGCAACTGGAAGATGTATGCCTTCCAGCTGGAAGAAGAAGGCCGTGAAGGCAAGGAGTGCCAGATGGTGGAAATCTCCAATTGCCGCGACCTGCTGTTTGCCAACCTCTGGATGTACCGCGTCATCCGGGTGAATACCCCGCAGCCGTTTGGTGTCAGACTGTGGAACAGCGAAAATATCGAGTTCAGGAACATGCATAACTATACACAGGTATTGCAGGTGATTGAATTTGCCGTTTACGATATAACCAAAGAATTGCCGGTATATCCGTGGGATTTTGCCAGACTGACCGTTACCGGCCGTGAACCCGGCAACCTGAGCGGGCCCAGAGATCTCTGGAAGCCGGAGCGGCTGGCCGGCGGATTTAACTTCACCACCGGGGCAACCTCCGACAGCAAGGGGAATGTTTATTTCTGCGAGACCCGCCTGAAGAGGATCTATAAATGGTCGGCCGAAACCGGTACGGTAAGCATGCTGGCCGACTATCCCTACAAACCGATGACCTTAGCTACCGACACCCGCGATAACCTGCTGGTGGTATTCCGGTATGACCCGCAGCCCGGTCTGATGATCAACGGTGTACAGGAGTCGGTAAAGGTATTGCCCGACGATAATCCGATGTACAGCGGTTGGGGCAACGGCGGCTGGGCGGCGTGGGCCTACTCGGTCGATCCGGAGAATCCCGACGAAACCATTGCCCTGCTCCCGAGGGTGGCCACCAGCCAAATTCCCAATGTGGTAAGGGCCATACATCCTTCGAGCCGGTGGAGATACGATTTCGACGATATCGTAGTGAATATGCCCGATTCCAGTTTTGTGGCACCCGACGGAGTCACCATCATCCCGGAAACCTACGATATTTACCGTTCAACCACGCTTACCATGGCCGCTCCCGGACAGAAACTGTTCGTGGCAGACGAAAGTCTCAAGCGTACAGTAGAGCTTAAAGTGGATAAAAACGGTAAAGCTTACGATATGAAGGAAGTCCATCCCAGGGGTGAGTACACTTCTGTGGTGGATAAAGCCGGAAATCTCTATCTTGCCGATGGCCAGATATTTGTTTTCGATCCGGACGGTAAGGAAATCAGGAGAATAAATCTGACAGAGCGGCCCATCTCGATGACGTTAGGCGGAAAAGACCACAACACCCTCTTCGTGACTACACGTACGTCGTTATTTGGCATAAGAATCAAATAATTGGAATCAACCTCACAGAATAACCAATTTGCACGGAAACAGGCCGGTTGCGTAACATGGAAAAATGCACCGGCCCTGTTTCCCGGAAATCCAACTAATCGGAACAAAATGAAAAAATACAGATTTCTGATGCTGATTATTCTCGGTGTGTATCTGGGAATATCATGCCAGCCAACTTCGGACAAGGGAACCTCCGGACGGGTTACAGTCATCGAAGACTCCCTTATGGTGCCTACCTATGTGGTGAATCCGCCCAATGCGATGCCCCGGTTTTATGAAGGTCAGGCACACCAGGGGGTTCAGCGGAGATACTATCCTTATCCCATGAACGATAACCTGACCAGGGAGAAGGAAGACCGCAACTACAAAATTATCTATCTGGAGAATGAGTTTATCAAGATTGGCGTTATGCCCGGGTTGGGCGGCATAGCCGTCAGTTTATTGTATATAATTAATTGCATTACAGGTGTTTACAAATGTTTTATGTGGTTGTTTTTTTTGAGGTAATAAGAAAGGGGTATCCCTTCTGAATTTACGGGTTCATTTTCGGCGATGTTGCGCGAGGTTTTTTCAGAAAAAGAGCTTCAGAAGAAAGCCGTAGCCAGTGGGTTTTATAAGCGTAAGTGTGATTTTACGCCAGCGATGTTCTTTGATATGTTGCTTTATTGTGCCTCCAGAATTGAGAATATTAGTTTGTCACAAGCTTGTACGAATGTAAAAAGGTGCCACGGCCTTAAAATCACCAAACAGTCCATTGACGGACGTTTTAACGAAGAAGCGGTTTGGTTTGTAAAGGAAGTGCTGAAAGACTTACTGGAAAAGCAATTGAATAAAGTTTTTTGTCCTGGATTGTTTTCGAAGTTCAACCATGTACGCATCAAGGATTCGACCAAGTTTCTTGTCGGCGATCATTTGAGTGAACGTTTTAGAGGTTTTGGCGGCAGTGCAGGGACCTCCCATGCATGTGTTTGTATTCAGTACGAATACGATCTGCGCAGTGGCAAAATACTCGATTTGAACTTAACAGACGGGAGACGAAACGATTCTACCGATGCCAGTGAAACAAAGGGGAAAATACACAAGAATGATTTAGTTCTTCGTGACCTTGGCTATTTTAACCTATCGGTTTTGACAGGGTTTGCAGATCAGGAAGCATTTTTTGTAAGTCGCCTGAATACTTCTGTTCTTGTTTTTGAACCTGAAACTCAAGAGAGGATTTGCTTTAAAGAATTATACGTAAAAATGAGCAAACAAGAATTGACACAGTGCGAGAAACAAGTATTGGTTGGGAAACAGGCACAGGCAAAACTGCGTTTGGTTATTCAAATCGTGCCAGAACAGGTTTATCAGGAACGGATAAGAAAGATTAACAAAAAAAATAAAGAAGATGGATGGACTACATCAGAGGATTACAAAGTACGCTGTAGGTTCAATTTATTTATCACCAATGTTCAGGCAGAAGACCTTTCCATAAAAGAGGTCTTGATACTTTACCGGTTACGTTGGCAAATTGAATTGATGTTTAAAAATTGGAAGTCGGTTTGTAAGATCGATAAAATAAAACCGGTAAAATATGAACGTTTTGCCTGTTTGTTATTTGCCAAGCTGATCTTAATCATGTTAAACATGCAGATCATCTGCAACCTACAAGCACATTACTTTAAAAAGCAACGTTTGATTCTGAGTGAGAATAAATGTTTTAAAACGCTAAGGGAATCATTCAGCAACTTGAGAGGCATTTGGAAAGAAAAGAGAAAACAATCAGAAAAAGAACTAATACGTTTAGCGAGCCAGTTTTCGTCAAATCATTGGAAAGAAAAACGAAAGAACAAGATGAGTTTTCTTGAAATAATAGAATTATTAGTTTGTAAATCAGATATTTATGAGTATATTTAAGGCATCAAAAAGGGGACAAAGTCCTAACCGCGTCCCCTAATTATTAACTAAAAAGTTATTTGAAATGGTGAAAGTTACGAAATCAAGCCCTGTTTCCCAAAGAAATGGGGTAAAAAATGAAAATTGCAACATATTCCTTTGAATAACTGAATGTTACATCACAGTAGACTGACGGCTATGGGGT
>JAUWAB010000113.1 GCA_030602265.1 Prolixibacteraceae bacterium | reverse complement strand
CCCCTCCGGGGCCCTTGACCTGCCTCCATGGTGGGTTTATCAATCCATCCTGTATTTGCTGAGCCGCAATCGCTTTTATTCATGTCCTTTTGTCACTTTTCCTTTAAAATCAGAACTCCTTAGTGGTGAGGCTTTCATGTGTATTAATTGTTTTGTTTTTTAATGGTCACGCCTGCTGCCGTGCGATTGAATCGCGCGGCAACGGAGCATAAAGTTATTCATTCCGGTTTGTGTTTTGCCAAACATGGTGATTTCATGGTATAAGCGGATTCGTTATTTTTGTCCGGAATTAATTCTTTTTTACTGCCATGATTCACGAACTGTTTCCTGAAAGCCTGGATATCCGCTTTCAAACGTCTGCCATTCCCTGCGAGGACGATTTTGTATTTTATTATCAGGAGAATACCTTGCTGTGGAAAAACGAGGATGGCAGCCTGGTTATCCCCCGGCGAAGTGACTTTCCTTCATTACCGGAGACCTCTGAATTCCGGTTTTTGTTTTCCCTCGGAAATAAGCCCTGCTTTCTTTTATGGGGCAAACCCGGAGAAACGAGTCCTGACCTGGTCTTCCAGGATCTGTCACTTTTCCGGACACACCCGGTGCAGCTGCTGGCATGGGCAAGTATGGTGGGCTACCATCTGCAATCCTGGTACCTGAACCACCGGTTTTGCGGCCGCTGCGGTGCACCTGCCCTTCCAATGCCAGAGGAAAGGGCATTAGGGTGTTCGTCGTGCAGCAGGGTGGTCTATCCGGGTATTTCCCCAGCCATCATCGTGGCCGTCATCTGCGGCGACAAGATTCTTCTGATCCGCGGAAGGAGTGGACGCTCCTGGTACTCTTTAGTCTCTGGATATGTGGATGCCGGTGAGACCCTGGAACAGGCCGTGGCCCGGGAGGTTAAGGAGGAGACAGGACTGGATGTCCGGAATATCAGGTATTACAACGACCAACCCTGGCCGCTCTCCGGTACGCTGATGGTGGGATTTTTAGCCGAAGCCGATGACCGCCAGGCGATTGTGGTCGATGAAAGAGAAATCTCCGAAGCCGCCTGGTTTACCAGGGGCTCCCTTCCTGAATATTCACCTGCGCTGGCTATCTCCGGCGAGTTGATCCGGCGCTTCGACCGGAATGAACTTTAGCAGTTTTTCAGACCGGCCTCTGTGGCATATCAACGGCATATCAACGGCATGGACCGGGATAAGACCGGATAGCAAACGAACGGTCGAATTCTCAGGCCGTCCTTTCGATCCTGTAGCTTACGTTTACGGTCACATTCCCCCTGATCATCGCCCAAACCGGGCAATATTTCTCTTCGGAAAGCGCCACTAATTTTTTCAGCTCCTCCTCGTTGACATCCGGGGAAGTCAGGTGGATCTCCAGATGAATTTCCCTGAAGCAGGTAGGATGGTCCTCATTCCGGATTCCCCTGGAGGAAATTTCAAACGTGGATATGGTTTTCTGCATCTTCCGCAGGAAAACCAGCAGTGCACTGCCCAGACAGGTTGAAAGACTGATCAGCAGCAGTTCGAGTGAGGTGTAGCCCAGATTGTCACCCAGCGGGGGCAGGTAATCGACCGAAACAGGTGGATTACCTTCGACATGGCAGGTGAAGTTCAGCTTGTCGTTGATGAGCCGGACAGATGATGTCAGCTCTTTAGATTTGTCTAAAGTTTGCATTTCTGTATGTATCAGTTCAGGTGAATAAGGTCGATTTTCAGTTTATGGCATCTTCTTTTTATCGACGGTCCACAGCGGCGACTGTGACAGTCCGCAGGGGCTGCCGGTAAAGAGCTTGCCGGCTTCGTGGTCGTTCTTCAGCTGCCATTTGTACCAGTGGGTGGCTACCCTGGCGAATTCCCCACCGTGCGGCTGACTGTAGGTGCCGCCATGTCCCACGTCCATGTTGCCCACAAACACGGGCACATGATTAATCCGCCTGAAATCGTCCATGCCGTTTTCATAGGCGATATCCGTTTTGCCGCCCAGGAGGTATAGGGTAGGGGTGTGAATCTTCTGCAAATGATCCTTTTTCACCTGGGGCATTCCGGGCATCCGGCCCACCGGATTCTCGAACAACCCGCTGTTACAGACCACAATGGTCGAAATCCGGGGATCCGGGGCAACCTCGAGGGTTTGCAGTCCGCCGCACGACATGCCACTGACCGCAATCTTCTTCGTGTCGATCTTTCTGTAATACGGACTGTTTTTATCCTTATTTTGCGCGATGGCCCAGTCAATGGCATCCAGCAACTGTGTCGATACCGACCGGCCTCTTTCCTGTTCGCCCTCCTCCTTAGGCATGGTGCCAATGGCAATAACCAGGAAGCCATGCGAGGCCACTTCATTCAGGAAGTTAACGTGCTCCCACGGAGAATTGAAACAGGCACCGTTGCCCCAGGCAATTACCGGCAGTTTGTTCTTCTTCCCGAATACGGAGATATCCTCCGGCCTGAAAACGGTGTGCGTCGTCAGGGAGGGTTCGGTCATCATTACGGCCCGGTACGCACCGGTACCACCGTTTTCTACTACCCTGGATTTTCTCTCCTGGGCAACGGATGTGCTGATCAGGACACTCATGGCGATCAGCAAAACAATTCGGTTCATCATTTTTTCTGAATTTTATCTGGTTTAATTATGATTGCTGTTAAATGGGTATACCCCGGATGGCCGGACATTACAAATTATGGCCAAAATTATGGGGATAAGTTTCATTTCATTCTCTGCTTTTCCACCAATTGGATGGTGTGAGGCAGCAATTCTGCCCCGCCGGCAGACCCATGCCCCGGGACCACTGTTTGAATTCCGGAGTATTGTTTCAGCAGCTTCCCGACGGTCGTATCCCAGTCAGCCACCACAGCATCGCTCAGGTTTCCCAGTCCGGTGGAGTCCATAGATTTGATCAGGCACCCTCCAAACAATACCTTTCTCCCCGGAAGCCAGACCGTGATGTTGTCTGCCGAATGCCCGGCCCCAAAGTATCTGCATTCAATCTCCTCTCCGTTGAAATCAAAGTTCAGTGCGTCGGAGAAGGGAGTTTGCGGGATGGGTAATCCTTGCTCCTGGCAAATCCGGATGGTCATCGAATGGGCTACCGCTTCAACGCCAATGCTTTGCAGGTATCCGAGTCCGCCCAGACAATCGTCATGGAAATGACCGATGATGAGCTTAGTGACTGTTGCCTTCAGTGAATCAGTAATATAGCTGGTAAGTCTCCGGGTTTTTTCATTGTCCATGGGGGTGTCAACCATCAGTGCTCGTCCGCCTTTTATCAGGACCAGCCCGTTGGATGAAAACCGCCCGTAACCTTCCAGCTCATCCCAGGTCTCATGGATGTATAGCGAATCGCCTAAGGGTATCAGCTGTATATCTCTGTTGATGACAATTTTGTCACTTGGTTGTGACCGGGCCGGTAACCAGCCTGCAATCACCACCGTAAATATTAGAATCCATTTTACTATTACCATTTTTATTGAAGCTTTGATATTCCGTTCTGTTATTATAACCTCCGGGGAAATGCTGAAATAAGAATTCAGCACTATTTGACCAGGTAGTCTGTACCCAAGTGATTTAATTTTGGGGTTTTCCATAGGTATTGTTTCTTTTTAATCCAAATAATACGGCGATTAACCGATTTCTTCGTATGATAAACTCGTATAAAAGCCATGACAATCCGAATGTCCCGGCTACCAGTATGGCAAACTTAAATGAGTAATGCATTGGGTTGGTTATCAGCCAGTACCCAATTATCACCGTGATAGTCTGATGTAAAATATAAAAAGGATAAACCGCTTTGTTCCGGTATTCGATTACCCGGCTCTTGCGGTTTAGATATATGGAGGCAAAAGCGAAAATCACCAGAATCCAGCACCACATTTGGATGGTTTTAGCCAATGGCACCAGGATACTTTCAGGTGCATTATACCAGAGCCAAAGAGTGACAGGTATTAATGATATCCCTAATAACAGGGAAATCCATTTTATTTTGACGATGGAAGTCCAGAAGGAATCCCCTAAGGAAATCAAAATGAATCCATAGACAAACAACAGCATGTAACGGGAAATTGCGTACCAGTCATTGACCAGTGCATTGTTTACCGGAAAGTAGGGTTCAAGAAATACTTCCACCAGGAAAAGAGGTACAATAAAAACATAAATGCCTGCCGGAAATTTCCTCAATAATCTGTCAAGGAGGGGTAATATCAAGGTTTTCCCCTTTCTAAGCCTTATAAATAATGGCGTTGCCACCAGCGACATCAGATACAAATAAGGCAGAAACCACAGATGGTGCCAGCTGAAATTTCCGTTGGGATAGACTCCGGTAAAGAATTCAGGGTAGAACGCAAAAAAAGAGCCATCGGTTTTCCCCTGAACCAATCTTTCGGCATAAACCTGTGGCGGCACAACCAGCAATATTCCAAACATGAGCGGAATGATCAATCTGACCGTCCGTTCTTTAATGTATTCTGATGCTGACCTTGAAGAAAAGGCAAACCTGGTACCCATGCCCGACACGACAAACAGAATGGGCAATCTCCATTGATTGACAAACAACATGGGCCACGTCAGCCAGTCAACAATCTGATTGTTTTTGATATGCCAACCCCAGGGGACAAAAAACATCCCGACATGATAAAGAATGAGGATATCGAAGGCCAATACCCTTATCCAGTCAATGTCGTAGCGTCTTTCTTTTTCCATACATTTTTGACTTCTGAATTCATTTTTCTCTGATCTGAAAAAGAATGGGCTTAATAATTATGGAAATTAATGACATCCCTGCCTGCTTGTATGATTTTTGTATCTACCGGCCAGCCTTACCATGTATCTCCTCAATATCTAATCTCAGTATCTCCATTTTTGAGTAAGATCCTTCTGCCTTGAGCATTTTTTGCCTGATCACGGAATCCTGGCCCTCCAGGTGTTGAAGCAGGATGTTCATACCATGTTTCTTTTCCTCTAATTCCTTTACAACCTGCATGTTTCCCCAAAAGACTACCGATCTGAATTCATGTTCACATTCACCCTTGATGTAACCGCCGTCTTCAATTACCGTAGCACAAACCTTGTTATTGGCAGCGATAAAATCGAGTTTTAAGCCTCGCTGTGCACAATGGAAATAGAGTGCCCTCCGCTCTGAATCATAGCCATAGCTGAGTGTGACAATGTAGGGCTCGTACTCCCTGCACATCGAAATAACGGCAAATTTTCCATTTTTCAGGATGGCGTTAATGTCTGTTTCCGACTTTAGCTCCCGGTCGGGGCGGTTATGTAAGTGATACTTTTCCATTTTTAATTCTTAATTAGTATAATCAGTACCGAACCAGCCAGCATAATGACAGATCCAACTATCTTTTTTCTGATTTCTTTTTCCCGGAAAAACTTATAGCCCAGGAAAATGCTGACGATAATGGAAAGTTGAAACAGCGACAATGCGTAACCGACGGGCATATGTTCCAACACATAGTTGGTGGTATATTGCATCGTGCCAACGCAAGCCACCAATAATGCAAATTTTCCCAGATATATCCGGTTAACGGCGTTATGAATTTCTTTTTTCAGTCTTACCCTGTAAACGGACAAAAGCAGAAAGGAAAAGAATGCTCCGAAAATGCACCAGCCGGCAAACGCTAAAAAGGTGGATGAGGCTAAGATTACCTTTTTTACAAAAACCGCTTCAACCGCCGTCAGGATCATTGCCCAGATCCTGAACTGGATGGCCGGGTTTTTAAACAGTTTCCAGGTAAATCGTTCATCGGTGGTTTCCAGAACAAAGTAGCTTCCCCAGATGATGAGCAATATTCCTGAAATTCCCCAAACATCCGGTATTTCCGAAAGCAGAAGTATCCCAACGATAATTCCAACCACCGATTTATAGGCATTTACAGGTCCAAGGACCGATAAATCCCCTCTCTGCAGGGCTTTAATAAGAAAGTTGTTCCCCAATGCTCCTGCCAATCCTCCCATTATGGCGTATATCCAGAAATCACTGCCAGGTTCTGGCCGGTGACTGAAAAACAGAAGTATTCCACACAATACAGATAATGCAAAATAGGTCAGGAAATTAATAAACAGCGTATTAATCCCTTTTAAAGCCAATTGTTTCTGGTACACATTGGCTAAGGGATTGGTTACTATCCTCAGTAAAACGGCAATCGAAACAAAAATTGCTTCAGTCATTTATTTTACCATATCCTTGAAGGCCGATCCAAAAATCAGATAACTGGTATTTCCGCCAATGGTTCCCTCGTTTTGTCCCCACAGGAATGGCCAGTCGTCGTAATTTTCAAAGTGGTCGGGTTTCCTGAAGAGGATTCCCGGTGCCACGTTGCCCGGAATAAATGAGAAATCGGCCCTGTTGTTTCCGTAGAAAACTGCTTTCGGGCGGGTAGCACCGACTGTGGCCACCAGCGAATAGTTGTGATACGGATGGCAGCCAAACAGCCAGTTGGTGGTTTTGAAAGCATGACTGGCATCGATAATGTCGGGATAATGTCTGTTGGCAAAGCAAACGGTAGTGCCAAAGTTCACAATGCCGCCACTGCCTGCCCAATTGCCAAGACCGATCGGCACTCCGTAAGGATTGTCCTTCTCAAGCCCTTCGATATATTCCTTGTACTGCGCTACATACGGCCGGAGTTTTTCTTTGAAGGATGCGTCCATATGCGGTATGGCATGCAGTGCCGTCAGAATAATGAAGCTGACGTTACGCTCCAGTGCAGGCCATAAATGTTCCTGGAATTTATCGGCATATTGTTGCTCCCCTGTGGATATGTACAACTGAAGATTGGTGCCGATATCTGATGCTCCGCCGCCTCTGCCGGGTCTGTCCTGAGGTTGGCTGGCTAACAATTCTGTTGCCTCTTTCAGCAATCTTTTCGACTGAATCAATGCTCTTTCGGAAAGGTCGTCGTTGTAACCCTTCAACGCCCGGCTGGCCGCTGCAAACATGGTGGCTGCCCTGAGGTCGAGGCCCGGGTTGCGGCTGGTAAATGCCCACATGTCATCCTTAACGCCGCTTGAACGGCCATCCCTGGCAACTTCGTAAGGGCCAAGTTCCGGATTATAGGGGAGGCCGTCTGTGATGGAAACAGCATCTCCGAGGTGATGGTAGTTGTCGAGTACCGAGTTGGACAGCGTTTGTGCCATGTGGCCGATGATCTCTGCCTGGGCTACCAGCTGCATGGTCCCATGCTCAATAAACTGCAATACGTCTGGTGTTCCATCCGGCCGGTGAAGATCTACATAACGCTGTTTCTGGTCAACAAATGTCTGGTCTCGCTGAGGCTTGAAATATTCCCAGGTCTGGACGAAGTTCTGCACCACACCGATATTCGCGCCGGTTTCGATATCAAAATCACCGGCATCGAAGAACCCGCCGATGTTTAATCCGGGGATCAGTTCCAGTGCCTTGTACTTGGTATCGGTGGTTGGTCCCTGCCAGTGGAGGTCGAAGTGATCGCTGTTAGGCGGTGCCTGCCGGTAACCTTCCTTGAACGGCTC
>JAUWAB010000161.1 GCA_030602265.1 Prolixibacteraceae bacterium | reverse complement strand
GAAGACATCCGGGATGGTGAACAGAAACGGGATTTTATTTTCGTGGATGATATTGCAGAAGTGATGCTCTTCTTTTTGGAGAACCAGAATAATCCGGGTATCTATAATGTGGGAACAGGTAAGGCACGTTCCTATCTGGATCTTACCCGTGCAGTTTTTGAAAGTCTGAAACTTAGTCCTGAAATTCAGTTTGTGGATACCCCGGGCGACCTGAGAAGCAGATACCAGTATTTTACTGAAGCCGATATACAGAAATTAAGGGAAATAGGATATTCCAGACCATTTACCGATCTTGAATACGGGGTGGATGAATATGTCTCGAAATATCTGATTGGTGAGGAGTGTTTCTGATTGACCGCTATTTGCCTCACCTGCATATTTAATGGGTTTTCCTTAGGAATGGTCTGTAAGTTATTTCGTTTAGTTTTAAATGTTAATTCCCTGAAAGATCTTTCTGGTTAAGTTGCCTGTTTTGATGAGAAAAATTTATCAGCCAGTAGGAGCAGAGAAGCGGCAATCATTATCGATCCCAGTGTGGCTGGCAGTCCGGACAACGATTCCCAAAACCTTGCGAATCCTCCTTTCAGGGTAGAAAATTCAGGAACAGGAAATCTTTCCAGCAGTCCGGAGGCAATCTCACTTTCACCCGAAATCCCTGTGCCTGAAGCCAGTATGAATAATCCGGCCAATATGGCGAAGAGCCCGACAAAAATCCAGAATTTCCTGCCCAGGACAGGTTCTGTTTTGTAGGCAAACCTTCTGGCTTCTACTGCATAGACAGCATCCATAACCATTGTTGAAAAGCCGGCTCCAGGTTTTTCGAGCCTGATCTCTTTCATCATCTTCCTGAGTTCCCTGTCTTTATCTGTTGTATCCATGACTACGAAATTATTTCTTTTCCCATTAGTTCCATCATAGCAGCGTGCAATTTCTTTCTTGCCCTGAACAGCCTCACTTTGGCGTTACTTTCCGTGAGACCGGTTATCTGACATATATCGTCAATGCTCTGGTCTTCATAATAATAAAGGACAATCAGCGTGTAATCCTCTTCCGGCAGCTGCTTCAGAGCCATTTCCAGGTACCTGGCTCTGTTTTCCTCAGGGAAATCCCCGAAAGAATCATCTGACTCTTCATAACTTACCGGCAGGCTGTCAATCTGGGTATAAGGAACTTTTTTCTTTCTGGCATGTGAAATACACGTATTATAGGTTATACTGTACAGCCAGGTCGAAAATTTGGCCTTTCCCTGAAATGAACTTAGCGAGCGGTAAGCCTTTATAAAGGATTCCTGCGCCATTTCCTCCGCGTCGTCCCTGTTTTTAAGAACTTTCAAAGCTATGGAGAAAACCACATCCTGATATTGGTTTACCAGGTAGCTGAAGGCGTTGGTGTTACCCTGCCTCACCATTTCAATGATTTTCAGTTCATCCATATCTTTTTGTCAAGCTTATGACGCAGGCAGTTTTATTTGGTTACGAAATTAATGAAAAAAAAAGTAAATATATTTTGTAACCGGAACAACTTCCTTGCGTCATAATGCCGGAAAAGAAATTATCAACAACTTAAATATAAAAGTTATGACTGACATTGTAGTACCGGTAAGCCTGTTTCTGATGATCTTTGCCATTGCCTACGTTTATTACACTACCCGGAATAAAGAAAGACTGGCACTGATTGAAAAAGGAGCCGACCCGAAACTTTTCAAGAGAGAACCGCAGGGTAGCCATTATGCCAATTTTAAATGGGGTTTGTTTATGATTGGCATCGCGATCGGGGTTTTCCTTGGTGCTATGTTCGAAGAATATACCAGTTTGGATCATGGGCCGATGTACACATCGATGATCCTTATCTGTGGTGGTATTGCACTGATTTTGGCCTATCTTCTGCAGAAAAAACTGGAAAAGAAGGCAGAATAGACTGTTTTGATGTTTTTTTAATAAAAAATCCGGCTCAGAAATGGCCGGATTTTTTATTATTATTTACAGAGATATGAATTACTTCTTCAGTACTTTTTTATATCCGTAGATAGCGGCACTTCCGAGTTCTTCCTCGATCCGGAGCAACTGGTTATACTTGGCCATCCTGTCGGAGCGGCTGAGTGAGCCGGTTTTGATCTGTCCACAGTTGAGAGCCACAGCGATGTCGGCAATGGTTGAATCTTCCGTTTCACCTGAACGGTGGGAAGTTACGGAAGTGTAACCTGCACGGTGTGCCATTTCAATCGCATCTATGGTTTCGGTAAGGGTGCCAATCTGGTTTACCTTGATAAGGATGGAGTTGGCAGCATCCAGTTCAATACCTTTCCTGAGGTATTCCACGTTGGTAACAAAAAGGTCGTCACCAACCAGCTGGCACTTGTGTCCTAACGCTTTGTTGAGCGCTACCCAGCCATTCCAGTCACCTTCGTGCATGCCATCTTCGATAGAGTCGATCGGGAATTTTTCAACCAATTCTGCCAGGTAGGTAACCTGCTCGGCAGCAGTTCTTTTGGCTCCGTTTGACCCTTCGAATTTGGAATAATCATAAATGCCATCCATATAGAATTCAGAAGCGGCACAGTCGAGTGCGATGGATATGTCGCCACCGTCTTCGGCACGACCTGGTTTGTATCCGGCATTCTTGATAGCCTCGATGATGCTGTTCAGGGCATCTTCGGTACCATTGAGCGCAGGTGCAAAACCGCCTTCATCACCAACAGCAGTGCTGAGTCCGCGGTTGTGCAATACTTTTTTGAGGTGGTGGAATACTTCAGCACCCATACGTAGGCCTTCGCGGAAAGAAGGTGCTCCGATCGGGCGGATCATAAATTCCTGGAATGCGATGGGTGCATCGGAATGGCTACCGCCATTG
>JAUWAB010000126.1 GCA_030602265.1 Prolixibacteraceae bacterium | reverse complement strand
ATCCCATGAATAAAACCTTTAAAATGAAAACCAAAATGGAAACGGTAAAATTCATCCTGTACAGTTTTCTCGTGATTTGGATTTTGCTCTTTATCGTGGGCATGGCATTCACAGGTTGTTCTGTTGTTAGAACAGATATTTCGAAAATGAATTATAAAAAAGGAATGGTTTATTATTATTTACCACAAAGCCTGATTAAAATTACCTCATCTGTCAAAGTAGCCGTATTTTACGATACAGACAATAAGACGCTTGTCGATGGAAGCAGAATAATAGAACAGAAATTTGTGGTTACTACTGAAAATATTGCGGATACAAAGGAGATTTTAGCGTTAGAGTACAAGCCTAATGTGCTGATGTCAGACTACTTATTTTTCAAAGTTAATGATAACGGCCTTTTAGAATCGGTAAAAGTTATAACGGATGACAAAACAGCAGCTATAGTTGATAAACTGGCAAATGCGCCAGAGCAAATTCTGAGGATAGAACCAGGTTCTTCAAGAGCGGATGTTACGCTTATAATAAAAGAGTACACCTCTGATTTTCAGATAAAAGCATCCGAAATATTAAATAAGGACAGAACCCTAAGCTGGAATATAATAATCCCGAATGAGCTTGGAAAAAAAGAATATCAAATAGTAAAAGCCGACTTTACAGTCAGAATTAAAGGACACAATCCTGAAATACAGGAAATTAATCAGATTCTATCAACGTCCCAAAGCTATATCGAAGGTTTATTGGTTCGACCTCTCATTAATGCAGATCTGACAATCTCCACTGATTTATTGACAGGCCAAAAGCAGGTTTCTGAAATGACAGTAGAAATAATTGACCACAAAAGGCTGATTAACATACCTATAAGAAGAACCGCATTTGCTAAGAGGGATAACAATATAATCATTCAGGAGGGTGTTATAAAATCGAATGAAATAACCAATCCTTCATCAGTTGATGGTTTTGTCTCGATCCCAATAAATATTGCCAAAGCAATCGTATCGATACCCGGACAATTAATCACCTTCAAATACGACAATACTGTCCGGCTGAAAGGCCTTGAAGATCAAAGAAAACTTCTTGAGTCTCAGTTGCTGGAAAATGAGAAATTTCAACTGAACCGTGAAAATGAAATCAACAAGGTACTTGATAAGATTAAAACGGAAGAATTAACACGAGCGAATGAGCTGAATATATTGACGTTTAAACTTCAGCAACAACTCTTGGATGCTGAAAAAAATCAACTAAAAATGTCAAATGAGTTAGAAGAATTGAAGAAAGAAATAGCGAAACTTAAAAAATAGTGAGGAAAATGGCACAAGGGTTATCTGTTCATATAGGGTTAAATGAGGTAGACAAAACAAAATACATAGGTAAATATAAAACTCTGCGAAATGCAGAAAATGACTGTGAATATTATTATCAGTTAGCCATATCAAATGGATTTACAGCTGTAAAGTTGGCCGGGAAGGAAGCTACAAGTGAAAATCTGCTTGAACATCTGGAAGAGATGGCAACAAAATTAAATGCTGATGATTTGTTGTTTATTTCTTATTCAGGCCACGGCACCAGGGTTAAAGACTTAAATAATGACGAGGAAGATGGTTATGATGAAGCATTGGTGCTCTATGACCGACTTTTTATTGATGATGAATTTCAGCTTTGCTGGGGAAAATTTAAGAAAGGAGTCAGGATATTTATGATAACCGATAGCTGTTTTAACGGATCGGTCTCCAGACTGATTGAAGATCAAGGAGAAGTCTCTGATGCCATTTGGCCTGATATTCTTTTGAGAGGGGTAGACACAAGTATCACCAACATTGATTTTTACAATAATCTTTCTATGTATAAAGAAATAAAATCAGAATCAGATAAAAAATCAGTGATTGCCTTTTGTTCAATAATACACATAGGAGCCTGCCAGGATAACCAATTAGCAGAAGACGGAGCTGTGACTGACAAAAATGGCCGATTTACCTCCGCAGTGAGAGAAATATACAATGACGGGAATTTTAATGGTTCCTACAAGAGATTGTTTGAATTGGTAAAACAAGAAATGCCACCATGGCAGACACCAAGCTGGGATACAGAAGCTGGACTAAAAGATGAAGAATTTGAAAAATCAGCTTTTTTACAATTCCGGTAAACAGGCCACAGGGATTATTCGCACAAAGTCAGGCACATATGATCCATAGTATGAACGATAGTCTGTAAGAAGAATTACACCAAACCCTTAACCTGGGTAATCCCTTCAAAAATAAAATCTCCGGAGCTTATTTCCCCCGGAGATTTAATCACGCAGACTTCAGAAATCAGTCAATCCGTACGTTGTGATAATATTGTTTGTTCTTCGAGGCAATCACCACGTCGTAGTAACCGCGGTCGAGTGCCGACAAATCAAAACCTTTGGTCAGGGCAAATTCATTACCCAGAGAGGAGCGGAATACTTCAGTCCCCTCACGGTAAAGAATGAAATTCATATTCTCCTCATCAAAATTCAGATAAGAGAATTTCAACGTGTTGTCGGCAAAATTAAACGTAGGATCGTAAGCAAAACGCAAATCACCTACAAGCACTTTGTCTTCTTTCAGATCAATGGTTCTCTGGGCCCGCTGATTGTTAACCGTTAAAGTTAATGAATAACGGCCGTCTTCGAGTGCCGACAAATCATAGATCTTTTTGTAGTCTTTGTCGGGACGCCTGACGCTCTTGTAAAACACCAACCGGCCGTCTTTGTCAGTAACGCTCACTTCCATAGGAGAAGGTACTTCATTCTCCATGGCCACTAAAATTCTGTCGGCATTGATAGGAATGACATTCATAGATGGTTTTCCGGATCCAAAAGCAAAAACAACACCGATAAATAAGGCAACTAATAATAAGCTAAATTTTTTCATGACTCTTTTTGTTTAATGTTTATATCTGATCATTAAACACACAATCATCGTATTTGTTTAAACGTACTTGTTAACAGCTTGTTAAAAAATGGTATATTTGAACTTATTTAAAACCTATACAATGGAAACGGGGAATAAGTCCAATGGAATGAAACGCCGGGATTTTCTGCGTACCGGTGCGGTAATAGCGACATCCGGAATGTTTGTAGCCTTAAACGGCACCAGGGTATCCGGTTCGTCTTCCGCCAAAAAGGTGAAAAATCCGGTACCGGAAATTAAACTCCATAACGGCATAAAAATGCCCATACTGGGTTTTGGCACCAACACCCTGACCGGTGATGTGGGTGAGCGCTGTGTGGCAGATGCCATTTCAGTGGGTTACCGGCTGATTGACACTGCCCATATTTACGGGAACGAGGAAGCCGTGGGAGCGGGAATTAAAAAAAGCGGGGTAAACCAGAGAGAACTTTTTATCACCTCAAAACTTTGGGTCGACGATTCGGGATATGAAGGAACGAAGAAGGCCTTTCAGACCACATTAAACAAACTGGGCCTGGAGTATCTGGATCTGTACCTGATCCACCGGCCCCGGGGCGATGTAAAAGGTTCATGGAAAGCCATGGAAGAACTTTATGAAGCAGGCAAAATCAGGGCCATCGGGGTGAGTAACTTTGAACCGGACCAGATGGCGGAATTGCTGTCGTATGCCAAAATCAAACCGGTGATCAATCAGATTGAAACGCATGTTTTCTTTCAGGAGCACATAGCGTATGAATACTTAAAGGAAACGGGCGTCCAGATGCAGGCATGGTCGCCATTTGCCGCCGGACGTAATGGCATCTTCAGCAATACTGTACTGGCTGCCATTGGCAAGAAATACGGCAAAAGCATTGCCCAGGTCTGTCTGAGGTGGCACTTCCAGAGGGGTATTGTGGCCATTCCCAGGTCTTCTCAAAAAGTACACATGGCCGAAAACCTGGACATTTTTGATTTCAAACTGGAAAAAACGGATATGCAAACCATCGCAAAGCTTGATCTGAACAAAACGCAATTTCCGGAGTGGGGATAATCAGCTTATTACTTAAGGCCGAAGCGAGGCCTGACGCCGGAAGGAATAAGGCATTCTCGCAGAATAACCCAGCCTGATGATCAATTGGGGGAATTCGCTGTTCAGGCCTAATCCGGAAATCATTTTCTCCCTGATCGCGGCGACCTGACAAGGCTGGTTCAGAAATGAGTAATTCAACCCCAGCCTGGTGGCTGTCAGCACGAAGCGCTGAAAAATCATTCCAGTATTTATCCAATCTTCCGCACGGTCACCGGAACTGGTGAAAAGCACCACCGCTGCCGAATTTTCCAGCTGTTTCAGATACCGTTTATTCTCACTTGCGGCATTTACAAAGCTTTTCAGGACAAGGCTTCCCATCATACGTCCCATGGATGGAACCCCACTGCAGGCGGTGTACAAACCATCACCCTTTTGCATGGCCTCCTTCTCACTGAAACGCATCCATTGGATCAATTCTTTTTTGAATGCAGGATTGCCCATCTGCACGGCATTAGCCATGGAAATATATGGGCTGAACTGCTGAATCTCATTCTGCCCGGTAAACCGCCGGATATTCCCGTTTCCAGCCACATCCTGCAATACAGACAGATCCTTCGTCGGAATGGTTTTCCCGGAAAAGAGATTCCGGGTCGTTTGTCTGATGTTGATGTACGGATACAGATCGGGAGGGACTGTCGTTTCATCCTTCTGCAACGATATTTTAATCGTGTCAGCCGAGTCCGGGATCTGCACGGAAGGCTGGTATCCGTAATACTGCGCGGCGATCATCGCCGTTTCGGCCAAACAACCCAGACTGATAAACAGCTCCCGGTGAAGGGGATCAGCAAGCGGTAAAGCACGGCTGAAATCCGGTTTAATGAAAAATCCGTCTTCGTTCCTTGCAAACTGCCAGGGCTGCGTATTGTGTCCCGATGGTGCTTTTACGGCGTAGCGCACTATTTTCTGATAAATTTCTTCTGGTATCATATTTTCTTTTTTTTATTATGATTAATTATGAACTTTAAATGCGTTATCTGCTGAATAGCTGATCTCTGTAACTTTAAGCGTCAGCCAGGTCCAGTCGCCCTGGTCGAGTTTCCAGGTGGCGGCCATGGAAACAGGCACCCGGATGCCTTCGAAGGTGTTGTAGCCGTCTATCTGCATGATCCACTCATGACGTTTAGCACCGGCTTCGTTGCCATTGTAACGCAAAGCCGAAAATTTGGTCACCTCACCCTGGTCATTAAAGCAGAACGTTCCGGTTCCGGTGGTTCCCTGGTACGTCATGGTAGCCTTCGCCGTATTGTCGTCCACCTGTTCCCAGCGGATATGCTCACTCAGCGCCAGCCACGGAAACCAGACCATTTCACCCAGGTACCGCTGGATGGTACCTTCATCCAGTTTTTCGCCGCGCTCGTTCACCACGTTGATCAGCGAGTTCAGTTTAATCTTCATTTCGCCTTTTCCGTTTTCGAACTTATCACGACCCCTGAAATGGAGGAAACGGTTCATTTTTACGTCAACCGACCAGATAAAAGCCGGCTGGCCGATGGTGGTATATTGCAAAGCGGTGGCCGTCATCCACTTCTCCTGCTCCGGTTTCAGTTTCATTTCGGCACTTTGGAGCACCTTTCCTGCAGAAACAGCGGGTCGTCCGATGATGCCAGCATTGCGAAGCCACTGTTGAACCGGCGCCGGTAAGGGTTCCAGGTTTTCTTCCGTAATGATTTTCGCACTCGGAGCGCTGTTCTGACTTAAGATCACTTCCGTTTCATGTTGAACTAGCCTTTGGAAACTATAAGAACCATACAGAAAGATGGAAACAGCCAGGATCAGGATATTCGGCAGCGTGCCCGCTTTTGCATCCTGCCAGAACAAAATCACCAGGAACTGGGAAACCACTACAGCAATTAACCCTGACAACCAGGCATAATGGCTGTTGGCTTTATATAGTATGGCGTAGAGCAGGAAAAGGACAGCTGCAGACAACCAAATGATTCCCATGGGTTTGGATATTGGCAAGGTCAGCTCCTTAACTTCCCTGATTTCAAAACCCTTTACAAACCCCAGCAGGTGGATCAGACCATGAATTATTGCGAATACAAAAACAAAACCTTTCACTTGAATATATTATATCTTAGTAATTTATAATCAGATTGTTACATCTTTGCCTTCAATCCCGGAGGGATTGCATGTTTATAGCCATATGGTCGTGAAAAGAACATTCGACCCCGGCCGGGGTCGTACCCTTTGAT
>JAUWAB010000138.1 GCA_030602265.1 Prolixibacteraceae bacterium | reverse complement strand
TGGCCGTCTTTGCCGTCAAGGATTTCAGCGGAGCGCATATCAATCCGGCGGTAACGCTTGGGCTGGCCATGAGCGGATTATTCACCTGGGGCAAAGTGTTGCCTTTTATCCTGTCGCAGATGTTGGGGGCGATGTTGGGGGCAGCAACGGTTTATCTCTATTTCAGGGAACATTTTTATATCACGGATGCCCCTTTTGTGAAAAGGCATTGCTTCTGCACCACTCCGGCGATCAGGAATTACAAAAGCAACTTTTTTTCAGAAGTGGTCGGAACCTTCGTGCTGGTGCTGGCGGTATTGCTGATCCACCTGCCCTCATTGGAGATTGAGGGCGTTTCATCGGCGAAAGTCGGACTGGGCTCCCTGGAGGCCTTGCCGGTAGCGTTGCTGGTTTTTGCCATTGGTCTCAGTCTGGGCGGTACAACCGGCTATGCCATCAATCCGGCGCGTGACCTTGCCCCACGCCTCGTACACTGGCTCCTTCCCATTCCCGGGAAAGACGACTCCGACTGGAACTACAGCTGGGTACCCGTCCTGGGGCCATCAGCAGGTGCGGGTGTTGCCGTATTGATATACATGGTATTGAACGGGATAGGGTGAATGTAATGGCGGTCAGGGCCATTCGTGTAATAAAATTATTAAGGAAAATGATTTCAGGGAATATTTACTCCCTTGAATCGGGTAAGTCTTACTTACGTTAGACTGCCTTTAATCCAATTTGCGCAAGAAGCGAATAATCAATTGTACTATTCAAATATTGGGGGAGTTGTAATTCTTTTTATGTATTTCGGGCTCCCGCATATCCGCTGGTCACGATCGATCCCTACACATTTACCAGGTCAACTATCAACTAATCCTATAACAACCATGAATTTCTCTACGTAGAAATAAACAAAAACAAACGACTCAAATCTTATCATTATGAAATCATCAGCAGTGTTAAGTTTTATTCTGGCAATTGTTCTTGGGGCTTTTTCATTGTCGTGCAGTGAAAAAAAAACAGGACACGGCTGGGGCCGTACCCCAGGATGATGTATCCACGTATCTGGGCCAATGGACCTTTGATTTTGGAAGGAGCTCGGTGGGCTGGCTCAAGGTACGTCAGGAAGATGGCTACCTGGATGCCGACCTCATGTGGGGAGGCGGAGGTGTTTTTTACGGCTTGCCCTATGTTTACGTATCAGGTAACAAGCTATATCTGGGAAGAAACCCACGCAGAGCGGTCCTGACCAAGGACGAGGAAGGCAATCCGGCTCTGACCAGAAACATTCCCACATGGATTGAACTCAAAGCCGAAGGGGATAAAATTTCAGGCTACTATTTTAGTCCGAAAGCCAATGGCATCGGATTGGATTCCGTACACATCAGAGGAACCAGACTGCCTGAATTGCCACCTGCTCCGGATATTTCAAGCCTGAAATTCGGAGAACCCATTAAGCTGATTCCGAATGATAATGATCTCACAGGATGGAGACTGATTGAGGAAAATCTGACAAACGGATGGTCTGTGAAGGATGGTATTCTCACCAACGACCCGGTTCAGGTAGAAGGCGAACCCACCATCAGATATGGAAACCTTCGTACCGAACAGGAATTCGAGGACTTCAACCTGAAAGTCGAAGTGAATGCTCCTCCCAGAAGCAACAGCGGAGTTTATCTCCGTGGCATGTATGAAGTACAGGTAGCCGACTCCTATGAGCGCCCGCTCAACTGGGGCGGCAGTATGGGTGCCATCTTTACCCGGATCACTCCGACGGTAAAAGCCGAAAAACCGGCAGGCGAATGGCAGGAACTGGACATTACCCTGTGCAACCGCCACGTCACAGTAAAAGTGAACGGCGTAACCGTTGTCGATAACCAGCCTCTTGAGGGAGCCACCGGTGGAGCCATCCAGTCGGATCCTTTTGCACCCGGACCTATCTACCTGCAGGGAGACCATACCGCCATTTCATTCAGAAACCTGGTACTGACTCCTATCATCCACTGATCAGTAAATTGTAAACCAATAGGTATGAAACTGCCAAAACTGCAGAAACCCGAACCATAATGATGAACGTTTCTCAGGGTGCCCCGATACTATCGGGGCCATCTGACCATTAAAAATTAAAACAACAATTCACATGGAATCTGAAAATTCAAAAAATATCAGCAGGCGAGGCTTTATTGGCACCTCAGCCCTTGCACTGGGCGGTTTTACTATCGTGCCGGCCCATGCAGTATCCGGATTAGGGCGCATTGCCCCGAGCGATAAACTGAATATAGCAGGTATTGGCATTGGCGGCATGGGTCGCGTTGACCTGGAAGATGTATCCAAAACAGAGAATATTGTGGCTCTCTGCGACGTTGACTGGAATAATTCCGTTCAGAATGTTTTTAAGACCTATCCCGGAGCCCAGAGATACAAGGATTATCGCGTCATGCTCGATAAACAAAAGGATATCGACGCGGTCATTGTGGCCACTCCAGACCACACCCATGCGATCGTCAGCATGGAAGCCATCAGGAGGGGCAAGCATACCTATACCGAGAAACCGCTGACACATACGGTCTTTGAGGCCAGGATGCTTACCGAAGCAGCCCGAAAGTACAAGGTAGCCACCCAGATGGGAAACCAGGGTCAGGCTGGCGACGGTCCGCGGAGACTTCAGGAAATGATCCACGATGGCGCTATCGGAACCATCCAGGAGGTGCATGTATGGACCGACCGCCCCAACAGGGGATTGTCGGATACGTACTGGCCTCAGGGAGTGAAACGCCCCGACGATACCCCGCCGGTACCTGACACACTCGACTGGGACATATTTACAGGACCTGCACCCCTGCGCCCCTACCACCCGTCTTACCATCCTTTCAGATGGCGCGGCTGGCTCGATTATGGAACCGGAGCGCTGGGTGATATCGGTTGTCACTCGTTTGATTCCGTATTCAGGATCTTAAAACTCAAGTACCCCACCAGTGTGCAGGGTACCTCCACACTGGTCAACGGGGAATCCTTCCCGCTGGGATCCATGGTCACCTACGACTTCCCGGCACGCGGGGATATGCCACCACTGAGGCTTATATGGTACGACGGAGGACTTCGTCCGCCACGCCTGGCCGAAATGGGCACCGATATCCAGATGGGAGCAGGTGGCGTGCTGTACATTGGCAGCAAAGGGAAAATCCTGGGGAATCGTTTGCTTCCGGAGTCACTGAATGAATCCTACAAAAGGCCTGAGCCTTACCTGGAATCATCACCGGGGCACAGGCAGGAATGGATTCTCGCAGCCAAAGGAGGAGAGCCTGCCGGATCTAACTACGAATGGGCAGGTCCACTCACAGAAACCGTATTGCTGGGGAATATCGCCCTCAGACCCGAACTAAGGGAAAAGCTAAGTTATCAGAGCCTGCAGTTCGACCCTGAGAAACTCTCCTTCCCCAATATGCCCGAGGCAGACCAATTTCTGCATTATGAATACAGAAATGGTTGGAAACTATAATAAATCATGACGTACTTCAGGTAAAACACTTATCTGAAGTACGTCTTATCTTTTTAATAGTTGCAACGATTGCGGGCATCGGAATGCATCAATATTTTCTTACCTTCGCTCAAACGATTAACCTGATTGAAAACGGCATCCGGAGATAAGGAACTGGTTGATGCACTGCAGCGGGGAGATGCCGGTGCATTCGACAAACTGTTCGGCAAATACGCCGGCCGGCTCTTTACGTTTGGGTTAAAATATCTCCGGAATAAGGAAGATGCGGAGGGATTGGTACAGGGAGTATTTCTGAAAGTCTGGGAAAACCGCAAAAAGCTGAAGTCCGGTACGTCCTTTCAATCCTATCTTTTTACTATTGCCTATCACGATATCTGTAACATTTTCAGGAAAAGAGCAACTGAACGGCAGTTTAAAGACAACCTTATTCTCGAATTGGCTGATAAGTCAGTTAAAAATGATGATCAGGCTGAATATAAGTCGGCTCTTGAACAGGTAGACCATATAATTGGTCAACTACCCGAACATCAAAAAATGGTTTTCCTGAAAAGCCGTAAAGAAGGTCTTTCTTCGAAGGAGATTGCCACAGAGCTCAATCTCTCCGTTGGTACGGTGGATAATTACATATCGGCCGCGCTGAAATTCATCAAGTCAAGGATGGAAAATGAGAACCTGGCCATACTTCTGTTTCTTTACCTCTGGGTGCTTTGAAAACCTTCTAAACGCCTAATTATATGCCCATTAACTTCACCGCAAGTCTCAGGGTGATTATTTAGACTCATTTTAGATTGAGGGTTTCGCTTAGAAAGTCTCTGAATTCATATGAGATTTTTAATCCCGGGGTGTATTACTATATAACGGGAGGAATTTAGCTATCTTTCCGCTAAAACTGAAATATGCTGAATCAACACGAAATAGATATTCTGCAGCGCTATCTGGAAGGAAAGACCAGTAACGATGAAAACCTTTGGGTAGAAGACCTTTTCAGAAACGGAGAAGCGAGTCCGGGACTATACAAACTACTGCACGAAGACTGGAATACGGGAAACTCAGGAAATGAGACAGATTTAACCCATCTGCTTGACAGAATACACCATATTATTCACCTAAAAGAGGAGGAAAGGCAGCACTCCTTCAGGAGCCGGTTTATTCAGGTTTATACCAGGGTGGCCGCAATACTCTTGGTACCGGTTCTTTTTGCGGCTTTATGGCATTTTCTGAAGCCGGAGCCGGTTGCGGAGCAATTGGCAGACCGAACGGTCACTTCGAGCATATATGCGCCCATGGGATCGAGGGTTTCGTTCACACTGCCCGATGGTACTTCAGGATTTCTGAACAGTGGATCAACACTTACCTACTCGATACCTTTCGCAAATAATCGCAGTGTAGATTTACAGGGAGAAGCGTGGTTTGATGTGGTTCATGACGAGCGACATCCGTTTGAAATTGGTGCCGGCACCTCAGCGGTGAGAGTGCTGGGCACCAGTTTCAACGTAAGTGCCTATGAAAACGAAAACTACATTGAGATAGTCCTGGCAGAAGGCAGTATTGAATTCAGGGCCAATCAGACCACCCCTG